>SEFA01000050.1 GCA_004210455.1 Rubrivivax sp. | reverse complement strand
TCGGCCGACGGCAGCCAGATCGCCTCCGCGCTGTGAGGACTGAGGCCACTGCTGTGCCGATGGCGGGATCCGTCGGCTGACGCCGCATCCATCGCCTTCAAACAGGACGCCCAGCTCGCGCTGGGCGTTTTGCATGGTGCCTGCTATGCCACCAAGAAATCGTCGATCAGCGCGGCGACCTGATCGGGAAACTGACCCGCCAATCCGTGATCGCCCTCGGGCACGACCTGCATCGTCGCTTGCGGAATCAACGACGCCAGATGCTCGCCGGCGGCCGGTGGACTGATCTCATCGCGGTCTCCCCAGATCAACAGCACGGGCATGCGCAACCCCTTCAACGCCGACGTGAGGTCCGGGCCGGGGTCAAGCGCCCAACGCGGCGTTCTCGGAAACCGCTCGACGAAGTCGTCTCGCCAGTCGACTGCGCCGTGACGCTGGACGTCGAAACCCCCCGAGGTCGCGACAAGGACGAGCCGAGAAATGCGCTCCGGATGACGATGGGCGAGTTGCACGCCCAGAATGCCGCCCATCGACTGCGCGACCACCACGACGGAGCCGTCGAGCTCCAGCAATCTTGTCTCCGCCAGCGTCAGCAAATCGGCAGGACTGTTCACCGAAGGAGAGGCAGGCTGAGCGCCAAGTCCCGGATAACTCACGAAGGACCGGGCGCCGGATCCGGTCAAATGCTCCGCGACCGGGCGCCAGAAGTTTCCGTCACCGGTGAGGCCGGGCAGAAACAGGAATGAAGCTTGGGACATGTGTGAGTTGGGTGGATCGGTTCAGGTCGGGAGCGGCAGTCAGTCCGGGAGAAGGAAGACCCGAGTTCCGGGAGGAACGTCGTCCTTCTTCAGGTCGTTCGGAAGGAGGATTGGCACCGTGAGGACTGCGGGCCGGGGACGCGAGCCATAGTTGAGCATCTCGATCCCTTTGACATGTGTGTCACGCACCGATCCATCGCCAAACTCAAGTCGAATTGCCGAGCCAACTTTCACCACTGGACCGCCATTCGCTGCGGCCGGTCCGGGCGCGAGAACGCAGCCCCGTCCAGTGATTTGAAAGGCGTGCTCCACGACGAAGAGAAGCTTCATGACCATAGCCAGTTTCGCAGAAGAGCCGCATCCGCTCGTCCGGCGCATCAGCATTTCACGCCGAAGCGCTGCTGCTTCGTCGCGAGGGGCTGGAGGAGCGCAGGTCCGATGACGACACTGACTCCATCGACACAGCAGACGCCCTCAGGAGAACGACATGACCGCCAGCCGCATCCAACTCGCTTCCGCCACGTCCATGACCGTCAAGGCCATCGCCATCGGCGCCGTGGCCACGGTGATGCTTGGTCTGGGCCTGGTGCACGCCGAGGCCAAGCGCGAGATGCGCGCGTCCATCGTGACGCTGGATCCGGTCGT
This sequence comes from Rubrivivax sp., assembly GCA_004210455.1. Classification (GTDB taxonomy): domain Bacteria; phylum Pseudomonadota; class Gammaproteobacteria; order Burkholderiales; family Burkholderiaceae_C; genus Roseateles. Next base: position 44,962 of record SEFA01000050.1, on the reverse strand, counting down.
CATCTCCGTGAAGCGCGAGCAGCTGCCGACGGTCTACATCACCGGTCGCCGCGACAGCTCGGCCGACGGCAGCCAGATCGCATACGCGCTGTGAGGACTGAGGCCTCTGCTGTGCCGATGGCGGGATCCGTCGGCTGACGCCGTATCCATCGCCTTCCGACAAAACGCCCGGCTTGCGACGGGCGTGTTGCATAGAGGGCTGGCATCTTGTGAGGAGACTTGCGAGGAGCCCTGCGTTTCAGGATGGGAGCAGACCTTAGACAAAGCGCAGGGCTCAGCTACTCGTCGGAGAACCGTCGCCGGGACAGGAGGCGTGCCACGCCCAATCCGAATAGCGACAGCCAAGCCGAGCCCCATGCCAGGTGGCGCAGAAACGCCTGCTGCACGGCTTCAGGAGAAACAATCTGTCCGCGCTGGTCGCTAACGGAAAACACAACGCCGCGGCTGTCTCGCTCAACGGTGAAGGTCTCGCCGCCGCGGGCTTCCAGACCGCGTCGGAAACAGAGGTTGGCAGCGCAATGGCCTCGATGTTCGTCGAACAGGAACATGGAGCCAGTGGTGCGCCCGCGCTTGCTCATGACCTCCAGTGTTGCCGTCGTGGTCGATAGAGGCCCGAACGGCGTCTCTTCCCAAGCAGCCGCAGCACAGAACAAGGCCGGCAGGAGGAAAGTAGGGGTGAGAGCTTGCACCAAGCCTCTCTTGCCAATGTTGACGGGAATCGCCATCTGGTGAGCCACGGTTGAGGTGAGGCGACGAACTCGCCTCACGGAAGCCGAATTCTGGCCCCGCTGAGGCGTCTGCCGCAGACTGGAAGCTGTTCAACCTGGCGATGGAACGATCTCGGAGGGATCACGATGTCGTCGTGCTGTTGAATCCGCCGCGCCGGTGCGCGAGCGTCAGCAAGACGCCTGTCGCCGCCAGGCAGAGCACGACCGACACGACAGAACCTTCGGCACCAAAGGCGCCGCCGGTCAACCAAGTGGGGCCGCTCAGTGTGCCGTGGAGCCAGGACTCTCCCGCCTGACCAGAGACCGCGATGGAGAACACCGCACCCTGCACGAAGTTCCAGGCGAAGTGCAGTGCGGTGCACAACCAGATGCGCCGGGTCAACAGGTAGGCCGCTCCAAACAGGAGACCGAGTTCCACCCCGAGCAGGACCCCGATCAATGGCGTCGCTCCTGCGTTGCCCAGATGGGCCAGACCAAAGAGAAGACTGGAAATCGCCAGCGCCCAGGCGACGCCAAACGATCGCTCCAGCAAGCGCAGGAGCACGAGCCGGAACAGCAACTCCTCGATCACCGCACCGGCTGCAATCTTCGGCACCATGCTCACCAGCACGGCACGCAGATCACCGAGGGTTCCCACCGTCTCCAGCGAATACGCTCCGAGGACGCTCAGGATGGCCACCACGCAGGTGAAGAGCAGACCACCGATCAGCAGGCCGGCAAGCAGTTCGGTGCCAGCCCCGGACGCGGAGAGCTCCCGCACGGGGCGGCGTTCCCAGTACCGGACGTAAGCCCAGAACCCAGCCACCAGGACCAGCGCCTTGATCAGATTGCGCCACTCCCGCAGACCCGGGTCGGGCATGAAGAGTTTCGTGCAGACGTTCGCCGCAACGAAGGGGAGGGCGATGAACAGCAGGGCGGCGAACCAGGCACCTGCGGTGGATGCGCCCACACGCTGGACCCACAACGCAAGGCTCGATGGCGGCGCAACGGCGCCTTGTTTCATGCCGGAAAGGTCCATGGTGCGACGCAGAGGCTGCGGGGTGAATCAACGGTCCAGGCACTCTGCCTGAATCGCAGACCAGAACCCACCGCTCGCCGACGGGCTGCAAATTTCTCGGCTTGAACTGTCGCAATCAGCCGGAAGGCGATCTCCGTTTCGGGCACTTTCGAAGCGAGCTGGCAATGCCTGACCCTCGAAAAGGCCGGCCCGTATTTGAACGCCCCACCAATGAAAAACCGGCCACGAGGGCCGGTTTCAGTCGATCAACGATTCGATCAACGACGGCTCATTGCTTCGCGCCTCGGCGACGAGCGGCACCCACGGCGCACAGGGCGATCGCGGCCAGCGCGATGCTCGCAGGCTCGGGCACGTCCTGGGCATCCACGGAGGTGATCGTCAACGTGCCGTGTTGTTCGGTTCCGAACAGGACCGTCTCGAAGGTGCCGAACTGGGAAAACACGCCAGCGTCGAAGTAGTAGTAGACCGTCGAGAACTCATTCGGCCTGAAGCCCACCGTGTCGTATCCGGACATGGACAGGAAGCCTTGCGGGGAACCGCAGGTGCCCAGCGAGGTCGTGCACGAGTCAAGACTCGCCAGCGGGATGTAGTCCGGGGTGGAAATGAACGTCGGCACCGTGAAGCTGAACGCTCCCGTGCCAAACCCGCTGTACGAAGAATTGGCAGTGAAGCTGTAGACCACATCGGCGTTGGCGGATCCACCCGCCATCAACAACGCGGCACCGGCCAGGAAGCCGGCAAGTGCCTGTCCGAACGTGCGACTTTTTCTTTGCATGACGACTCTCCTTGGAAAATCATCAAGACAGCATTTTTTGTGCCACTTTTCATGGAAACACAAAAAAACGATGGTCGATCAAAGGGGTTGGGCCGCATTTGCAATCCCTAACTTGACGAGAGGGGTCAGCCCGGCGCGCTCACTGTAAAAAAACTCGACAGTGAGGGGTGTGGCCTACCGAACAGACGCTGACGCCGCATCCTTGCCGCGCACGGCTTGAAACAGATCATCCATGGCCTGCAAGGGGCCCGTGCCGGCCTCCGGCGCCGGCTGAATCTTCGGACCGAGGAGCATCACCTGCGGCGGACGACCGGTCGCACCGGGGGCGTAGCGCGGCCAATTCGGCAAGCCGGCGCCGTTGGGATCGCCGGTCTTGGCGAAGTGGGTCCAGTAATCCGCCATGACGTGGGCGAGTCGCTGATCGGGGCGGCTCGACGCCCAGCCTGGAATGGCGAGTGCATCGAACACATAAGGCAATTCGGCGCCATGCGCCGCACCCAGGCCGAACCACGGCGAGCCTGGTCGAGCCGGCGGCTGCTGATTGAAGCGGTAGGCAAACACGCGGCCCCGGCCCGTGCTGGCCTGCAAGCGCATCCATGTCCAGGTGTCATAGCCCATGCGCAGGTCGCCTTCGAACGCGGCCCGCGCGGCGCGCGCCTCGACGTCGGTTGTGGCGTGGTACCAGGGGCGCAGCGACACGGGGAACTCACCGATCATCTCGGCGATGCCCTTCTCCAGCGTCGCGGCCGTCACAAGCTGGTCGCCGATGAAGAGCTGGCTCTCGTCGGCATTCCAGCCGATCAGCATGTCGGCCGGCGCCTGGCGGCCTGCGGCATAAACGGCCCACGGCTCCTGCGGCAGCATCTCGTTGTCGAGGATGAAGTGGAAGGAGAAACGTCGCTGTGCCTCGACGATGGCCGCCGCGGACACTTGGCGAAGCGACTCGAGGGTCGGTGCGTTCAGCGCCTGCGCGAATCGCGCGCCTTCGGCCTGCGCGCCTTTCAGGCAGAACGCATCGCCGCCCGCCATCGCGGGCGGGATGAAGACCGCGCCGCTCTGGCCGATCACCCGTCGAAACAGCCCGCGCGCCGGTGGCGATACGCTCAGGAGATTGGCCGACATCGCGCCTGCGGACTGGCCGAATATGGTGACGTTTGCCGAGTCGCCGCCGAACGCCCCGATGTTGTCGCGCACCCAGCGGAGCGCCGCGACCTGATCGCGCAAGCCGAAGTTGCCGGAGGTCGCCTGCGCGCTTTCCTGAGACAGCGCTTCATGGGCGAGGAAGCCGAACGCGCCGAGGCGATAGTTGATCGTCACGACGATGACGCCACGCTGCGCCAGTCGGCTGCCGTCGTACAAGGGCGCCGAGCCGGAGCCGTCCGTCCAGCCGCCGCCGGGGATCCAGACCATCACCGGCAGACGGGCGGTGGCCGCGACGCCTGAGGGCCGCCACACGTTGAGATGGAGGCAATCCTCGCTCTGCGCCTCCACCGGAGTTCCGATCGGCCACGGATTGCCGCCCTGCATGCAGGCGGGCCCGAAACGCGTGGCATCCCGCACGCCGTGCCAAGCGGGTGCCGGTTGCGGAGCGCGCCAGCGCAAGTCGCCGATCGGAGGCGCGGCGAACGGCACGCCCTTGAACGATTCGACTTTGCCGGCCGTTGCACCGGCCAGTTCGCCTTCGGCGACTCGGACATTCGCCATTCCGACCAGCGGACTGAGGGCCAGGGCGGCAATGCCGAAACAAGTGCGCAGATCCATGCGTGCTTTCATGTCGAAAGCGTCGACTCTCCTGCGTCTCTCCAACGTCGGCAAGGGCAGGGCGACGAAGCGCAGATTCGGCGGGCGATCTGCAAGCCGTCGCGCGGCCCATTGATCAGGCGCCCGGTCCGCCCGTCGGTCCGTTCGACGGTCTGTTCGTCGCTCCGTCCGTCGGCTGCGAACGCTGCGCCAGCAGCCGCTTGCGCACCGCATGGATGTTGTTGCGCAGCGCGTAGAGCTCTTCGGCATACGACAGCGGCACGGCGATGCGGTGGGTGACGCGGTCCAGTTCGTCCAGCTCGTCGAGCAGGGCTTCGCGCTCGCCGCTGCCGGTTTCCAGTTTGGCTTCCACCTCGCGCAGCCGTGCGTACCAGCGGAACACACGCGAGCGCACGCGGAAGGTGTAGAGCGGCGGCACCACGCGCGACAGCGGCAGCATCAGCACCAGCAGGCCGCCGACCACGAGCCACATGCGTTCCAGCAGATTGCCGGCCCAGAAGGGCAGGTAGCGCGCCCAGGCGGGCGGCGTGCCGTTGATCGCGCGATCGCCTTCGGCGCTGACCGGCAGTTCGCTGGTGCGGGTGTTGGGGAAGTCGCGCGCGCCGTTGAACCAGCCGGCCCCGCTGTGCTGGCCCAGCGCCGCCTGCGCGAACAGCTGGCGCAGCGCGGGATGCGTCTGCTCGCGCGCGAGGAGCGCGGTGGTGGTGGCCAGCAGCGGCACGTCGTGCGGCGGCACGTCGGCCGCCAGGTCCACCACGCCGCGCGGCAGCGTCACGGTGGACAGGAAGGGCAGGTGGCGCGAATAGGCCTCGTTCTGCTCGAAGGCCATCAGCGCGACGGCCGGATCGCGCAGCAGCGCGCGGATCAGGCCGGCTTGCGGCGCCGAGATCAGCACCGCGGCGTCCAGCCGGCCCTCGCGCAGCGCCGCGCCGGCGGCGTCGGGCGCCAGATTCGACAACCGCAGATCGGTTGGCTTCAACTGGTTCAGCGCCAGCAGCTTCTCGACGATCTGCGGGACGCCGCTGCCGTCCTGGTCCACGTTGACGCGCAGGCCGCGCAGCTGGGTCAGGCTCTGCAGTTCGCCGCTGCGCTGGCGGCGTGCGATGCCGAGATCGCGCCGATAGAAGATCCAGATCGGCTCATAGAACAGGCTGCCCAGCGAGACGATGCCGGACTCGGTATCGGCCGCCGGATCGGCCATGCCGCCGCGGACGAAGCCCACGTCGGCGGTGCCCGCGCGCAGATGGGAAAGATCGTCCTGCGCGCCTTCGCTGCCGATGAGCTGCACCTGGATGCCCTCGCGTGCCAGCGCTTTCGCGTAGCCCTCGCCGAAGCCGGCGTAGGCGCTGCCGGCCGGGCCGGTGGCCAGGCGCACCTGGCGCGGCGGTTGCGGATCCAGCCACCAGTAGGCCGCGATCAGCAGACCGCCGCCGAGCAGCAACGGCGGCCACATGGAGACCACCAGGTCGCGGATCGTCTGCAGCAGCAGGCGCAGGTTGCGCGTGGCGCGCCATTGCTGGATCGGGGTCATGGGCGGATCGTGATGCCGAGGCGACGCATGGGATGGGGCTTTGCCGATGAAGGGATCGCCCCATCGTATGCGACGCCTGCGGGCCGGGCTGTTACGCCCGGTTCCGATGCGGCGCCGCCACCGGTCTCAAGGTGAGGTCGGAAACTTCCAGACGAAGTCCGGACGGCTCGACTGACGCAACGATGTACGGCGCATCGTTTTCACCGCCAAACCAGGAGGGAACGGCTTGACCTAGTTGCCATCCCGTCATCGTCTGACAGACGGCATACACCTTTTGCCAATCCGATTCGGGCCAGTCATAGCGGACGTTGAGCGTGATGCGGTGAGGCCTGGAACAGATGCTACTTCTGCTTCCGCCGTGTTCCATCCACGGTTCAAGCAGCACGACCACCTCGATCATGCCCGCCTTGCGCTTGAAAGTCTGCGTTCGCTGCGATGCAGCCACGACAAGAGTCGAAACGTCTCTGTTTTGAAGCCGTGAAGGCAGTCTTCTATTTCAAGCCCGCAGCGCGAGCTCTAGACGTTGCGAGCGGTGGCACTCCGAGTTCCGCCCTGTCGTTGTCATTCACGGCAGTCTCGTCGACCAGATAGAGTTCCCATGTGCCGGTCGGCGACTTCGTGAACTGCGTGCCGTACCACTGCGGCTTCTTGAGCCGCATCAACAATCGATCCCATGCCGCCGCGCTGAGCCACCTGCAGCGCTGCTCATCGGGGCCCAATGCCCTCGACGTCGTCGCGAGCGAGTAGGCGAGGCGAATGTCCTCGACGGTGTCCCCATGCTGGAAGATCAAGGCCGCATTGCAATAATCCTCTGCGCTTCGAACCATTCCCTGCTTCAGGAATTCAAGGACCTGGGATCGTCGCGCGGCGTCCTCCACCGAAACTTTCGACCAATCGATGTCCTTCATCGCACCAGATCGCGCTGACTGATCGTCGGCGGTGAGTTTCGCAAGTGTCGGATTGGATGGCGTCGGCTGAGCGGATGCCGCCGCTGACAGCACGGCTGCGAAGACTGTTGGAATCAACTTGCGCATGATTGACCGGTTGGTGTTGTGGTGACTGTCTGCACCCTGCTCGGTATGCCAGGGATACGTCCTCAGCGCTGCATGATCACCGATTCGCGGTCGGCAACAACCCTTCGAGGTCCACACCCTAGAGTCCGCTTCCGCTTCGTTGCCGCCGCTGCCCCTTATCGACAAGCCTCCAGGCAAAATGCAATGAACGGGGTACCAGGCATCAGGTCTGCCGGGACGCCCCTCTTGAGAATGGAGCAGCATCAATGGCACTGACGAAGAAGGGCGAGTTCTGGTACGGGACGACCTCAGGCGATACCCAAGCCGAACTGCGCAGCTACAGCGTTGCGAATCGCCATGAGGCCACCAGGTTTGCCGCGTCCAAATGCGATTGCGGATCCAAGACCTTCGCGCTGCAGTCCGATGAAGAAGCCGGCGTGGCCATCCGCACCTGCACCGATTGCGGGCAGGAACACCTGATGGGCGACAGTGGCGACTACCTTGAAGAAGCCGCGCCCGAGGCGCACGAGTGCGTTTGCGAGAACGAGGTGTTCGAGCTGATGTCCGGCGTCTCCGTGTACCCAGGCACCCACGATGTCCGCTGGTACTACATCGCTTGCCACTGCGTGGAATGCAATCTGGTCGGGGTCTTCGCAGACTGGAAGTGCGAAGCGGGCGACGCGGCGGCTTTCCTCGCCAAGGTCTGAGCAGGACGTCATCGATGGACTTGGCTTCATCGATGACCGCTGCCGTCGCGAAGCCCTCGCTCAGAACTTGAAGTTGCCGTCGGACCGAGCCTGAGAGCCGCTCGCGCAGCTCGTGAACTCGCGGTTGCCGCTGCTGGTGGACTGGTTGCTCTCCCAGACGGCGGTCGAGCCGTTCCACTTCACGTACTTGTACTGGACCGCCGTGCCGGCGGGCAGGCTGACGGTCCCCGTCCAGGGCACGTTGGCGCCCGAGCCCTGGATCGTCAGGGTGAAGCCGGATCCCGGCGCCCAGGCGCCCAGTCCGGTCACGTTGCCCACCACGCGCAGGTTCTGGCCGACCACCGTGCTGGCATTGGCGATCGTGAACGTCACGGCGCAACTGCCGGTGCCGCCGCCGCTGACCTTCTGTCCGGTGTGGATCGCTACGGCGGGCGTGCTGCCGCTGGTGTTGGCGGGCACCGTGAAGCTGGCGTTGCCGCCGGCGTCCACAGTCACGGTGTCGGCCGTGCAGCCGGTGCCGGCCGCATTTTTGGTGCCGTTGATGACGTTGCAGTAGGTGCCGGCGGCCAGGCCGGTGACGAAGCTGCGGGTCCAGGCGCTGCCGCTGTTGTTCAGTGCGACGAAGCCGGCGCTGCCGCGGCTGAAGGCGATCTGGTTGCCGTTGTCGCCGACGATCCAGTTCTGCTGCGCCTGGCCGATGCTCGCATTGCGGAAAGCCACCATGTTGGCCAGCGGCGTCCAGCGGTGCGCGAAGTCCCAGGTCACGTTGATCTGCGGCACGCCGCCGCTGTAGGGGCTGGCCGTGGGGCGGTCGGCGTCGGTGTTGCTGAACTTGAAGCCGGAGTACAGCTGCGCCTCCGCATACCCCTGGGCGAGCATGAAGATGTTGGCCAGCGTGTAGCGCTGGTTGGCGGCGTCGTTGTTGCTCGCGTTGTTGATGTTCAGCGAACTGCCGTTGCGCTCGGTGTCCCAGTTGGTGACGAAGACCGTGGCGTTCTGCGGCTGGAGGAAGCCCCAGCTGCCGCCCCAGTTGCCCCACGTGCCCATGATCCCGGGGATGCTGGACAGGGTGTTGCCGTTGTTGCCCCGGAACACGTCGCGCATCGCGTACGGGAACTGGAACTCGTTGATCGTGCCGATGGGGAGGTAGCTGGGCCGGTCCACCTCGCCGTCGTTGATGATCTCCTGCGTGATCCAGATGTCCTCGCCCTGCAGCGTCTTGGGGTAGGTGGCCTTCACGGCGCTCATGATGGAAGTCCACGCACCGGCCGGCATGTGCTTGGCCGCGTCGATGCGGAAGCCGTCGATGCCCATGGCCAGCAGGGCCTTCAGGTAGTTGGCGATCTGGCCCTGCACGTAGCTGCTCTCGGTCGCCAGGTCGGGCAGGCCGCCGAGACGGCAGTTCTGGACGTTGCTGCGGCCCGACGGCGAGTTGTAGTCGGCGTCGTTGATGTTGCAGTTGGCGTGGAAGTCGTTGGCGCTGAAGAAGGGGTAGCTCAGCGTCGCGGCGTTCCAGGTCGAGCCGTCGGTGGCCGTGCCGCTGCCGTCGGCCATCTGGTTGACGACGATGTCGGCATAGACCCGCACGCCGGCCGCGTGGCAGGCGTTGACCATGCTCTGCAGCTGCGCGGGCGTGCCCATGCGGCTGGTGAGGTTGGTGTAGTTGACGGGCTGGTACACGCCCCACCAGCCGTTGGCGTTCTTGGACGCGCCGGGCGGCGAGATCTGCACGCCGCCGAAGCCTTTGGGCCCCAGCCATTGCGTGCATTCGGTGGCGATGTCGGGCCAGGCCCATTCGAACATCTGCACCGACGTCGAGTTCGGATTGAGGGCCTGCGCGGCACTGCCGAAGGTGGCGAGGGCGACGCCGGCGACGGCCGTCAGGGCGTGGGCGAGCCGGCGGCTCGAGAAAGGCAACTGGGGCATGTCGGTCTCCATTGTTGATCGACCGCCGCCCTCGTCGCGGGGCGGCTGGTGTCGGCCAATCGACTGCATGCCATGGCCGCCTCTCCCCATCGGAGAGGTGCGGTGACTCTAAGCCGGTGTCTGCCAAAATTGCGTAGGAAAACTACCAAGTCGCGCCGATTGCCTATAGGTAAGGCGCCAATGATTTGTTTTTGATTGTAGTTTCGCTACTGAGCAAGCGCGATGGCGCTAGCGCATGAGCGCCTTGGCAATCTGCCCCAGCGTCCTCAGCGCGCCCTCGACCTGCGCGTTGTCGGGATGCCCGAAGTTGAGCCGGAGGTGGTGCGTGAAACGGCGATCGGCCGAGAACAGATGCCCCGGCGCGATGCTGATGTCATGAGACAGCGCGACCCGGTGCAGTTCCAGCGCGTCGATCTGGTCGGGCAACTCGACCCACACGCAATAGCCGCCCTCCGGCTGCGTGACGCGCGTGCCATCAGGAAAGCACTTGGCGATGGTTCTCAGCACGGCTTGGCGGTTCGTGACCAGCGCCTGCCGGAGCTGTCGCAGGTGCCGGTCGTAGCCGCCGCGCTGGAGGTACTCGCTCAAGCCCTCCTGCATCGGCACCGGGGTGGCCAGCGAACTCATGAGCTTGCGGCGGCTGACGTCCCGCGCGAACCGGCCCGCTGCTGCCCAGCCGACGCGGAACCCCGGCGCCAGCGACTTCGAGAACGAACTGCAATGCAGCACCAGGCCGGCCTTGTCCCAGGCCTTGGCGGGGCGCGGGCGTGAACCGAAATACAGCTCGCCGTAGACGTCGTCCTCGATGAGCGGAATCCCGCGCCCGGCGAGCAGCGCCACCAGCGCCGCCTTGGCGGCATCGGGCATCAGGCTGCCCAGCGGATTCTGGAAGTTCGGCATCAGCCAGCATGCCTTGACGGGGTGGCGTTCGACGACGGCCGCCAGCGCCGACACGTCGACGCCGGTGCGCGCATGGGTGGCCACCTCCACCGCCTTCAGTCCGCGGCGCTCCAGCGCCTGCAAAGCGCCATAGAAGGTCGGCGACTCGATGGCGACGAGGTCGCCCGGCTGCGTCACCGCCTCCAGGCACAGGTTCAAGGCCTCCATCGCGCCGTTGGTCACGACGATCTCGTCCGCGTCGACCTTGCACCCGGCGCCCAGGTAGCGCAGGCCGATCTGGCGCCGCAGTTCGGCGCTGCCCGGCGACAGGTCCTCGACCGTGCGCCACGGGTCCATGCCGCGCGCCGCCTTGCCCAGCGCCAGCGCCAGCTTGTCCAGCGGATACAGCGTCGGGCTCGGGAACGCCGAGCCCAGCGGCACCACGGCCCGGTTGCGCGACAGGCCGAGCACCTGGAACACCAGCTCCGACACCTCGACGCTGCGCTCTTCGGTGAGCGGGTCCGACGCGTGGGGTTCGGGGTGCTGCGGCATCGCCGCCTGGCTGACGAAGTAGCCGGACCGTGGCCGCGCCTCGATCAGGCCGCGAGCCTCCAGCAGGTAGTAGGCCTCGAAGACGGTGGAGGGGCTGACGCCGCGGTCCTTGCTCGCTTCGCGGACCGAGGGCAGGCGGTCGCCGGGGCGCAACTGCCCTGCGGCGATGGACGCCGCCAGGTCATCGGCAAGGACTTCGTAGCGCTTCATGAGCGGATGCTGATATGGGCCGTCGCGTGGAACGGTTGCACTGTATCGGCTACAGCCGGCTCACTGTGAACGCCTTCCCAGGCGCCCATCTGATCCGGTGTTTTTACAGGAATCTGACTCTGTACTTTCCGCACCGCCCGGCGCACAGTCACGGCATGGAATGGGTTCCGACAGTCTTCATCGCCTTCAAGGCCAGCGTGCTGTGCATCGGCATGTACTTCGCGATCAAGTGGCACTACGACCAGGGCAGGAAGAAGGGCACGGAGACGCAGCGCGCGATGCTCCGCATGGGCGCGAAACTGGTCGCGCTCTTCCTCGTGCTGGTCGCCGTCCTGCTGGTCCTGACCTTCAAGATCGGCACGTGGCTGGGGCTGGACCTGACCTCCTGGTGAGGGCAGGCCGCCCGGCAAGCCGGTGAGGACGAAGGCGGCTCAGCGCTGCATCAGCGCCGCACCTTCCCATCCTCCGTCAGGATGGTCATGTCCACGTAGCGCGAGCCGGCGTGCTTCTGCCCCGAGAAGCTGAGGTAGAAGCCGCCCAGGTCGAGCTGGCTCTGCGCTTCCAGGCCGTTGATGATGTTGGCCGGCGTCGGGTCGTTGCCGGCGCGCTTGAGGCCTTCCACCATGGTCTTGGCGGCGATGAAGCCCTCCATGCCGGTGTAGCTCGGATCCAGCTTGGCCGCCTTCACCCGTTGCAGGTATTCGCCGGCGATCGGCGTCAGGCCCGAGAACGGGAAGGGCACGACCTGCGACACGACCACGCCCCGCGCGTCCTTGCCCAGCTCCGACGCCAGCGCCTGCGCGCCGACGAACGAGAAGTTGTAGAAGTTGCCCAGGAAACCGGTCTTGCGCGCGCCGCGGATGAAGGCCGCGCAGGACTTGTAGGCCGCCACCTGCACGATGCACTCGGGCCGGCCCGCCATCACGGCCGTCACCGAGGCCGCCACGTCCACGGAATTGCGCTCCACCGTGCCCTGCGACACCGGGGCCAGGTTGTGCTGCTTGAGCGCCGCGGTCACCGCCGCCAGACCGGCCTGGCCGTAGGCGTCGTTCTGGAAGAACACCGCCACGCGCGTGATGCCCACCGAGGTGATCTGCTTGACGATCTCCGCCGCCTCGTCGTTGTAGGACGCGCGGACGTGGAACAGGAAACGGTTGAACGGCGCGCGCAGCGCCTCGGCACCGGTGAAGGGCGCCACGAGCGGGATCTTGGCCGCCGTCAGCAGCGGCACCGCCGCCAGCGTCGTGGGCGTGCCCACGTAGCCGAACAGCGCGTTGACGCCGTCCTCGATCAGGCGGCGCGTGTTGGCCGCGCAACGCTCCGGCTCATAGCCGTCGTCCAGGCTGCGCAGCTCGATGCGCTTGCCGTTCACGCCGCCGCGCTGGTTGACCTGGTCGAAGATCAGCATCGCGCCTTCCTTGAACTGCTCGCCCAGTTCCTTCGCCGGACCGCTGAAAGGCGCGGACTGGCCCAGCAGGATGCGCGAGTTGTCGGCGAAGGCAGGCAGGCTGCCGGCGCCCGCGAGGGCGGCGAAGTTCTGGAGCAGGTGGCGGCGGTTCATGGCGGGATGACGTCCTGGCACTTCTGGAAAACCCGCGATCTTCCCCGAAGCCGGTGACCAGACGTGTATGCAGTAGCCACATTGCCCGCTTATCCGTATTGACCGTGGACAACTTCACAGCGCTTTCACATTGAAACACGAACCCCGAGGGTCAAGGGTTGATCAGCGCATCACCTTCCCGTCGTCCGTCAGGATGGTCATGTCCACATACCGGGAGCCTGCATGGCGCTGGTTGGAGAAGCTGATGAAGAACCCGCCCAGGTCGAGCTGGCCCTGCGCCTCCAGCCCGGCGACGATGCTCGCCGGCGTCGGGTCGCCGCCCGCATGGCGCAGGCCTTCCACCATCGTCCGCGCGGCGATGAATCCCTCCATCCCCGTGTAGCTCGCCTCCGCCTTCGCGGCCCTGGCGCGCTGCAGGTAGTCCGCCGCCAGCGGCGTCAGCCCCTGGAACGGGAAGGGCACGACCTGCGACACCACCACCCCGCCGGCGTCCTTGCGCAGGTCGGTCGCCAGCGCCTGCGAGTCGACGAAGGAGAAGCTGTAGAACGATCCGCGGTAACCGGACCGTCGCGCTCCCCGGATGAAGGCCGCGCAGGATCGGTGCGCCGCCATCTGCACGATGCAGTCCGGCTTGCCCGCCATGACGGCGTGCAGCGGCGCGATCACGTTGTCGGAGTGGCGTTCCACCATGCCCTGCGACACCGGGGTCAGGTCATGCTGCCTGAGCGCCGAGGTCAAGGCCGACAGGTCCGCCTGCCCGTAGGCGTCGTTCTGGAAGAACACCGCCACCCGCCGCGTGCCCACCGACACGATCTGCTTGGCGATCTCCGCCGCCTCGTCGTTGTAGGACGCGCGGATGTGGAACAGGTAGCGGTTGAAGGGCGCATGCAGGGCGTCGGCGCCGGTGAGCGGCGCCACCAGCGGGACCTTCGCCGCGGTCAGCACCGGCACCGCCGCCAGCGTCGTGCGCGTGCCGACGTAGCCGAACAGCGCCTGGGCGCCGTCGTCGATCAGGCGCTTGGTGTTGGTCGCGCAGCGCTCCGGGTCGTCCCCGTCGTCCAGGCTGCGGAGCTCGATGTGCCGCCCGTGCACGCCGCCGCGTTGGTTGATCGCGTCGAAGGCGAGCATCGCGCCGGCCTTGAACTGTTCGCCGAGGTCCTGCGACGGGCCGCTGAAGGGCGCGGACTGCCCCAGCACGATGCGCGGCACGTCGGCGAAGCTGGACAGGCTGCCGGCCCCGGTGAGGGCCGCGACGCTCTGGAGGAGATGACGCCGGTTCATGAGGAACCCCCCGTCCTGGACTGGATGTCTGCTACTTTAGCTTGTACGCCAGCAGGGTTTCAAGGCGGGTCCTTTATGCAATCTTGATACCCCCCGCCCGACCTTCTACAGGCCCTTGAGGCCCCCGTGCCTAGAGTTCATCCATCCCATCACGCCCTCATGGAGGGGGCATGGGACCCCCAAAAAAATGGATGCACTCTTTCTCGGATTGAGCGTCGTGCTGTTCCTCGTGGCGGTGGGCCTGGCCGTGGCCAGCCATCGCCTGGAGGCCAGGCAATGAGCGCGCTCTACTGGTTGACCGGACTGATCTCCGCCGGTCTGTTCGTCTATCTCCTGGCCGCCTTGTGGCGGGCGGAGGAGTTCTGACATGACGAACCTCGCGTGGGCCAACCTGGCCCTCTACCTCGTCGTCACGCTGCTGCTCGCGTGGCCGCTCTCCCGCTGGATCACCGCGCTCGCCAAGGGGCAGATGCCCGGCTGGATCGCGGCCATCGAGCGCCCGATCTTCCGCCTCGCCGGCATCAAGCCGGAAGAAGGCATGGGCTGGAAGCAGTACGCGATCGCGCTGCTGATCTTCAACTTCATCGGCGTCCTCTTCGTCTACGCGCTGCAGCGCCTGCAAGGCGTGCTGCCGCTCAACCCGCAAGGCATGGGCGCGGTCACGCCGGACTCGGCGTTCAACACCGCCATCAGCTTCGTCGCCAACACCAACTGGCAGGGCTACGGCGGCGAGTCGACGATGAGCTACCTCACGCAGATGCTGGCGCTGACGGTGCAGAACTTCCTGTCCGCCGCCACCGGCATCGCGGTGGTGTTCGCGCTGATCCGCGGCTTCGCCTCGCGCCTGTCCGGCCATGTCGGCAACTTCTGGGCTGACATGACGCGCTGCACGCTGTGGCTGCTGCTGCCGCTGTCCATCGTGCTGGCGGTGATCTTCGTCCAGCAGGGCGTGATCCAGAACTTCGACGGCTACAAGACCGTGCAGACCGTCGAGGCGCAGGACTACCAGACGCCCAGGCTCGGCGCCGACGGCCAGCCGATGAAGGACGCCAAGGGCGACCCCGTGATGGAGAACCAGCGCACGCAGGAGCAGTCGCTCGCGATGGGCCCGGTCGCGTCGCAGGAAGCCATCAAGATGCTGGGCACCAACGGCGGCGGCTTCTTCAACGCCAACTCCGCGCATCCGTACGAGAACCCGACCCCGTTCACCAACCTGCTGCAGATCGTCGCGATCTTCGTGATCCCGGCCGCGCTGTGCCTGAGCTTCGGGCAACTGGTGGGCGACCGCCGCCAGGGCGCGGCGATCCTGGCCGCGATGAGCACGCTGTTCATCGTCGGCGTGCTGATCGCCACGCCCGCCGAGCAGGCCGGCAATCCGATGGTCGCCGCGCAGGGCGTCGACATCCAGGCCACCGGGCTGCAGGCCGGCGGCAACATGGAAGGCAAGGAAACGCGCTTCGGCATCTCGGCCAGCTCGCTATTCGCCGTCGTGACCACCGCCGCCTCCTGCGGCGCGGTCAACGCGATGCACGACAGCTTCACCCCCATCGGCGGCGCCGTGCCGCTGGTGATGATGCAGCTGGGCGAGGTCGTCTTCGGCGGCGTCGGCACCGGCCTGTACGGCATGCTGATCTTCGCCATCCTGGCCGTCTTCATCGCCGGCCTGATGATCGGCCGCACGCCCGAGTACCTCGGCAAGAAGATCGAGCCCTTCGAGATGAAGATGAGCGCCGTCGCCATCCTGGTGACGCCCATCGTCGTGCTGGCGGGCACCGCCGTCGCGGTCCTGGCCGGCGCCGGCAAGGCCGGCATCGCCAACCCCGGCGTGCACGGCTTCAGCGAGATCCTCTACGCCTTCACCTCGGCGGCCAACAACAACGGCAGCGCCTTCGCGGGCCTGTCCGCCAACACGCCGTTCTACAACACGCTGCTCGGCATCGCGATGTGGCTCGGCCGCTTCCTGGTCATCGTCCCCGTGCTGGCCATCGCCGGCAGCCTGGCCGCCAAGAAGCGCATCCCCGTCGGGGAGGGCACCTTGCCCACCCACGGCCCGCTGTTCGTCGTCCTGCTCATCGGCACCGTCCTCCTGGTCGGCCTGCTGAACTACGTGCCCGCGCTCGCGCTGGGTCCCGTGGTCGAGCACCTGATGCTCTGGAAATGATTCGGAGCCCGTCATGAGAAATCAATTCTTCGATCCCGCGCTGGTGAAACCCGCCATCCGCGATGCCTTCACCAAGCTCGCGCCGTCGGTGCAGCTGCGCAACCCGGTGATGTTCGTCGTCTACGCCGGCACTCTGCTCACGACCGGCCTGTGGCTGGCGAGCTTCGCCCAGCCCGAGCTGGCCGGCGCCGAAGGTCCCGGCTTCATGCTCGCGATCGCGCTGTGGCTGTGGTTCACGGTGCTGTTCGCCAACTTCGCCGAGGCGCTGGCCGAAGGGCGCTCCAAGGCGCAGGCCGCCTCGCTGCGCGGCCTGAAGGCCAAGACCTGGGCGAAGAAGCTGGAGACGCCGCGCCACGGTTCGTCGTGGCACCCGGTCGCCTCGGAGGAACTGCGCAAGGGGCACGTCGTGCTGGTCGAGGCCGGCGACCTGGTGCCGCTGGACGGCGAGGTCATCGAAGGCGTCGCCTCGGTCGACGAGAGCGCCATCACCGGCGAATCCGCGCCGGTGATCCGCGAGTCCGGCGGCGATTTCTCCGCCGTCACCGGCGGCACCCGCGTGCTGTCGGACTGGGTCGTGGTGCGCATCGCCGTCAACCCGGGCGAGGCCTTCCTCGACCGCATGATCGCGATGGTCGAGAGCGCCAAGCGCCAGAAGACGCCCAACGAGATCGCGCTGACCATCCTGCTGGTCGCGCTGACGCTGGTGTTCCTGGTCGTCACGGTGACGCTGCTGCCGTACTCGCTGTTCGCCGTGGAGGCGGCCGGCGCGGGCACCGTCGTGTCCATCACCGCGCTGGTGTCGCTGCTCGTGTGCCTGATCCCGACGACCATCGGCGGACTGATGTCGGCCATCGGCGTCGCCGGCATGAGCCGGCTGATGCAGGCCAACGTCATCGCGACCTCCGGCCGCGCGGTCGAGGCCGCCGGCGACGTCGACGTGCTGATGCTCGACAAGACCGGCACCATCACGCTGGGCAACCGCCAGGCCAGCGCCTTCCTGCCCGCGCCGACCATCCAGGAACAGGCGCTCGCGGACGCCGCGCAGCTCGCCTCGCTGGCCGACGAGACGCCGGAAGGCCGCTCCATCGTCGTGCTGGCCAAGCAGCGCTTCAACCTGCGCGAGCGGGAACTGGCGACGCTGCAGGCGCACTTCGTGCCGTTCACCGCGCAGACGCGCATGAGCGGCGTCGACTTCGGCGGCGACGCGGAACGCGGCGAAGCACCGAAGCGCCAGCTGCGCAAGGGCGCGGTGGCGGCGATCCGTGCCTTCGTCGAGTTGCACGGCGGACAGATGCCGGCGCAGGTGACGGCGGTGGCGGAAGAGGTCGCGCGCCGCGGCAGCACGCCGCTGGTGGTGGCCGATCTCCACGACGGCCAGGCGCGGGTGCTGGGCGTCGTCGAGCTCAAGGACATCGTCAAGGGCGGCATCAAGGAGCGCTTCGCGCAACTGCGCAAGATGGGCATCCGCACGGTGATGATCACCGGCGACAACCGCCTCACCGCCGCCGCGATCGCGGCCGAGGCGGGCGTCGACGACTTCCTCGCCGAAGCCACGCCCGAAGCCAAGCTCAAGCTGATCCGCGACTACCAGGGCGAAGGCCGCCTGGTCGCGATGACCGGCGACGGCACCAACGACGCCCCCGCGCTGGCGCAGGCCGACGTGGCGGTGGCGATGGCCAGCGGCACGCAGGCCGCGAAGGAGGCCGGCAACATGGTCGACCTCGATTCGAATCCGACCAAGCTGCTGGAGATCGTCGAGACCGGCAAGCAGCTGCTGATGACGCGCGGTTCGCTGACGACCTTCTCCATCGCCAACGACGTCGCGAAGTACTTCGCCATCATTCCCGCGATGTTCCTGGGCGTGTACCCGCAGCTGGCCGCGCTCAACGTGATGGGCCTGCACAGCCCGTCCTCCGCCATCCTGTCGGCCGTCATCTTCAACGCGCTGATCATCGTCGCGCTCATCCCGCTGGCGCTCAAGGGCGTCGCCTACCGGCCCATCGGCGCGGCCGCGCTGCTGCGCCGCAACCTGGGGGTCTACGGCCTCGGCGGCCTGATCGTGCCTTTCGTGGGCATCAAGGCGATCGACCTGCTGCTGGTCGCGCTCCACCTCGTGTGACGCGGAGGAATCCATCATGACAACCACCCCATCGAACGCATCGTCGACTTCCCAGTCGACTTCCCATTCGACTTCCCATTCGCCGCTGCGCATGCTGCGTCCCGCGCTGGTCGGCTTCGTGCTGCTGAGCGCGATCACCGGCCTGCTGTACCCGGCGCTGGTGACCGGCGTCGCGAAGACGATGTTCCCGTTCCAGGCCGAGGGCAGCCTCATCCTGCAGGACGGCAAGGTCGTCGGCTCCGAGCTGATCGGCCAGAACTTCTCGTCGCCGCGCTACTTCTGGGGGCGTCCGTCGGCCACCGGACCGATGGCCAACAACGCCGCCGGCTCCAGCGGCTCCAACCAGGGGCCGACCAATCCCGCGCTGGTCGACGCCGTGAAGGGCCGACTCGAGGCGCTCAAGGCCGCCGATCCGGGCAACACCGCGCCGGTGCCGGTGGACCTTGTCAGCGCCTCGGCCAGCGGCCTGGATCCGCACATCAGCATGGCCGCGGCGCGTTATCAGACCGCCCGCGTGGCCCGCGAGCGCGGCCTGCCGGTCGAGGCCGTGCAGCGCCTGGTCCAGGCCAATACCGAGGCCCGCGATCTCGCTGTCCTCGGCGAACCGCGCGTCAACGTGCTCAAGCTCAATCTGGCGCTGGACCAGGTCGCCGGCAACTCAACGACTGCTCATTGAATTTCATGAAAACCCGTCTCCTCTCGCTGTTCCTGATCTCCTCCTGCTGCCTGCACGCCGCCGCGCGTGCCGAAGGCGAAGCGCCGGTCGCCACGTCGGCGCCGACGCCCGAGCACACCTTCACCGGCAACGTCGCGTTCGTCAGCGACTACCGCTTCCGCGGCATCAGCCAGACCTGGAAGCGCCCGGCGGTGCAGGCCGGCTTCGACTACAGCCACGCCAGCGGCCTGTACCTCGGTACCTGGGCGTCCAACGTCTCGGGCAACAGCTACAACAACGGCGCCGGTCTGGAATGGGACCTCTACGGCGGCTACAAGCTGCCGGTGAGCGAGTCCGTCACCCTCGACGTCGGCGCGCTGGCCTATGTCTACCCCGGCGCGCGCCTGAACGCAGCGCCCGGCCAGCCGACCTCGGACAGGTACGACAACGTCGACCTCTACGCCGCCGTCACGGCGGGCGCGTTCTCCGCCAAGCTGTCGGTCGCCGCGACCGACTACTTCGGCCTCGACAGCGAGACCGCCGGCTACGCCTACTTCAACGCGCTGCCCGTCAAGGGCTCGTCCAAAGGCACGGCCTACCTGGACCTGAACTACGGCTTCGAGCTGGGGCAGGGCTTCAACGCCGGCGTGCACCTCGGCCACCTGTGGGTGCGCAAGTACGGCGATCTGTCCTACACCGACTGGAAGCTGTCCGTCACCAAGGAGATGAAGCAGCTCGGCGGGCTGACGCTGGGGCTGGCGGTCGTGGGCACCGACGCGGACAAGGCGCTGTACCAGGCCGGCGATTCCGCCGCGGCGCGCGCGAAGCGTCTCGGCGACACCGGCGTGGTGCTGAGTGTCTCCAGGACCTTCTGATCCCTTGATGATCCCTTGAGGCGATCGACCGGGGAGCCGCTTGCTCCCCGATGTCCGTTCCGAAGCGACAATTCCGCGATGCCGAGTCCGTCCGACGAAAGACCTGACCCCGACAGCCTGCTGGCGCAGATCCGCCAGCAGGAGGAGGCGCAGTCGCGCGGCCGGCTGCGCATCTACTTCGGCGCGTCGGCGGGCGTGGGCAAGACCTTCGCGATGCTGCAGGCGGCGCGCCA
Source organism: Rubrivivax sp. (assembly GCA_004210455.1). GTDB lineage: Bacteria > Pseudomonadota > Gammaproteobacteria > Burkholderiales > Burkholderiaceae_C > Roseateles. Next base: position 24,977 of record SEFA01000050.1, on the reverse strand, counting down.
CCTCGCCGACCAGGGCCGCGCGCCGCTCGTCGGCGTGGTCGAGACGCACGGCCGGGCCGATACGGCCGCGCTGCTCGACGGCGCCCCCCCGTTGCCGCGCCTGCCGATGCGTCAGGTCGACTACCGCGGCCGCGCGCTGCCGGAGTTCGACCTCGACGGCGCGATCGAGCGCCTGCGGGGCCGGCCCGACGCGCTGATCCTGGTCGACGAGCTGGCGCATTCCAACGTCGCCGGCTCGCGGCATCCCAAGCGCTGGCAGGACGTCGAGGAGCTGCTCGCCAACGGCATCAACGTCTACACGACGGTCAACGTCCAGCACCTGGAGAGCCTGAACGACGTCGTCGGCGGCATCACCGGCGTGCGCGTCCAGGAGACGCTGCCCGACACCTTCTTCGACCGAGCGGACGAGGTCGTGCTGGTCGACACACCGGCCGACGAGCTGCTCGCACGGCTGAAGGCCGGCAAGGTCTACCAGGGCGCGCAGGCCGAGCGCGCCGGCCAGCACTTCTTCCGCAAGGGCAACCTGATGGCGCTGCGCGAGCTCGCGCTGCGCCGCACGGCCGACCGCGTCGAGGACGACGTCCAGGCCTGGCGCAGCAACGAGCGCATCGCCCCGGTGTGGAAGACGGAGGCCGCGATCCTGTGCGCGATCGGGCCGGGCGACGAGGCCGAATCCAGCGTGCGCAGCGCCGCGCAGCTCGCGCAGCAGCTGGCGGTGAGCTGGCATGCGGTGCACGTCGAGACGCCGGCCTTGCACCGGCAAGCCGACGCGCGCCGCGAGCGCACCTTGCGCGTGGTGCGGCTGGCGCAGGACCTCGGCGCGACGACGGCCGTGCTGGCCGCGCAGGATCCCGCGCAGGCGCTGGCGGACTACGCGCGCCAGCACAACCTGTCCAAGCTGCTGATGGGGCGGGGCGCGCCGCCCTCGTCCTCGACGCGGGTGGCGCTGCGGCGCTGGGGCAGCCGCGACCTCGCGGCGCATCTGGGCCGCGCGGCGCCGGAGCTGGACCTGATCCAGGTCGGCGCCTCGGCGACGCAGCGCAGCAGCGAGGACGACCCGGTGCCGACCTTCGGGGCCGCGCCGCGGCGCTACGGCTGGGCGACGCTGGCCTGCGTCGCCGTCGCGGTGGCCTGCTGGCCGCTGTCGCACCGCATCGCCAACGACAACATCGTCATGCTGTTCCTGCTCGGCGTGATGGGCGTCGCGCTGCGCTGGGGGCGCGGACCCGCGGTGCTGGCGAGTTTCCTCAGCGTCGCGCTGTTCGACTTCCTCTTCGTCGCGCCCCAGCTGAGCCTGGCGGTCAGCGACGTGCAGTACCTGATCACCTTCGTCGTGATGCTGTCGGTGGGCCTGATCACCGGGCAGCTGACGGCGGGGCTGCGTTACGAAGCGAGGGTGTCGTCGGAGCGCGAGGCGAGGGCGCGCGGGCTCTTCGAGCTCACCCGCGAACTGGCCGGCGCGCTGCAGACCGAGCAGGTGATCGCGACGGCGGAACAGCAGCTCGCGCAGCAGTTCGGCGGACGCGCGCTGCTGCATGTGCTCGACGACGACGACCGGCTGCAGCCCTCGCCGACGGAGCAGACCCTGGCGGCCGCCGACCGCCCCGATGCCGGCACGGCGCGCTGGGCGCTCGATCACGAGCAGGCCGCCGGCCTGGGCACCGACACGCTGCCCGGCAGCCACTGGTTCTACCTGCCGCTGCGCGCGCCCATGCGCACGCGCGGCGTGCTGGCGCTGCGGCCGGGCGACCCGCAGACCTTGATGCTGCCGGAGCGCCGCGCGCAGCTGGACACCGCCGCGCGCATCGCGGGGCAGGCGCTGGAGCGGGTGCATTACGTCGAGGTCGCGCAGCAGGCGCTGCTGCAGATCGAGTCGGAACGGCTGCGCAACTCGCTGCTGTCGGCGCTGTCGCACGACCTGCGCACGCCGCTGGCCGCGCTGCAGGGGCTGGCAGAGACGCTCTCCGACCGGTTGAGCTCCAGCGCTGCCGATTCCGGCACGCTCGATGCCGGCGCCGCCGACACCGCGTCGGCGATCCGCCAGCAGTCGCTGCGCATCAATGCGATGGTGCACAACCTGCTGGACATGGCGCGGCTGCAGAGCGGCGCGCTCAAGCTCAACCGGCAATGGCAGCCGGTGGACGAGGTGATCGGCAGCAGCCTGCAGTTGATGGGCCCGGCGCTGTCGCGACATCGCGTGGTGCTGGACGTGCCGGCGACGTTGCCGCTGGTGGAGCTGGATGCGGTGCTGATCGAGCGCGTGCTCGCCAACCTGCTGGAGAACGCCGCGAAGTACACGCCGGCCGGAAGCGAGATCCGCGTGATCGCGCGCGCGCAAGGCGAAGAGATGCGTCTCAGCGTCGAGGACAACGGTCCGGGCCTGCCGCCCGGTCGCGAGGAGGCGCTGTTCGAGAAGTTCACGCGCGGCCACGCCGAGTCGCCCCTGCCCGGGGTGGGTCTGGGTCTGGCGATCTGCCGTGCCATCATGCAGGCCCACGGCGGCCGCATCTGGGCCGAGCGCGCGACGCCGCAGGGCGGGGCACGATTCAGCCTGGCGCTGCCGCTGGGCGAGCCGCCGGCGCTGCCGGCCTTCGAGGAAGACGGGGAACACCGACCGTGAGCGAGCTGCAGCAAACCGTGACCCCCGTGGCGCTGATCGTCGAGGACGAACCCAACATCCGCCGCTTCGTGCGCCTGGCCCTGGAGGGCGAGGGCTGGTCCGTGCACGAGACCGGCACGCTGCGCCAGGGCCTGATCGACGCGGGGACGCGCCGTCCGGACCTGGTGATCCTGGACCTGGGTCTGCCCGACGGCGACGGCCAGGACTTCCTGCGCGACCTGCGCGCGTGGTCCGCGGTGCCGGTGATCGTGCTGTCGGCGCGCGGTGCCGAGGACGACAAGATCGAAGCCCTGGACCGCGGCGCCGACGACTACCTGAGCAAGCCCTTCGGTGTCGGCGAGCTGCTGGCGCGCGTGCGCGTGGCGCTGCGGCGCCACCAGTCGCGATCCAGCGAACAGCAGGACCCGGTGTTCCGCTTCGGCGAGGTCGAGGTCGACCTGGCCGCGCGCCGCGTGCGCCGCGCCGGCGAGGACGTTCATCTCACGCCGATCGAGTACCGGCTGCTCAGCCACCTGATCGGCAACGCGGGCAAGGTGCTGACGCACCGCCAGCTGCTCAAGGCGGTGTGGGGCCCGTCGCAGGTGGAGCAGAACCACTACCTGCGCGTCTACATGGGCAACCTGCGGCAGAAGCTCGAGGCGGAGCCGGCGAGCCCGAAGCACCTGTTGACGGAGACGGGCGTGGGGTATCGGTTGATGCCGTAGCATAGGCCGCACGCCCGCATCGGGGCGCTGGCCCGACCCTTCCGGTCGGCACCCCTCAACAAGGAGACAACCCATGATCCAACAGGCCCAGGTCGAACTCGCCAAGACCTTCTTCGAGCAGTCGAAGAAGGCGTTCGAACAGAACTACGCCGCGTGGAGCACGGTGCTCGCATCGCAGAAGGCGATCCTGGAATCGATGCGCGCCGGCGGCGCGCCTTTCGAGGTCGCCGCCGACCAGTTCCAGAAGCTGATCGATTTCCACGAGCAGCAGTTCCGCACCACCACCGAGTTCATGACCAAGCTGCAGTCGGACTACACCAAGGTGGTGCAGCAGAAGACCAAGTGACCCCGGTGCCGGTGCTCAACGAGGCGCACCGGCGAGTCTTCCAGCCCGGCCGGCTCACGGTCGGGCTGATGACGCCCGCCTCGTCCGCCTCGTCTGTCGAAGCGCGGCCCGATCGGATGTCCGACGTCGGCGAGGCGCTCGACCTGGCCGCGCTCGCGGACCGGCTCGGCTTCGCGGCGCTGTCGCCCGAAGTCGCCGAGCGTGCCGCAGTGCTCGCTGCGACCGGCGGCTTCGAGGTGCTGCCCGCGCCAGCGCGAAGCGTGCCGATGATGGTCGTGGGCCCGCGAGGTGATCGAGGAACTCGGCGCCGAGGTGTTGCCGATGATCGTGAGCGACTCCTGACAATCGAGGTGGGACTGCGAGCCTCTGCAAAGCGGTCTCGGGAGTGGGCGCAGCGTTCACTTCCTTGATATTGGCGGTGTCGTTGTCGCTTCCGACTGCACTCACCGGCTTTGCACTTTGAAGTTGCGAGCATGAAGACTTTTTCGCAGGGCGCGCCGAATTGGAGGGAGATGCTGGACTATCTCGACCAATGTTCCCCTGAGCAGGCCTCGTCCATCTTGCACGCCGACGATGCATCTTCGTCGTCGGGGCCGGCCTGGCCGCTGAAAGAGAGCTACCCTTTGCGACTGCGTATTGCGCATCTCGGACGTGCAGCCCAGGCCTTGCTCGACATGGATCTTCTGCCGAGGGGCTCGCTCGTCGCCCATGCAGGCACGCGAGACGATCAGGCCACGAATCGGAATGGCCAAATTGCGCGGGAGACGCTCAGAATGGTCCGGGTTGCGAATTACGATCGAAGATTCGGTTCGCTCAAGTCTACGAACAAGTGGGGGGCAGGGCAGCCCGACCCGATGACCATCTTCGAGACGGCGCGTGAGGCCGATCGGAGCGACGCTACCGGAACGCCGCGCGCGGCCCTCCACTCGGCGGCGCGTGCCTGGGGGAACAAGATCACCAACTGCCGCGAGCTCTCATTGATGGTGCACACCTACGTGGCACATCGTGAACCGACCGTGCAGACTTCAACCGTGATCCTCGAGATCGATCACGGCGCGGTGGTCCTCGGTGCCGTGGACGGTCGTCTCCGTGAGCTGCCCCTGGCTGAGTGGCCGACGCATCTCTGGATCTGCGATCCATGGGCCAACATCGCCTGCGCCGCGCGCAACTATCCACAAGCGTTTCAAGACAAGATGGCGAAGTGGCACAAGGACGGGAAGTCCATCGCCCTGCCGAAAGGAGAGGGCGCCTATTGGGGTGCTCCGACCGACGCGACATGGCTTGCCGGCGCGAAGAAAGTATCGGCCCTCCAGGTGCGTCGGCAGTTTGAAAACGGGCAGTTCTTTCTGGAACCTTTGGGAAGTGCGACGCCGTCGGATCGATGCGACATGGCAGATCAGGCGGGTTGACGCGCCCGACCTCGCGTTGAAGAATCGCGCCCACGCCGGACGGCTCCGTCCGCGCGCATTCCAACCTCTTCACTGTCCGGAGGTGCCCCATGAAGACCCGTACGTCCATCCCCTGCTGATTGCCGACGACTGCTTCCCTGCAGCATCGTGTCGGCGCCGTCTGCGCCCGCGAAGGCTGCGGCACCGGTTCCTGACGCCCCCCACGCCTGCCATGAGGCCGGTGGCGCACGACACCTCCCGCGACTTCCCCCAGCGACTCCGCCCGGTCCCTCGCACCGGCGGCGACTTGACCGCGCCCGCGACACGTCCGTCGGTTCCCTGACGCCACCAGGACCCGCCCGCGCCAACAACGCGGCGGGTGACGGATCCCATGCATTTGCAATCCCTGCCGCTGCTGCGCTATCCGCGCACGGCGCATCTCGCGGGCAGCCGCCTGCAGGCGGGCGACTCCGCCCATGACCAGATGCCGCTCGCGGCGCTGGCCGGCCGCCACGTCGTCATCGAGGAAAAGCTCGACGGCGCGAACGCGGGTCTCTCGTTCAGCGACGGCGGCGACCTGCTGCTGCAATCACGCGGCCACTACCTGATCGGCGGGTTCGGCGAGCGTCAGTTCAACCCGATGAAGATCTGGGCGCTGGCGCACGAGCATCGGCTGATCGAGCGCCTGGAGGACCGCTACGTCCTCTATGGCGAATGGGCGTATGCCAAGCACAGCGTCTGGTACGACCGGCTGCCGCATTACTTCAACGAGTTCGACGTCTTCGACCGCGCCACCTCGCGCTTCCTGTCGACGCCGCGTCGCCATGCGTTGCTGGTGGGCTCGCCGGTGTTGCCGGTGCCCGTGCTCTACGCAGGGCCGATGCCGACCGATCCGGCACTGCTGTGGGCCCTGGTGAGGCGCTCGCTGGCGAAGTCGCCCGACTGGCGATCCGCCTTCGAGGCCGCGACCCGTCGCGAATCGCTGCCGCTGGACCTGTGCTGGAAGCAGACCGACAAGTCCGATGAGTCCGAAGGCCTCTACCTGAAGGTCGAGGACGAGGAGCAGGTGCTCGGGCGTTTCAAGCTCGTGAGGCCGTCCTTCACGCAGACCATCCTCGACAGCGAGACGCACCACGCCCGGCGGCCGATCCTGCCGAACGCGCTGGCGCCGGGGGCGGATCTTTTCGCCGAGCGGCCCACGGTGACGTGGGGCGATCTCGGGCTGGAGACGATCACGTCGCTGGCGGCGCTGAAGACGATGAAAGCGGCGTCGCGCGATGAACGCGAACGCCGATGTTCCTGAACGGAACGGAGGAGAGCGTCATGAACATGCAATGGCAAGACATCCGGGCCCTGGTGCCCGAAGCGGGACGGTCGCCGGATTTCGCGGCCTCCCTCGCTGCGTTCCCGGTGCTGGAACTGGCGAAGACCACGCCGCAGGATCCGCGCTACCACGCGGAAGGGGACGTCTGGACGCACACGATGATGGTGATCGAAGAGCTGCTCGCTTTGCCCGACTACCGGGCGGCGAGCCGGAGCGATCAGGAGGTGCTGTTCCTGGCCGCGCTGCTGCACGACGTGTCCAAGCACGCGACGACGGTGATCGATCCGGTGACCGGCGCCATCGGCCAGCCAGGCCATTCCCGCATGGGCGCGATCGACGCGCGCGTGCTGCTGTGGGATGCCGGCATGCCCTTCGAGCAGCGCGAGGCGGTCTGCCGCCTGATCGCGGTGCACCAGGTGCCGTTCTTCGCGCTCGCCGATTCGAAGCGCGGACTGTTGCCCGAGTTCATCGTGCGTGAGCTGTCGTGCCGGCTGAGCCTGCCGCTGCTCGCGGCGCTGGCCGAGGCCGACATGCGTGGACGTGTCTGCGAGGATCGCGACCGGGTGCTCGATCACATCGAGCTGTTCCGGGAACTGGCGCGCGAGGAGGGCTGCTACGGTCAGCCGCGGGCCTTCGCGGATGCGCACACGCGGGTCAGCTACTTCCGCGGCGCGGACGTGCACCCCGACTACGCGCTGTTCCAGGAACCCGGCGCCCGCGTGACGGTGATGTGCGGGCTGCCCGCGTCCGGCAAGGATACGTGGGTGGCGGCGCATCGACGCGGTCTGCCGGTCGTGTCCTTCGATGACGCGCGCGCGGAGCTCGGCCTCAAGCACGGGCAGAACGAGGGCAAGGTCGCGCATGCGGCGGTCGACAAGGCGAAGGCGCTGCTGCGCGAGCGCGCGCCGTTCGTGTGGAACGCGACCCATTTGAGCCAGCAGATGCGCGACAAGACGCTGGACCTGCTGTTCGCCTACGGCGCGCAGGTGGAGATCGTCTACCTCGAGCGGCCGCGCGCGGAGCTGCTGCGTCGCAACGATCGGCGCGACAGCTCGCTGTCCAACGGCGCGCTGCAGGGGATGCTGCGCAAGTGGGAGTTGCCGGTGCCGACGGAGGCGCACGCGGTGCGTTACTGCCCCGTGGATCACTCGGTGGATTGAGGCCAGCCCGACATCCAGCGATCGACGACCTCGCCGAGTGCAGCGCGCAATCCCGCGCCGTGCGTGGCGGCGTCGCGTCGCAGCTCGTCCAGCGGCACGCGCGCCTGCGCGAGCTCACCCGCATGGCCGATCAGCCACTGTTCCAGGCGCACGGGATCGCTCTCCAGATGGAACTGCAGCGCCAGCGCGAAGCCCCCGATCGCGAAGGCCTGGTTCGGGCACAGCGGCGTCGTCGCCAGGCTGGCGGTGCCGTCCGGAATCCCGAACTGGTCGCCGTGCCAGTGCAGCACGGGCTGTCCGCCCGCGAGCGGCGCGAGCGCGCCGTCGCGACCCGCGTCGGTGAGCGTCAGCGGCGCGAAGCCGATCTCCTTGCGTCCGTGCGCCATTGGCCGCACCTCGGCGCCCAGCGCCCGCGCCATGAGCTGCGCGCCGAGACAGATGCCCAGCAGCGGGCGCCTGGCGGCGAGGCGGCGGCGGATGAGCGCGATCTCGTCATTCAGGCAGGGATAGAGCGCGTCGTCGTACGCGCCGATCGGGCCGCCGAGCACGACCAGCAGATCGACCGCGTCGAGGTCCACTTCGCGCAGGTCGTCGACGCCGGCGTCCAGCGTCAGGAAACGCTCGAAGCCACGCTCGGCCAGCACAGGGCTCAGAAGGCCGAGATCTTCGAAAGCCAGGTGGCGGACGGCGAGAACGGTCTTGGGTTTGGACATCGGCGAGGCGCGAGGCGTGCGCGAGCGGGTGGGGACGCGCGAAGTATCCGCGCCGGCCAGGCGCGCCACCGCTCAGGGCATCGCCTATCGTCCAAGCGACACACCCATTCGTCCAGCGGGATCGGCTGGATCAGCCCGATCCGGCCGCTCAGTCAGCTCAGCCCGATCCGGCGGCTCAGGCCGCTCAGGCCGCTAGGCCGCTAGGCCGCTCAGGCCGGATGAGGCGACCGTCCCGCTGCGGGCCCCTTGCGGATGCGCCAGGCCTGGACGGCCATCAGGATCACGAAGAGCAGGAACACGATGCCGATCGCCTTCTGCAGCGCCGGGTCGTCGGGGCCGGTGAACAGCGGGGCGCCGACGGGCACGCGGGTGAAGGTCTCGTTGAGGCCGGGGATCATGTGGCAGAACAGCGTGAAGCTGTAGCCCAGCGTTTCCGCATACGGCGAGAGACCGCCGAGGAAACGGGTGCGGTGCGCCGCGACGGCGACGGCCAGCGTGACCAGCGTGACGATCGCCAGCACGTGCGCGATGTTGAAGCCGCCGTGGCGGAAGATGCCGAAGGCCGTCAGGCAGGTGACGATGGTGCACCACAGGTAGACGCGGCCGAAGGTCGACTGCCCGTCGATGCGGCCGTGGCGGAAGATCAAGGCGTAGCCGGCCACGAGGGCGACCAGTGCGAACGCCGTGTGAACGGCGCCAAGGAGGGTGAGACCGAACATGCGTGCTCCCGGCTGGGCCGCGTCGCCGCGGCGTGGCGAAGCGCGGCGCGCTCCTGCGGACACCTTAGGGGGTGAGCCGGGGAGCGCGCATCGATCGGATGGGGGAGGCGCCGGGGCGGGGTTTCCCGGATGCCCGTTTCACTCCTCGCCGGCACCGCCCGCTTCGTCGGGACGGTATTGACGGACGGGCAGCTTGGGGGCGCCTCCCGCTTCGCGCCGGATCGCCCCTTGGCGTTTCAGCCCGTGCGGTTCGGCGGCGGGGCGCTCGGTGCTCGGCGTGACGGTCGCGTACACGCCGGACTCGCGTTGAACCCTGCGGTTGCCGCTGGGCAAGGCGGCGAGTCCTCGCGGGAGCTCGCCCCGCTGTTCCAGTGCCTGCTGGACAGCGGGGTCGAACTGCTTGAATTCCCACGGGTCGGCGTAGTCGGCGGCCGCGTCTGAATGATTCGCGCGGCCCGATTCAGCCTGTGAGGAGGCCGACGACGAGAGCGCGTCGATGCTGGCGTAGTCGCTGGACACTTGGTTGGAGATTTTCATTGACGATCTTTGGTTGAGGGTTGGCACATGCGTGCGATGGCCACCGGCCGCGCACGGGTTGTCAGTGGCCATCCACCCAAGAGTGATTCGCCAGTCGACCGATGGTGCTCGTCATGCGATCTGACGGGCAGCGCGGAAAGTCACGCGGCGCGGGAGCCGAACACGGGCGGGCGGTCGAGTTGACCGATCCAATGCCGGTAGACACTCGCTGCCGCGCCGCGCAGGCGGGCGAGGCGCTCTGGCAGGGCGGACAGGATCTCGGACTCGCTCTGCACGGTGATGCCGCGGCCGCGTCGCAATTCCTCGCGACCGTGGGCGCACCAGTCGCGCAGGCCTTGCTCGGTCACTTCGAGGTGGCTCTGGAGCCCGATGTGCGGTCCGAGGGAGAAGCCCTTGTTCAGGCAATTCGAGCCGAACAGCGTCCGTGTCGCACCGGCCGGGATCTGGAAGCTGTCGTAATGCCAGTTGAAGCTGAGCAGCCGGTCTTCGCCGCCGAAGAGGCCGCGCGCCGCCGGGGTGATCCAGAGCTCGCGCCAACCGATGTCGGGACGCGGATTGCGCGCCACACCCGCGCCCATCGCGCGCGCCAGTTGCTGCGCGCCGAAGCAGTGGCCCAGGATGGGGCGGCTGTGCCGCAAGGCGTCGATCAGCAGCGCCTGCTCGGCGCGGATCCAGGGTGTGCCGTCGTGGACGCCGTGGTCGCTGCCCAGCAGCACCAGGCCGCTGAACGCCCCCGCGCTGCGAGGCAGCGTGTCGCCCAGGTCCGGGCGCAGCAGGTGCACGGGCACCTCGTGCGCGCGCAGGCACTGGAGGAGAAAACCCGGACCCTGGGCGGGTTCATGTTGAAGGATCAACACCGGTCTCATGCGAAGGGGCGCGGATGGCGCGCCGTGGTTGCGAGGCCTCCAGCGTAGGAAGCCGCGCATCAAGGGCGGGGCAAGACCCGGCCCCGGACCATCAAGAAATCATCAAGGCGCGCGGCACGCAGGCGGCAGGGACGGATGCCAAAATGACGAGATGAACTCGCCCGCTTCGCGCCCGCCGCGCGTCTCCGTCCAGACCGCCGATTTCGACCTCAGCGCCGAGACGCTGGCGCTGCGCGCCGACGACGGCGGCGTCGGCGCGGTGGTGAGCTTCGTCGGCACGGTGCGCGACGGGGCGGACAGCACGCCCGTGACGCTCATGGAGCTGGAACACTACCCGGGCATGACCGAGGCCGCCATCGAGGCCATGATCGACGAGGCCTTCAGACGTTTCGACCTCCGTGGCGCGCGCGTCATTCACCGGGTGGGCGCACTGCGGCCGCGCGAGCAGATCGTGCTGGTGCTCGTGAGCTCGCGCCATCGCGGCCAGGCTTTCCAGGCCTGCGAGTTCCTGATGGACTACTTGAAGACGCAGGCGCCGTTCTGGAAGAAGGAACACGGACCGGACGGCGCCCGCTGGGTGGACGCGCGCGTCGCCGACGATGAGGCGCTCGCGCGCTGGGGGATCAACGTGGAGGGGAATGGGCGATGAGCTGGATGCAGGTGGCGGCGGTGTCCGTCGGGGCCTCGGGCGGAGCGCTGGCGCGCTGGGGCGCGGGGCTGATGCTGAACACGAAGTGGCAGGGATTCCCGCTCGGGACGCTGGCCGTCAATCTCGTCGGCGGCTTTCTGATCGGCATGGCGCTGGAGTGGTTCGGACGTCATCCCGACGACCTGCTCAAGCTGCTGCTGGTCACCGGTTTCCTCGGCGGTCTTACGACCTTCTCGTCGTTCTCCGGCGAGTCGCTGTCGCTGCTTCAGCGCGGCGAGTTCCTGCTGGCGGTGTCGCACTCGGCCGCGCACGTGCTCGGCTCGCTGGCCGCCGCCGCGGCCGGACTCAAGCTCATGCAGATGCTGACCTCGGCATGAGCGCCCCGACAGGCGCAGCGGACACGCCGATCCGAGGTCCTGCTCGATCCCCAGGTGGCCGCCGTCATCCCGCCCTGGGGTGGCGAGTTCGCGATTGAGGTGCTGGGCCGGCTGGACTTCGACCGGCTTCGCGAGGCGTCGCCCAAGTGGTTCAGCGGCTGCTCCGACCTGTCGACGATCCAGGTGCCCTTGCTGCTGCGCGCGGGCTGGGCGTCGCTGCATGGACCGAACCTGATGCAGCTGTGGGATCCGGCGCTGGACTGGCAGCTCGACCGCGCGACCTTGAGTCAGTTCCTCGCATGAAGTGAATGGGCGCGCCGCTTGCCGAAGTCTTCTCTTGAAAAATAGGGACACATTCCCACTTGGGGTCGCAACGGAGGTTATTTCCCATGCGAGTCGACAAGCTCACCACCCGGTTCCAAGAAGCGCTGGCCGAGGCTCAAAGCCTGGCGGTGACGCGCGACAACCCCTACATCGAGCCCGTCCACGTGCTGGCCGCCATGCTGGCGCAGGACGACGGCCCGAAGGCGCTGCTGGAGCGCGCCGGCGTCAAGGTCCCCGCCCTCAAGGGCGCGCTGGACGGCATCCTCGGCGGCCTGCCGCAGGTGCAGGGCGAGGGCCAGCAGGTCCAGCCCAGCCGCGACCTGGTCAGCCTGCTGCAGAACGCGGAGAAGGAAGCGTCCAGGCGCGGCGACCACTTCATCGCCAGCGAGATGTTCCTGCTGTCGCTGGCCGACGCCAAGAGCGACCTGGCCGGCGTCGTGCGCGGTCACGGCCTCACCCGCAAGGCGCTGGAGACCGCGGTGGAAGCCGTGCGCGGCGGCCAGAAGGTCGACAGCCAGGAGTCCGAAGGCCAGCGCGAGGCGCTCAAGAAGTACACCCTGGACCTCACCGAGCGCGCCCGTTCCGGCAAGCTCGATCCCGTGATCGGCCGCGACGACGAGATCCGCCGTGCCATCCAGGTGCTGCAGCGCCGCACCAAGAACAACCCCGTGCTCATCGGCGAACCCGGCGTCGGCAAGACGGCCATCGTCGAAGGCCTCGCGCAGCGCATCGTCAACGAGGAAGTGCCCGAAAGCCTGAAGGGCAAGCGGGTGCTGTCGCTGGACATGGCCGGCCTGCTCGCCGGCGCCAAGTTCCGCGGCGAGTTCGAGGAACGCCTGAAGTCCGTGCTCAAGGAAGTCGCCGCCGACGAAGGCCGGATCATCCTGTTCATCGACGAGATCCACACGATGGTGGGCGCCGGCAAGGCCGAGGGCGCCATCGACGCCGGCAACATGCTCAAGCCGGCGCTGGCGCGCGGCGAGCTGCACTGCATCGGCGCGACCACGCTGGAGGAGTACCGCAAGTACGTCGAGAAGGACGCCGCGCTGGAGCGCCGCTTTCAGAAGGTGCTGGTCGACGAGCCGACCGTCGAGGCCACCATCGCCATCCTGCGCGGCCTGCAGGAGAAGTACGAGGTCCACCACGGCGTCGAGATCACCGACCCGGCCATCGTCGCCGCGGCCGAGCTCTCGCACCGCTACATCACCGACCGTTTCCTGCCCGACAAGGCCATCGACCTGATCGACGAGGCCGCCGCCAAGATCAAGATCGAGATCGACTCCAAGCCCGAGGCGATGGACCGGCTCGACCGCCGCATGATCCAGCTCAAGATCGAGCGCGAGGCGGTGCGCAAGGAGACCGACGAGGGCTCGCAGCGCCGCTTCGCCCTGATCGAGGAGGAGCTGCTCAAGCTCCAGCGCGAGTACAACGACCTGGAAGAGATCTGGACCTCCGAGAAGGCGCAGGCCCAGGGCTCCGCGCACGTCAAGGAAGAGATCGACCGCATCAAGTTCCAGATCGAGGAACTCAAGCGCAAGGGCGACTTCAACAAGGTCGCCGAGCTGCAGTACGGCAAGCTGCCCGACCTGGAGAAACGCCTGAACGAGGCGCAGGCCAAGGAGATGGGCAAGGCCAGGGACAAGACCCAGCCGCAGCTGCTGCGCACCCTGGTCGGCGCGGAGGAGATCGCCGAGGTGGTCGCCCGCGCGACCGGCATCCCGGTGGCCAAGCTGATGCAGGGCGAGCGCGACAAGCTGCTGCAGATGGAAGACAAGCTGCATGAGCGCGTCGTCGGCCAGGACGAGGCCATCGTCGCGGTCGCGGATGCGATCCGGCGCTCGCGCGCCGGGCTGTCCGATCCGGACAAGCCACTGGGCAGCTTCCTGTTCCTGGGCCCGACCGGCGTCGGCAAGACCGAGCTGTGCAAGGCGCTGGCGGGTTTCCTGTTCGACAGCGAGGACCACATGATCCGCATCGACATGAGCGAGTTCATGGAGAAGCACTCGGTCAGCCGGCTGATCGGCGCGCCTCCCGGCTACGTCGGCTACGACGAGGGCGGCTACCTGACCGAGGCGGTGCGTCGCAAGCCCTACAGCGTGCTGCTGCTCGACGAGGTCGAGAAGGCGCACCCGGACGTGTTCAACGTGCTGCTGCAGGTGCTGGACGACGGCCGGCTGACCGACGGCCAGGGCCGCACGGTCGACTTCAAGAACTGCGTGATCGTGATGACGTCCAACCTGGGTTCGCAGCACATCATGGCCTTGCAGGGCGAGCCCGACGAGGTCATCCGCGACGCGGTGTGGGGTGAGGTCAAGGCGCACTTCCGGCCCGAGTTCCTCAACCGCATCGACGAGACCGTGATCTTCCATGCGCTGGGCGCGGACCACATCAAGTCGATCGCGAAGATCCAGCTGCGCCAGCTTGAACAGCGCCTGGACAAGCTGGAGATGAAGCTCGACGTCAGCGACGAGGCGCTGGACGAACTGGCCAAGGTCGGTTTCGATCCGGTCTTCGGGGCGCGGCCGCTCAAGCGCGCGATCCAGCAGCGGATCGAGAACCCGCTGTCCAAGTTGATCCTGCAGGGCCGCTTCGGCCCGAAGGATGTGATCCCGGTGAGCGTCGAGACCTCATCGGGCGGTGAGCCCGGCGAGTTCAGCTTCGGACGGGTCGTGCATTGATCCAGGCGAAGAAGGGCGCAGCGCGCCCTTCAGTTCGCCGGGCACGAGGCCCCGCCCGTGAGATCGACGACGTCGTTCGATGACGCGGCGTGTTGCGGCTTCATGGGCGAGATATTCCCCGGCATCGCGCTCGGGGATGGCGTCACGGGCGCCTTGAGCAACTCAAGGAGCAGGTCATCGGGAAACCACTCCGTGAGCACCGAGCTGTGGCCATGGCAGATCGTCGGCGCGGGCGAAGCGGGGGGATGTATGGACGAGGCGTCCGTCCGCTGCCGCTTGATGGCATGACCCTCGGGCCAGGCCGCAGTGCGGATGATTTGCGCGGCGCCAGTCGTGGGGGCTGCATCGACGTGCGGCGGATCGCGACGCGGCGTCGCCGAAGCGGTCAACCGCAGCGGATATTTCTCATCGTAGTGGGAGGCATGCTGCAACCATTCCGCCATCTTCAACCCGAGCTTGGCCAGGAGCACCGACTCGTTGGCGCGTCCGGGTCTTTGACGGCTGTCTCCGGCGAGGCGCGCGACGATGAGCCAGCCTTCGTCCTTGTAGCGCTCCACCAGCGCCGCAATGCAGGCGTTCAGCAGCGGCCGGCCGCCCCAATCCGGGGCGGGACTCCAGTCTTGGGGAGGCGTCGCGTTGCGGGCGTAGAACCACGAACCGTCCGATTGCCGATAGATCAGCAAGGGATCTCCGAGCGCGAGCTGCGATGTTTGGGCGCCGAACTGTTTCTGATCGCCGTCCAAGGTCGGATCGGGGGGGAGGCCTGAATCGGGCGCCATGTGGCGAACGACGCGAAGACCGGTGGGCCACCCCGGAAGTCGCGTCAGGATGCTGAGTTGGATGTCCACCATCTCGCGCGACGGCGGGCCTGAGTCGGTGAGCGCGGCGATCGTGGACTCGAGGGAGCCCCGGTCCTGAGCATCCAGCGGTTTTCGCGCTGCGAGATCGTTCGCCTCGATGAAGGCGTCACGCAGCTGTGCGGCAAAGATCAAACGTTGTACAGACAGCATCGACGGTCCCGGGAGTCCTGGAAAAGGTCGATCAGTCGTGCCGGTGCCCGCGCAGTTCCGGCGCGCCGTGGCCAGGAGCCTTTCAGAACCGCAGCGCGTCCAGCACCTCGGAGCGGAACTCGCGCTGGTACAGCACGTAGAGCACGCCGGCGGTGGACAAGGCCAGCGCCCAGGGAGAGAAGAACCAGGCCACGACGGGGAAGGCGAGGTAGTAGCCGCGCAGGCCGTCGTTGAAGGCCTCGGCCGCCATGCCCACCACGGCACCGGCACGGTCGGCGAACTCCTCGCGCGACTGCGGCCCCAGCTGCGCGAACTGGCCCGCCTCCGGCGCGGACGCCACCAGCAGCGCGCCGAAGGTGTATTGCCGCATGCTCCAGGTGAAGCGGAAGAAGGCGTACACGAAGATGCCGGTCAGCAGCGCCAGCTTGATGTCGAACACCAGCGTGCTGGTCTTCACCGCGAAGGGCAACCCCAGGACCATGGCGCTGGTCTGTTCGCTCGCGCCCAGCGCCGCCAGCAGACCGCCGATGATCAGGATGGTGGTGGAGGCGAAGAAGGACGGGCTCGACAGCAGCGCCTGGCTGACCGCGCCGTCCAGCACCCGCATGTCGCGGTAGGTGAGCTGCAGCATCCATTGGCGCCGCACGCGGTTGGTGATGGCCAGCAGCGAGCCGCGCCCGTCCGCGTGGCGCTTGGAGAATTGCGCGTAGCCGATCCAGGCCACGAAAAACAGGCCCAGCGAGGCCCAGTCGAGCGGCGTCAACGCGGCCAGGAGTTGTCGGAGCGATTGCATCGCGCGAGTGTAGGGGGCGTCCGGGGACAGTCCGGCATGGTCCTCCGGCGCCGTCACAGGCTACCCGACGCTGTCAGAGCGCCGGCTTGCGGCGCACCGGGTGAGCGCTGGCGTCGAGGCGATCGCCCTCCGACGGCAGGAGGTCGATGTCGACGGACTGCGCCCCGTCGGGCCACAGCGCCAGCACGGCAGAGGCCCCCTGCAGCAGCGTCGTCGCCGCCGCCGCGGTCAGGCCGCGGATCACGGCGCCGACGAAACTGCCTTCCGAAGCGGTCTCGACCGACGCCGGCAGGTCGAAGCCGGTGGACTGGCAGTTGGTGCAGACATAGCGTCCGGTCTCGGGGTCGAACAGGATCTCGACGACGTGGCGGGACGTCGCGATCCGGGCGTAGGCCAGCGGGGCGTGATGGCGGGTGCTGCGCACCAGGATCCCGTGGTCCTGCGGCCAGTCGCCCAGCCCCATCAGCAGCTCGATCAGCGAAGGCAACCCGGTCGGCCGGGGGGCACGCTCCCCGTCCGCGCGGAGGGGGACCATCGGAAAGGTCAAGGGGCCGGGCTTCATCCGCAGTCTCCGTCCGGCGGCGGCCCGTCGCGGCATGCGACGGGTCCGCCCCGAGTGAAGCGGCGAAGTGCGTGTCCCCGGCCGGCGGGTTCGCATCCGCCGGCCGGCCCGTTTCGGCGGACCGCCTGCCGAAGCGGGCCCTCGACCCATCGTTCCATCGAACCGGTCAGACCGGCAGATCGAAGACCAGCACTTCGGCGTCCTGACCGCCCTCGATGGTGATCCGCGCTTCCCTGGCGAGCTGGAGCGCGTCGCCGGTGCCCAGCGCCTCGCCGTTGACGCTGGCCTGGCCGCGCACGACATGCACGTAGGCGATCCGGTCCGCAGCGATCGGCAGCTCGGCCCGTTCATCCCCGTTGAACAGTCCGGCGTACAGCCGCGCGTCCTGGTGGATGGACACGGAGCCCTGGGCGCCGTCCGGCGAGGCCACCAGCCGCAGCTGGCCGCGCTTCTCGGCGTCGGCGAAGTGCTTCTGCTCGTAACCCGGCTCGACCCCCTGGCGGTCCGGCATGATCCAGATCTGCAGGAAGTGGGTCTGGCCGTCCTTGGAGTGGTTGAACTCGCTGTGCCGCACGCCCGTGCCGGCGCTCATGCGCTGCACGTCGCCCGGGCGGATCACGCCCGCGTTGGCGCCGCCCGGCGTGCCGTTGCCCATGCTGTCCTGGTGCGCCAGTTCGCCGCTCAGCACGTAGCTGATGATCTCCATGTCGCGGTGGCCGTGCGTGCCGAAGCCCGTGCCGCCGGCGATGCGATCCTCGTTGATCACGCGCAGCGGACCGAAGCCCATCCGGCGCGGGTTGTGATAGTCCGCGAACGAGAAGCTGTGGAAGCTCTTCAGCCAGCCGTGGTCGGCGTAGCCGCGATCCGAGGACTTGATGACTTCACGCATGTCGATGCTCCTGGTGTGGCCCCCCGGTGTGTGGTGGAAGGCCTGCTGGTTGGCGATGGACTCACTGTAGGGAAGCAGGCCTCTCCCGAGGCGGAGAGGGCTTGAAGCCAGCGTTCAAATAAGATGAAGGGATGGCTCAACAAGACAAACGACGCGTGCTCACGCCGGAAGCGCTGGCGATGATGGACAGCATCGCGCGCAGCGGCAGCTTCGCCGCGGCGGCGCGGGAGATGGGCAAGGTGCCGTCGGCGCTGACCTATTCGGTGCGGCAGCTCGAGGATGCGCTGGACGTGCTGCTGTTCGACCGCAGTTCGCGCCAGGCGGTGCTGACCGCGGCGGGGCATGAGTTGCTGACCGAAGGGCGCCGGCTGCTGCAGGAGATGGACGCGGTCGCGAACCGGGTCAGGCGCGTCGCGACCGGGTGGGAGAGCGAACTGACCATTGCGTTCGACGACGCGATCGCGCGCCGCGCGATCTTCGATCTGATGGAGGCCTTCTACCTGCAGGCCGAGGACGGCAAGCCCCCGCCGACGCGCCTGAAGTTGCGCACCGAAGTGCTCTCCGGCACCTGGGAGGCGCTGATCTCGGGTCAGGCCGACCTGGCCATCGGCACCAGCGCGCAGCCGCCGGGGAGTTCGGTGGTCTGCGAGGTGCTGGGTCCGATGGAGATGGTGTTCTGCGTGGCGCCGCACCACCCGTTGGCGGGATTCGAGGGGGTGCTGACTTCGGCCGAGATCGCCCGGCATCGCATCGTCGCGGTGGCGGACACGGCCCGCAACCTGGCGCCGATGACCGTCGGCGTGGTGCCCGGACAGGAGGTGCTGACGGTGCCCTCGATGGCGATCAAGCTGGAGGCCATGCTGCGCGGCCTGGGCGTGGGCTCGCTGCCGACGCCGATGGTGCGGCGGCATGTGGACGCGGGACGGCTGGTCCAGAAGGAAACCTTCCAGGGCAAGCGGATCTCGCCCATGCACTATGCCTGGCGCAACACCAGCCAGCGACCGGCCAAGGCGCTGGCCTGGTGGCTGGAGCGGCTGAGGAGCGAGACGACCCGGCGCTCGCTGATCGAGCAGCACGAAGGGCTGTTGCTGTGACCCAGCCGGAGCGGGTCGGCGTCGGCCGCGTTGACGTCGGCCGCGTTGACGTCGGTCGCCTTGACGTGCGCCGCCTTGACGCGCGCGCCCTGTATGTCGGCCGCTTCGCGCCGTCGCCCACCGGGCCGCTGCATGAAGGCTCGCTGGTCGCCGCGCTGGCGAGCTGGCTCGATGCGCGTGCGCACGGCGGCCGCTGGCTGATCCGGATCGAGGACGTCGACCGGCCGCGCTGCCCGGCCGGCGCGGACGCGATGGTGCTGTCGCAGCTCGCCCAGGTGAGGCTGCTGCCGGACGAGCCGCCGGTCTGGCAGTCGAAGCGGGAGGCGGCTTATCGGGCCGCGCTGGACCGGCTGCAGGCCCCGGGATGGGCCTACCCCTGCGGCTGCTCGCGCAAGGACATCGCCGAGGCGATCGCGGCCCGGGGCCGACAGCGCGAACGGCATGGGGAACTCGTCTATCCGGGCACCTGCCGGCATGGCTTGAACGGCAAGCCGGCGCGCGCCTGGCGGCTGCGCAGCACGTCGACGGCGGACGGCGAGGGCGCGCTGCGGATCGCGTGGCGGGATCGCCGGCTGGGTGAACAGTCGCAGGACCTGACCGACGAGGTCGGAGACTTCGTACTCCTGCGAGCCGACGGGCTCTGGGCGTATCAACTCGCGGTCGTGGTCGACGACGGCTGGCAGGGCGTCACCGACGTCGTGCGCGGCGAGGACCTCGCCGACAACACGCCCCGGCAGATCCGGCTGCAGGAATTGCTCGGCCTGCCGCGTCCCCGCTACCTGCACACGCCGCTGGTGCTGGGCGGGAACGGCGAAAAGCTCTCCAAGCAGAACGGCGCCCGGGCGCTGGACCTGGGCGACCCGCTTGCCGCATTGCAGCGCGCCGGCGCCCGCCTCGGGCTGCCGGCGCTGGAGGCGCGCACCATGCCCGAGTGGCTC
This sequence comes from Rubrivivax sp., assembly GCA_004210455.1. Taxonomy (GTDB): domain Bacteria; phylum Pseudomonadota; class Gammaproteobacteria; order Burkholderiales; family Burkholderiaceae_C; genus Roseateles. The sequence continues at coordinate 5,286 of SEFA01000050.1, read as the reverse complement.
GCGAGCGCCGCGGCGGCGTGGTCCGTACGGCAGGGCGGGGGGTAGGGACCTTCCGCCGCTGGCATGATCACGCTTTTGCCTTTTGCTTCCGGGACGCGGACCGGCGTCCCCCTTTCAAGGAAAACTCGATGAAGACGACCGACAGCGGCCTGCAATACGACGACACCACCGCCGGCACCGGCGCGACCGCCCGCGCCGGCCAGGACGTGCAGGTGCATTACACCGGCTGGCTGTTCAAGGACGGCGAGAAGGGCACGAAGTTCGACTCCAGCAAGGACCGCGGCGAACCGTTCGAGTTCGAACTCGACGGCGGCATGGTCATCAAGGGCTGGGATGAAGGCGTGCAGGGCATGCAGGTCGGCGGCACGCGCGTGCTGGTGATCCCCCCGCAGCTCGGCTACGGCGCGCGCGGCGCCGGCGGCGTGATCCCGCCGAACGCGACGCTGATGTTCGAGGTGGAACTGCTGGGCGTGTCCGGCGGCGCCGAAGCGGTCGAGTTGAAGCAGCTGTCGACCACCGCCAGCGGCCTGCAGTTCGAGGACGTCAAGGCAGGCGAGGGCGCCGTCGCCGAAGCCGGCAAGCGTGTCACCGTGCACTACACGGGCTGGCTCTACAAGGACGGCCAGCGCGGGCGCAAGTTCGACTCGTCCAAGGACCGTCGCGATCCGTTCCGCTTCCACCTCGGCGCCGGCGAAGTCATCAAGGGCTGGGATGAAGGCGTGCAGGGCATGAAGGTCGGCGGCACGCGCTTCCTCGTCATCCCGTCGGAACTGGGCTACGGCGCCTACGGCGCCGGCGGCGTGATCCCGCCGCACGCCACGCTGCTGTTCGAAGTGGAACTGCTGGCGGTCTGAGCGACCTTCAGGGCGCGAGCCGCTCGCGGATCCACTCGGCGCTGTCGCGGCCTTCGCGACGATAGACGAGCCGGTCGTGGAGCCGCGACCTGCGCCCCTGCCAGAACTCCCACCGCTCGGGCACGAGCCGGTAGCCGCCCCAGTGCGGCGGCCGGCTCGGGCTGAGCCCGTGCTGGGCGGCCGCCTTCGCGGCGTTGGCCACCAGCACCGCGCGCGAGGAGATCACCTGGCTCTGCGGCGAGGCCCACGCGCCCAGGCGCGAGTCCAGCGGCCGCGACGCGAAGTAGGCATCGGACTGCGCCGCGTCGACCTGCTCGACGACGCCTTCGATGCGGACCACCCGTTCCAGCTCCACCCAATGGAACTGCAGGGCGGCGAACGGATGCACCGCCAGCTCGCGGCCCTTGCGGCTGTCGTAGTTGGTGTACCAGACCAGGCCGCGATCCTCGATGTCCTTGATCAGCACGATCCGCGTGGACGGCCGGCCGTCCGCGCCGACGGTCGCCAGCGTCATCGCGTTGGGTTCGGGCACCTGGGCATCCAGCGCCTGCTGGAACCATTCTCGGAACTGCCGCATCGGTTCGCCCGCTGCGTGCTGTTCATCGAGCTCGGCGCGCTCGTAGCTCTTTCGAAGGTCGGAAAGTTTGTCCATCCCCGGGAGTATCGGGCGAATCCTTAAGTAAAGCTCCCACCCTGGAAACTCCGGGTGGGAGCGCTTTCGAGCCGCAGGCATGCTTGGTCCCGTCGAGCCGCGCCGCAGAGCCGGCCCGGGAGGATCGGGACCCAACCAGAAGGAAGTTCGCATGAATCAGCGACGACCCGCCGTCGTCGTGCTCGCGGCAGGGCGCGGCCAGCGCTTTCGCGGCGAGGGCCACAAGCTGGAACAGGTCGTGAATGGAGACACCGTGCTGGCGCTGACCTTGCGCCAGACGATGGCGTCAGGCCTGCCGATGCTCGTGGTGACCTCGACCGCGTTGGCGCCTCTGGTCCGACGCCATGTGGCCTCGCGCGACATGCTGGTGCTGCCCGACCAGGACCGCCTGGGGCGCCCCGCGCCGCTGGGCATGGGGCATTCGATCGCGGCCGGCGTCGCCGCGACCGGGGATGCGCCCGGCTGGCTGATCCTGCCGGCCGACATGCCGATGGTGCGCGCCAGCACGTTGGCCGCGGTCGCGCAGGCCATCGCGCACGATCCGATTGCCTACGCGCAGCACCGCGGACGCCGCGGGCATCCGGTGGGCTTCAACGCGGAGCTCTTCTCCGAACTCGCCAGCCTGCAGGGCGACGAGGGCGCGCGGCGCCTGCTGGCGCGTTATCCGGCGCAGGCCGTGGAGGTCGACGACCCGGGCGTGCTCATCGACGTGGACACCGTCGAGGACCTGGAGCGGCTCGCCGTCGATCCGCTGAAGCCGCGTCCCAGCGGCGAGGGCCTGCGGACACTGGGCTGAAGCCGGTCCGTTCAACCGGCGTTCAGAGCCCGTTGGCCCGGGCCAGCGCCAGCTGGCGCTCCAGCGCGCGGTCGTGGATGCCGTGCTCCCGCAGACAGGTCACCGCGCGTTGCAGGTAGTCGAGCGTCGTGCCGTAGCGCCCGCGCGCGTGCCGCAGGATGTGCAGCAAGCGGTCGTCCGCGAGATCGCCCGCCCAGCCCGGGCTGCGTCGCGACAGCGTGAAGGCCAGCGCCTTGCGCGTGCCCAGGCCGTCGGCGCACTGGCAGTCCAGCCACCGCGGCACATAGGTGCCGACCACCATCTCGCGCAGCCACAGGCGGCGCAACGTCGCCTCGCTGTCCTCGGGCTCGACGCGATAGATCAGCCCCCGGCAACTGCCGCCCGACAGCAGCGTCATCACGAGGCCCGGCTGCTCGCTGCTCCCGCGATTCACCAGCGAGCGCAAGCGCAACGCGCGGTGGTAGCCCTGGACCCTCGCCACCAAGGTCTGCGCGGGGTCGAAACCAGGGTTCCACATCAGCGAGCCATAAGCGAACATCATCAGGCCGTGTTCACGGTCCCACATCCGTTCGGCCACCTCCAGCAGTCGCTGGCTGTGGGCGGGGAGGTCTTCCAATCGGGCGTCGGCGAGAGGGTCGGCGATCATGGGAGCGATGCTGCCACAGCGTGGGAACGTGGCATGCCGCCATCTGGTGGCTCCCGGAACGTTTCTGTAACCAGCTTGTACCCGGGAAACGCCTGTTGGAGAGCCGTTGGACCTCGTGGGCGTGTAATATGGTTACCAATCTAACCCTGGCCGAGTTACATCGGCAGTCGGCATGAACAAGACCATTCTGGAGGTCACCGCGCGGATCAAGGCGCGCAGCGCCGCGTCGCGCGAGCGCTATCTGGACCTGATCGAACGCATGGCGGGCCGGCAGCGCGGCGTGCAACGCCTGGGCTGCGCGAACGTGGCGCACGCGGTGGCCGCGATGCCGGCCAACGACAAGCTGCGCATCGTGGCCGAGAAGGCGCCTCATCTGGGCATCGTGACGGCCTACAACGACATGCTGTCGGCGCATCAGCCGTATGAGGGCTATCCCGCGCTCATCCGCGACGAGGTCCACCGCCTGGGTGCGACCGCGCAGGTCGCCGGCGGCGTGCCGGCGATGTGCGACGGCGTCACGCAGGGCACGCCGGGCATGGAGCTCAGCCTGTTCTCGCGCGACACGATCGCGATGGGCACGGCGGTGGCGCTGTCGCACGACGTGTTCGACGCGGCGCTGCTGCTGGGCATCTGCGACAAGATCGTGCCGGGCCTGCTGATCGGCGCGCTGCACTTCGGGCATCTGCCCTGCGTGTTCGTGCCGGCGGGGCCGATGAGCTCGGGCCTGTCCAACAACGACAAGGCCAAGGTGCGCGAGCTCTACGCGCAGGGCAAGGTCGGCCGCGACGAGCTGCTGCAGGCCGAATCCCAGGCCTACCACGGCGCGGGCACCTGCACCTTCTACGGCACGGCCAACAGCAACCAGATGCTGCTGGAGGCGATGGGCCTGCACGTGCCCGGCGCGGCCTTCGTGCATCCGCACGACGGCCTGCGCGAGGCGCTCACCCGCGAAGCGGTGCGCCAGGCGCTGAAGATCATCCCGCAGCGCGACTACACGCCGATCGGCCGCATGGTCGACGAGCGCAGCATCGTCAACGCGATGGCCGCGCTGCTGGCCACGGGCGGCTCGACCAACCACCTGATCCACTGGGTTGCGGTGGCGCGTTCGGCGGGCATCCTGATCGACTGGAGCGACTTCTCCGAGCTCTCGGGCGTGGTGCCGCTGCTGGCGCGCGTGTACCCGAACGGCAGCGCCGACGTGAACCAGTTCCAGGCCGCGGGCGGCCCGGGCTTCGTGATCAAGGAGCTGGTCGGCGCGGGACTGATGCACGGCGACGTGCTGACATCGGTGTCCGGCCAGAACCTGAGCGCCTTCGGCCGCCTGCCGCATCGCGCGGAAGACGGCAGCGTCAGCTGGACGGACCTGCCCGCGAAGAGCAACGACGACAGCGTGGTGCGCACGGTCGCGGCGCCGTTCTCGCCGACCGGCGGGCTCAAGCTGCTGGCGGGCAACCTGGGCCGCGCGGTGATCAAGGTGTCCGCGGTGCCGGAGGACCGCCATACGGTCGAGGCGCCGGCACGCATCTTCGACAGCCAGGAAGCGATGCAGGCCGCATTCAAGGCCGGCGAGCTGGAACGCGACGTGGTCGTCGTGGTCCGCTTCCAGGGGCCGCAGGCCAACGGCATGCCGGAGTTGCACAAGCTGACGCCGCCGCTGGCGGTGCTGCAGGGCAAGGGCTTCAAGGTGGCGCTGGTGACGGACGGCCGCATGAGCGGCGCGTCGGGCAAGGTGCCGGCGGCGATCCACGTCAGTCCCGAGGCGCTGGCCGGCGGTCCGCTGGCCAGGCTGCGCGACGGCGACCTGGTGCGCGTGTGCGCGAACACCGGTGTGCTGAGCGCGCTGGTGCCGGCCGACGAATGGGATCGCCGCGAACTGGCGCAGATCACCGCCGATGCGGTGATCGAGAACGGCGCCGGCATGGGCCGGGAGCTGTTCGCCGGCATGCGGCGCAACGTCACCACGGCGGAAGAGGGCGCGATCAGCTGGCTGTGAAGCTGCGCTGGCGCCCACCGATTTGGACTGAGAGGACATTCACATGACTGCCATCAAGGACACCCTGAGCCTGGCCGAACACGGCCCGGTCATTCCGGTCATCGTCATCGAGCGCGTCGAGGACGCGGTGCCGCTGGCCCGCGCGCTGTTGGCGGGCGGCGTGAAGGTGCTGGAGGTGACGCTGCGCACGCCGGTGGCCCTGGAAGCGATCGCCGCCATCGCGCGCGAGGTCCCGGAGGCGCTGGTCGGCGCGGGCACGCTGCGCACCTCGGCCGACGCCATCGCCGCCAAGAAGGCCGGCGCGAGCTTCGCCGTCAGCCCCGGCTTCACGATGGACGTAGCGGG
>SEFA01000049.1 GCA_004210455.1 Rubrivivax sp. | reverse complement strand
GGCGGTCGGCAAGTCGATGAACGTCTCGGTGAACGACGTGCTGCTGAACTGCGTCGCCGGGGCGCTGGGGCTTTACCTGCGCGAACATGGCGACGATACCCAGGGCCAGGAGATCCGCGCGCTGGTGCCGGTCAACCTGCGTCCGCTGGAAACGGCGTGGCAACTGGGCAACCGCTTCGGCATGGTGCCGCTGCCGCTGCCCGTGGGCATCACGAATCCGGTCAAGCGGCTCTACGCCGTGCATGCACAGACGCAGGCGCTGAAGAACAGCCTGCAGCCGGCCTTGGCGATGGGCCTGATGGCGACGTCGGGCTCGGTGGAAAAGGCGGCCCAGCGCGCCATGCTGAAGACGCTCTCCCGCAAGGCGACGGCGCTGATGACCAACGTGCCCGGACCGGCCCAGGCCCTGCAGCTGTGCGGATCGGCCGTCGAGCGGGTGATGTTCTGGGCGCCTCAGGCGGGCGACATGAGCCTGGGCATCAGCATCCTGACCTACGCCGGCCAGGTGCAGTTCGGACTGATCGCGGACGCCGGGCTGTGCCCTGATCCGGAGCGGATCGTGGACCACTTCGGGCCCGAATTCCAGCAGCTGCTCACGCTGGCGCTGATGCTGCCATGGGAGGTCAAGGACTGACCCCATGCGGCGGGTCTGGCCGCGCCGCCATGGAAAACGCCGCCCGAGGGGCGGCGTTTGTCATTCCGGAAGCCGGCGCTTCGAAGGAAGGTCCGTTTACTTTGCGGCCTTCTTGGCCGGCTGCGGGCGGCCCGCGGCGGTCGGGTAGGCGGACATCACCTTGACCGGGTCGGCGCTGGCCAGGTACTCGGCGTACTGGGTCTGGCCGCAGGAGACCGCCTGGCCGCTGGTGGCTTCGCCGCGGTACTCGCCGCGGTTGTAGACGAAGCGGTACTCGTTGGCGGCGGCGGCCTGCTCGAACTTCACGGCGTGCTGGCTGGCGCACTCGGCGCGCAGCGCCTTGGCGTCGGCGTTCTCGGCGGTGGCGGCCTGGGCCATCGGGGCGATCAGGGCCAGCAGGGCGGCGGTGGTCAGGATGCGCTTCATGGAATCGGTCCCTTGATGTCGGTGAATACGATATCCCTAATTTATAGGGTGTCGTTTTCCGCCGCCAACCGCGACCAGGGGGGCCGGCTTCGCACGAATCCAGGGTTTGTGCGGAGGGCCGGACCCCGGCTTGCTGCTAGCCGTGCGACGCGTCAGTCGCGCGCGATCGAGCCCATCGTGACTCGCACGTATGCCAGGTCGCGATGCCCCAGACGATGCCAAGGCCCAGGAACATCGCGGCAAGGACAAGCCAGCGAGTCAGGGGCAGCGGGATGTCCCTGAAGATCACCAGCCCCACGGTCGGCGCCGATAGCACCGGCACCATCCGCAGCAGGCCGTAGCGAATGACGAACCCCGTCGGACCCAGTGCCCGCAATCGCTCCCAGTCGGCCATCAAGGACGAAGGACCCCAAGGCGCGAAGCCGCGGCTCGGACGCAGCGAGGCGTCGGCCCTCATCGAACCTTGCATGAGGCGATCCAGCCACCCAATGCGCCGCCCAATCCTCCGACGACGATGCCGAGCAGGCCGCCAGCGCTGCCTGCAATCGCGCCACCCACCATCCCTCCTGCACTGGCGTTCGAGCAGCTATCGCCACCGCCCCCCGCCATATGGCTGCTCCCGCCCATGCCTCCGCTGACTTGATCGATCTCTTCGTCGGTCAGTTCTCGCAACATGCTCCATGCTCCGTAAAGGTCAACGGCAAGATCGCCGCCCCTGAACCGTATTCATCGAGGTTCGGACGCGCATGGCTCACTCCAGTCAATCCGACTGGCAGAGATGAGTCAACTGGCGAGGAGTTTGACAAGCATCAAGCGAGCGTCGAGTCCCGATGGCGGAACTTGCCCGATCATGCTTGGGAGGCGCCACCCGCTTGCGGCTGGTACTTCCCCGCCAACTGGAACAGGTGGTCGCGCGAGGCCGGTTCCAGGTAGGGCAGCAGCAGCCCCAGCACATGGAAGGCGCCGCGCATCAGCGCTTCGCCGGCGCGCTCGGGCTCGAGCGCATTGCGCGGGTCGCGCACGTATTCGTAGCTCAGCCAGTAGCTCAGCAGCACCACCATCGCGTTGGCCGTCGGCACCGCCTCGCGGACCTGCATCGTCAGCGCGCCGCTGGCCTGCAGGCCGCCCAGCATCCCCACCATCGCCTGCGTCTTCTGCTCCAGCACGTGCTGGAAGTGCGTTTCCAGCTTGCGGTTCTTCGACAGCAGGTCGTTGAGATCGCGGTACAGGAAGCGGTGCTGCCAGATCAGTTCGAACAGCATGTGGAAGAACAGCCAGGCGTCCTCCACGTTGCGCACGTTGCCCACCGCCCCCAGCAGCTCCGACAAGGCCTTGTCGTAGCGGTTGAACAGCGCGTTGATCAGCTCGTCCTTGGCCGGGTAGTGGTAGTACAGGTTGCCGGGCGAGATGCCGAGCTCCGCCGAAATCAGCGTCGTGGAGACGTTCGGCTCGCCGAAGCGGTTGAACAGGTCCAGCGTGACTTCGAGGATGCGTTCGGCGGTGCGGCGCGGCTTCTTGGTGGCCATGGGCCCAGGGCGTTTGAGGGGTGGGGAGGTGGGCCATTCTGTCATGACCCCAGGCCAGCGCGGGCCGGGGCCCCTGCCTACAATCGCCGCCCATGCCCGCAAGCCCCCCACAACAGTCGGCCGCCATGTCCGTGCCGGCCGGCGGTCCGCCCGCCCTGCGTTTCAGCAACGTCAGCAAGACCTACCGCGACGGCCAGTTCCGCGCGCTGGACGGCGTCAGCTTCGACATCCAGCCCGGTGAGTTCTTCGGCCTGCTCGGCCCGAACGGCGCCGGCAAGACCAGCCTGATCAGCATCCTCGCCGGCCTCTCGCGCGCCAGCGGCGGGCAGGTGTCGGTGCTCGGCCACGACGTCGTCGACGACTACGCCCAGGCGCGCAAGAAGCTCGGCATCGTGCCGCAGGAACTGGTCTTCGACCCGTTCTTCAGCGTGCGCGAGACGCTGCGCATCCAGTCCGGCTACTTTGGCGTGCGCAACAACGACGACTGGATCGACGAACTGCTGCACCACCTCGGCCTGGCCGACAAGGCCCACAACAACATGCGCCAGCTGTCCGGCGGCATGAAGCGCCGGGTCCTGGTCGCGCAGGCGCTGGTGCACCGCCCGCCGGTGATCGTGCTGGACGAACCCACCGCCGGTGTCGACGTCGAGCTGCGCCAGACGCTGTGGCAGTTCATCGCGCGCCTGAACCGCGAAGGCCATACCGTCCTGCTGACCACGCACTACCTGGAAGAGGCGGAGGCGCTCTGCCACCGCATCGCGATGCTGAAGCAGGGCAAGGTCGTCGCGCTGAACCGCACGTCGGAGCTGCTCGCGGGCACTGCGTCCACGATGCTGCAGTTCAAGACCGATTCGGCGCTGCCGATCGCGTTGTCCGAACGGGCCCGTATCACGGGCCGCATCGTCCAGCTCACCGCGCACGACGCCACCGAGGTCGAACAGATCCTCGCCACCCTGCGCGAGGCCGCCGTCCCCATCGAAGACCTCGAGATCGGCCGCGCCGACCTCGAAGACGTCTTCCTCGAGATCATGCAAGGAGGCCGGGCATGAGCGCGAGCCATTTCCCCATCCGCCTCGAAGGCGCGGCGCCGTTGTTCTACAAGGAAGTGCTGCGTTTCTGGAAGGTCGGCGCCCAGACCGTGGGCGCGCCGGTGCTGACCGCCGTCCTGTATCTGCTGGTCTTCGGCCATGTGCTGGAGGACCACGTCAAGGTCTACGGCACCGTGGGCTACACCAGCTTCCTCATCCCCGGCCTGGTGATGATGAGCGTGCTGCAGAACGCCTTCGCCAACAGCTCCTCCTCGCTGATCCAGAGCAAGATCAGCGGCAACCTGGTGTTCCTGCTGGTCACGCCGCTGTCGCACTGGGCCTGGTTCCTGGCCTACGTCGGCGCCTCGGTGATCCGCGGCTTGATGGTGGGAGCGGGCGTGCTCGCCGCCACCGTGTGGTTCGCGCCCCCGGGCGTGGCCAACCCGCTGTGGGTGCTGGCCTTCGCCGTGCTGGGCGCCGGGCTGATGGGCACGCTGGGGCTCATCGCCGGCCTGTGGGCCGAAAAGTTCGACCAGATGGCCGCCTTCCAGAACTTCATCGTCATGCCGATGACCTTCCTGTCGGGCGTCTTCTATTCCGTGCAATCGCTGCCGCCGTTCTGGCAGGCCGTCAGCCACCTGAACCCGTTCTTCTACATGATCGACGGGTTCCGGCACGGCTTCTTCGGCGTCAGCGACGCCTCGCCGTGGCTGAGCCTGGCCGTGGTCGCGGGGGCCTTCGCCGTCGTCGCGGCGCTCGCGCTGGAGCTGCTGCGCCGCGGCTACAAGATCCGCCACTGACCCCGGGTAGAATCCCGCTCCATCATGGCCGATCCGACCCCCGCAGAAGTCCAGAGCTACATCGCCCAGGGTCTCGCTTGCAGCGAGCTCCAGGTCGAGGGCGACGGACGCCATTTCTTCGCGACGATCGTCTCGGCCGAGTTCGAGGGCCTGAGCCGGATCAAGCGCCACCAGCGCGTGTACCAGGCGCTGGGCGATCGCATGCGCGAGCAGATCCACGCGCTGTCGATGAAGACGCTGACCCCCGACGAGTTCGCGCAGCAAGGCACCGCGCACCACCATCACTGACAGCCACCCGGCCTGCAGGCGGGTGGCGGTGTGTCCCCGTCCGGTGAACCCGCTGCCGTCCCCCTGAACAGCCCGAGGCTGCGGCCAGAAGCTCCAGCCCGAAGCGCGCTTCCCGGAGCGCGCGTTCATCGAGGACACCGAGGACACCGCATGATCACCCTGGCACTTTCCAAGGGCCGCATCTTCGAAGAGACCCTGCCGCTGCTGGCCGCCGCCGGCATCCAGGTGCTCGAAGACCCGGACAGCTCCCGCAAGCTGATCCTCCCGACCAATCAGGCGCAGGTCCGCGTCGTGCTCGTGCGCGCGACGGACGTGCCGACCTATGTCGAATACGGCGGCGCCGACATCGGCGTGGCCGGCCGTGACGTGCTCATCGAGCACGGCGGCGCGGGCCTGTACCAGCCGCTGGACCTGCGCATCGCGCAGTGCCGCATGAGCGTCGCCGTGCGCGACGACTACGACTACGACCACGCCGTCCGCCAGGGCTCGCGGCTGCGCGTGGCGACCAAGTACACCACCATCGCGCGCCAGCATTTCGCCGACAAGGGCGTGCACGTGGACCTGATCAAGCTCTACGGCTCGATGGAGCTGGCCCCGCTGACCGGCCTGGCCGACGCGATCGTCGACCTCGTCTCCACCGGCAGCACGCTCAAGGCCAACCGCCTGGTCGAGGTCGAACGGATCATGGAGATCTCCTCGCGCCTGGTCGTGAACCAGGCGGCGCTCAAGCTCAAGCGCGAGGCGCTCAAGCCGCTGATCGACGCGATCGCTTCCGCCATTCCCGCCGCCTGATCCGCCGCCCGGAGCCCGCCATGACGACGTCCCTTCGCACCCTCAACACCGCCGACGCCGACTTCGAGGCCCAGTTCCAGCGCGTGCTGCACTGGTCGGCCGAGACCGACGCCGCGATCGAGACCCGCGTCGCCGAGATCCTGGCCGACGTGCGCGCCCGCGGCGATGCGGCGGTGCTGGACTGCACCGCGCGCTTCGACGGACTGCAGGCGGCATCGCTGACGACGCTGGAGCTGGCCCGCGAAGAGCTGAAGGCCGCCTTCGACGGTCTGCCCGCCGGGCAGGCCACGGCGCTGACGCAGGCCGCGGCGCGCGTGCGCAGCTATCACCAGCGTCAGAAGCAGGCTTGCGGCGAAAGCTGGAGCTACCGCGACGAGGACGGCACGCTGCTGGGTCAGAAGGTCACGCCGCTGGACCGGGTCGGCATCTACGTCCCGGGCGGCAAGGCCGCCTATCCGTCGAGCGTGCTGATGAACGCGATCCCGGCGCAGGTCGCCGGCGTGCCCGAGATCGTCATGGTCGTGCCGACGCCGCGTGGCGAGAAGAACCCGCTGGTGCTGGCCGCCGCCTATGTCGCCGGCGTGCACCGCGCGTTCACCATCGGCGGCGCGCAGGCCGTGGCCGCGCTGGCCTACGGCACCGCGACGGTGCCGCGTGTCGACAAGATCACCGGACCGGGCAACGCCTACGTGGCCAGCGCCAAGAAGAACGTCTTCGGCCAGGTCGGCATCGACATGATCGCCGGCCCGAGCGAGATCCTCGTGCTGGCCGACGGCAGCACCCCGCCGGACTGGGTCGCGATGGACCTGTTCAGCCAGGCCGAACACGACGAGATGGCGCAGAGCATCCTGCTGTGCCCGGATGCCGGCTACATCGCCCAGGTCCGCGAGGCCATCGAGCGCCTGCTGCCCGGCATGCCGCGCCGGGACGTCATCCGCGCGTCGCTCGAAGGGCGGGGCGCCCTCATCCAGACCCGCTCCATGGAAGAGGCCTGCGAGATCAGCAACCGCATCGCCCCGGAGCACCTGGAAGTCTCCAGCGCCGATCCGCACCGCTGGGAGCCGCTGCTTCGCCACGCCGGCGCGATCTTCCTCGGCGCCTACACCAGCGAGTCGCTCGGCGACTACTGCGCCGGTCCGAACCACGTGCTGCCCACGTCCGGCACGGCGCGCTTCTCCTCGCCGCTGGGCGTCTACGACTTCCAGAAGCGCTCCAGCCTGATCGAGGTCAGCGAGGCCGGCGCCCAGGTGCTCGGCCCCATCGCCGCGACCCTCGCCTACGGCGAGGGCCTGCAGGCGCATGCGCAGGCGGCGGAGTTCCGGCTCAAGCGCTGAGTCCTCCCGGGCGCACCGGCCCATCCCGCCCATCCGGCCCATCCGGCCCTTGCGGCCCCGCCCGTGGCGTGGCTCACGCAGGGGCTCGCGCAGATTTCACGCGGTGACGCAGGGCAAACCCTGGGCTGCGGATAAACCGCCACATTCCCCGTTGATTCGCGGTTCGCCCTTCCGTGCGAAACGCCTAGCATGCTTCGAACATCTTCATCACAGGACGTCGAAACATGAAGGTCTCAGATCTGCGCGTCGGAGTACGCATTTCCCTGGGATTCGCGGCCGTGCTGCTGGCCACCGTGCTGGTGGGCGTGGTGGCGATCAACCGCATGCAGGTGATCCAGGGCAACGTCGAGGACATGGGGTCCGACTGGATCCCGTCGATCAACGCGGTCAACGCCCTGCGCGGCGACCTCAACGAGTTGCGCCGGGCGGAGATGGCGATGTGCCTGAAGGACGTCATCCTGGAGGTTGAGCAGGAGCAGGACCGCATCAAGAACCTGCGCGAGAAGTCCTTGCCCGGCCTGGCCAAGGCCTACGAAGAGCTGGTGTCCTCTCCGGCGGTGGCCGAACAGTGGAAGGACGCGAAGGCGAAGTACGCCGCCTTCATCGCGGTGCAGGACAAGCTGATCGCCGCGCGCAAGGCCGGCAATCGCGGCGAGTACCAGTCCACCGTCAACGGCGAATCGCAGCAGGCCTTCGCGGCCATGATCGGATCGGTGCAGAAGCTGGTCGACATCAACACCGTCGGCGCCCAGAACAGCCTTGAGGAATCGAGGGCCGCCTACAAGGCGGTGTTGACCACCATGGTGGTGCTGATCGTCGCCGCGCTGGCGGCGGGCGGCGTGCTGGCCTTCTACCTGACCCGCAGCACGGTGCGACCGCTGACGGTCATGGTGGGCGTGGCCAGCCGCGTCGCCGAGGGCGACCTGACCGTCGACATCGACACCACGCGCCGCGACGAGCTGGGCCAGCTCGCCCAGGCCTTGTCGGTCATGCAGGGCGCGCTCAACCGCTCGCTGTCGGCGGTGCGCACCAGCGCCGAGAGCATCGCGATGTCCAGCGCCGAAGTCGCCGCGGGCAGCAGCGACCTGTCCGCGCGCACCGAGCAGATGGCGTCCAGCCTGGAAGAGACTTCCGCCACCATGCACGCGCTGACCGACACGGTCCGCCTGAACGCCGATTCCACGCGCCAGGCCAGCCAGCTCGCGCTCAATGCCAGCCAGGTCGCGGACCGCGGCGGCGTGGTCGTCTCCGAGGTGGTCAGCACGATGGACCAGATCAATGCGTCCTCGCGCAAGATTTCCGACATCATCGGCACGATCGACGGCATCGCCTTCCAGACCAACATCCTGGCGCTGAACGCTGCGGTCGAAGCTGCGCGTGCGGGCGAGCAGGGCCGCGGGTTCGCGGTGGTGGCGAGCGAGGTCCGCTCGCTGGCCCAGCGCAGCGCCGAGGCTGCCAAGGAGATCAAGACCCTGATTGGTGCCAGCGTCGACCGTGTCGATGCGGGGTCGCGTCTTGTCAGCGATGCGGGCGAGACCATGCGCGAGATCGTGTCCGCCGTCCAACGCGTCACGGACATCATCCAGGAGATCTCCTCGGCCACGCAGGAGCAGAGCACCAGCCTGATGGAGGTGGGACAGGCCGTCCAGCGCCTGGACGAAGTCACCCAGCAGAACGCCGCCCTGGTGGAAGAGTCGTCGGCCGCCTCCGAGTCGCTTCGGGAGCAGGCCGGCAGCCTGCAGCACGTCGTCGCCCAATTCCGCCTGCACGCATAACGCCTTCAAAGAACCGGGGGCAACGGCTCTCTGTGGGGCCGGAATGACGCTGGGGGTTCGCGGACGCGATGCCCCCTGCGTCGTGGAGTGCCCGCGCTTGGCCTCCGAAGTCGGTCTTCACCCGACACGAAGTTCGTGCAACACGAACTTCGTGTTAATCTGAAGGCCTGATGAAGAACGTCACCGTGACCATGGAAGACAGCGTCGCCGAGTGGGCGAGGCTGGAGGCTGCGCGGCGCAACACCAGCGTGTCGCGGCTGGTGGGAGAACTGCTCGCGGAGAAGATGCGTCACGACGACGCCTACGAGCGTGCCTTGCAGGATTGGGTGCACCGCGAGCGCACCTGGTCTTCGGATGGCCAGCCGTATCCGGGACGGGAGCTGCTGTGAACGGCTTTGTCGCCGACCTTGCCCCCGTGGCGCTGACCGCCCCGGTCTTCGTCGATACCTCGGTGCTGATCCTCAGCGAGGACGGTGCCGATCCGGCCCGGCGCGCGCGGGCCATGGCCTGGTTGCGCTGCCTATGGCAGCAGCGCCTGGGCCGCACCTCCAGCCAGGTGCTCAACGACTTCTACCGGTCGGTAACCACGAACATCGCGCCGCCCATGCCCAACGGCGACGCGCGCGCGGAGGTGCGCCGCTACCAGCGCTGGGCGCCGTGGTCGACCGATCATGCGACGGTCGAATCGGCCTGGTCGCTGGAAAGCCGCTTCTCCCTGCCGTACGCCGACGCGCTGATCGTCGCGGCCGCCAAGGCGCAGGGCTGCGAGGCGCTGCTGAGTCTGGCGCTCCCGCACGGGCAGCTCTTCGACAGCGTCCTGATCGTCGACCCGCTGCGCGCGCTGCCGGCGGGCGCTTCCCTTTCCGACTTCCTGCCGTCTCCGGCGACTGCTCCATGACCGCTGCCCAAGACCGCGTCCCTGACCGCGCCCTTGATCGGGCCCTCGGTGTCCTGCGCGAGGACGTCCGCGCGATGCACGCCTACCAGGTGCATCCGTCCGCCGGTCTGATCAAGCTGGACGCGATGGAGAACCCGTTCCGGCTGTCGCCGGAATTGCAGCGCGCGCTGGGCGAGCGACTGGGCGCTGTCGCCATCAACCGCTATCCGGGCGAGCGCACGCAGGAGCTGGCGCAGGCGCTGGCCGCGCATGCGAAGCTGCCCGAGGGCCAGGCGCTGATGCTGGGCAACGGCTCCGACGAGTTGATCTCGCTGCTCGCGATGGCCGTCTGCCAGCCGGGCGAGCGCGTCGTCGTGCTGGCGCCGGTGCCGGGCTTCGTCATGTACGAGCTGTCGTCGCGGTACCAGCACCTTGCATTCGTGGGCGTGCCGCTGACGGCGGATTTCGAGCTCGACGAGGCGGCGATGCTCGCCGCCATCGCCGAGCACCGTCCCGCGATCGTCTACCTGGCCTATCCGAACAACCCGACCGCGAACCTCTGGGACGACGCCGTCATCGAACGCATCGTCCAGGCCGCGCCGGGTCTGGTGGTCATGGACGAGGCCTACCAGCCCTTCGCCGCGCGCGACTCGATGGCGCTGATGGCGCGTCATCCGCAGGTGCTGGTCATGCGCACGATGAGCAAGTTCGGCCTGGCCGGCGTGCGCATCGGCTACATGATGGGCAACGCCGCGCTGATCCGCCACATCGACAAGCTGCGTCCGCCGTACAACGTCAGCGTGCTGAACGCAGAGGCCGGCCTCTTCGCGCTGGAACACGCCGAGGTCTACGAGCGCCAGGCCGCCGAGCTGCGCGCCGAGCGCGCGAAGTTGCAGACCGCGCTGGCCACGTTGGCAACGACCGTCGATCTGCACGCCTTCCCGAGCGAGGGCAACATGATCCTGGTGCGCGTGCCCGACGCCAACGCGCTGCATGCGGCGCTGAAGGCGCGCGGGGTGCTGGTCAAGAACGTCTCGGGCATGCATCCGCTGCTGGCGCGCTGCCTGCGTCTGACCGTGGGCACGCCGGATGAGAACGCCGCCATGCTGGCGGCGATCGAAGCCGGTCTGAAGCAGGTTTGACGCCGATCCGAAGCAAGCCTGATGCAAGCCTGAAGGTTCACTGTCCCTCCCTGACCCTCCTGATCCTCCTGATCTCCCTGGAATCCCCATGAGCTCCGAACGCATCGCCGAAGTCCGCCGCGACACCAAGGAAACGCAGATCCGCGTGCGCGTGAATCTGGACGGCACCGGGCAGGCGTCGCTGAACACCGGCATCGGGTTCTTCGACCACATGCTCGACCAGATCGCCCGTCACGGGTTGATCGACCTCGACATCGAGGCCAAGGGCGACCTGCACATCGACGGGCACCACACGGTCGAGGACGTCGGCATCACGCTGGGCATGGCCGTCGCGCAGGCGGTCGGCGACAAGAAGGGGCTCACCCGCTACGGCCACAGCTACGTGCCGCTGGACGAGGCCCTGTCGCGCGTGGTGGTCGACTTCTCGGGCCGTCCCGGCCTGGCGATGGACGTCAAGTTCACCGCCGGATCGGTCGGCGCCTTCGACACGCAGCTGACCTACGAGTTCTTCCAGGGCTTCGTCAATCATGCGCTGGTATCGCTGCACGTGGACAACCTCAAGGGCCACAACGCGCATCACCAGTGCGAGACGATGTTCAAGGCCTTCGGCCGCGCGCTGCGGATGGCCATGACGCTGGATCCGCGTTCGGCCGGTGTCATCCCCTCGACGAAGGGCACGCTGTGAGCGCCTCCGAAGACTCCACCGGCTCCGCCGGCTCCACCGCCTCCACTGTCTCCCGGCCGCGCACCGTCGCGGTCGTCGACTACGGCATGGGCAACCTCAGGTCGGTGTCGCAGGCGGTGATCAAGGCGGCGCAGGACCAGGGCGTGCGTGTCGTCATCACCTCCGAGCCCGACGAGGTCTACGCCGCCGAGCGCATCGTCCTGCCCGGCCAGGGCGCGATGCGCGACTGCATGCGCGAACTCGCCGACAGCGGCCTGAAGGAAGCGGTGCTCGACGCCGCCGCGCGCAAGCCGCTGATGGGCGTGTGCGTGGGGATGCAGATGCTGCTCGACCACAGCGAGGAGCAGGACACGCCCGGACTGGGCCTGATCCCGGGGCGCGTGAAGCGTTTCCGGCTCGACGGCCAACTGCAGCCCGACGGCAGCCGCTACAAGGTGCCGCAGATGGGCTGGAACCGCGTACACCAGACGCGGTCGCATCCGGTCTGGGGCGAGGTGCCCGACGAGAGCTGGTTCTACTTCGTGCACAGCTTCTATGCCGAGACGTCGGACCCGCGCGACAGCGTCGGTCAGAGCGAGTACGGCCCGCGCTTTACCTGTGCGGTGGCGCGGGATAACATTTTTGCCACCCAATTCCACCCCGAGAAAAGTGCCGCGTCCGGGCTCGCCCTGTATCGCAATTTCCTGCACTGGACGCCCTGACGGCCGGACGCCGGGCTGCCGGCCCGGTGCCGTCGACGTCGCCAGCGCTGTTCTCGAGTTCCTCCGAACACTTCCCTTTCCTTCACCCCCACTGCCTCGGCCATGCTGCTGATTCCCGCGATCGACCTGAAAGACGGCAAATGCGTCCGCCTC
This sequence comes from Rubrivivax sp., assembly GCA_004210455.1. Lineage (GTDB taxonomy): Bacteria > Pseudomonadota > Gammaproteobacteria > Burkholderiales > Burkholderiaceae_C > Roseateles. The sequence continues at coordinate 34,499 of SEFA01000049.1, read as the reverse complement.
AAGCAAGGCGACATGAACGACTCCACGACCTTCGGCGAGGATCCCGCCGAGATGGCGCGACGATGGGTCGATGCGGGCGCACGGCGCCTGCACCTCGTGGACCTGAACGGCGCCTTCGCGGGCAAGCCGGTCAACGAGGCGGCCATCAAGGCGATCCTGCGCGAGGTCGGTGACGACATCCCCGTGCAGCTGGGCGGCGGCATCCGCGACCTGGACACGATCGAGCGCTACCTCGACGACGGCCTGTCGTACGTGATCATCGGGACGGCCGCGGTGAAGAACCCCGGTTTCCTGCAGGACGCGGCCTCGGCCTTCGGCGGCCACATCATCGTGGGCCTGGACGCCAAGGACGGCAAGGTGGCCACCGACGGCTGGAGCAAGCTCACCGGCCACGAGGTGATCGACCTGGCGAAGAAGTTCGAGGACTACGGCATCGAGGGCGTGATCTACACCGACATCGGCCGCGACGGCATGCTGACCGGCATCAACATCGACGCGACGGTGAAGCTGGCGCAGGCGCTGTCCATCCCGGTGATCGCCTCGGGCGGCTTGTCGAACCTCGCCGACATCGAGGCGCTCTGCGCGGTCGAATCCGAAGGGGTGAGCGGCGTGATCTGCGGCCGCGCGATCTATACCGGCGATCTCGACTTCGCCGGTGCGCAGCGACGCGCCGACGAGCTGAACGGAGACTGACCGGTGCTGGCCAAGCGGATCATCCCGTGCCTGGACGTGACCGGCGGTCGCGTCGTCAAGGGCATCAATTTCGTCGAGCTGCGCGACGCCGGCGATCCGGTCGAGATCGCGGCCCGCTACAACGAGCAGGGCGCCGACGAACTGACCTTCCTCGACATCACGGCGACCAGCGACGGCCGCGACCTGATCCTGCCGATCATCGAACGAGTGGCCTCGCAGGTCTTCATTCCGCTGACGGTCGGCGGGGGCGTGCGCTCGGTCGCCGACGTCCGGCGGCTGCTGAACGCGGGGGCGGACAAGGTGAGTTTCAACTCGGCGGCGGTGGCCGATCCCGAATTGATCCGCGCGGCCTCGGACAAATACGGCGCGCAGTGCATCGTCGTCGCCATCGATGCCAAGCGCCGTCAGAACGCCGACGGCAGCACCGGCTGGGACGTCTATACGCACGGCGGCCGCAAGAACACGGGCCTGGACGCGGTCGAATGGGCCACGCGCATGGCCGAGTTCGGCGCCGGCGAAATCCTGTTGACCAGCATGGACCGCGACGGCACGAAGAGCGGCTTCGACCTGGCGCTGACGCGCGCGGTGTCGGACGCGGTGGGCGTGCCGGTGATCGCCTCGGGCGGCGTCGGTTCCTTGCAGGATCTGGCCGACGGCATCACGAAGGGCGGCGCCGACGCGGTGCTGGCCGCAAGCATCTTCCACTACGGCGATCACACCGTCGGCGAAGCCAAGGCGCTGATGGCGTCGCAGGGCATCCCGGTCCGCCAATGAGCAACTCCAGTGGGCGAGCCAAAGGCCGTGAACGTGATCAGACCCCGGAGATCGACGGCCTGCGCCGCGCTGGCCGGCCCGGTCCGCGGGTGACGGTGGGCAAGGGCGCGGTCAAGCCGCGTCCGCGCGAGGCGGGACCGGGCGAGGTCCGCATCGTCGGCGGCGTCTGGAAGCGGTCCAAGCTGCCGGTGCCGTACGTGGTCGGTCTGCGTCCCACGCCCGACCGGGTGCGGGAGACGCTGTTCAACTGGCTGGGGCAAGACCTGGCGGGCTTGCGCGTGCTGGACGCCTTCGCCGGCAGCGGCGCGCTGGGCTTCGAGGCCGCCTCGCGCGGCGCGACCGGCGTGACCTTGCTGGAGCGCGATGCGACGCTCGCGAACGCATTGCGTGCCAACCTCAAGCGGCTGGACAAGGACGGCACGGTGCCGATGACGATCGCGAATGCCGATGCGCTCGCGTGGATGCGTCGCGGGACGCCGGGATCGTTCGACCTGATCTTCCTGGATCCGCCGTTCGCGGACGGTCTGTTCGTCGACGCACTTGCCGCGGCCGCACCGCTGCTGGCCGGGAACGGCCTGATCTACCTGGAGTCGCCGGAGGCGATCGAGGCGCCGGCGGAGTTGGGCTTGTCCGTGTGGAAGGAAGGGCGGGCCGGGGCGGTGCATTACCGCCTGCTGCGCCGCGGCGGATAATCCCGCCCATGACCTCCCAGATCCTGCTGACGGCCGTCTACCCCGGCACCTTCGACCCCATGACCCTCGGCCACGAGGATCTGGTGCGTCGCGCCAGCCGGCTGTTCGAACGCCTGGTGCTGGCGGTCGCGGCGGGCCATCACAAGAAGACGATGTTCAGCATCGATGAGCGCCTGGACATGGCGCGCCAGCTGGTGGCGCCGTATCCCAACGTCGAAGTGGTGGCCCTGGAGGGCCTGCTGAGCCACTTCGTGCTGGCCAACGGCGGCAAGGTCGTGGTGCGCGGGCTGAGAGCGGTGTCGGACTTCGAATACGAGTTCCAGATGGCCGGCATGAACCGGCAGCTGATGCCCGAGGTCGAGACGGTTTTCCTGCCGCCGTCGGACAACTACCAGTTCGTCTCCTCGACCTTCGTGCGGGAGATTGCCACCCTCGGCGGCGAGGTGGCCAAGTTCGTGTCGCCGCTGGTCCGCGAGCGCCTGGCGGAGCGCGTCGCCAAGAACCGCCTGGAGCAGTAAGCCATGGCCTTGATGATCACCGACACGAGAGGCGGAAACAGGCAAGGCATGCCTTGCCCCGCCGAGCGCGGCAAGCGCCTACGAGCGCTTGCCGTATTCGTCGGTTGCTGGGAGGGCGCAGTATGGCTCTGATGATCACCGACGAATGCATCAACTGCGACGTCTGCGAGCCGGAGTGCCCCAACAACGCCATCTCGATGGGCGAGGAGTACTACCAGATCGAGCACAGCAAGTGCACCGAGTGCGTCGGGCATTTCGACGAGCCGCAGTGCGCGATGTTGTGTCCGGTGGCCTGCATTCCGGTCAATCCGGAGCATGTCGAATCGCGCGAGACCTTGATGCAGAAGTACGTGCGACTGACCCAGCAGACAGCTTGAGTCATTCGCCTACTTGAACGGGCAATTGAAGCGCCGCACGCCGCGGCGCAAGATCACCGCTCCCTGATTCCGGCACCGAACGCAGCGTCGTGAGACGCTGTCGGAATCGCATCTACGCAAGGACGGTGTGATGGCGGATATCAATGACGTCGCGGACCAGTCGGCCATCTGTCCGACGTTTCAACTGATGCGGATGTCCCGCGAGGAGTTGCCCTGGGTGGAAGACGCGCTCTGCAGGCAACCCCAAGTGGTCCTTCGGAATGAGGCGTGTTGGAGAGACGTCTCGATAGCTGAGGATGAAGGAGGTGTCGGGTCTCAGAGTTCCCAGCGCTCGGAGTAGGCGGGGGGGTGTGGCCACTGATCGGCGCTAGGCGGTCTGTCGGGATGCTCCCGCGCCCAGCGTCTCGCCAGCATCCACCCGCCGTGGCTGACGACCAGCGCGCCGCCCGACCATGTGGAGGCGCGCTTGAGCAACGTCGTCAGCGACTCGCCGCCCTCCGGCGCGTAGCGCGCGAACTCCGCGACCCAGGCGTCGATCTCGTGCTTCGGGATCTCCGTCCATGGCCGACCATCCCACGCGCCGAAGTCGATCTCCGAGAGCGCCGCATCGATGCGATGCCGCCACCCCCAGCGCTTCAGACAACGACCGACGTCGGCACAACGTTGCAGTGGCGAGGTCCAGACGTCGTGTGGCAGCCGATGTCGCCTGGCATGGGCCTGGATGCGACGCGCAAGCCGCTTGGCGCGGCGGCGTTCCACCGGCAGGTCGCAGCGCGCGCCCACGCACAAACCCTTTGCGCCTTCGGGTCGCGGATGCCGCCAGACGGTGATGTCGGAGCCGGCGCCGGCACGCACGTTCGCGCTGACACGCGCCCTGCCGCTCATGCTCAATCCGCCGGGAACAGTGGTGCCATCGCCAGGAACGCCAGCAGCGCGCCCAGTTCGACGACCTGCTGCGTCGCGCCCAGCGTGTCGCCGGTGTAGCCGTTCAGGCGGCGTTCCAGCATCGATTGCATGTAGAAGGTCAGGCCTGCGCTGACCACCACCGCCGCCAGCATCTCCGGCACGTTCTCAGGCGTGATCCAGGCGCCGGCGACCGTCGCGAGCGCCACGAGTGCCAGCGCGATGGCAAGCCCCGGCCCACTGATCTGCATCGCCAGGGGTTTTGCCTTGGCGTGTTCCGCGTCGCCTGCGTAGGGCAGCGCGTGCAGCAGCCACACCGGCGCCGCGCGCGAGGCCACGTGCGCCCACACGATCGCGACCATCGCGAGGCCCGGGTCGATATCCGCGAGTCCCAGCAGCACCGTCGCCTTCAGTCCCAGCACGAGGAGGAGGCCGAGCGCGCCGTAGCTGCCGATGCGCGAGTCCTTCATGATGGTCAGCGCCTTCTCGCGCGAGACCGCGCCGCCGAGCGCATCGCAGCTGTCGGCCAGACCGTCCTCATGGAAGCCGCCGGTCAGCCAGACGCTGGCGGCCATCGCGAGCCCCACGGCCACCGTGGCCGGGAACAGCTGCAGCGCGCCCCACAGCACGAGCGCCGAGAACCCGCCGATCACGGCGCCGACGAGCGGGAAGTAGCGCGCACACTGTTGCAGCCAGGCGGGTTCGAACCCGACCCATCGCGGCACGGGCACGCGGGTGAAGAACTGCAGGGCGACGAAGAACAGGCGGACTTGATGCATGGGCGCGGAAGGCGGAACCGGCCGCGATGATACGAGCCGCAACTTGCCGCCGGCCCGGTCCGGGGTCAGCGAGTGTGGGTGGGGCCGGAAGGGGGCTTGAGGTTCGCGGACGCGAGGCCTCATGCCCCGTGGAGAGCCCGCGCCAGGCATCACGGAGTCGGGCGTCCCCGATCCCGCTCCAACAGCCCTTCATACGCGATCGCGACATTGGCGCAGAAGATGTCGAGCATTTCCCGGCCTTCGTCGTCGAGGGGATCCGACAACACCATGTAAAGCAGGCTCTCGTTCCCCGAGTGCGTCCGGTAATAGCCGATGAACCGGCCGTCCTCGAAGCTGCTCTGCCGGGTGGCCAGCGCGCGGTCGAGTGCGTCGCGCACGTCGGCGGGCAGGTCTGAGACCTGGGCGTCGGCGAGCAGTCCCTGGTAGTCCGACGTCGCCGCGAGCACCTGCAGCCGGCCTTCCGCGTGGGAGGCTGCGTACATGCGGCTCGCGCAGAGGCCTTGCGCCTGGTAGCCGAGCATGTGCCCGACCTGCTCCAGCAGCGCCGATGCGAAGTGGCGCAGATTGCTCGAGTCGTGGATCTGCGTGATCGCGTCGATGGAGCGGCGCAGCGCCGCGCGTGACTGCGACAGGATCACGATGTCGCGGTACGACCGCAGCGCCGAGTAGAAGACCGTGATCAGCTTGCGCTTGGTCAGCTCGGTCTTCTCCTTGTAGTCGTTGATGTCGTAGGTCTTGATGACGTGTTCTTCGGGCGCCTGCCCGGGCTGCCCGGTGCGCAGCACGATGCGCACCTGGGTGTTGCGCAGCTCCTCCCTGATGAAGCGCGCCACGTCCAGCCCCGCGTGTTCCGACTCCATCACCACGTCCAGCAGGATCAGCGCGATGTCCTGCCGGTCGCGCAGCAGGTCGCGGGCTTCCGCGCCGCTGTACGCATTGAGGAACTGGAGCTTGCGACCCGCGAACTCGAAGTCCGCCATGACCAGCTGGGTCACCTGGTGCACCGCGGGATCGTCGTCGACGATCATCACCAGCCACGGGTCGAGGGGCCGCGATCGGGCTTCGTCGCCGGGGTCCGGCAGCTCGTCGGCGAACACCATGTCGGTCATCGGTTCCTCCCTGCTTGATCTTGTCGCGGGCCATTATCAACAGCCGAGGTGACATGGGAAGCCCGGATTTCAGCAGGAGGGCTCCAGCGGCATCGGTCCCGTGCGGTCCCGTCCTTGCCGCGTCCGCTTGGCCTCGTACATCCGCATGTCGGCGCATTCCATCAGCGCCGTCGCGTCTCGCCAGTCCTCCGGGCAGCGCGAGGCGCCCATGCTGGCCTTCAAGGGCAGGCTCCGGTCGACGTAGGAGAAGGGGCCTTCCACCGCCGCGTGGATGCGCTGGAGCGTCGCTTCCAGCGTCGTCGCGGATCCCGCGTGCGTCAGCAGGATCGCGAACTCGTCGCCGCCCAGGCGGGCGACCGTGTCCGACTCGCGCGTGGTGCTTGCCAGGCGGCGGCTGAACTCGACCAGCGCCGCGTCGCCCGCCGCGTGACCCAGCGTGTCGTTGATGTGCTTGAGCCCGTCCATGTCCAGCAGCACGACGGCGATCGGCGGGTCCCCGCGCTCGACCTCCGCGGTGGCGTGGCGCAACCGGTCCATGAACAGCGAGCGGTTGGCCAGCCCGGTCATGTCGTCGTGCGTGGCGCGGTGGAACAGGTCGTCCCGGCCGTAGCGCGTGGCCCAGTACATCGCCGCGCCCAGCACCTTGGACATCAGCGACAGCACTTCCACCTCGCGCTGGCCGAAATTGCGGACCCGGGAGGAGAAGGCTTTCAGCACGCCGACGGGCGTGCCCTGGTGCGACAGCGGCAGCACGACCATCGATCGCAGGCCCACGCGCCGGCAGGCTTCGAGGTCGACGCGGCTGTCGGTGTCCACGTCTTCGCAGATGAGCGGGATGCCCTGGCGCAGGCAGGTGCCGGAGAGGCTGCCGTCGCGGCGCACGCGCACGCCGAGCTGGTGGCCGGCGGCGCCGGCGACGGCGCGGTAGACCAGTTCTTCGCCTTCCGCGAGTTCGATGGCCGCGCCGTCGGCGTCCACGAGCTCCAGCGTGCCGTGCACCGACAGCGACATCACGCCCGCCAGGTCCAGCCCGAGCTGGGCGACCTGGCTGTGGATCTCGATGATGCGGAGTAGTGCTTCCCGGCTCGGCATCGACCGCCCCGAAAGGACCGCTCCCTGTCCCGCGACGGCCGCCTCCGCGCGCGCACTGGGTGCGTCGATGCACGGGACCACCTGCCGTCGTGCCGCCAGTCTAGACCCGGCGCCCGCGCGATTCACCCCCTGTTTCCGGTGACGTTGCGGCCCGGCACCGTCGCGTCTCGGGGAATCTCCCGATGGGGGCCATGTCTTTACGCTGCGGATACGAGGGATGCGCAGAATCGCGCCCCATGTCAGAAAACAAATCTTCCCCGGTACCCGCCGCATCCGCGGCCATCGTGCCGTTCACCTCCTATCAGAAGCTGGCCGCCGCGTTGATGGCGCTGCTGCAGTTCGCGGTGGTGCTGGACTTCATGATCATGTCGCCGCTGGGCGTGATGATCATGCCGGCGTTGCGCATGAGTTCCGGGGAGTTCGGCCTGGCCGTCTCCGCCTACGCCTTCAGTGCCGGCATCGCCGGCCTGCTGACGGCTGGGTTCGCCGACCGCTTCGACCGCAAGCGGCTGCTGCTGTTCTTCTTCTGCGGCTTCCTGCTGGGCACGCTGTGGTGCGGGCTGGCGACGAGCTTCGCCTCGCTGCTGGCGGCGCGCATCGTCACCGGTCTGTTCGGCGGCGTCATCGGCTCCATCGTCATGGCGATCACCGCCGACCTGTTCCCGCCGGCGCAGCGCGGTCGCGTGATGGGTCTGCTGCAGGGCGGCTTCGCGGCCAGCCAGGTGCTGGGGCTGCCGTTCTCGATCTTCCTGGCGTCGCGCTTCGACTGGCATGCGCCGTTCATCGCGATCGTGCTCTTCGGGCTGCTCGCGGTGCTGGTGATCGCCTTCAAGCTGCAGCCGGTGAACGCGCACCTCGGTGCCGCCGGCACCGGCCAGCACAGCGCCGCGCGGCATCTGTTCCAGACGGTGCGCATCCCGCGCCAGCAGCTGGCCTTCGCGCTCACCGCGCTGCTGACCACCGGCGGGTTCATGCTGATGCCCTTCGCCAGCGCCTTCGTGGTGCACAACGTCGGCATCCCGCTGGACCACCTGCCCATCATCTACCTGATCACCGGCATCTGCACCCTGGTGTTCTCGCCGCTGATCGGCCGCCTCTCCGACCGCATCGGCGCGATGCCCGTGTTCTACGCAGGTTGCGCGATCACCATCGCGACCGTCGCGTTCTACACCCACCTGGGCACGTCGCCGCTGTGGGTGCTGATCGTGGTCAACGTGGTGATGTTCGTCGGGATCTTCTCCCGCATGATCCCGGCGCAGGTGACGCTGGCCGGCGTGCCGGCGCCGGAGCAGCGCGGCTCGTTCAACGCGATCAATTCGGCGCTGCAGCAGCTCGCCGGCGGGCTGGCCTCCCTGGTGGCGGGGCACATCGTGCACATCGGACCGGACGGTCACGTCAACGACTTCCCCTACGTGGGTTACGTCGTCATCGCGTCGACGCTGGTCGCGGCGCTGCTGATGCGTCAGCTTGTGCGCGGTCGTCCGGCAGGCGGCGTGACGGCGACGGTCAAGCCGGGCTGAGTTCGACCATCGATCCGTGAGGGAAGTCACGGGCGGACGGGCCTTCTTGCCAAACCGTCTAGAGTGAGCCCTCAAGCGGGGGGCATTGGTTACAGGTGAGGAACATCCGCTCCCTAGAATTCAGGGTTTTCACCGACCCGGAATTCCAGCATGTCCTCCGCGATCCGGCGCCTGAGCGGCGCTTCCGTCCTGTCCGCTGTTGCGCTGACGGCGCTGACCTCGCTGTCGGCGGCCGCCGCCGGCCCTGTCGTCGACACGATGGCCCGCATCAAGGACTCGAAGTCGATCACGCTGGGCGTGCGCGAAGCCTCGCGGCCGTTCTCGTTCGTCAACGAGCAGAAGCAGGGTCAGGGCTACTCGGTGGACCTGTGCCTGCAGGCCGTCGAGGAGATCAAGAAGGAACTGAAGCTGCCCGAGCTGAAGGTCAACTACGTGGTCGTGTCCGGCGCGGACCGGATCCCGAAGCTGCAGAAGGGCGAGATCGACCTGGAGTGCGGCTCCACGACCAACACCAAGGCGCGTCAGGAGCAGGTGGACTTCAGCTACACGATCTTCGTCGCGGGCATGCGCGTGCTGATCCCGAGCGGCGCCAAGGTCGACACGATCAAGGACCTGGACGGCATGACGATCGCGCTGGCCAAGGGCACGACCTCGGAGAAGCTGTTCACGCAGCTGAACACGTCGGGCGAGGCCAAGATGCAGCTGGTCCAGTATCCCAACAACACCGACGCCTTCAAGGCCTTGCGCGAGGGCAAGGCCCGCGCGTTCGCGCAGGACGATGCGCTGCTGCTGGGTCTGGCGTCCAAGGACAAGGCGCTGGACAGCCTGAGCCTGGGTCAGATGGCGTTCTCGGTGGAGCCTTACGGGATCATGATGCGCAAGGGCGACGCCAAGCTCGCGGCGGCCGTGGACCGCGCGCTGAGCCGCGTCTACAGCAGCGGCGAGATCGAGCAGCTCTACAACAAGTGGTTCCAGACCTCGGCGCTGTCGATCCCGATGAACCGCCTGACGCGCGACGGCTTCAAGCGTCCGAACCGCGAAGCGGGCGTGGCGATGCTGCTGGGCTATTCGATCTGAGCGTCGATCTGGTCGATCCCTCCGGATCCGGGTGAGCAAGCGGACCTTCGGGTCCGCTTTGCATTGGCCAGGCGGAGGGCGTCGGGACGGCGAAGCAGGCCTCCACCGATCGCAGCAGGTCTGCCAAGGGCAGCCATCGGGTCGCGGCGAGGACGTCGTCGGTCAAGGCACGCAGTCCGGCCGGCTCGTTGCCGTTGGCGTGGACCAGGACCACGCTGCCGTCGCGGATGGGTTGTCCCTTGGCGAGCCAAGCATCCGCGCCGAGCGGGATGAGGCCGAGGTCCCTTGCCACGCCGGTGACGTGCCGGTCCGACACCAGGCCTGGAAAGCGGACGAACGCGGACGGTCTGGCCTCGTGCTCGAGGAGCAGCCGGGCGTTGTCGAGCATCTCGTCGCGGGCGTCCGTGCCGGCCATGAGCAGGAAATTGCGTTCTGGCGGCAGGGTGGGAACGTAGCGATGGCGGAGCGTGTGGTTCACCCAGGTGATGGCCAGTTCCTGCCGGCGCACGCGTTCCTGGAGCCAGGAGAACGCCGCCTGGTGCTTCAGCAGCCACAGCCCGCTGACGGACACGCCCACGGGGAAGGGCGCCTCGCCTCGATGGCGCAACAGGCGTTCGAAGAAGTCCTGGTCGAAACGGCGCGTGGACGGGCAGAGGTCCACGGTCAGGAAGGCCGTGCCGGGCTCGGTGGCCAGGGACCGCGTCAACCCCTGGTTCTGCAGCGGCCAGGGTCCGGCGGTGGCCCGGCGCAGCGCGCGGAAATAACCGGCGTCGTCGTCGTCGGGAGGCGTTGCGGACTCGGCGCATGCGTCGGGCGGCGACAGCCCCGCCGACAGCAGCAGACCGCCGGTTGTCGACATCCAGGTTCGCCGCCCTGATTCCATCCGTCCGCGCATGTCCGCATCTCCTGCCCCGACCGCGGCGGGCTGCCATCGGTCGACGGCGTGCTGTGTGCTTGCGAGTGGGGGTGGGTTCGGCGGGGGCGGCGGGCAAGACCTGGACCCGCGCGGCCCTGAGCGCCTCCCTAGCCCTTGGGAGAGGCACGCGCGGGCGTCGCCGGGACACTGCGCGCTTCCCGTTTCTGCAGGAAGTTCATGCGCAGTCCCGACATCGTTCGCCGTGGCTCATCGTTCCTTGTTCGCCGGGCTGCCATCGTGGCCGTGCTGTCGTCGCCGCTCGTGTCCGCGCTGGCCCTCGACCTGCCGTCCGGCTGGACGCAGCGCGTTCACGAGGACGGCCTGCTGCTGCAGCCCGCCGATCTGCCGCCGGGCAAGGTGATGCAGCTCTGGGTGGCGCCGCCGATGGACGCCGGGCGCGACGAGGGCCTCGCGGCGTTCGCGCGCATCAAGGAGCCGACGCGCGGCCTGGGCGCCACAGGCCAGCCCTCCTGCAAGCCGCCGCAGATGCTGCAGGCGGGCGTGGTGCTCCAGAACTGCGTGGCGACCGTGGGCGGCGCGCCGATCGAGACGCAGATCTACATGCGCCCGGCGCGCCACGGCCAGCTCGAATGGCTGCGCATCGCGATGTCGCAGGACGAGTCGCTGCTGCAGCGCTACGGCGGCGGATTGAAGACGCTGGGCCCAGGATGATCAACGACGTCTTCGCAGGGTTGCCTCCGACCAACCCGGACCGCTGGCTGCTGTCGTTGGGCCCGTTCGAGGATGAACAGGGGCAGCACTTCCGGCTCGCCATCAACTGCACGCTGGCCGCATCGAGCTGGCAGGCGCGGAAGAAACGCCTGCTGTCGGCGCTCGGCATGCGTGGCGCCGCGGAGCGCATCTCGCTGCGCGCGCGGATCGACATCGAGCTGTTCGCCATCCAGCCCATACACGGCGACCTCGTCGATCGCGACGGCGTTCCTCGCGAGGGGCTCTTCGTTCCGGGGCCGCCGCGCGTTCGCGACCTCCAACTGGAAGTGACTCCCGCGCAAGGCGTCCAGTACTACCTGCTCACGTTGATCACCGACCGGGGGGGCGGCAGAGTTCCCGTCATTTGAAGCCGTCGTGCAGTGGACCCTGCTGCGCAATCCCTGATCAGCAGATCGACCAGCAGGCTCCCCTGCGTCGCGTAGGTCCACTTGTCCGTCTTGAGCAGGGTCGCGAAGGGCGTGCCGGCATCGACCGAGCGATCGATCAACGCGACGTCGTAGGTCTTGGTCGCGTCGTCGAAGACCACCTCCGCGTCCATCGAGCGCTTGAGCGTCACCGCCACGCGCCGCTTGTCTTTCCCGCCGCCTTGCTCGACCTCCAGCGTGCACCCCTCGCGCAGCGCGTAGCGCCAGCGCGGGCCGGGCGAGTCGCGGCCGACGACGTTGAGCTCGGCGACGCGCTCGGCGTTGCTCATGTCGAAGGGACTGACCAGCGGCCGGTCCTCGCCGGGATAGCCCTCCGAGCAAGAGCCGAGCAGCGCCGCGAATGCGAGCGTGACCAGCACGCAGGCGCTGTCACGCCACGCACCGTCACGCCACGACATCGGGAACCTCCACGACACGCGACGCCAGCACCTTGTCGATCGTCTTGCCGTCCATGTCGACGATCTCGAAGCGCCAGCCTTCCCACTCGACCGTGTCCGCCTCGCGCGGCAGGCGCCCGGTGAGCAGCATCATCATGCCGCTGAGCGTGTGATAACGGCCGCGTTCCTCCTCCGGCACTTCGTCGAGCGCCAGGCGATCCTTCAGCTCCGGCACCGGGATGTGGCCGTCGAGCAGCCAGGAGCCGTCCTCGCGCTGCACCGCCCAGGCGGTGGCCGGATCGCGCGGCTGGAATTCGCCGGTGATCGCCTCGACCAGGTCGTGCAGCGTGACCAGGCCCTGCACCTCGCCGTATTCGTCGATGACGAAAGCCATGTGCACGGCCGACAGGCGGAAGTTGGCCAGCAGCTCCATGCCGGTGATGGTCTCCGGCACATACAGCGGCGGGGCGAGGCGCTCATCCAGCTTCGGCTTGCGGTCGCGCAGCAGCTCGGAGAGCAGCTGGCGCGCGTTGACCACGCCGACGATGTCATGCAGCCCGCCGCGCACCACCGGGAACAGCGCGTGGTCCGAGGCCTCGATGCGCGCGAGCGTCGTCTCCATCGGGTCGTTCAGGTCCAGGCAGACGACGTCGCGGCGCGACACCATCAGCGAGCCGATCTGACGGTCATCCAGACGGAAGACGTTGCGCACCATCGCGTGCTCGTGCGACTCGATGACGCCGGCGCTGGTGCCTTCGGCGAGCACGGCGTGGATCTCTTCCTCGGTGACGTTGAACGCGGCCGACTGCTTCACGCCGAGCAGGCGCAGCAGTGCGTTCGTCGAGCCCGACAGCAGGCGCACGAAAGGCTTGGTCGCGATGGCGAGCGCCGCGATCGGACGCGCGACCAGGCGCGCGACGGCCTCGGGGTTGGACTGGCCCAGGCGCTTGGGCACCAGTTCGCCCAGCACGATCGAGAAGTAGGTGATCAGCACGACGACCAGGCCGGTCGCGGCGCCGCTGGCGTACTCTGCCGGCACGCCGTGGGAGCTCAGCCAGAGCGCGAGCGGCCCGGCGAGGGCGGCCTCGCCGACGATGCCGTTGAGCACGCCGATGGAGGTGATGCCGATCTGGATCGTCGACAGGAAGCGGGTGGGATCCTCGCCCAGCTTGACGGCCGCGGCGGCGGCGCTGTCGCCGTCGTCGATGAGCTTCTGCAGGCGCGCGCGGCGCGCGGTGACCAGTCCGATCTCGGACATGGCGAAGAGACCGTTGAGCAGGATGAGGAAGAAAAGTAAGGCGATTTCCATGATGGATGAGGAAGGAGCGCAGGCCCCGTCAGGCCTCGGGGACGAGGCGCACGGTGGGGACGGCGCGGACGCACGCGAGCGCGGAATGCGCGGCGCGTGCCGAAGGAAAGGTGCGGGAGGGGGAGGCGGCGAGGCGCCTCGGAGCGGGCTACACGGGACGCGTCAGGCGCGAGGCGGCCGCAACAGCGGCTGCGGGCAGCGCTGAGGCTCGTGCAGCAGGGGCGTGGGGAGCGGATTGGCCTGCGGCGGCGCGGCGCGCAGGGGACGCGCGTCGGGCTTGCAGTGGTCGGGCATGTCGTCCGAGGTGTCCCCGAGCTCGAAGAGCAGGGCGGCGACGTCGGCGGCGCGATCGTCGTCGTGGTCGACGACGCCCCCCTGTGCCGCGGTCATTGCCGCGACGGCGGGGTCGGCGGGTTGCCCGTCGACCAGCAGGTGCTGCGCATGCGAAACGCCCGCGGCGAACATCGTCACGCCGGCAGCGGCGATGCCGTACGCGGGGAGAAGGATCGTCAGGACGAGGATGCGGAACCAGCGGGTCACAGGCGTGATTCTATCGGGATGCCCGGTTGAACCCATCGGAAACGGCGACGGTGCGTGCAAGGTCGTCCCGCGCCCTCCCGATCAGAAGTCCCGCGTGTCGCTCCGACTCATGCGAAACGCCGGGGCGACGTGTCGCGTGATTGCTCCCCTCCGAGACGGCGGCGCCGATCGTCGCCAGGCGCGAGGGCGGAGCAGGCACGGTCGCAGCGCTCTCGGGGCGATTTTTCCGGGCTGAACGCAGACCGCTGCCCGCGCCCTCATCCCTGAAGGAACGGCTCGATCCACCGTTCGAAGTCGTCCTGCCACTCCTGCTGCGCCGCATCGAGGATGGGCTCCGGATCGTCGATCGGCGCGATCTGCAGGTGCTCCCGCAGCCACTCGATGTAGACGTCCAGCCCGTCGCTCTTGCGGTAGTGGTGCTCGCTGCGGAAGTAGTGGATGCGGTCGAAGTCGATGCGCGGTTCCGCGTCGCAGGTGCCGACGCGCAGCAGTTCGCGCACGTCGCGGGCGACGATCCATTCGCCGCCCTCGTCGCCGAAGGCCACGACCGGCCAGCGGTCCGGCATCGACGGTTGCGACGGGTCCGGGTTCCACAGCGCATAGAACGAGCCCGACGCGGTCGCGCGCGCGAACGGGATCAGCCGGGACAGGAACGCCGGATCCTCCGACCAGCCGCATCGCAGGCCGTCGTGGTCGTCATCCTTCAGCGTCAATGCTGCGGAGTAGTTGCCGTAGCCGATCTCATTCTGGAAGCGCAGCAGCGCCAGCAGCGAATCGGGAACGGGCAGGTCGCCGAAGGGCGCGGCGAAGTCTTTCAGATCGATCATGGGGAGGAGCAGGGGAGTCGGTACAACGACCGGCTGGACCCGGCCGACCCCGCCGCCCTGGACGGCGGCGGAGTCGTCGCGAATCTAGCGCCCATCGGGGTTCCCGGGACGTGACCTTCGTCCACTCCGGCGCCGGTGTCCCTCAACTCGGCGTCGCACGCCGAGCGTGCGCCGGCGCACCACGACGGTCGCCGGCGCCGTGCATCTCACCAGGCTTGTGCGGCGGGCGTGCCTTGGTGGTATCGCATCTGCCAGCCTTCGACCGTCTTCAGCCACAGCGAGGACCGCAGCGTGTGATGAGCCAGCGAGCCGTCCTCCTGGCGGTGCGCCGAGCGGTAGGTCAGCAGCGCCGCATCGAGCGCGAACGGCGCGATGCGGAACTCGTCAGGCACCACCTTCGGCGGCTCGTGATCGTCGGCGAGCCAGCGGATGACGGTCTCGCGGTCGTACTGGCGGCCGGACCGGCCGACTTCGTGGAAGTCCGGGTGCAGCAGCTGCTTCAGCCGTTCGGCGCTGCAGCGCACGCCGGGATGATGCAGTTCGACCTCCAGCGCGCGGAGCGTGTCGAGCAGAGAGGATTCGGTGTTGGACATGGCCGGGCTCAGGACTTGTCGCTCACCCCGGCCGAATCGAAGCTCGCCATCTCGGCGAGCACGCGGCAGGCCGATTCCAGCAGCGGCCACGCCAGCGCCGCGCCGGAGCCTTCGCCCAGCCGCAGTCCGAGGTCCAGCAGCGGCTGCGCGTGCAGCGTGTCCAGCATCAGCCGGTGACCCTGCTCGTTGGACCGGTGCGCGAAGATGCAACGCTCCAGCACCGCCGGCTGCAGCTTCGCCGCGACCAGCACCGCCGCGCCGGTGATGAAGCCGTCGACCACGATCACGCGACGCTCCAGCGCCGCCTGCAGCACCGCGCCGACCATCATCGCGATCTCCAGCCCGCCCAGCGCGGCCAGCGCCGCCAGCGGCTCGTTCGCGCGCGGATGCCTCTCCAGCACGCGCGCCAGCACGCTCAGCTTGTGACGCAGCTGCGCGTCGTCGAGGCCCGTGCCGCGTCCGACGCAGTCCGCCAGCGGATACCCGCCCAGCCGCGACAGCAGCAGCGCCGCCGACGAGGTGTTGCCG
This sequence comes from Rubrivivax sp., assembly GCA_004210455.1. Lineage (GTDB taxonomy): Bacteria > Pseudomonadota > Gammaproteobacteria > Burkholderiales > Burkholderiaceae_C > Roseateles. The sequence goes on along the minus strand of SEFA01000049.1, from coordinate 18,718 downwards.
ATGCCCATCTCGCCCAGCAGCAGCGCATTGCCCGGGCGCTTCTGCATCAGCGTCTTGCCCGCGGCGACCGCGGTCGCGCATTCGTCGGCCGTCATCGCCGGTCCCGCCAGCATGTCGCGGCTGCCCATCGCGATCTTCGCGATCAGCAGGCCGGGACGCGGCTGGAAGGTGTGACGCACGCCGGCGTCGACCACGCTCAACTGCAGCCCGTGCTGGCGCGCCAGCACGGACACCGCCGCGCCGCCCGCCAGGAAGTTCTCGACCATCTGCCAGGTCACGTCCGACGGGAAGGCCGACACGCCGTGCGCGGCGAGCCCGTGATCGGCCGCGAAGACCATCATCTGCGGCTCGACCAGCGCCGGTTGTTCCGTGCCCTGGATGAGGCCCAGGCGCAGCATCAGACCCTCCAGGCGGCCCAGCGACCCCAGCGGCTTGGTCTTGCGGTCGATGCGGTGCTGCAGCGCCGTCGCCAGCGCCGCGTCGTGCAGCGAGGGGATCGCGGGAATCAGGTCTTGCTTCGTCATGGTGACTTCTCGGACGTCAAAGGGAGAGGGGAACGGGGAACGGGCGACAGCAGGCCCATCAGCACGCCGGGCGCGAAGTGGCGGTCGATGTAATCGGCGAGGTCGTCGAACACCTGGTCGAGCGGGCGCGCGGGGCGGTCGAAGAGCGCGGCCAGCACGCGATCGTCCTCGAACAGGCCGTGCAGGTAATGGCCGAGCACCGGGCCGTGCTGCCAGCCCACCGGCTCGCCGAGGCCGTCGAACAGCACCGGCCGCGCCGCGGGCAGGCCGGGGTGCTGCGCCGTGCGGCCGTGGTGGATCTCGTAGCCGCGCACGAACGCGCCGTTCAGCGCGGACCACGGCGCGTCCAGCGTCGGCGCGAAGCGGCACTCGGCCTCGCGCAGCAGTTTCTCGCGCTCGAAGAGCGTCACCAGCGGCAGCAGGCCCAGGCCCGGCGCGTTGCCGTCGACTCCGTGCGGGTCGACGAGCGCCTCGCCCAGCATCTGCAGGCCGCCGCAGATGCCCAGCACGCGGCCGCCGGCGGCGGCGTGCGCGGCGACCGCGACGTCCAGCCGTTGCGCGCGCAGCCAGGCGAGGTCGGACGCCACCGCCTTCGAGCCGGGCAGGAGGATCCAGTCCACGCCGTCCAGTTCCGCCGGCGTGCGGGCCCAGCTCAGACGCACCTCGGGCAGGTTGCGCAGCGGCTGGAATTCGTCCAGGTTGGACAGCCGCGGATAGGCGATCACGGCGACGCGCACCGGCGTGCGTACCTCGTCGCCGGAGCCACCGCCGATGCCGCCGGTCGTGCGGTCGTCGAAGACCCCGTCTTCCTCGGGCAGCCCGTGCCCGCGCCACATCGGCAGCGTCGCGAGCGTGGGCACGCCGGTCATCTGCTGCAGCATCTCCGGCCCCGGCGACAGCAGGGCCGCGTCGCCGCGGAAGCGGTTCAGCACGAAGCCGCGGATCAGCGCGCGTTCGTCCGGCGGCAGCAGCGCGTGCGTGCCGTACAGATGCGCGAAGGCGCCGCCGCGGTCGATGTCGGCGACCAGCAGGCAGGCGGCGTCGGCCTCGCGCGCGGTGCGCATGTTCACGTAGTCGCTGCTGTGCAGGTTGATCTCGGCGGGCGAGCCGGCGCCCTCGATGACGACGACGTCGTTCTCGGCCAGCAGCTCATGCAGCGCGCCGCGCGCGCGGGTCCAGAGCGCCTCGCTGCGCTCGCGCCAGGGTGCGCGGCTGAGCGCCTCGTCGACGTCGCCGAGCACGACGACCTGCGAGGCGGTGTCCTTCTCCGGCTTCAGCAGCACCGGGTTCATGCGCACCTCGGGCCGCGCGTTGGCGGCGAGCGCCTGGAAGTACTGCGCCGAACCGATCTCGCCCGGGCGGCCGCCGAGACCCGGCACGACGCGCGCGTTGTTGCTCATGTTCTGCGCCTTGTACGGCGCGACGCGCAGGCCCCGGCGCGCGTACCAGCGGCACAGCGCCGTCGTGAGGAAACTCTTGCCCGCGCCGCTCGTGGTGCCGAGCACCATGACGGCCTTGCCGCGGTGGCTCATCGCGTCTCTCCCCGCACCGTGTCGTCGAAGGCGGACTCGCCCGGCGCCGTGTCGGACGGATAGGTCGTGTCGAAAGGAAGTGTCGTGTCGAACGCGCCGTGGCGCGATGGCGGCGACGGCAGCGGCGTGTGACCGCCGAAGGTGAGCATCGCCGCGGCCAGCGCCTCGACGGCTTCCGGCGATTGCACCGACACGCGCACCAGGCCCGGCAGACCGAAGGAGCTGGCGTCGCGCAGCTTGATGCCCGTCGCGCGCAGGCCTTCGAGCAGCGGCTCCGGGGTTTCGAGCCACGGGGACGGCAGCGCGGCCAGCCAGAAGTTGGCGGTGCCGCCGTCGATCTGGTCGAAGCCCATGGCTTCCATCCGCGTCCACTGCGACGCCCGCCATTCCCGCAGCAGCGGGAGCGAGGCTTCGAGTTCGCCACGGACGGACGGCGTGGTCCACGCTTCGAGCAAGGCCTGACCCTCGGAGGACAGCACCCAGCTCGGTGCGAGTTCCGCGACCCGCCCGATCCAGAGGCCGTCGCGCGGGCCGAGCAGGTAGGCGCCGCGCACGCCGGTCAGGCCGAAGGCCTTGTTGGGGCAGACGAGCCGCCAGGCGCCGTCGGCGATGGCCTGCGGCAGCGCGCAGCCGCCGGACAGGCGCAGCGCATCGTAGGCCTGGTCGACGACCAGCTGCGAGCCGCTCTGGCCGAGCGCGAGCGCCACGGCCGTCCACTCGTCGAGGCCGTAGCTCGCGCCGGTGGGATTGTTGGGATCGCAGACCCAGACGAGCGAAGGCAGCGTCAGCGAATCGGCGAGCTGGAACGCGTCGTCGTAGGCGGTCACCTGCAGCCCGAGCGCGTGGGCGGCGGCGGCGTAGTCGCCGAAGCCGGGCTGCGGCACACAGACGCGGGTGACGCCGGACAGCATCGCGGCGAGCGTCAGGCGGCGGATCGCTTCCGATCCGCCAGAGGCCGGCAGCACGCGGTCGGCCTCGACGCCGTGCCAGTCGCCCAGGCGGGCGCGCAGCACGGCGTAGGCCGGGTCGGGATAACGCAGCCGGTCGGCGCGCAGCACCGCGTCGAGCGCGGCCGGCGGCGGGCCGAGCGGATGGGCATTCGTGGAGAAGTCGTGGCGCACCGGCGGCCCCGCGTCGGTGCCGCCGTGGGGGATCGACTGGAAGCGGGTCACAGCGCGCTCCTCACGACGGCGAAGCCGCCGCGCAGCGCCGCGGCGCCCAGCGCCAGCAGGGCGGCGAGGGCCAGCATCGCGCCTGCGGCGAGGTGCTGCGCGTGGGCCATGTCTTCGGCGACGACCTCGCTGCCGGCCGGGTTGAGCCGGTAGTGGCCGGGCTTGCTCAAGGCGCGGCCGAGCCGCAGCGCCATCGCGCCCATCGGCCAGCCGCCGTTGGGCGAGGGCGTGCGCGCCGCTTCGCGCCGCAGCGGCGCGAGCAGCGCCGGCCGCAGCGCCACGAGCGCCAGCCCGGTCAGTCGCGCGGGGATCCACGACAGCGCGTCGTCGGCGCGCGCGGCCCATTTGCCGGCCCATTCCCAGCGACCGCGATAGCCCCACATCGCGTCGGCGGTGTTGGCGAAGCGGTAGACCGCCGCGCCGGGCAGTCCGGCGACCATGAACCAGAACAGCGGGGCGATGACGGAGTCGTTGAGGTTCTCGGCGAGCGTCTCGATCGCGGTTTCGCGGACCTCGAGCGCGGAGAGCTGCGTCGTGTCGCGGCTGACCAGGCGGGACAGCTGCGCGCGGCCCGCGTCGAGCGAGCGCGACAGCGCGGTCTCGACGGCGGCGACCTCGTCGCGCAGCATGCGCCACGCGAGCATCGGCTTCAGCGCGAGTCCCAGCAGCAAGGCCGCGACCGCGAGCCGCCAGCCGCCGAACCACGGTTCGAGCCCGGCGATGACGGCATGCTCGACGGCCCAGGCGGCGAGGGCGGAAAGCGTGATGCCCACGGTCCATGCGAACGCGCCGCCGATGAACGCGGCCTTCGCCGACATTCCGCACAGGCGGTCGCCGAAGAGCCCGAGGAAGCGCCCCATGCCGACGACCGGATGCACGGCGGCCGGCGGCTCGCCGAAGCAGCGGTCGATCAGCAGCGCGAGCGGGATCGCGAAGGCGGGCAGCCAGGACATCGGACTCATGGGACGGGCGTCGGGAGACAGTCAGGGGGCGTCGGTGAAAACTGGCGCGCAGCTTAGCCGTCAGAGGGCGCCCGGAGAGAAGTCAATCCTCAATTCCGCGTTGCGCCGGCACACCTGCCTTGAAGTGGTGCTTGATCATCGTCATTTCTGTCACCGTGTCTGCCAGATCCATCAATTCCTGCGGCGCGTTGCGCCCGGTCAGACAGACATGCACAGGCGCGGGGCGCACGCGCAGCGTCTCCAATACCGGCTCCAGCGGCAGCCAGCCGTAGCGCAGCGGATACATGATCTCGTCGAGCACGACGAGGAAGTGCTCGCCGCCGAGGATCGTCGCCTTCGCGCGCTCCCAGCCGTCGCGCGCGAGCTGCGCGGAGTGCTCCAGGTCCTTGCTCTTCCACGAGAACCCGTCGCCGAGTCCTTCGATCGGCACGCCGATCTGCTCGAAGAGGCGGTGCTCGCCGAAGCGGGCGCTGGGCACCTTCATGAACTGGTAGATGTGGACGCGCTTGCCGCGCCCGTGCGCGCGCAGCGCCAGCCCGAAAGCGGCGGTGCTCTTGCCCTTGCCGTTGCCGGTGTGGACGATCACGAGCCCGCGGCGTTCGCCGTCGGGAATGATGCGCACGCGGTCGACGGGCGGTTGTTCGATTTCCATGTCGATGCTCCAGAGGTCTTGCTCCCTCTCCCTCTCCCGCTCGCGGGGAGAGGGCAGGGGTGAGGGTCAGCGGCGGTGGCAGTACGGAACCTTCTTCAGATCCGCGCGCGCAGGCTGAGTCGGAAGGTGCGCGGCTCCATCGGATGCACGAGCCGCCCGTTGATGCCTTCGCCGTTGTTGCAGCCCGCGCCTTCGGCGCGCGTGCAGGCGGCGCCCCAGTACTCGATGTCGTTGGCCTTGGTGTCGAAGAGGTTCAGCACATCCAGCCCGAGCTGCCAGCGGTCGCTGAGCTGATAACCCAGACGCCAGTTGGCGGTGAACACCGCCTTGGACTTCTGCGTGCCGGTCTCCTCCAGCGCATACGCGCCGAGGTAGCGCAGCTTGAACCCGCTCGACCACGGCCCCGGCGGTGCCCAGTTGGCCGACATCGACGCCGACCACGGCACTGCGTTGGGGACGCGCCTGCCGCTGCCGAACTCAGTGTCCGTCGCCTCGACGAACCGCGCCCTGGACCACGCCACGTCCGCATCGATCAGCCAGTCGCGGCCGACCTGCACGTCGTTGGACCATTCCAGCCCCAGACGCTTGGACGCGCCGCGCGCCTCGGTCACGCCCTCGTCGCCGACGAACACCAGCTCCGACGCCAGGTTGGCCTGCCACAACGCCAGGCTGGTGGTCCATCCCTTTGCGGGCCTGGTGCGCACACCCAGCTCGGTACTCTTCGTTCGCGCCAGCAGCGGCAGACGGTCCACGTCGCTGCCGTCGGCGGGATTCATCGTCGACGTCGCGCCGCGCGCATCGTTCGAGCGGAACGCCCGTGCCCAGTGCAGGTAGACCTCGGTGTCCGCCGCGACGCGTGCGATCAGCCCCAGCTTCGGGCTGAACTGCGACCGGCTCGCCTTGCCGCCGTTGTCCATGTTGAACTCGCCGTCCGTCGGCGTGACGGTGGCCCGCATCGTGTCCCAGCGCGCGCCGACGGTGCTGCGCAGCCAGTCCGTCCACCGGCTGCCCAGCTCGACGAAGCCGCCGACGCTGTCCTGGCTGACGCGGTCCTCGCGCACGGTGTGCGTGCGCACGCGGTCGACGGTGTCGTACAGCCCCAGCGTGCCGATCTTGTCGTGCCGCCACTGCAGGCCCCAGGTCACCTGCTGATTCGCCGGCAGCCAGGCGGCCGGCAGTTGATGCTTCAGCGAACCGCCCCACAGCTTGCGGTGATCGGCCTGCTCATGCTGGTCTCCATCGGGACCGTTGATGAACCCCGACGGCGCGGAGAACAGGTTCAACGCGTAGTCCACCACCCACGCATCGGCCGTCCACTGCCCGCTGCCCTGGTTGTAGGCGAAGCCGCCGCTCAGGCTGTGGCGATGCGTGCGCCCGCCGTCGTTGGCGATCAACGTGCCGTAGCGGCCGATCTCGCCGCTGGCCATGGCGCGCTCGGGCACGTGCTCGCTGGCTCGCCACGCGGCGCTGTAGCTCAGCAGATCGACGTGCGCGCCGTTGCGCTCGTCGCCGCGCGTCAGACGCACCACCGCGTTGCGGCGATGCAGGTCCTCGGCCTGATCCCACGGACCGTCATAGACGCTGCCCTCGACCGCGCCCAGCATCGACCAGCCGCCGCCGACCTTCGTGCTGCCCGCCGCCAGCGCGCGCCGATAGCCGTACGGTCCCGCCGTCGCCTGCGCGAAGGGGCGGTCGATGTCGCTCATGTAGCCGATGCGCGAAGCGCCGGTCGTCGCGAAGTCGCCGTCCTCCGCGTTGAACGCGCCCTTGCGGTAGCGCAGGCTGTCGACCAGCTCCGGGATCAGGAAGTTCAGGTCCATGTAGCCCTGGCCGTGCGCGTGGCTGGCCATGTTCACCGGCATGCCCAGCACGAAGGTCGCGAAGTCGCTGCCGTGGTCGAGGTTGTAGCCGCGGAGGAAATACTGGTTGGCCTTGCCGTCGCCGCTGTGCTGCGTGACGGTCATGCCGGGCATCGCTTCCAGCAGCTCGGCCGGACGCAGCAGCGGGCGCAGCGCAAGGCGCTCGACGCCGACCTCGCCCTCGGAGGCGCTCTCCGCTTCGCCGAGCTGCGCGCGGCTGCTGATGCGGACGGTGTCGAGCGTGCGCGAGGTCGTGGCATCGGCGGCTGCGTTCGGAGCGGTCGCCTGCGGCGCGCTCTGCGCCTGAGCGGCGCAGGCGGCCAGGGCCATCGCGCTGGCGATGGCGGTCAACGCCATGGGCCTGCTGTTCTTCGAGTTCATGCGGTTCCCTGGGGAATCAAGTTGTTGTCGTTATGGAGCGTCAGACCCGCTCGATGCGGCGGGTTCGCTCGACGCGATTGCCAGATCGCGCCGGCGCACATCAGCAGCGCCATCGCGACCCAGGCGAGCGCCTGTTCGAGGCGTTGCGCCGTCGGCTCGGCCGGCTTGGGCTTAGTCGGTTCCGGCACGCGTTGCAGCGCGAGGCCGCGCACGGTGGGCACCGACGGCGCTGCCGGCTGCGCGCGTCGTTCCGGCGGCTTCTGCGCCTTGTCCGCGGGCTGCGGCGCCGCGGGCGAGACCGGTTGCACCGCCGGTACATCCTGCGGCAGCTGATCCGCCGTCCAGCGACGCACCGCCGCCAGCTCGTTGTTCAACGGCGCCGCCTTCGTCAGGTCGCGGTACAGCGAGGCGATCTCCTGCTTCGTCTGCGCGTCCGGCTTCCAGTAGCCCATGCGGTCGGCCTGCACCAGCCGCTCCAGCGCCTGCGCATACGCCTGCGGGTTCTGCTTGAGCCACTCCGGCACGCCGAGCTTGTGCTTGTCCTTGACCAGCACGTCGTAGAAGCTCTGCCAGTGGTCTGCCCGCACGGTGCCCGGCGCGATGCTCTGCCAGCCGAAGCTGTACTGCACCGCCTTGAGCACCTGCAGCGCGCCGGACCAGCCCTCCGCCTGCTGCGCCTTCAGCCAGCCGGGGTGCAGGTAGCGGGTCTGCATCTCCAGCGCGATCGCCTGCGCGGCGGTTTCGGTGTGCTGCTCGGTCGCGTCCTGCAGCTGGCTCACGTGCAGCGCGATGTCCTTCGTGCCGCCCGCGACCTTGGCCGCTGCGGCCATGCCGCCGAGGTACTGGAACGGGTCGTCGCTGCTGACCATCGCGTAGAGATGGCTGCTGCGCGACATCAGCGCCGCGTCGGTGTGGCGCAGGTGCGCGCCGAGCGCCTGCTGCGCCTGTGCCGGCGGCACGCTGAGCGGCTCGCCGTCGACGTAGGGCTGGCTCATCGTGGACAGGAACAGCTGACCGAGTCGTGGGTCGGTCTTGCCGTCCTTGCCCTTGAGGCCGTTGTCCTGCACCGCGTCGGCGATGCCGGTGCCGTAGTCGCCGGCCGGGTTGCCGAACACGCGCGCCTGCGCCAGGGCCTGCGCTTGAGCGGGCTTGAGCCCGGCCTTGCGCAACTCGCCGGCGATCGCGCGGTTGTTGCTGGCGATGGCGTTGTCGGACTCGGCTTCGCCGGCGGCGGCCACCGCCTGGTCGATCAGCTTCATCAGCGCCGGGAACTGGTCGCGGTAGGAGCCGGTGATCGACAGCAGCACGTCCACGCGCGGACGGCCGAGTTCCTTCGGGCTGAGCAGCTTGATCGACGTCGGCCGACCGGTGGCATCCCACACCGGCGTGGCGCCGAGCGCCACCAGCGCCTGAGCTTCCATGATCCCTTGATGGCGCAGCGTCTCGCCGGCCCACAGCGACAGCGCGAGCCGCTGCGGCGCGGTACCGGCTTGGGCCTGCTCCTCGTACCAGCGCTTGAACAGCGCCTGCGCGGCCTCGAACGCCTGCTTTGTCGGCAGCCGGTTGGGATCGAGGCCCGTGAGGTTGCGACCGGTCGGCAGGCTCTCCGGATTGCGCAGCAGGTCGCCGCCGTACGCGGCGGGAATGAAGCGCCCATCGAGCGCGCGCAGCAACCCTGGCATCTCGCCTTCGGTCGAGAGCCGCGTCGCCATCTCCTGCGCTCGCAGCGCGAGCTGATACAGCGCGGCCTGATCGATCGGCTTGCGCGCGGCGCGGTTGGGGACGAAGCCGTCGCCGCAGGTGACCATCGGAGCGCTCGAAGCGGCGCCCGGCGCCGAGGCCGCGTGCTTGAGTTCCGCCGCGACCGCGGACGCCGCCGAGGCTGCCGCCGCCGTGCCGGCCGCGATGCAGGCCGAAGGCCGCAGGTCGAGGTGGCTCGCCGCCTCCGCGTCCTTCAGTGCGAGGTCCAACCAACGCGCCGGCCGTGCCGTCGCCACGCCCTCATGGTTGATGAGGAAGGCCTCGTCGATGTCCTCGCCGAGCGCCTCGATCAGCGGCACGCGCAGCAGCTGCAGGATCGAGCCGCGACGCTGGTCCTCATCGGGCACGACGCCGAACACCGCCAGTCCCTTCGGCTGCGAGCTCTGCGCGAGCCGGTCCAGATAGGGATGCAGCAGCTCAAGATACCCACTGAAGTTCTCGGTGATCTGCTCTGCGGTCCAACCCAGGTCTCGATGCAGGTTGTGCTCGACGAACTGCTGGACCATCTGCCGCTCCAGCCCTTGCCGGGTCGGACCGGGATCGACGGTTTCCCACTCATGCATCAGCTCGTGCATGTGGGCCATCTGCGCGTTGAACCCGGCCGGCGCGAAGCTCGGCGTGCGATGGCTCACCATCAGCGCGCGGCCGCGCCGCTTGGCGGTGAGCGCTTCGCCGAGGTTGTCGACGATGTACGGATAGATCACCGGCGTGTCGCCGAGCGGCAGCCACACGGGGTCCATCACGTCAGGTCCGCGGATCTTGCCCGGTGCCCATTCCTGCGTGCCGTGCGTGCCGAAGTGGATGATGGCGTCCGCCTGCCGCGCCCACAGGTAGGTGGCGAGGTAATGGTGCGACAGCGGCGTCTTGCTGCGATGCATGAACGGGTCTTGTCCGTTGCGCAGCGTCTCTTCGCGCGGCGGCTGCGGCAGCACGGTGAGCGCGCCCAGCTTGAGCCGTGGGATCACGAAGACCGGCTCGCCGCGCACGCGCAGCACGTAGCGGCTGCTGGCGGGCGAGCCCCAGCGCGCGACGATGGGGTCGCGCACCGCCTTGGGCAGCGCGTCGAACCACGCGGTGTAGCGCGCGAGCGGCAGCGCTTCGGCCTCGTCGGCATCGAGCAGCGCCTGCAGGTCGGTTCCCGGGTAGTACGCCGACAGCATCGGCTTCAGGCCGGAGATCCAGTCGGCCTCGACCATCGGCGTGACGCCGTAGCCGGCGTCTTTCAACCCGGTGCTGACGCGCGCGAGGCTGCGCGGCACGTTCAGGAAGGACGCGCCGAAGTTGCTGCCGCCGGGCGGGTAGTTGTAGACGAAGGCGACGAGACGCTTGTCGGCGTTCGCCTTGGTCTGGAGCGCGACCCAGCGCGCGGCCTTGCCGGCGACGCTGGCGGCTTGACGCTCGATGAGTTCGGGCTCGCCGCGCTTCGGATGCGCGACGACGACGACCGGGTCGATGAGCCCGGCCGCTTCCGGCTGCGCGAAGTAGAACGGAATGTCGGCCTGTGCGAGGCCGGTTTCGCTGCCTTCCCACACGGACGCTTCATCCTGCCGGTAGGGCTGCGTCTGCAGCACGGGGATGCCCCAGCGCTCGAAGGTCGGCTGCAGGGTCGCGCCTTGCGGCAGCAGGCTGTGGTTGACGATCACGCGGGCCTGCACCTGGCCGTCGCGTTCGAGCAGTTCCGACAGCGGCTTGTCGCTGAGCTGGCCGCTGAACGCGGCGTAGGCGAGCAGCCCCTGCTGGCGGAACATCGCGAGCCAGCGGTCCAGCCACGCGGTGTTGCCTTGGACGAAGTGGTAGCGGTGCAGCAGGATGGCGACGGGCTCGCCGCGCAGTCCCTGCTGCGCGGCCCAGGCGCGGAACTCCGCCGCGTCGACGAAGAGCCTGGGCGCGCCGGGGTAGTGGATGCCGCGCTGCGGGATCAACTGCGGCGGACCGGGATCGGGCGCCGTCTTGCCATCGAGCTGCGCTCGCGCGACGGCGAACGCCGCGCGCGTGTTCACGGGACCGCCGGCCTGCAGATAGCCGCGCAGGCTGCGATCACTCGCCGCAGGCTCGCCGGCGGGAATCCACAGCACGCGCTGGGCGGGCAGGGCGGCGCGTTGCAGCGCGGCATCGACGATCTGATGCAGCCGCGCTTCCGCCGTCGGGTGCGGGACGTCGATCCAGACGAGGTCCGCGTCACGCAGCGCGCGGTCGAGCGCCGTATCCTTGTCGACCGGCGCACCGCGCAGCGGATACTCGATCTGCTTCACGTCGAAGCCGAGGGCCTTGCCCTCGCGCTCCAGCAGCGCATGCTTGGCGGCGGGCGTGATGTCGACGCTGAGGAACAGCACGCGCGAAGCCGCGTGCTCGGCCTTCGAGGCTTTCGTCGCTCTCCCCGCGTTTGCCGTCTCCGCAGCACTCGCCACCAGCGGCGCGCACAGCACCAGGGCCGCGACCGTCAGGCCGCGTGCCAGCAAGGACGCGATCCTCATGGCTTGGGCGCTTCCCCGGCCTCGGGCACGTAGATGATCGAGCCGTCCTTCATCTTGTACGCGACGCCGGCGCGCTCGCCCTGGCCTTCGGCGTTGCCGCCGTTGCCGCGGTACTTGATCTCCTGGCCGTCCTTGCGCACGATGATTTCCATCCCCGGCTGACCGGGATTGCGGATCACCGTCTCGTCCGCATGCGACTGCTGCTGCAGCGCCACCGCGGTGAGCAGCGCGACGACCAGCACGAGGAAGACGTCCACCAGGTTGACGGCGGAAAGCATCGGATCGTCATCCTCTTCGGCGAGGATGGAAATGCGGCGGGCGCTCATGCCCAGCCCTGTTCGGCCTTGATGACCAGCAGCTCGGCGAGCAGCCAGCGACGGCGGATCGAATACACGACCAGCGCGATCGCCGCCGCGGCCAGTGCGAGCACGACGCCCGAGAACGCCGAGCTGAACACCGCCAGCGCGGCCTGGCCTTGCCCGGCGGCAACGCTCTGCAGTGCCGGGCCGAGCGGCACCATCGTGGCGATCAGCCCCAGCAGCGGCGCGACACGACCCAGCAGGCGAGGCGCCTCCAGGCTGCGGACGATCTGCAGCTCCAGCGTCTCCAGGTTGCTGGTCGCGTTCACCTTCAACTGACGGTAGCCGGGATGACGGCGCTGCACGGCCTCCATCACCGTGGCGCCTGCGGTCCACAGCGAATAGACGAAGCCGAGAGCAACAAGGATCAGCACCGGCCACAACAGGGCCTGTGCGATGTGGGCGAATCCGGATTCGAGGAACATGGTGGTTGGGCTCAGTGCTGGGAAGAAGAATCGGCGCCGCCGAAGAACGCGGCGACGGCGCCCGGGTTCGACGGGAAGTAGTGGTGGACGTAGCTCGCGCGCAGCGAGCCGAAGTCGTACAAACGCTCGGCGGCACGGCCGGCGTTGGGGTTGGTCGCGGTGGCGATGGGAGACAGCGGCGTCTCCATCGCGGAGTAATGGAAGGTGTGACCTCGCAGCTCGCCCTCCGGCCAGACCACGCTCTGCAAGCCAAGCGCCGCCATCCGCTTCTGCATCGCCGCGCGGCCCGGCATCAAGGCAGCCATCGCATGCACGTTGCCGTCGACATCACTCAACTCATCAAGCAGCACCAGCATCCCGCCGCACTCGGCGAGCAACGGCTTCGCCACCTCCAGATGCGCCTTCAACGCACCGAAGAAACGCGGATGCCCCCGCAGCGCTTCAGCATGCAGCTCCGGATAACCCCCAGGCAGCCACAACGCGTCGCAGGCGGGTAGGTCCTCGCCCGCAATCGGACTGAACTCGCATACTTCCGCACCCTGCTCACGCAGCAGGTCAAGATTCGCCGGGTAGATGAAGGAGAAACACGCGTCGTTCGCAACAGCAATGCGCTTTCCCTTCAGCGGGCGGTCGAGCAAGAGCCGGTCGGCCGGGGGCCCCTTTTCTCCATCTCCCTCCTTTGCTTGCCTACCGGCAAGCAAATTCCCTCCTTGAGTTACGAAAAGGGGCCCCCGGCCTCCCGTCTCCGATCCACTCTGGAAGAAGTCACCGCGCGCGCCGGCCTCCCAGGCATCCGCCCACGCATCGAGTTGCTTGTCGATGTCCGGAAGCTCCAACGCCTGCACCAAACCCAGATGCCGCTCGGGCAATGAGAGCGCCGCATCACGTTTCAGCGCCGCAATGAGCGGAAGTTCTTCGGGAAGACCTTCGCCCACCATGCGCGCATGCGTATCGCTGCCCACACGATTGGCAATCACGCCCGCAACACGGATGTCATCGCGGAATCGCGCCAGGCCCGTCGCCAACGCCGCGAAGGTCTGCGCCATCGCCGACGCATCCAGCACCACGATCACCGGCAGCCCGAACGTCGCCGCAAGATCCGCACTGCTCGGCTTGCCGTCGAAGAGACCCATCACACCCTCGACGAGGATCAGATCAGCGCTCTCCGCCGCCTTCGCAAGCAGTTCCCTGCAATGCGCCTCACCACCCATGAACAGGTCGAGCTGATAAACGGTATGGCCGCTCGCACGCGCCAGCACCATCGGATCCAGATAGTCGGGACCGGTCTTGAAAACGCGCACGCGCAGCCCGCGCCGGCACGCCGCACGCGCGATCGCGGCGGTCACGCTCGTCTTGCCCTGGCCGGAAGCCGGAGCGCTGATCAGAAAGGCAGGACAGGCAGTCATCGCGGGAGAAAGAGGATCAGGCGTTGGGAGATGGAGCCGGTGGAGCCGGTGGCGCTCATTCGTTGAGCGCAATCCAGCGGCCTTGCACCTTCAGGATGAGCAGGCGGTTGTGGAAGACCCGCTGCAATGCGTCGTGCGTCGCCGGATCGTGCGGCGAGCCCTCATGGACGATGCGGCCGCCGTCCATCACGACCAGCGTGTCGGCCTGCAAGGCGACATTGAGTTCATGCAGCACGCTCACGACCGCGCCGCCCGACGCGACGCGCTCGCGGACGATGCGCGCCCAGTCGCTCTGATGCGGCGGATCCAGGTGGGCGAGCGGCTCATCCATCAAGAGCACGCCGGCACGCACCGCCAACGCGCGCGCCAGCAGCACGCGCTGCCGCTCGCCGCCGGACAGGCTGCCCAACGCGCGGTCCTTCCAATCCCAGCTCTGCGTCTGTCGCATCGCGTGCTCGACCGCTTCGTGATCGGCGGCGCTTGCCGGCGCCAGCCACGGCTGATGCGGGAGACGGCCGAGCATGGCGATGTCGTAGGCGGTGAGGTCTTCGGAGGCCGCTTCGTTCTGGCCGAGCCACGCGATCTGCCGGGCACGATGTTTCGCCGGCCATGCAGTCCATGGCTTGTCGTCGAGGATCAAGCTGCCGTCGAAGGGCAGCAGTCCCGAGATCGCGCGCAGCAGCGTGGATTTGCCCGCACCGTTCGGACCGACGATCGAGGTCCACGCACGTGGCGCCACCGCGAGCGTCAACGCGTGAAGCACCGGCCGATGGCTCAGGGACAGCGACTTCAGGTCGATGCGCAGAGTCGGCACGTGCCCGAGATCGACGGCGTCCGCGTTCATCGCGAGCCTCCCATGCCGCCGAAGTGCGCCTTGCGCCGGTGCATCAGCCAGAGCAGGTAACTGCCGCCGAGCAGCGCGGTGATGATGCCGACGGGCAGCTCCTGCGGTGCGATGACCCAGCGCGCGGCGATGTCGGCGGCGAGCAGCAGGGCACCGCCCGTGAGCGCGGAGAGCAGCAGCAGCGCGCCGTGCGTGGTGGGTCCCCAGCTGCGCACGAGGTGGGGCGCGACCAGTCCGACGAAGGCGATGAGCCCGCACTGCGCGACCGCCGCGCCGGTGGCCAGCGAGAGCGTGGCGATGAGCAGGAGACGGATGAGCGTGAGGCGTTGTCCGAGCGAGCGGGCCGTGTCCTCGCCCAGCGTCAGCGCGTCCAAGGTGCGGCTGCAGCCGAGTGCGACGAGCAGGCAGGCGGCCATGGCGACGACCATGACCTGCACCGCGCTCCAGCCGACGTAGCCGGTGCTGCCGAGCATGAAGGCCTGCATCGCCCGCAGGATGTCGGGGTTCATCAGCGTGAGCAGCGCGGAGCCGGAGCCCAGCACGACGCCGACGACGACGCCCGCGAGCAGCAGGCGCAGGCTCTGGGTGACGCCGCGCGCGAGCACGAGGGTGAGCAGGACGGCGCCGATGGCGCCGGCGAAGGCCGCGCCGGTCATGCCGACGCGCAGCGCGAGGGCGGCGGCCGCGGGCGAGACGCCCATGACGAAGAGCAGGGCCGCGACGCCCAGCGAGGCGCCCGCCGAGCAGCCCAGCAGGTAGGGATCGGCGAGCGGGTTGCGGAACAGGCCCTGCGCGATGGCGCCGGCGAGCGCGAGCAGCGCGCCGGCGAGCCAGGCGCCGAGGGAGCGCGGCGCGCGGATGTCCCAGAGGATCATGCGCATGGTGTCGCCGCCTTCGGTCCACGGGCTCCAGCCCATGCTGCCGATGGCCAGCCCCAGGGCGAGCAGCACCGCGCCGAGCAGCAGCAGCGCCGTCAGTTGTGCCGCGGTCTTGGCGGAGAGCAGGGAAGCAGCGCGCATCAGCGCATGCCCCCCGGCGGCGCGTTGAAGGGAACTGTGGGCAGCGGCACGGGACCGGCGGCCGCTTCGCGCAGGCAACGCGCCATCAGCGCCGCCGCTTCGGACATGCGAGGCCCGGGTCGCACGAGGACGTCGGACTCGGACGGGATCCAGACGCACAGGCGCTGGTGCTTGACCGCGCGGATCGCGGGCCAGCCGGGGCGCTGCGGCAGTCCGGCGGCGTTGCGCTGGCCGACCATGATGACCTGCGGGTCGGCACGGACGATGAATTCCGGGTTGAGCTTGGGGAAGGGACCAAGCTCGGCCGGGATGATGTTCTTCGCGCCGAGCCGTGTCAGGATCTCGCCCATGAAGGAGGCGGTGCCCGCGCCGTAGGGGCCGGCGTCGACTTCGTAATAGACGCTCAGGCCGCGCGCGCCGGGCGGCAGTGTGGCGGCGCTCTGCGCGATGTGGCCGTCGATGCGGTTCCACAGGCGGCGCGCGTCGTCCTCCTTGCCGAGGATCTGCCCCACCTTGCCCAGCACGCGCTGGACGTCGTTCATGCTCTTGGGTTCGAGCGCGACGACCTTCAGCCCCAATCCTTCAAGGCGATCGATGACGCGCGCGGAAACGCCCAGCACGACGACGTCCGGCTTCAGCGCCACCAGCGCCTCGATGCTGGTGTCGTCGAGGCCGCCCAGGCGCGGCAGCTTCTGCACGCTCGCCGGGAAGTTGGAGAAGCGGTCCACGCCGACCACCTTGGCGCAGTCGCCGAGCTCGCAGATGGTCTCGGTCAGCGAAGGCAGCAGGCTGACGATGCGCCGCGGGACTTCGGGGAGCGTCACCGTGTGGCCGCGGTCGTCCTTCAACGTGATGGGCGCGGCGATGGACGCCGTCGCGAGCACTCCCAGCAGCGCGCTGCCCACCGCGAACCTGATGGCACCCTGCATCCGGCGTTTCATCGACCTCATCCGTTGTTCTCCTCGTCGTCCAGCGTCTCGACCGGCCGTGTCCACGGTTGCCCCGCCACCATCAGGGTCAACTCGCCGCATTGCCGCGCGACGAGCTGGTTGAGCCATCCAAGTTCGTCCACATACGCGCGCACCTCCCGCCCCATCGGCATGACGCCCCAACCGACCTCGTTGGAAACGAAGACGACCGGCGAGGCCAACTGCGGCAGGAGACGCTGGAGGTCGGCGCATTCGCCGCGCCAGTCCTCGAGCCGCGGCGTGCCGTCCATCGGCATCAGCCAGTTCGTCAGCCACAAGGTCAGGCAGTCGACGACCACGAGCCGCGTGGGCGACGAGGCCGCGCGGAGCGCCTCGCACAGGCGCAGCGGCGCCTCGACGGTGTCGAACCCCTCGGGCCGGTCGGCCTGGTGACGGGCGATGCGGTCGCGCATCTCGTCGTCATGGGCCTCGGCGGTCGCGACGACGGTGACCCGGTGCCCCGGCTTCCGCGCCCAGCGCAGCGCGAGGCGCTCCGCGTGGCGAGACTTGCCGCTGCGCTGGCCGCCGACGATGAGGTGATGAAGGGACATCCCGGTCTCCGTGTGACTGAAGGTCCGACCTTACAGCGACGGGGAGTAGCGCAGCATTACGAACCAGGTGCGCGGCGCCTGGTTGTAGTAGTTCGCCGTCTGGTAGGCACGGTCGAAGACGTTGTCCACGTTGAGCTGCACGCGCCACGCCTTCGCGAACGCGTACTGCGCGTCCACGTTGAGCAGGCCATAGCCGCCCAGGCGCGTCGTGTTGGCGGCGTCGTCGAAACGCTTGCCCGAGCCGACGAGGGTCGCGCCCAGCGTCCAGGCCTGCAGCGAGGTCTCGGCACGCAGGGTGCCGAAACGCTTGGCCCGGCGCTGGAGCACGCGACCGGTGTTGGCGTCGGTCGGCTCGAGGAAGTCGACGGTGGCGCTGAGGTTCACCGGTCCCAGCGCCGCGCCGCCCTTCAGGCTGGTGCCCTTGAGCAGGGCGCGCGCGACGTTGCCGTAGCAGCCGGTCTTGGACGGACAGGTGCCCGCCGCGCCGAAGGCGATCAGGTCGGTGACGCGGTTGTGGAAGGTGGTGACGGCGAAGTCGAGATCGCCCTGCGCCCAGGCGAGTCCCGCCTCGCGGTTGTGCGCGCGCTCGGGGCGGAGTTCCTGCACGCCGGGCAGCGAGGTGTTGGGGCCGTAGACGCTGCCGCGCTGGTACAGCGTGGGGGCGCGGAAGGCGCTGCCGGCGGAGGCCGTGACGCGCCAGCCGCCGCCGAGCTTGTAGCCCGCGGCCAGGTTGCCGGTGTCGACGTCGCCGAAGTCGCTGTCGTCGTCATGCCGGCCGTGGGCCTGCACGCTGAGCGCGCCGAAGTTGCCGAGGTAGCTCAGGCCGAGGGCGTTCTGGCTGCGTGTGCTTTCGCCGCCGCTGACCAGCGCGGTGTTGACCAGGCGATCCTCGCGACGCTCCAGCACGCCATTGAGCTGATGCTGTTCGTTGAAGCGGTAGAAGCCCTGCAGCGAGGCGTTGCGGATGCGCGTCTTCGTCAGGTAGGGCGCACTGGGCTTGGTTTCGTAGTTCTCTTCGGACTGGCCGGCCGAGAGCTGCGTCGACAGGGCGTCGGACCACGTCGACTTCAGGTTGAACTGCGCCGCCAGGGTCTCGGTGATGCCGCGGTCGTCGGCGTTCTTGCCGGCGTCATAGCCGGCGTCGCCGCGGCTCTTCAGTCCGACGAACTCCAGACGCTGGCCGTCGGCGATGCGGCCGGCCAGGCGCAGGCTGCCGCTGTAGTTGCGCCAGCCGTCGCGGTCGGGGTTGTAGCTGGCGTTCGTCGTGCGCGAGTAGACATTGAAGCCGGTGCCGCGGTCCATGGAGAGCGCGCCCGCGTAATCGAAGGCGCTGGAGCCGCCGTTGACGCCGACATCGGCCCTGACCTGGCCCAGGTTGCCGCCGCCCAGTCCGAGGTCGATCTGCGGCCGGCCCTGGCCCTTGCGCGTGAAGATCTGCACCACGCCGCCGATGGCGTCGGAGCCGTACAAGGCGCTGGCCGGCCCCTTGAGCACCTCGATGCGCTCGATCTGCGAGACGGGCAGGTTCTGCCAGCTCGCGCCGCCGGTGGACTGGCCGTCCACACGCACGCCGTCGATCAGCACGACGGTGTGACGCGTCTCGGCGCCGCGCAGGTAGAGCGAGGTCGAGTTGCCCGGACCGCCGTTGCTGGTCATCTGCAGTCCGGCGACGTTGCGCAGCAGGGTGGCGATGTTGCCGAAGCCCTGGCGCTCGATGGTGTCGCGGTTGATGACGGTGAGGTCGGCGGCGACATCGGACAGCTTCATCGGGCTGCGCGTGCCGGTCACGGTGACGTCGTCGAGCCGGTTGGCGGGGGCGCCCGGGGGGG
>SEFA01000048.1 GCA_004210455.1 Rubrivivax sp. | reverse complement strand
GTCCAGCGTAGTTTGAAAAGCGGATCCCGCGCGGCGACTCACAAGAATTAGCGGACGGCATCGCCCCAGGCGCCATCGCGGCAAACGGGGGCTGGCGGGTCGGCTCACATCCAGGCCCACATCAATTTACGTGAAGTTTCCGGTCGCACGCACGACCATTCGTCCCAGGGCCCCCGAACCCGGCCCCGCACAGCACAGCACAGCACAGCACAGTCCAGGAGGACCCCATGAATGCCCTGCCGCCCCGCAGAATCAAGGCCGCCGTCTCATACCCGCTGCCGCTCATCAAAGCCGGCGTCATCCACACGCTGTCGCGCGACGGCGGCATCGATGTCGGCGACTGGGACGACGACGGCGGCCGCGAGGCGGACGTGCTCATCACCGACGCGGAGACGGCGCTGAGCCTGGCCGCAGGCTTCGCGCGCGGTCATTCCGGCAACGGCGGCAACGGCGGCAACAGCGGCAACAGCGGCAACGGCGGCCACTGGGGCCACCCCGGCCGCCCTCGCGCCAAGCTGGTCGTGATCGCCCACGCCGGGCGGGAGAGCGAGGTCCGCGCCGCGCTCGAGGCCGGCATCCAGGGCTACCTCCTCTCCCGCTGCAGCCCCGATGAACTGGTGAGCTGCGTCCGCGCGCTGTCGGCGGGCGCACGCTATCTGAGCGACGGCGCGATGCGCTGCGTCGCCGACAGCCTGGCCCACGAGAAGCTGACGCCGCGCGAGCTCACGGTCCTCGAACGCATGGCGGAAGGCCTGGGGAACAAGGCCATCGCCAACCGGCTCGAGATCGGCATGGGCACGGTGAAGTCCCATGTCGTGGCCATCCTGGACAAGCTCGGCGCGTCCAACCGGACGCAGGCCGTGACGCTGGCGACGGCCCGCGGGTTGCTTCCGCCGCCCGCGGGCCCCTCGCTCAGCGGTCCGTCCGTCCCGGCAGGCTGAGCTTGCCGGAGGCCACCTTGAAGACGTCCGCCACGCACAGCAGCGGCGCGTGGACGCTGGCGTTGACGCGCAGCCCCGCCGTCACGCCGTCGAACGACGAGGCCTTCACCACGCCGATGTCGTCGAAGGGTACGCGGACCTCCACCGTGTCGCCCTTGAACGTCGGCGACCAGCCGGGGCTGTCCAGCAGGATGGGGAAACCGGGCCAGGTCTTGGGCAGCCGCGGCTTGGCGCCCGCCGGGATGTCCACCACTTTCAGCGCGCCCTTCCCGCAGGCGTCGTCGGGTTTCAGCACGACCCAGTGCGAGTGCCAGAGGTCGCCGTCGTTGCCGACATCGCCGTCCCCGTTCTCGTCGTACAGCGGCGTATCGTCGAAATCGGGGTGGGAGGTGACCGCCATCGCGAGGATGCCGGCCTTGCGCTCGAAGCCGACGACCGAGGGATCGATCGTGGTCGGCCAGACGTAGGAGAAGACCGAGCTGCCCGCCAGCTTGCCGGACGCGCTCGGACGGGAGTCTCCGGCCTTGCCGGAGACGGCGATGTGGAAGGTCGCGACATTGCCTTTGGTGGTGATCTTGGTGTGCACGATGTCGAACGGGGCTTGCACGGCCGGCGTCGACGCCGTCTGGAGGCCGCCGGTGTGGCTCGCGGCGTCGTGCGCCGCCGCGGGCGCGCCCGCGGTCAGCGCGAACGCCGTGGCGAGAAGCGTCGGGGTGATCGTCTGCTTCATGGGTCCTCCGCGGATCACAGCGCGCTCAGCGGCGTGCCCACCGCGCGCTGGTTGGACAGGAAGATGTTGTCGCGCACGGGCTGGTGCTCATGCTTGAGCGCGGCCAGCCACTCGTCCGTCGTCATCACGGCGGCGAAGGTCGACTGCATGACCACGAGCGTGGTCTTGTGGATCTGCTCCGCCGAGGCGCTGCCGGCCTGGTTCGTGTACGGGAGCGAGCCGGTGGCGTCGCTCAGCAGCTCGACCTGATAGCAGCGATGCATGGCCTCGCGGGTCGTCGAGTCGTCGCAGTTGTGCGTCATGTAGCCGACGATGGTCAGCGTGTCGATGCCGTGCTGGTCCAGCCAGCCTTTCAGCTCGGTGCCGGTGAAGCAGCTCGGCAGGCGCTTGGTCACCAGCAGGTCCCGCGGCCGGGCGGCGATGCTGGGGTAGACCTTCACGCCCTCCGAGCCCTCGGCAAAGATGGGCGCCTCCGGCGGCAGCACGTGCTGCACCACGACGACGGGCACGCCCGCCTCCTTCGCGGCATCCATCGCCTGCTCGATCTTCGGGAGGGACGACGGGACCGGCGGGTACTCGATCCGGAACTTGCCGTCGATGTATTCGTTCTGCACATCGATGACGATGAGGGCGCGACGCGGCGCGGATGATGGTGAGCTCATGAGGGGTCCTCCTGTTGGAGACTCCAGGATGGCGCGACGACCTCGCTGCCACCACTATCGATGGGAGGGCGCGAGCGCCCTCCCGCTCACCGGGAAGGCCCGAAGATGGCGGCCTTCACGCCGTCGCCATAGGCGACATCGGCGCGCGCGCAGTTGGCGATATGGCGCGCCTTCACCTCGTCGCTCGCCCCGGCGATCGCGCGGGCCGTGTTCTGGAACAGGGCGTCCTTCTGCGCGTCCGTCATCTGCCGGAAGAGCAGCCCCGGCTGGGTGAAGTAGTCGTCGTCGGCGCGATGGTCCCAGTGGTCGGCCGCGCCTTCGAGGGCCAACGGTGGCTCGTGCAGCTCGGGATGGTCGTTCCAGTCGCCGCGGCTGTTGGGCACGATGGCCGGTACGCCGCCGGCGTTGCCGTCCACGCGCATCTGTCCGTCGCGGTGGTAGCTGTGGAACGGGCACTTCGGCGCATTGACGGGGATCTGCATGTGGTTCACCCCCAGTCGATAGCGCTGGGCGTCGCCGTAGCTGAACAGCCGGGCCTGCAGCATCTTGTCCGGTGAGAAGCCGATGCCCGGCACCACGTTCGCCGGCGAGAACGCGGACTGTTCCACGTCGGCGAAGTAGTTGGACGGGTTCTCGTTGAGTTCGAGCGTGCCGACCTCGATGAGCGGCGCATCCCGATGCAGCCAGACCTTGGTCAGGTCGAAGGGGTTGTAGGGCAGCGCTTGCGCGTCGGCCTCGCTCAGCACCTGGATGTAGAGGGTCCAGCGCGGGAAATCGCCCTGCTCGATGGCCTCGAAAAGGTCGCGCTGGGCGCTCTCCCGGTCGCCGGCGACGATCCGGGCGGCCTCGTCATCGGTGAGGTTGCGGATGCCCTGCTGGGTCTTGAGGGTGAACTTCACCCAATGACGCTCGTTGGCGGCGTTGATGAAGCTGTAGGTATGGCTGCCGAAGCCGTGCATGTGGCGATAGCCGTCGGGCAGGCCGCGATCGCTCATCACGATCGTCACCTGGTGCAGCGCCTCCGGCAGCAGCGTCCAGAAGTCCCAGTTGTTCTGTGCGCTGCGCAGGTTGCTGCGCGGGTCGCGCTTGACCGCATGGTTGAGGTCGGGGAAGCGCAGCGGGTCGCGCATGAAGAAGACCGGCGTGTTGTTCCCCACCAGATCCCAGTTGCCTTCCTCGGTATAGAACTTGACCGCGAAGCCCCGGATGTCGCGTTCCGCGTCCGCGGCGCCGCGTTCTCCGGCCACGGTGGAGAAGCGCAGGAAGAGCCGGCTGGTCTTGCCGACCTGGTCGAAGAGCCGGGCCCGTGTGTAGCGCGTGATGTCGTGCGTGACGGTGAAGGTGCCGTAGGCGCCGGAGCCTTTCGCGTGCATGCGGCGCTCCGGGATCACCTCGCGGTCGAAGTGCGCCAGCTTCTCGAGCAGCCAGACGTCCTGCAGCAGCGCCGGCCCGCGCGGCCCCGCGGTCTGGATGTTCTGGTTGTCGACGACGGGGGCGCCGTTGGCGTGGGTCATGGGTCGGGTCATGGCTGCTCCGGGCAGTGATGGGCTTTGCGACGATGCCCGTTCCGCCGCGGGTCGGCATCTATCCAATGGCGTACGCCCGGCCCGATCCGCCGGTACCCGCGGTCGACCGTGTCCCGATGGATGCCCCGGGGCGGATGTCCGGGGACGATCCGTCTCCGGGTCGGACGCAACGCCTGACCCCGAGGCGCCATCGCGCGTCCAGCCAAGGAGCAAGAGATGAGTCGAGAAGCAGACGAGGTCGACCCGGGAAGGCGGGACCTCCTGATCAGCAGCGTCGGACTGGCTGCCGCGGCGGCGCTGCCGCTGGCCACCGCCTTCAGTCCTGGAACCTCCCTCGCGGCCACGACGGCCCGTCAATCGTCCGGACCTTCGTCCGACAACTCCTCCGAAAGGAAAAACATGTCCACGATCACCACCAAGGATGGCACCCAGATCTACTACAAGGACTGGGGCCCGGCCAACGGCCCCGTGGTCACCTTCTCCCACGGCTGGCCGCTGACGGCGGACGCATGGGAAGCGCAGATGTTCTTCCTCGCCAGCCATGGCTATCGCTGCATCGCGCACGACCGTCGCGGTCACGGCCGCTCGTCTCAGCCCTGGAACGGCAACGAGATGGACACTTACGCGGACGATCTGAACGAGCTGTTCACCAAGCTCGACCTCAAGGGCGCCACGATGATCGGGCACTCCACCGGCGGGGGCGAGGTCGCCCGCTACATCGGGCGCCACGGCAGCAAGCGCGTCTCGCGCGCCGTGCTGATGGGCGCCGTGCCGCCCATCATGCTGAAGTCGGCCAACAACCCCGTCGGCCTGCCGATCGAGGTCTTCGACGGCTTCCGCAAGGCCTACCTGGCGGACCGGGCGCAGTTCTTCCTCGATGTCGCCTCGGGCCCCTTCTTCAACTTCAACAAGCCCGGGGCGAAGGTCTCGGAGGGCCTGATCCGTTCCTGGTGGACGCAAGGGATGATGTCCGGGCACAAGAACGCGTACGACTGCATCAAGGCCTTCTCCGAGACCGACTTCACCGAGGACCTGAAGAAGTTCGACGTCCCCACGCTGATCATCCACGGGGATGAAGACCAGATCGTGCCCATCCAAGGCGCGGCGCTGCTCTCGGCCAAGCTCGTCAAGGGCGCCCAGCTCAAGATCTACAAGGGCGGCAGCCATTCCCTCGGCGACACCGCGAAGGACCAGCTGAACGCGGATCTGCTGGCGTTCCTCAAGGGCTGAGTGGTGCCCCACGCCGCGCGTCTCCGCCGCGCGCGGCATCTCCCTTCGTGAGGATGACGCCATGAACGCCCTGCTCCACCCCCTCGCCCTGGCCCTGTGCGTTCTGGGACAGGGCGCCATCGCCGGCGAGGTCTCCGGTCCGCGGCGCATCGCGGTGGAGCCGTTCATCACGCTGCCCGCGGACGTGCGGCACCCCGAGGGCCTGGCATCGAATCCCGCGAACGGCGACCTGTTCGTGGGCACCTTCGATGCACGCGAGCCCGCGACGCTGCGCAACAACCAGGTGCTGCGCTATTCAGCGTCGGGAAAGCTCCTGGCGCGCTACCCGTTCGGTGCGACGCCGCTGACGGGCATCGCCTACGCCGACGGCAAGCTCTACCTCCTGAACTTCGGCGCCTCCAAACTGCAGCGATTGGACGCCGCGTTCACGTCCCGCAGTGTGTTGGAAGACGTCGCCGTCTTCGACAAGCTCGATCCTCCGGCGGTGCCGCCGAGGATCGTGAACAATCCGGACGGCAGCACCGACCAGGTGAGCTACGGTTCCAGCGGATTCCCCGCCCCCAACGGCATGGTCTTCGACGCGTCCGGCAACCTGTATATCTCCGACAGCTTCCAGGGCGCTGTCTATCGCATCGACGGCGTCGCCCGCTGCAGGCCGTGCCGCGTCGACACGATCTCGCGCGATCCGCTGCTCGCGACGGCGGGGCATCTGCCGTTCGGCGCGAACGGCCTGGCGTTCGGCAGCGATCCCGATGTCCTGTTCATCAACAACGCGGGCGACGGTCGTGTGCTCAAGCTCGTGCTGTCGACCGGCCAGATGTCGGTGCTTACCGAAAGCATCCCGGGTGCGGACGGCCTCATGTTCCTCGACGGCCTGTTGTGGGTGGCGGCCAATCAGGTCGACGCCATTTTCGGCATCGACGAGCGCGGGCTCATCCAGGTGCGCGCCGGCGAGTTCATCGGCATCAACGCGGACGGCTCGCCGCGGGGATTGCTGTTCCCCTCCGGCACGGCCGTGTCTGGAAAGTGGATGGTCGTCGCCAACCTCGCCCTCCCGCTGACGCCGGTCGAGGGCGACGAATGGGAAGAGCGCGTCACGCGCTGGAACCTGGTCCGGTTCCGACTGCCTTCCCCTCGGTGATCGGCTGGACGATCCGGTACGACACGGAGACGTTTGGAGCATCTGTCCAGGCGGGCGGGGACGACACTGTCCGGCACGGCCGGATCACGGCTGATCGCTGGAGAAGCCCATGACATCGACCCTTCCCGTCCTTCATCCCACCGCACCCGAGCTGCAGGCGGCGCGCTGGTTCAACATCCAGGGCGAACTCAGTCTCGCCCGGTTGCGCGGCAAGGTCGTCGCGCTGCACGCCTTCCAGATGCTGTGCCCGGGCTGCGTCGCCCACGGGCTTCCACAGGCGCAACGCATGCACCAGCTGTTCGGCGCGGCGGGGCTGCAGGTGATCGGCCTGCACACGGTCTTCGAGCACCACCAGGTCATGGAGCAGCCCGAGGCGCTGGCGGCCTTCCTCCATGAATACCGCTTCACCTTCCCGGTCGCCGCCGACCAGCCGCACGGCCGCATTCCCGCGACCATGAGCGCGCTGGCGCTGCGAGGCACGCCCAGCGTGCTGCTGATCGACAGACAGGGGCGACTCCGCCTGCATGAATTCGGACGCGTCGACGACATGGCGATCGGCGCGGCCATCGGCGGGCTGCTTGCAGAGCCGCTCGCCGAGCCGCTCGCCGCGCAAGTCGCCGAACCTCACGCATGGTCCTCTCCTGAAGCCCGCCCCGGTTGCAGCGAAGAGGGCTGCCGGTTCAGCCGGTCATGACCTCCAGAGGTCCGAAGAACTCGAAGCGCACCTGCGCCGGCGGAATGCCGAGGTCCCGCGTGATGCCGAACATCGCCTTCATGAAGCCCTTGGGGCCGAGGAAGTAGAGGTCGACGTCGCGGTCGGCGGGAAGCACCTGCTCGAGCAGGGCCTGGGTCACCCGGCCGGGCTGGTGCGGCGGACAGTCCTCGCGCGGTTCATCGTAGAGGAACAGCGGCAGGATGTCCTCGTTCAACGACGCGAGCTGCTCCACCCGGTGCCGGAAGGCGTGCACGCCGCTGTGCAGGGCGGCGTGGATGAAGTGGATGGACCGGCCGCTGTCCGCGGCCGCCTCCAGCATGGACAGCGCCGGCGTGATGCCGACGCCGCCCGTGACCAGCACGATGGGGCGCGTCGAGGATTCGTCCAGGATGAACTCGCCCGCCGGCGGCAGCACGTCCACGGTCATGCCGGCATGCAGACGGTCGTGGAGCCAGTTCGACGCCTCGCCGCCGGGCTCGCGCTTCACGGAGATGCGGTACCAGGGCTTGCCCGGCGCGTCCGACAGCGAGTAGTTGCGGCGGATCTCGCGGCCCTTCAGATCCAGCACCAGGGTCAGGAACTGGCCGGGGCGGAATTTCAGCAGCGGCGCGCCGTCCACGGGTTCCAGGTAGAACGAGGTGATGAGCTCGCTCTCGCGCTCCTTGCGCGTGACGCGGAACCGGCGCGTGCCTCGCCAGCCGCCCGGCGTGGCTTCGGTCGCGGCGTACACCTCCTCCTCCGCGTGGATCAGCAGATCCGCGAGCGAACCGTAGGCGTCGGCCCAGGCTTGCATCACCTCGTCGGTGGCGGCGTCGCCGAGCACGGCGCGGATGGCGCGCAGCAGCGCGCTGCCAACGATGGGGTAATGGTCGGGTCGGATGCCCAGCGCCACGTGCTTCTGGATGATGCGGGGCAGCGCGGGCGCGATGGCCACCAGGCGGTCGATGTGCTCCGCGTACGCGAGGACAGCGCCGGCGAGAGCGCGTGCCTGGGTGCCTTCGCGCTGGTGGGTCTCGTTGAAGAAGGCCTTGAGCTCCGGATGCTCCGACAGCATCAGGGCATAGAAGTGCGAGGTGATCGCCTCGCCGTGCAGCTTCAAGGCGGGCACGGTGGCCTTCACGATGGATCGGGTCTTCTCCGGCAACATGGCGGCTCCTGCTTCGTGGCGATGCCGGCGCGGCACCGTGGGCCACATTGCCAGCGGCGCGGTGGGTTGCCATGTATGGCGAGGCGGGGGAGCGCCTCAGCCGCATGCACTATTGACACCGATGGCCGATCAGGGCGATAGCGAGTGTGGCGACTGAGCGTCAGAGAAGGCGTCAGAGCTTCTGCCTGAGCCACTCCGGCAATGGCACCGACTTCTGAATCGTCGCGTCCTGCCACACCGTCGTCGCGCCGCCGGACGCGTAGATCACGCCGGGCTCATCGAGCCGCTCCAGCGTGATCCACGTGTCGAAGCTCGATCGCCCCGGATTCGACACGTAGTGCTTCGCCAGGATCTCGCCCGGATACGCGAGCTGCCTGTGGAAGTTGCAGAACGCGTTGACGATCACCGGCCCCTGTCCATCGGGGCTCGGCGGATGGCCGAGGCTGTCCAGCCACTCCACGCGCACGATCTCCAGGTATCGGAAGTAGACCGTGTTGTTCACATGGCCCATCGCGTCCATGTCGCCCCAGCGGATCGGGATGCGGGTCTCGTGGACGAGCTTCTTGTCCTCAGGCAGTTCAAATCGCATGCCGGTCATCCTCGGTTCAGTTGCGCGCGCAGCGGGCGGAAGAACGCGCGGATCTCCTGGGCCAGCAGCTCGGGTTGCTCCAGCGCCGCGAAGTGCCCGCCGCGCGGCATCACTTCCCATCGCTGGACGTCGTAGGCGCGCTCCACCCACGAGCGCGGCGGCGTCGGCAGCTCCTTCGGGAACAGCGCCATGCCCATCGGCGGCGTCACGCGCTCGCCGGGCGCGAAGACATGCGGGCGGGCGCGGTTCTCCTTGTAGAGCCGCAGCGACGCGGTGATGCTGTCGTTGAACCAGTAGAGCGAGATGTCGGTGAGCAGCTCGTCCATCGACACGACGCTTTCGAGGTCGCCGCCGCAGTCGCTCCATGAGCGGAACTTCTCGGCGATCCACGCCGCCAGCCCCACCGGCGAGTCCGCCAGCGAATAGGCGAGCGTCTGCGGCTTGGTGCCCTGCAGCGCGGCATAGGCGCCCTCCTCCGCATACCAGCCGGCGGCCATCGTCTGGAAAGCGCGCTCCTCATCCGTGACGGGAGCATCCTGCTCGTCGACATGCGGCCGGAAGCCGCCGGGGATGTAGTTCAGGTGGATACCGACGACGACCTCCGGGAAGCGCCGCGCGAGCCACGTCGACACGCCTGCGCCGATGTCGCCGCCCTGCGCGCCGAAGCGCTCGTAGCCGAGGCCCTGCATCAGGCCGTGCCACAGGCCTGCGATCTCGCGTGAGCCCACGCCCGCGCTCTTCGGCGCGGGCGAGAAGCCGTAACCCGGCAGCGACGGCACGACGACGTCGAACGCGTCGGCGGCATCGCCACCGTGCGCGGCCGGATCGGTGAGCAGCCCGACGATGTGCGTCATCTCGACGACGGACCCCGGCCAGCCGTGCGTGAGCACGAGCGGGAACGCATCCGGCATCGCGCTCTTCTGATGGATGAAGTGGACGTCGGCACCGTCGACGGTCGCCATGAAATGGCCGAGCGTGTTCAGCCGCGCTTCCTGCTCACGCCAATCGAAGCGATCCCGCCAATGCGCGACGAGACGGTGCATGAACGCCAGCGACGTGCCGTCCGCCCAGCCGGCCTCGTCCAGCGACGCGGGCCAGCGGACGCGCGAGAGGCGATCGCGCAGGTCGATCAGCCGCTCTTCGGGCACATGGATCTTGAAGGGAACAACGCGCATGGGATCTCCGGGCCGTCGCCACGACGGCCGCGGACCATTGTGGCGTCAAGCCTTGACCCTTGCGCCCGCCTCGCCTACTTGCACACGTTGGCGTCCACCGCCGAGCCGTCCCACAGCCGCTTGAGGTTGTTGTACTTGTCCTGCGACACGCTCTGCCAGTCGTCCTGCAGGATGCCGCCAGTGTCTCCGGAATTGGGATTCCATGACCAGTAGAAGAAGTTGCGCACGCCCTTGCACTTCATCCAGTCCACGAACTTGACCTGCCACTGGCGGTCCTTGTCGGTGAAGCGGCCGCCGAACTCGCCGAGCACCACGGCGTTCTTCCCCATGAAGCGTCCGAGCTGGTTCTGCCAGATGGCCGGCATGTTGTTCGGGAAACCCGTGCCGTCGTTGAAGTAAGGCTGCCCGCTCACCGACGGGCCGTAGATATGCGGCGACAGCACCAGCCGGTTCTTCGGGATCTTGGTCTCATCGATCGGATAGCAGGCCACCGGCTCGATGTTGCCGCCCCACCAGTGCGAATCAGGGTTCTCGCAACGCCCCTGGTTGTCGGACACGCCTTCGACGAACACCAGCAGCTTGCTGTTGCTGCTCAGCACGGCGCTGCCGGCACGCTCCGCCGCGAGCTTCCAGTCGTTGCTGATGTCGCCCGTGCCCCAGAAGGCGCCGGAACCGCCGGTGCTGTGCGGCTCGTTCTTCAGGTCGATCGCGAAGACGTTCGGAACGTTGCGGTAACGGTCGGCGACGAACTGCAGATCGGCCACCCACTGGTCCATCGTGTAGCCGGGAATCTGCGGCGTCGTTGAAATCGCGTTGCAGTCCGGACGGTGATGGTCGAGCAGCACGTAGAAGCCGCGTGTCGCAAACTCGGCCACGATGCGGTCCAGCACCTGCAGCGGCGTCTTGTTGGCCAGGTCGGGATTCACGCTGGTGTTCAGCGCGCCGCTCGGACGGCCCGTGGACCGCAGCGTCGCCGGGCAGAAAGGCAGGCGCACGGCGTTGAAGCCGAGATCCTTCATCTGGCCGATCATGTCCTTGTAGTTGCGCTGCCAGAGGCCGTGCGCCACCAGGTCCTGCGTCTCGAAGCCGAACCAGTTGACGCCACGGATCGAGACCGCAACGCCTTGGCTGTCGAGGATGCGGCCATCCGTCGCGACGCTGAACGGCAGCTTGAACTGGCCCGTCGCCGGAACGGAGAGATCGCCTGCAGGTGCAGGTGCAGGTGCAGGTGCAGGTGCAGGTGCAGGTGCAGGTGCGGGTGCAGGAGCCGGTGCTGGTGCGGGCGCCGGAGAAGGCGCTGGCGCGGGCGCGGGCGACGGTGCGGGCGCTGGGGACGGTGCGGGCGCTGGGGACGGCGCGGGCGCTGGGGACGGCGCGGGCGCGGGCGCACCGGCCTCGGCGATGCGGAACGAGGTCGGGCTGGGCGCCGTGCCGGTGCCGCAGAAGCCGACTTCGAAACTCTGCCCCGGGGCCGTCGGCGAGTTCCAGCTGATGCCGGTGACGGCCACCGTGGTGGCGGATTCATTCTTGAACTGGCCGTTCCAGGTACCGTTCAACTGCCCCTTGGGCATCTCGAAGCGCAGCGTCCACGCGCCGCTGGCCGTACTGCCGGGATTGCGGATGGTGGCGCGCGAGCAGAAGCCGCCGGACCAGACATCCTGCGCGATCGTCAGGCTGAGCGCCGCGTGGGCGGGCGCGATCGCGCCGCAGGCGAGCGCAATGAGACTGAGGCGTTGGACGACTCGACGAGGAATAGCGTGCATGACGGTCCCTGAAAGAAGTGGAAGCTTGGATGACTGCGCGCAGTGTCGAAGCTCTTCCGGGCGCGTCTCGTGAGATTGGGTAACCCCAGGACACATTCACGCGGGTCCCGCTCCGGAGGCTCAGGGTTTGCCGCTAGCGCCCCGACCTCGCATTCGTAGGAGCATCCCCCGGCGTCGCGCTCGGCCAGCGCGGACGCCTGTTCCAAGGGAGGCCGTCATGACCCGAACCTGGTCGACGCTCGCCGTCGCGCTTACGATCCTCATCCCCAACGCCGCGGCGCTCGCCGCCGACGCCACGCCGCCGCGCGAGCTGCGTCGCTTCCACGAGATCTTCAAGGAACTCGTCGAGACCAACACGACCAACTCGTCGGGCAGTTGCACCGTCGCCGCCGAGGCGATGGCGAAGCGCCTGAAGCAGGCCGGTTACGCGGACGGCGACATGCAGGTCATCGTCCCGCCCGACGCGCCGACGAAAGGCAACCTCGTGCTGCGCCTGAAGGGCAGCGGCGAGAAGCGTCCGCTGCTGCTGGTCGCGCACCTCGACGTCGTCGAAGCGAAGCGCGAGGACTGGACCCGCGACCCGTTCAAGCTCATCGAGGAGAACGGCGTCTACTACGGCCGCGGCACCTCCGACGACAAGTCGCAGGTCGCCACGCATGTGAGCAACATGCTCCGCTACAAGGAGGAGAAGCTCGTCCCGAAACGCGACATCATCATGGCGCTCACCTGCGACGAGGAGATCATCCCGTCGACGTGGGACGGGCTCGATTACCTGCTCAAGCACCACCGCGCGCTGATCGACGCCGAGCTCGCGCTCAACGAGGGCGGCGGGGGGACGCTCGACAAGGACGAGCGGCCGGTCTCCTACAGCCTGCAGATCGGCGAGAAGGTGTACGTCGGCTACGAGCTCGAAGTGACGCATCCCGGCGGCCACAGCGCCGTGCCCGTGCGCGACAACGCGATCTACCGGCTCGCCGAGGGTCTCGCGCGCCTGTCGAATTTCGACTTCCCCATCCAGTTCAACGACACGACCCGTGCCTACTTCGAGCGAGTCGCGAAGCTCGACGCCAACAAGGACATCGCGGCCGATCTGCGTGGGCTGCTCGCGAAGCCGACGGACACCGCGGCGCTGGAGCGACTGTGGGCGAAATCGCCGGTCTACAACTCGAGCGTGCGCACCACCTGCGTGGCGACCATGGTCGACGCCGGCCACGCGACCAACGCGCTGCCGCAACGTGCCCGCGCGACCGTGAACTGCCGCATCCTGCCGGGCCAGTCGGCGGACGACGTACGGAAGACGCTGGTGAAGGTGATGGCCGACGAGCGCATCAGCGTCCGCGCCATCAACGAGGCGCTGGCGTCGCCGCAGCCGCCGATGTCGCCGCTCGTGATCCAGGCTGTCGAAAGCACCGCCGCGGAGTTCTGGCCCGGCGTGCCGGTGATCCCGACCATGCTGGTGGCGACGACCGACGGCCGTTTCCTCAACAACGCGGGCATCTGGACCTACGGCGTCGGCACCTTCTCCGGCGTCGAGCCCAGCGGCGTGCACGGGCTCAACGAACACATCCGCGTGAAATCGCTCAACGACTTCCACGAATTCATGTATCGCCTCGCGAAGCGCCTGGCGTCCTGATCCCCAGGGACGCCGGCGCGCCTTCAGCGCGCCCGGTACAGCGACCCGGCATCGGGCATCCGGGTTGCCGACCTCCTCCCATCGTCTTACCGGAGGTCGTACCGTGTCCATCATCATCAACGGGACCACCGTCCCCTTGCCCGAAGACCCGCGGGTCTCCCTGCTCGACTTCCTCCGGGAGCATCTGCACCTGCACGGCTCGAAGAAGGGATGCGACCAGGGCGCCTGCGGTGCCTGCACCGTCCTGGCCGACGGCGAACGCGTGCTCGGCTGCCTGGCGTTGGCCGTGCAGTACGCGGGACGCTCGATCACCACCATCGAAGGGCTGGCGGGCGCAGATGGCCTGCACCCGCTTCAGCAGGCCTTCATCGAGCATGACGGCTTCCAGTGCGGCTACTGCACGCCCGGTCAGATCTGTTCCGCAGTGGGCATGGCGGATGAATGTCGTCGCGGCGTTCCCAGCCATGTGACGCAGGACTTGAAGGCGCGCGTGATCCCGCTGACGCGCGAGGAACTGCGCGAACGCATGAGCGGCAACCTCTGCCGCTGCGGCGCCTACAACGGCATCGTCGAGGCGATCGCCGCCGGCGTCGTCACGGAGACCGCCGTCGTTGCCGCGACCGCCGCCGACGAGAACGTCGCGGAGGTTGCGCGATGAAACCCTTCATCTACACACGCGCCGGAGATCCGGCCGAGGCGCTGCTCAAGGGTGCGGCGCCGGGCGCGAAGTACCTCGGCGGCGGCACCAATCTCGTGGATCTCCTGCGCGAGACGCTGGAGCGGCCGGACGCGCTGGTCGACGTCACCGGACTGGACGGCGACATCACCGCGCACGACGACGGCCGTCTCACCATCGGCGCCAGCGTGCGCAACACCGCGCTGGCCGCCCATCCCGCCGTGCGCGAGCGCTTCCCGCTGCTGTCGCGCGCGATCGTCGCCGGCGCCTCGGCGCAGATCCGCAACATGGCCACCGTCGGCGGCAACCTGCTGCAGCGCACGCGCTGCGCCTATTTCTACGACAGCGACGGCTCGCGCTGCAACAAGCGCGAGCCCGGACAAGGCTGCGACGCCCTGGAGGGCTTCAACCGCATGCACGCGATCCTCGGCGCCTCGCCGACCTGCGTGGCGACGCATCCGTCCGACATGTGCGTCGCGCTCGCGGCGCTCGACGCGGTGGTCCATCTGCGCCATCCGGACGGCGAACGCTCACTGCCGCTGATCGACCTCCATCGCCTGCCCAAGGACCGCCCCGAGATCGACACGCAGCTGCGGCCCGGCGAGCTGATCACCGCCGTCGAACTCCCGGCACTGGCGTTCGCCACCCGCTCCACCTACCGCAAGGTGCGCGACCGGTCGAGCTACGCCTTCGCCCTGGTGTCGGTGGCCGCCGCGCTGGACCTGCAGGACGGCCTGGTGAAGGACGTCCGGCTGGCGCTCGGCGGCGTCGCGCACAAGCCCTGGCGTGCCTTGAAGGCGGAAGCGCTGCTCAAGGGCCAGCCGGCCACGGAAGCGGCCTTCCTGGCCGCGATCGATGCGGAGCTGGCCGATGCCCGGCCGCTGCGTCACAACGCCTTCAAGATCGATCTGGCACGCCGCACGGTCATCGCCGTGCTGAACCAACTGACGGAGACCCAGCCATGAGCCTGCTCAAGGACGCCGCACAGGCGGTGATGAAGAAGGCGATCGAGGTCGCCCCCGATGCCTGGATGCCGGGGGGCAGGCCGGACCCGCTGATCGAGCGCCGCCAGGGCCTCGTCGGCGCGTCGGTGTCGCGCGTCGACGGTCCATTGAAGGTCAAGGGCGAGGCGCGCTTCGCCGCCGAGTTCCCCATGGACGGCCTGGTCTACGCGGCGCTGGTCTTCAGCAGCATCGCGAAAGGCCGTGTGTCGTCGCTGGACACGGCCGCCGCCGAGTCCGCGCCGGGTGTCGCGCTGGTGATGACGCACCGCAACGCACCCAAGATGAAGCCTTCCCCGCTGTTCCTCACCAAGGAGAAGGCGGCGGGTGGCGACGACCTGCCGGTGATGCAGGACGACGCCGTGCACTGGAACGGTCAGCCGATCGCGCTGGTGCTGGCCGATTCCCAGGAACAGGCCGATCACGCCGCGTCCTTGATCCGGGTGACCTACGCGGTCGAGCCCGCCACGACCTCGTTCGGCGAGGCGAAGTCCAAGGGCACCAGGACCGGCGTCTTCCAGGGTGAGCCGCTGCACACGGAGATCGCCGACGCCGAGGCCGCGCTGCAGGCCGCGCCGCACCGCGTGGACGCCACCTACACCACGCCGCGCTACAACCACAACCCGATCGAACTCCACGCGGCGACGCTGGCCTGGCAAGGCGATGAGCTCCATGTGCACGACGCGTCGCAGGGCGTGGCGCACTCCGCCTGGACGTTGGCCCAGATCTTCGACATCGACGAGAAGCAGGTGCATGTGACCTCGCCCTTCGTCGGCGGCGGCTTCGGCAGCAAGACGCTGTGGCGGCATCAGGTGCTCGCCGCCGCGGCCTCGCGGCTGGCGGGACGGCCGGTGAGGATCATGCTGTCCCGCGAGGGCGTGCACCGCATCGTCGGCGGACGGACCTGCACGGAGCAGCGCGTCGCCATCGGCGCGCAGACCGACGGCCGCTTCGACGCGCTGATCCACACCGGCACCGTCGCGATGACCCCGCACAACAACATGCCGGAGCCCTTCATCCTGCCGGCGAAGTGCGTGTACGGCGCCGGCAGCTTCAAGCTGGACGTGCAGACCGCCGAGGTCGACATGCTGGCCAATACCTTCATGCGCGCGCCCGGCGAGTCGGTCGGGACTTTCGCACTGGAGTCGGCCATCGACGAACTGGCGGTCGCGCTGGGCATGGACCCGATCGCACTGCGCCTGCGCAACGAGCCGGAGAAGGATCCGACGACCGGCACGCCCTTCTCGTCGCGTCACCTGGCCGAGGCCTACCGGGCGGGCGCCGAGCGCTTCGGATGGCAGCACCGCCACGCCCGGCCCGGCGCGCGGCGGGAGGGCGAGTGGCTGGTCGGTTTCGGCTGCGCGACGGCGACCTACCCCTACTACCGCATGCCCGGCGGCGCGGCCAGGCTCACGCTGTCCGCCGACGGACGCGTCAGGGTCCAGATCGCCGCGCACGAGATGGGCATGGGCACGGCCACCGCGCAGACGCAGATCACGGCGGAGCGCCTCGGCCTGACGATGGCGGACGTCGACTTCAGCTACGGCGATTCGACCTTCCCCGGCCTGGTGCTGGCGGGCGGGTCGCAACAGACCGCGTCGATCGGCAAGGCGGTGATGCTGGCCTGCGATGCCTTGATCGAGGGCCTGCTGAAGCTGGCCGACAAGGCGTCGCCGCTGCACGGACTCAAAGCGGAGGACGTCGAGGCGCGCGACGGCGCGCTCGTCAGCCGGGAAGATCCGGGGCGGCAGCAGCGTCTGGCGCACCTGCTGACCGCCGCGAAGCGCGAGGACCTCACCGTCGAGGCCAGCGCCCCGCCGCCGCTGGAGATGCAGCACTGGTCGATGCATTCGTTCGGGGCGATGTTCTGCGAGGTGCGTGTGAATGCGATCACCGGCGAGCCGCGCGTCAGCCGTTTCCTCGGGTCCTTCGACTGCGGCCGCATCATCAATCCGAAGCTGGCGTCCAGCCAGTTCCGTGGCGGCATCGTGATGGGTCTGGGCCTGGCCCTGACCGAGGAGACGCAATTCGATGAACGCAACGGCCGGATCATGAATCCCAGTCTGGCCGAGTACCACGTGCCCGTCCACATGGACGTGCCCGAGATCGACGTGATCTGGACCGACATCGCCGATCCGCACACGCCGATGGGCGCGCACGGCGTCGGCGAGATCGGGATCACCGGCGTCGGCGCGGCGGTGGCGAACGCGGTCTTCAACGCCTGCGGGCGGCGCGTGCGGGACCTGCCGATACGACTGGACGACCTGATGTAATCGGCGGATGACGCTGAAGCTCCCCGCCCGCCCGCACTTCGACCTCACCACGGTCCACCTGTTCATCGCCACCGCCGAGCTCGGCGGCGTCACGCGGGCGGCGGAGCGGCTGCACATCGCGCCGGCCGCGGCGTCGCGGCGCATCGCCGAGCTGGAGGCGCAGTTCGGCCTGCCGCTGTTCCAGCGCCGCCCGCACGGCATGACGCTCACCGACGCGGGCCGCGCCATGCTGGCCCACGCCCGCAACATCACCCACACCGTCCTGCGCATGCAGGACGACGCGGCCTCCTTCGTCGGCGGCGCGCAGGGCGTCGTCCGCCTGGCCGCGCCGAAGTCGGCCGTGCTGCAGTTCGTCCCCGCCGACATCGAGCGCTGCGCCGCCGCCTGCCCCGGCGTGAGCATCGACCTGCAGGAGATGAACAGCCTCAACGTCCAGCAGGCGCTCACGCGCGGCACCGCCGACGTCGGCATCTTCGAGGCCTCGCTCGGCGCGGTGGACCTGCCGACGATGCCGTATCACGGCGATGAACTGATGCTCGTCGCGCCGCGGGGTCACGCGCTGTTCGCGCACGCGCCGGCCACGCTCGACAACATCCTCGCCTGCGACGTCATCGGCCTGGGCGAGGGGTCCGCCATCTCGGCCCTGCTCGAGAAGCTGGCCCACGAGTCCGGCCGCCTGCTGCGCATGCGCATGCGGGTCGGCGGATTCGACAGCATCGCGGCGCTGATCGCGCAGGGCCTCGGCGTCGGCGTGATGCCCAAGGCGGTGGCGAAGACCGTCGCGGGCGGCGCCCGCTTCCTGCGCGTGGAGATCCCCGAGCCCTGGGCGCAACGCCGGTTCGTCCTGTGCTGCCGGCCCGCCGACAGTCTCTCGCCGGCCGCCATGAGCGTCGCCGAAGTGTTTGCGCGGACGACTTTCGCCCGGACCAATTTCGCGCACACGGAAGCCGCGCGTACGAATTCCGCGAAACCTGCTCCGCTGAATTAGCGATGGCCGCCCGGCCCCTCGTTGCTCAATAGTCGTCCCCACAACAACGACTGGAGACAACGATGCGCCGCAGAAGCTTCACCAGCGCCGGACTGGCCGGCCTGGGCGCCCTCGCCCTGCCCTCCCTGGCGCGGGCCGCGCCGCTGCCCACCGCCCCCGTGCGGATCATCGTCGGCTTCGCCGCCGGCGGCGGCACCGACGTGCTGGCCCGCGTGCTCGCGCAGAAGCTCAGCGTCATGTGGGGCACGCAGGTGCTGGTCGAGAACAAGCCCGGCGCCACCGGCGTCATCGCGGCCGACTACGTCGCCAAGCAGCCCGCCGACGGCACCACCCTGCTGATGGCCCACGTCAACAGCAACGCCATCGCGCCGGCGCTGATGCCCAACGTCAAGTACGACCCCCGCCGCGACTTCTCCCCCATCGTCATGGTCGGCGTCACGCCCAATGTGCTCACCTGCGTGGACACGCAGAAAGTGCGCACCGTGCCGGAGATCGTCGAGCTCTGCCGCAGCAGACCGGGTCAGGTCTCTTTCGGGTCGTCCGGCATCGGCTCGGCGCAACACCTGGCCCTCGAGATGTTCATGCTCGCCACCAAGGTCAAGGCCACGCATGTGCCCTACAAGGGCTCGTCCGCGCTGCTGGTCGACCTGATGGGCGGCCAGATCGATTTCGCCTTCGACACGATGACCGCGGCCACGCCCTTCATCAAGCAGGGCAAGGTCACCGCGATCGCGCAGACGCGGGTCAAGCGCGCCAAGAGTTATCCCAACGTGCCCACGCTGGCGGAGTCCGGCTGCCCCGGCCTGGACGCCGCGTCGTGGTACGGACTGGTCGGCCCGAAGGGCATGCCCGCCGAGATGGTCCAGCGCATGAACCAGGACGTGAACAAGGTGCTGGCGCTGCCCGAGATCGCCGCGAAGCTCGATGAATTCGGCGCGGAAGACGCCGGCGGCAGCAGCGAGAAGTTCGGCGCCTACATCCAGGCCGAATGCACGAAGTGGGCGAAGGTCGTCAAGGATGCCAACGTCCGTGTGGAAGCCTGAAGGGAGTAGCCATGACTGCATCGACTGAATCCGCGCGGCCGCTGCCGCTCAAGGGCGTGCGCGTGCTCGACATCAGCCAGGTGATGGCCGGCCCGTATGCGTGCATGCTGCTGGCCGATCTGGGCGCCGACGTCGTGAAGATCGAACCGCCCGAAGGCGACCAGACCCGCGGCGCGATGGGATTCAAGATGAAGGGACCCGACAGCATGGGCTTCCTCAACATGAATCGCAACAAGCGCAGCGTGACGCTGGATCTGAAGTCCGAAGGCGGCAGGCAGGTGCTGTACCGCATGGCCAAGGAGGCGGACATCCTCATCGAGAACTACCGTCCCGGCGCGATGAAGCGGCTGGGGATGGACTACGAGACCCTCAGCGCGATCAACCCCGCGCTGGTGTACGTGAGCATCTCGGGCTTCGGCCAGTCGGGCCCGTGGTCGGAGCGGCCGGGCTTCGACCTGATGGCGCAGGCGATGTCGGGCGTGATGAGCGTGACGGGTTATGCCGACGGTCCGCCGGTGAAGGCCGGCGTGCCGGTGGCCGACATCGGCTGCGCGCTGTTCGCGGTCTACGGCGCGCTGTCCGCGTACATCGGCGCGAAGGCGACCGGACGCGGGCAGTACGTGGATGCGTCGCTGTTCGACTCGGCGCTGGCGTTCTCGGTCTGGGACACCTGCGAGTACTGGGGCACCGGCCGCGAGCCGACGCCGCTGGGGACTTCCAACCGCATGAGCGCGCCGTACCAGGCGGTGAAGGCGTCGGACGGCTACTTCGTGATGGGCGCGACGAATCAGAAGCTGTGGACGAAGCTCTGCAATCTGCTGGAGCGGACCGACCTGCTCGCTGAGGAGCGCTTCGGCTCCGTGGCCTTGCGACTCGCGCATCGTGAGGCGTTGATCGAGTCGCTGGAGCGCAGCTTCACGCAAGACACCACCGAGCACTGGATCGAACGGATGCTGGCCGCGGGCATTCCGGCGGGACCCATCCTGACGTATCCGCAGGCGTTCAACAGCGAGCACGGCAAGCACCGCAAGATGCGCATCGAGATCGAACACCCGAACGAAGGCACCGTGCCCAACATCGGCTTCGCGGTGAAACTGCTGGGCACGCCGCAGGAGGTGCGGCATCCGCCGCCTTTGCTGGGGCAGCATATCGACGAGGTGATGGCGGAATACGGCATCGGCGCGGCGGAGCTGCGCGCGCTGGCGGAGGCCGGCGCGTTCGGCGAGAAGCGCGCGAAGGCGGGCGCATGAGCGGGAGCGCGAATCAGGCGCCTGGCGAGCGCACGGGCCAAGGCGCCACCCGCCTGAGCCGCAAGGGCGCGATCGCCATGATCACCTTCGACCGGCCCGAGGCGCGCAATGCGATGACCTGGGACATGTACGGGCAGCTCGCTGAGCACTGCGAAGCGCTCGCGCGCGATCGGGAGATCCGCGTCGTGGTGTTCCGTGGCGCGGGCGGACAGGCGTTCGTCGCCGGCACCGACATCGCGCAGTTCCTCGACTTCCGGGACGGCGAACTCGGCGGCGACGACGGCGTCGCCTACGAGCAGCGCATCGACAGCGGCATCCAGCTCATCGAGCAGTTGCCGATGCCCACCGTTGCGGTGATCGAAGGCTGGGCGGTCGGCGGCGGTCTGGCGATCGCGACGGCCTGCGACTTCCGCATCGCGACGACGGATGCGAAGTTCGCCGTGCCCATCGCGCGCACGCTGGGCAACACCTTGTCGGCGGCCAACATCGCGCGGCTGCAGGTGGCCTGGGGACAGCAGCGCGTGCGACGCATGCTCCTGCTGGCGGAGTCGATGCTTGCGGATGAAGCGCTCGCCTGCGGCTATCTGCACGCGGTCTGCGCGGCCGAGGCGCTCGATGCTACGCGGGACGCGCTCTGCGAGCGCTTGAGCCCGCTGGCGCCGGTGACGCAGGCGGTCAGCAAGGAGATCCTGCGACGCCTCACCTCGAGCAACCTGCCCGACGTCGACGACCTGATCCGGCAGTGCTACGGCAGCGCGGACTTCCGCGAAGGCGTCGGAGCGTTCACGGAGCGCAGGAAGCCGGTCTGGCGAGGGGCATAGACCCCAGCCCTCACCCCAGCCCTCACCCCTGCCCCCTCCCGCTAGCGCGAGCGGGCGTAAGAAGGGCGCCGGTCGGACTCACACCTGCCCTCTACGAAAGAGGCAGTCAGCCGGAAATGCCGAGTTCCGATTGGATGCGCGCGACGGCGGCCTTGAGTTGATCCACCTCAGCGCGCAGCGCGGCGATCTCTTCGTCGCGCGCGCTGTTGGAGGATGAGCTCGCGCTCGACGGAGACGCCGATGCCAGGTACACCGGCATCGCCGGCTCGCCGCTCAGCAGATGCGCCCACCGCGCCTCGCGCGCGCCGGGCGCTTTCGCCAGCTTCACCGCCAGCGCGGGCTCGCGCGCCGCGAGCTCGTGGAGGAATCCCTCCACCGACGACACGTCCGCGAAGCGGTGGAGGCGCTCGCAGTTCAGCCGCAGCTCCGCCGAGGTCTGCGCGCCGCGCAGGATCAGCACCGCCAGCAGCGCTTCCGCCTGCCCCGGCACGCCCAGCACCCGCTTCATGTTGTGCTCGAAGCGTGCCACGCGGCTGCCGCTCACGCTGTTGACCAGGCTCATCGCCTTCAACTCGTCCAGCACCGCGGCCACGTCGGACTCGCTCGCGTTCATCACCGGATCGCGCGCGGTCTTCTGGTTCACGCCCAGGGTCAGGCTGTTCAGCGACATCGGGTAGCTGTCCGGCACCGTGGATTCCTTTTCCACCAGCACCGCCAGCACGCGCGCTTCCAGCGCGCTCAGTTCTCTCACAGCCATCGACTCGCTTCTTTCCTCAAACCCCGAATCCGTCGTCCGCCTGGATGACCGCGCCATTGATGAAGCGGCTTTCCTTCGCGCACAGCATCAGCAAGGTCGTGTCCAGGTCCTGCGGCGTGCCCACGCGCTTGCGCGGCAGCAGCTCCACCAATTTCCGCCCCTGGTCCGTCTGCCAGTGGTGGTGGTTGATCTCCGTGTCGATGTAGCCGGGGCAGATCGCGTTGACATTGATGTCGAACTTGCCCCACTCCAGCGCCATCGCCTTGGTCATGTGCACGACCGCCGCCTTGCTCATCGCATAGACGCCGATCTGCGACAGCACCCGCAACCCCGCCATCGAGGCGATGTTGACGATGCGGCCGCCCGTGTAGGTGCCCGGCGCCGCGCCGCGCGCCCGCGCCAGCATGCGCTTGCCCACTTCCTGCGCGACGAAGAAAGCGCCGCGCACGTTCGTGTCCATGACGTAGTCGAAGTCCTCCGGGGACACGTCGACCAGTCGCTGCGTCGTGCTGACGCCGGAGTTGTTGATCAGGATGTCCAGCGTGCCGACCTCGGTCTCCGCCCTTGCCACCGCCGCGGCGATGCTCTCCAAGTCGGTGACGTCCATCTGCACCACGTGCGCGTCGCCGCCGCCGGCCTCAATCTCAGCGCGCAGGTCCTTCAGGCGGTCCACGCGTCTGGCCGCCAGCACCACGCAGGCGCCCGACTTCGCCAGCGTCCTGGCGAACTGCGCGCCCAATCCGCTGGACGCGCCCGTGACGAGGGCCACGCGGCCCTCCAGATCGATGCTGTAGCTCATGGCAAGGTCTCTCGCAAAACTTCTCGTGTGACCGGACAAGTGCCGACCACGATAGCACGCAAGACCCGCCCCAACGATGATCCCCGGCCCGACGCAGGATCAGTCAGGATCAGCCGGCCTCAGCCCGCCATCACCGTCTCGATCTCCGTCTTCACCTGCGTCATCAGCTTGTGCACGGGGCACTTGTCCGCCACAACCAGCAACTGCTGGCGCTCCTCGTCGCTGAGGTCCCCCACGAAGGTCAGCGACGCCTTCAGCTTGTAGAGCCCCTGCCGCTCCTGCGAACGGTCGCTCTCCACGTCCACCAGCACGTCCTCCAGCGCCATGCCCTTGCGGCGCGCGTACCAGAGTACCGTCAGCGCCTTGCACGACGCCAGCGCGGCATCGTAGAGCTCGTGCGCGTCGGGGCCGGCGTCCTCGCCACCGCCTTCGACCGACTGGTCGGCCGTCAGCACATGCTTGCGGATGATCACCGTCTGGCGCATCGGGCCGGTCTTGTCGCGTTGAACGTGGATGGTCATGAAGGCTCCGTGAGGGAATGGATTCGCGGACCATGGTACGGCGCCTGCCCGGGACCGGGCACTCCCGTTCGGGTCACGCCGAGCGGCCGTCGTGCGGCGAACGGTTGGGCGGCATCGCGCAGTCGACCCGCCTCTCTATTTCATAAATAGCACGACCGTTCTTTTTTCCGTTCACGCGGCTAGAATGCGCCGCAAACCGCCCCAGCCAGACAGCGAGCCGGCCCCGCCGCCCGCCGGTGCCGGCCAGGACTCCGACTAGAACGAGCAAGGATGACCATGACCTCCGAAGAACTCATCGCCCAGTACGGTCCGCGCGACAGCATGGACTACGACGTGGTCGTCGTCGGCGGCGGTCCCGCCGGCCTCTCGACCGCGATCCGCCTGAAGCAGATCGCCGCGGAGAAGGGTCAGGAGATCTCGGTGGTGGTGCTCGAGAAGGGCTCCGAGGCCGGCGCGCACATCCTGTCCGGCGCGGTCATGGATCCGCGCGCGATCACCGAGCTGTTCCCCAACTGGAAGGAACTCGGCGCGCCGCTGGGCCAGCCGGTCACCGGCGACCAGGTGCTGTTCCTGAGCGAGTCCGGCCACACCGACACGCCGCAGGCGCTGATTCCGCGCTGCTTCCACAACCACGGCAACTACGTGATCTCGCTGGGCAACGTCACGAAGTGGCTGGCGCAGCAGGCCGAGGCGCTGGGCGTGGAGATCTTCGCCGGCTTCGCCGCCGCCGAGGTGGTCTACGACGAGCAGGGCCGCGTGAAGGGCGTCGCCACGGGCAACGTGGGCGTGGGCAAGGACGGCGAGCCGCACGAGGGCTTCCAGCTCGGCATGGCGCTGCACGGCAAGTACACGATCTTCGCGGAAGGCGCGCGCGGCCATCTGGGCAAGCAGCTGATCGCGAAGTTCCAGCTCGACGCCGGGAAGGATCCGCAGACCTACGGCATCGGCATCAAGGAGCTGTGGGAAGTGCCGGCCGACAAGGCCAAGCCCGGCCTGGTCGTGCACACCGCCGGCTGGCCGCTGGACAACGCGACTTACGGCGGCGGCTTCCTGTATCACCTGGAAGGCAACAAGGTGACGCTGGGCTTCGTGGTCGGCCTCGACTACCAGAACCCGTGGATGTCGCCGTTCGAGGAGATGCAGCGCTGGAAGACGCATCCCTCGATCCGCAAGCACATCGAGGGCGGCAAGCGCCTGGGCTATGGCGCGCGTGCGATCACCGCCGGCGGCCTGCTGAGCCTGCCCAAGCAGGTCTTCCCCGGCGGCGCGCTGGTCGGCGACGACGCCGGTTACCTGAACGCCGCGCGCATCAAGGGCAGCCATGCCGCGATCAAGTCCGGGATGATGTGCGCCGACGCGATCGCCGAGGCGCTGGCCGCGGGTCGCTCGCTCGACGAGCTGAACGCCTACCCGGCGGCCTTCGAGAAGAGCTGGCTGCGCGAGGAGCTGGATCAATCGCGCAACTTCAAGGCCTGGTTCAAGAAGGGCACGATCGTCGGCTCGCTGATGACGGGCATCGAGCAATGGCTGCTGCCCAAGCTGGGCATCAAGACGCCGCCGTGGACCCTGCATCGCGACAAGCCCGATCACGTCTTC
Organism: Rubrivivax sp.; assembly: GCA_004210455.1. Classification (GTDB taxonomy): domain Bacteria; phylum Pseudomonadota; class Gammaproteobacteria; order Burkholderiales; family Burkholderiaceae_C; genus Roseateles. The sequence goes on along the minus strand of SEFA01000048.1, from coordinate 21,900 downwards.
CTGCGTCCCGCGTCGGAGATGCCGAAGATCGAGTATCCGAAGCCCGACGGCAAGCTGACCTTCGACCGGCTCTCGTCGGTGTTCGTGTCCAACACGAACCATGAAGAGAACCAGCCGGCCCACCTGACGCTGAAGAACGACAGCGTGCCGGTGCAGGTCAACCTGGCGAAGTACGCCGGCCCCGAAGCCCGCTACTGCCCGGCCGGCGTGTACGAGTTCGTCGGCGACGCGGGCTCGCAGCGCCTGCAGATCAACGCGCAGAACTGCGTGCACTGCAAGACCTGCGACATCAAGGACCCGACGCAGAACATCGTCTGGGTCACGCCGGAAGGCGGCGGCGGTCCGAACTACGTGAGCATGTGATCGGCGGCGGCCCGGCGGCCGCCTCGCCCGACAAAGAGAAGGCCCGCTTGCAGCGGGCCTTCGTGCTTTGGTTGCCGCGTGTTCAGGTCAGGGCTGAATCTGATCGCTTTCGCAGTGACTTTTGCGATCGTTCAATCGTCGTTGCCGCCACGTCGCGACCAAAGCGTCGAGGACGAGTACAGCACATCCGAAACCACTCACTGTGAAGAAGACCTGCGGAGTCCTGCCTTCAAAAAGCACCCAGGTCACAAACGCATTGGCACAGATCACCCAAGCGCACCGGAGCGGAAGCGTCTTCCATAGTCGCTTGGGTGAACGATCTCGAACCTTGCCCGCCATGCGCGTTGTCCTCGTTGATTGCGAGGCGCAAGACTACGAAGACGTCAGTCGAAGATCACTGACCCAAACTTGCTGGGCGTGTTCGGGAAATTCCTAGATGCCAGATTAGGGGCGATCAGGCAAGACCTGACCCTGTGAGCGATTCCTCGCTCAGCGCGGCGCGAGCTCGCGCACCCATCTCGCGAGGATCTGCTCCTCCAGCGAGCCGTGATGCTCCTGATGCGCCAGGATGCGCTCGCGCTCGGCGGCGCTGCGGTTCTGGCTGATCTTGGCCTTCATCGTCCAGCGCTCGACCGGCACGCGGAAGCCGACGATCGCGCCGAGCATCTTGCGTTGGAAGTCCTCCGGCAACCCGCGCCACGTGGCGGCGTAGTCGGGTTCCTGCGTCGCGATCAGGCGCTTGAGCAGCGCATCCTTCGCGTGCTCCTCGTCGATGATCTGCACGCGGCCATGGACCTGCAGGGTCAGGTAGTTCCACGTCGGCACCGACAGCGGCGTGTCGTAGTGACTCGGCGAGATGTAGGCGCCGGGACCGTTGAACTGGACGAGCACCTCGCCCAGCTCTGCCGACTTCAGCGCGGCCACATGCGGGTTCGCGCGCGCCAGGTGGCCTTCCAGCCACCAGCCGGCGCCGCCCGCCGAATCCGCCGCATCGGTCGGCGCGCCCCAGATCATCGGCACCGGCGTCGCCGACAGGCCGTGCGTCGGATCGATCAGCATCAGCGTGGCCAGCGGATGCTCCTGGATCATCAGCCGGGCATGCGACAGGTCCGGCAGATCGAAATGCTTGGGCGTGTACATGCGATGACTTTAGGACACATCGCCCGACGACCGCTGAAAGTTTTCCTGACCCACGCCAGTCGTCTGGCATGCCTTCACTCACCCCGGAATGCAAAAACCCCCGCAACTTGCGCTGCGGGGGTTTGCATCTGGTTGGCGGAGACGGAGGGATTCGAACCCTCGATGCAGGTTTTGCCCACATACTCCCTTAGCAGGGGAGCACCTTCGGCCACTCGGTCACGTCTCCAACCGGAGAAGCAGCGACTATAGCATGGCTTTTTGACCCCTCGACCAAAACTCCGGTCGATTCATCCTCTCGCCGCGCGACAGTCGCGCTCCGGATTTCTCTCCAGAACTCAGGCCCGACCTCAGGCCTCGATGTCCTGGTCCAGGTCGAACGCGCGATGCAGCGCGCGCACCGCCAGCTCCATGTACTTCTCGTCGATGACGACCGAAGTCTTGATCTCGCTGGTCGTGATCATCTGGATGTTGATCCCCTCTTCCGACAGCGAGCGGAACATCTTCGACGCCACGCCCACGTGCGAGCGCATGCCGATGCCCACGATGGACACCTTGCAGATGCGCTGGTCGCCGGTCACCTTGGCGGCCTGCACCGCCGGTCCCACGACCTGCTCCAGCAGCTCCATCGCGCGCTGGTAGTCGTTGCGGTGCACCGTGAACGAGAAGTCGGTCTTCCCGTCCTGCGACACGTTCTGGATGATGACGTCGACGTCGATGTTCGCGTCGGCCACCGGGCCCAGGATCTGGAACGCGATGCCGGGCTTGTCCGGCACGCCCAGCAGCGTCACCTTGGCCTCGTCGCGGTTGAATGCAATGCCGGAGACGACGGCTTGTTCCATTTGTTCGTCCTCTTCAAAAGTGATCAGGGTGCCGGACTTGGCTTCTTCGTCGATGTCGATGTCCCAGGGCGTGAAGCTGCTCAGCACGCGCATCGGCACGCGGTACTTGCCCGCGAATTCCACCGAGCGGATCTGCAGTACCTTGGAGCCGAGCGACGCCATCTCCAGCATCTCCTCGAAGCTGATGGTGCTCATGCGGCGCGCTTCCGGGACGACGCGCGGATCGGTCGTGTAGACGCCGTCGACGTCGGTGTAGATCAGGCATTCATCGGCCTTGATCGCCGCGGCGATCGCCACCGCCGAGGTGTCCGAACCGCCGCGTCCCAGCGTCGTGATGTTGCGGTCCTCGTCCACGCCCTGGAAGCCGGTGATCACGACCACGCGGCCGGCGTCGAGATCGGCCTTGACCTTCGCGTCGTCGATGCTCTCGATGCGGGCCTTGGTGTACGAGTTGTCAGTCGACACGCCGACCTGCCAGCCGGTGTAGCTGACGGCGTCCATGCCCTCGGCCTGCAGCGCGATCGCCAGCAGGCCGACGGAGACCTGCTCGCCGGTCGAGGCGATCATGTCGAGCTCGCGCATCAGCGACGGCGACGAGCTGCCGGGCGACAGCTCCTTCGCCAGGCCGAGCAGGCGGTTGGTCTCGCCGCTCATCGCCGAGGGGACCACCACCATCTGGTGACCTGCCCGCGCCCATTTGGCGACGCGCTTGGCCACGTTGCGGATGCGGTCGGTCGACCCCATCGAGGTGCCGCCGTACTTGTGAACGATCAATGCCATGGGAGTGTCAAAGGCCTGCTGCGGGTGGATCGGCGATTCTAAGACGCGCCCTTGCCCGCAACGTCGCTCCCCATGCGGGATCCGCATGCCTCCGGCACCCATCGCAGCGCCATTTGTGCTTCACCCGCTGGCGCCACCCACCGCGCGTCGATGCCCAGACCGGGCGCGAATAGCAGCCGTCCGTCGACATGGATCAGCGGCCCTTCCCTCTGGACAGCGGGGATTCCGGCGGTCTGCCAGCATTTGCGGAGCGCCCGCGCCATGCCTCTTGCGTGGGCCTGGAACTGCTCGCCGCCTTCGCGCGGGCGCAACTCGACATTGCTGAGCGCAGAAAGCGCAACGCCCCCCGTGGTCACGGGTTCGACATGGAACGCACCGCCCCATGAGGTCACCGGATGGCGTCCGGGACGGCTGAGATCCATGCGCATCGTCGTTGCCGCCGCGTCGGCCAGGGCGGCTGCGGCGCCGAGGCCGAGCAACGACGCGGGCAGCGCCTCGGCGCGCGCGGGACGTCTCACCTGCGGCATCGCCTGCACGAAGAACCGGCCGCGGTAGAGGTGCAGTTCGGTGTCGCCCAGCGGCCAGCGCGCGACCGTCGCTGCCGGCCCTTCCGTCATCACGCGTCGGATCAGCGTCGCGGGCGCGGTCCGGCCGGTCGCACGATGCAACCACGCGCGCAACGCATTCGATGCGCGCGCGGCGCTGAGTTCGACCAACAGGGTTTGAGACAAACCGTCGGCACCCGCCTCGTGATCGGACCAACGGGCCAGGTCTTCCTCGGCGATCTCACGCTGGAGTTCGGCCGCTTCCTGCGCCCACGCGGCGGCCTGCGCCAGCGCAGCCTCCGCACCGGGAGCCTCCGCGGTGAGCGCGGGCCAAGCCTCCAGACGGAGTCGATTGCGGGCGAATCGCGCGTCGCCGTTGCTGTCGTCCTCGATGAAGCGCAGGCCGTGTTCGGCGACGTACGCCTCGATGGATTCGCGGCGACGGTCCAGCCACGGGCGGGCCCAGCAGACGCCGTCGCGCCACTGCGTGCGCGGCATCGCGGACAGGCCCGCCACCCCGGCGCCGCGCAGGGCCTGCAGCAGGAAGGTCTCGGCCTGGTCGCGCCGATGGTGCGCCAGCAGCAGCAGGTCGGCGCCGGCCGCGAGGGTCAGGCGTTGCAGCGCCCGATGTCGTCCGGCGCGGGCCCAGGCCTCGATGCTGTCGCCGGGTCCGGGCGCGCCGGCCAGCCGCTCATGCACGAGCGACACCGGCAGACCTTCTGCAGCCCAACCGTCGACCTGCGCCTGAAGATGCGCCAGCCACGCGTCGGCGTGCTCGCTCAGTCCATGATGGATGTGCAACGCCACCACGTGCAGCCCGAGCGGACGGGCAGCAACAGCGGCGGCGTGGAGGAGCGCCGTCGAATCGCGACCGCCACTCGTGGCGACCGCAATCACGCGGCGGAGGCTGTCGTCAGAGCCGGCAGGAACACCGGCATCGGCGCCGGCGTCGGAGCGCAGGTCAGCGGCTCTTGGTGTCGCTGAATCGACCATAGGCCTGGAGGCGCTCGTAGCGGCGGTCCAGCAGTTCCTTGGTCTTCAGGTCGGAGACCTGGCGGAGCGCGTCGCCGAGCGCACGCTTCAGGCTGGACGCCATCTGCTTCGGATCGCGGTGCGCGCCGCCGACCGGCTCGCTGACGATCTTGTCGATCAGGCCCAGCGCCTTCAGGCGGTGCGCGGTGATGCCCAGCGCCTCGGCGGCTTCAGGCGCACGCGCCGCGGTCTTCCACAGGATGGACGCGCAGCCTTCCGGCGAGATCACCGAATAGGCCGAGAACTGCAGCATCAGCACCTGGTCGGCCACGCCGATCGCCAGCGCGCCGCCGGAGCCGCCTTCGCCGATCACCGTCGCGATGATGGGCACTTCCAGCTGCGCCATCTCGAAGATGTTGCGGCCGATGGCTTCCGACTGGCTGCGCTCCTCGGCGCCGATGCCGGGGTACGCGCCCATCGTGTCGATGAAGGTGAACACCGGCAGGCCGAACTTCTCGGCCAGCTTCAGCAGGCGCAGCGCCTTGCGGTAACCCTCGGGGCGCGGCATGCCGAAGTTGCGCAGCGTGCGCTCCTTCGCGTCCGAGCCGCGCTGGTGGCCGATGACCATGCAGGCCTGGCCGTTGAAGCGCGCGAGGCCGCCGACGATCGCGGCGTCGTCCGCGAAGTGCCGGTCGCCGTGCAGTTCTTCGAACTCGGTGAAGACTTCGCTGCAGTAGTCCAGCGTCTGCGGGCGTTGCGGATGGCGCGCGACCTGATAGACCTGCCACGGCAGGACATTCGAATAGATGTCCTTCGTGAGCTGCAGGCTCTTCTTGCCGAGGCGGTCGATCTCTTCCGAGATGTCCACCGCAGACTCGCTCTGCACGTAGCGGAGCTCGTCGATCTTGCTTTCGAGCTCGGCGATCGGCTGCTCGAATTCGAGGAAGTGTTTCTTGCTCATTCTCAGTAATCCACGGGTAGCGGATCCAGGCTGCGCCAAATATACCAAGTGGCGACGGAGCGGTACGGCGCCCAGCCCTCGCCCAGTTCGCGGGCTTCAGCGCGGGAGACGGGCTCGTCGCTGAAGTAGTGCTGGCCGATGCCCTTCAACAATCCTACGTCATCCAGCGGCAGCACGTTCGGCCGCATCAGATGGAAGATCAGGAACATCTCGGCCGTCCAGCGGCCGATGCCGCGGATGGCGACCAGCTCGTCGATGATGGCTTCGTCTTCCATCTGCGCCCATTGACGCACATGGACCTGGCCCGTTTCGAAATGCTGCGCGAGGTCGCTGAGGTACTCCACCTTGCGCAGCGACAGGCCGACGCCGCGCAGGACCGCCTTGTCCAGCGCGAGCACCTCGGTCGGCTTGATGCGGTTGGACGGCCCCGAAATCAGCTCGGCGAACTTGTCCCACACGCCCTGCGCCGCCTTCACCGAGATCTGCTGTCCGACGATCGAACGCGCCAGCGTCGTGAACGCGTCGCCGCGGCTCTGCAGCCGCGCTTCGCCGAATTGCGGGATCAGCTTCTTCATCACCCGGTCGCGCTTGACCAGGTGTCTGCAGGCTTCGTCCCAATAATCCGGGGTCACCCCGGCAGTCGCCACACGCGCCATCAGGCCTGCTCTCCCAGCTTGGCCGCGCGGACCCAGGTCGTGCCGGTCGGCGAATCCTTCAATTCGATGCCCTGTTCGGCGAGCGACTTGCGGATGCGGTCGGCCTCGGCGAAATCGCGACCGGCCTTCGCCGCGGCGCGCGCGGCGATCTGGGCCTCGATCGCGGCCTCGTCCAGGCCCGCGCCCGCCTGCAGGAAGGTCTTGGGCGCCTGCTGCAGCACGCCCAGCACGCCGCCCAGTGCCTTCAGCAGGCCGGCGTCCTGCGCGGACCGGTCGCGGTTGACCTGGTTCGCGAGTTCGAACAGCACAGCCAGCGCGCCCGGCGTGTTGAAGTCGTCGTCCATCGCGGCCTTGAACGCCGCGGCGGGGCCCGACGTCCAGTCGATCGTCACGTCCGCCGGCGCCACCGCGTCCAGCGCGGTGTACAGCCGGCGCAGCGCCGTGCGCGCATCGTCCAGGCTGACGTCGCTGAAGTTGAACGGGCTGCGGTACTGCGTGCGCAACATGAAGAAGCGGATCGATTCGCCGTCAAACTTCTCCAGCACTTCCTGGATGGTGAAGAAGTTGCCCAGGCTCTTGGACATCTTCTCGCCGTCGATGTTCAGGAAGCCGTTGTGCAGCCAGTAGTTGACGAAGTGGCCGAAGGCGCCTTCGCTCTGCGCGATCTCGTTCTCATGGTGCGGGAACTGCAGGTCCATGCCGCCGCCGTGGATGTCGAAGCGTTCGCCCAGCAGCGCGCAGCTCATGGCCGAGCACTCGATGTGCCAGCCCGGGCGGCCTTCGCCCCAGGGGCTGGCCCACTTGGCCTCGACCGGCTCGTCGGCCTTGGCCGACTTCCAGAGCACGAAGTCCAGCGGATCGCGCTTGCCGTCGTCGACCGCCACGCGTTCGCCAGCCCGCAGCTGGTCCGGCGACTTGCCGCTGAGCTTGCCGTAGCCGTCGAACCTGCGCACCGCGTAGTTCACGTCGCCGCCGCCGTCGGCCTGATACGCCAGGCCCTTGGTCTCCAGCTTGCCGATGATGTCCAGCATCTGCGGGACGTACGCGGTGGCGCGCGGCTCATGCGTGGGCTTGGCGATGCCCAGCGCGTCGAAGTCACGATGCATCGCGGCGATGGTGTCGCTGGTGAGCTGCCCGATCGTGATGCCGCGCTCCAGCGCGCGACGGATGATCTTGTCGTCGATGTCGGTGATGTTGCGGACATACGTGACGTCGAAGCCGCTTGCCCTCAGCCAGCGGTAGACGACGTCGAACGCGATGTTCATGCGCGCATGGCCCATGTGGCACAGGTCGTAGACCGTGATGCCGCAGACGTACATGCGGACCTTGCCCGGCTCGATCGGTTGGAAATCCTGGAGCTGGCGGTCCAGCGTGTTGTAGATGCGCAAGGAGGACATACGGGGGACGCGCCGCACCGGCGACGGGTCGCGGGGTTCGGCGCATTCGAAGCTGCGGTGCGGGTGGGCCGGAGAGCCGGCCGTGAGGCAAGGGTGAGGCGAGCGTGCGGCGAGCGTGAGACGAAAGCTCGCTCTAGAATGCCCGGCAGTATAGCGGTCCGACCCCATGCCAAGACTCCCCCTCCTGATCCGCCTCTGCTGCGTCGCCCTCGCGATGACCGGCGCGACCCTGGCGCACGCCGCGCCGCTCGACGACGCGCAGGCGTTGTGGGCCGCCGGCAAGCGCGACCAGGCGATCCAGGTCGCCGAGACCGGCCTCAAGGCCACCCCGGACGATCCGCGCCTGCGGTTCTCGCTGGGCACGATGCTGCTCGAACAGCAGCAGCTCGAGCGCGCCCGCACCCTCTTCACCGGCCTGACCGAGGATTTCCCCGACCTGGCCGATCCGTACAACAACCTGGCCGTCATCCACGCCGCGCGCGGCGAGTACGAAGCCGCGCGCCAGTCGCTGACCCGCGCCCTGGACCTGCAGCCCGACCACGCGCAGGCCCAGGAGAACATGGGCGACGTGCTGATGCGCCTGGCCCAGCAGTCCTACGAACGCGCGTTGAAGCAGGCGCTCGGCGACGACACCGCGCTGAAGGTCAAGTTGCAACGCGTCACAGCGTTCAACAACGCCAAGGGCGTGCAGGCGCGATGATCGCGGACGGCGCACCGACGGTGCGCCGTCGTGCCAGGCCGTCAACGCACCCCGCCCTTCCCTCAACGCTCCCCACACAGACACCTCCGACCATGCGGACCTCCAAACTCCTGCTCGCCGCCGGCGCCGCCGTGCTGGGCCTCGCGGCCTCGTTCGTCCAGGCCCAGACGGTGCGGCTGAACACCACCGCCGGCGACATCGTGATCAAGCTGGACGCCGAGAAGGCGCCCAAGACGGTCGCCAACTTCCTGACCTACGTGAAGGCCGGCCACTACAACGGCGTGATCTTCCATCGCGTCATCGGCGACTTCATGATCCAGACGGGCGGCTACACCGCCGACCTGAAGCAGCGCCCGACGCGCCCGCCGATCCCGCTGGAAGCAGGCAACGGCCTGATGAACATCCGCGGTTCGATCGCCATGGCACGGACCAACGATCCGAACTCGGCGACCTCGCAGTTCTTCATCAACACCGTGGACAACCCGGCGCTGGATCCGGGCTACGCGTCCGACGGACGCGGTTATGCCGTGTTCGGCTACGTCAGCGAGGGCATGGAGGTGGTCGACAAGATCCGCGCGGTGCCCAACGCGCCGTCGCCGAAGAACCCCGCTTTCCAGAACCTGCCCAACACCCCGGTCTTGATCAACAAGGCCACCGTCGAGAAATAAGGAGTTGAAGCCATGACCAAGACTGTTGAACTGCACACCAACCACGGCCTGATCACTGTGGAGCTGGACGACGCGAAGGCCCCCAAGAGCGTCGAGAACTTTCTGGCCTACGTCGCCAAGGGCCACTACGACGGCACCATCTTCCACCGCGTCATCAAGGGCTTCATGGCCCAGGGCGGTGGTTTCGAGGAAGGCATGAAGCAGAAGCCGGCGGACGCGCCGATCCAGAACGAGGCCAACAACGGCCTGAAGAACGACAAGTACACGCTGGCGATGGCGCGCACGAACGCTCCCCACTCGGCCAGCGCGCAGTTCTTCATCAACACGGTCGACAACGACTTCCTGAACTTCAAGAGCGAAAGCCCGTCGGGCTGGGGCTATGCGGTGTTCGGCAAGGTCGTCGGCGGCCAGGACGTCGTGGACAAGATCGAGAAGGTCAAGACCAGCCGCTCGGGCTTCCATGACGACGTGCCGGTCGATCCGGTGATCATCGAGCGCGCTGTCGCGGTCGAGTGAGTCCCGGGTCCGCCGCCTTCCCCTTGCCCCGCGCGGTGGTGCCCCTGGTGCCGCTGCGGGCGGCGGACGGCTGGCGACGGATCGACCTGCTCTCCGACCTGCACCTGTCGCCGGACATGCCGGCGACGCTGGCGCGATTCCGCGCCCACCTGGCGGCGACGCCGGCCGACGCGGTCTTCCTGCTCGGCGACATCTTCGAGGCCTGGATCGGTGACGACGCGCGCTGGCAGGCCGGCACCTTCGAGCAGTTCGCGCTCGAGGTGCTGCGCGGGATCGCTTCGCGCAAGACCCTCTTCTTCATGCATGGCAACCGCGATTTCGTGCTCGGCGAGCCGATGGCGTCGGACGCCGGCATGCGCCTGCTCGATGATCCGACGCGCCTGGACGCCTTCGGGCGCTCATGGCTGCTGAGCCATGGCGATCAGCTCTGTCTCGGTGATGTCGGCTACCTGAAAGCCCGCGCGGTCGTGCGTCGCCCCGCGGTGCTCGCGGCGTTGCGCGCGATGCCGCTGTTCGCGCGACGTGCGCTCGCGCGGCACCTGCGCGCGAAGAGCCGCATGCATCAGACCGATCCGTCCACCTGGGCCGATGTCGACGACGAGGCGGCGCGCTCATGGCTGAGCGCGTCGGGCTGCGACACGCTGATCCACGGCCACACGCACCGGCCGGCACTGCACGATCTCGGCCGCGGACTCACGCGCGCCGTGCTGTCCGACTGGGACTACGACCACGGTCCGGGCCGCGGCGACGTGCTGGTGCTCGATCTCGACGGCCTGCGGCGCATCGCCCCGATGACCTCGGCGACCGAGGTCGCCATCGCCCCGGTCAACGCCCCGGTCATCGGCGCATGATCGGCGGCCTGCTCCAACGCTGGCGCGCGCACCGCGAGCGCAGGCTGCTCGACCAGTTCGCGATCCCCGATCCGATCTGGGAACTGACGCTGTCGCAGTACCCCTTCATCGCTCGCCGCAGCGAGGCCGATCGCACCGAGCTGCGCAGGCTGTGCTCGCTGTTCCTGTCGGCGAAGGAGTTCCACGGCGTCAACGGCTTCGAGGTCACCGACGAGGTCGCGGTGGCCGTCGCCGCGCAGGCCTGCCTGCCGGTGCTGCGCCTGGGGCTCGACTGGTACGACGGCTTCGTCGGCATCGTCATGCACGAAGGCGAGGTCGTCGCCGCGCGCGAGACGATGGACGAGGACGGGGTTGTCCACCAATACGACGAGACGCTCGCCGGCGAAGCGATGGAAGGCGGACCGCTGATGCTCGCCTGGAGCGAGATCGCGCCCGAAGCCGTCGACCGCGTCGAGGGACACGACTCGGTCTACAACGTGGTGATCCACGAGTTCGCCCACGTGCTGGACATGCGCGACGGCGATCCCGACGGCGCGCCGACCATCGACGACCCCACGCTGCGCTCGCAATGGGGCGCGACGATGGAAGCCGAGTGGCACTGGTTCTGCGACCAGGTCGACGCAGGCGTCGCCACCCTCATCGACCCCTACGGCGCGGAAGCCCCTGAAGAGTTCTTCGCCGTCGCCGTCGAAGCCTTCTTCGTCGCACCACGCGAGCTGCTCGCGGAGCAACCTCGGCTCTACCGGTTGCTCGCCGGATTCTTCAGGCAAGACCCGGCACGCGACGACTGAGCACCATCGGGAGAGCCCGGGCCCCGTCTCCTCCGTCTCCCTCCTTCACTTGCCTACCGGCAAGTGAATTCCCTCCTTAAGCTGCGGAGACGGGGCCCGGGCTCTCCCGATGCGAGGCATCGGTTCAGCAACAATGAAAAAAGCCCGCGTGAGCGGGCTTTCGGGGTCAGGCCTTGCGCCGCTCAATCAGCGGTGGCGGGCTCGGACTTGGGCTTGTTGTCCTTCTTGTTGGGCGTGATGTCCAGTTGGACCTCGCCCTTGTCGTCGACGTCCACGCTGAGGCGGCCGCCGTCGATCAGTCGACCGAAGAGCAGTTCGTCGGCCAGAGCCCGACGGATCGTGTCCTGGATGAGACGCTGCATCGGCCGCGCACCCATCTGCGGATCGAAGCCCTTGGCCGCGAGGTGCTTGCGCAGCGCGTCGCTGAAGGTGACCTCGACCTTCTTCTCGGCCAGCTGGCTTTCGAGCTGCAGCAGGAACTTGTCCACCACCCGCAGGATGATGTCCTCGTTCAGCGCACCGAAGTTGACGATCGCGTCCAGGCGGTTGCGGAACTCCGGCGTGAACAGGCGCTTGATGTCGGCCATCTCGTCGCCCTGCTCGCGCTTGGTCGTGAAACCGATCGTCGACTTGTTCATCGCCTCCGCGCCCGCGTTCGTGGTCATGATGATGATCACGTTGCGGAAGTCGGCCTTGCGTCCGTTGTTGTCGGTCAAGGTGCCGTGGTCCATGACCTGCAGCAGCACGTTGAAGACGTCCGGATGCGCCTTCTCGATCTCGTCGAGCAGCAGCACCGCATGCGGCTTCTTGGTGATCGCCTCGGTCAGCAGACCGCCCTGGTCGAAACCGACGTAGCCCGGAGGCGCGCCGATCAGGCGGCTGACGGCGTGACGCTCCATGTACTCGGACATGTCGAAGCGGATCAGCTCGATGCCCAGGATGTAGGCCAGCTGCTTGGCGACTTCCGTCTTGCCCACGCCCGTCGGGCCGCTGAACAGGAAGGAGCCGATCGGCTTGTCCGGCTTGCCCAGGCCCGAACGTGCCATCTTGATCGCCGCGGCGAGTGCATCGATGGACGGATCCTGGCCGAAGACCACGCTCTTCAGGTCGCGGTCCAGGCTCTTGAGCTTGCCGCGATCGTCCGTCGAGACCGAGGCCGGCGGAATGCGCGCGATCTTGGCGACGATGTCCTCGACCTCCGCGCGGGTGATCGTCTTCTTCTGCTTGCTCTTGGGCAGCACGCGTTGAGCCGCGCCGGCCTCGTCGATGACGTCGATCGCCTTGTCGGGCAGGTGACGGTCATTGATGTACTTGGCCGAGAGCTCCGCCGCCGCCTGCAGCGCGGTCAGCGCGTACTTGACGCTGTGGTGCTCCTCGAAGCGGGACTTCAATCCCTTGAGGATCTCGACGGTCTGGTCGATGGTGGGCTCGACCACGTCGACCTTCTGGAAACGCCGCGACAGCGCCGCGTCCTTCTCGAAGATGCCGCGGTACTCGCTGAAGGTCGTCGCGCCGATGCACTTCAGCTGACCCGAGGACAGCGCCGGCTTGAGCAGGTTGCTCGCGTCCAGCGTGCCGCCCGACGCCGCGCCGGCGCCGATCAGGGTGTGGATCTCGTCGATGAAGAGGATCGCGCCGGGCTGGTCCTTCAGCTGCTTGATCACCGCCTTGAGGCGCTGCTCGAAGTCGCCGCGGTACTTGGTGCCCGCCAGCAGCGCGCCCATGTCCAGCGAATAGACCACCGCCTCGGCCAGCACGTCGGGCACCTGGCCCTCGGTGATGCGCCAGGCCAGGCCCTCGGCGATCGCCGTCTTGCCCACGCCGGCCTCGCCGACCAGCAGCGGGTTGTTCTTGCGGCGGCGGCACAGGATCTGCACCACGCGCTCGACCTCGAGCTCGCGACCGATCAGCGGATCGATCTTGCCGTCGCGGGCGAGCTGGTTGAGGTTCTGGGTGAACTGCTCCAGCGGACTGCCCTTGCCGCCGCCCTGGCCCTGACCGCCCTCGCCCTCTTCGCGCTCGGATTCGGCACCGTTGCCTTCCGGACCCTTCGGAGGCTCGGGCGGCTCGCTCTTCTTGATGCCGTGGGCGATGAAGTTGACGACGTCCAGACGCGTCACGCCCTGCTGGTGCAGGTAGTAGACGGCGTGGGAGTCCTTCTCGCCGAAGATCGCGACCAGCACGTTGGCGCCAGTGACTTCCTTCTTGCCATTGCCGGTCGACTGGACGTGCATGATGGCGCGCTGGATCACGCGCTGGAAGCCGAGCGTGGGCTGGGTGTCCACCTCGTCGGTGCCCCCCACGGTCGGCGTGTTCTCCTTGATGAACTGCGCAAGCGACTTGCGCAGGTCCTCGATGTTCGCCGCGCATGCGCGCAGCACCTCCGCCGCGGACGGGTTGTCCAGCAGCGCCATCAGCAGGTGTTCCACGGTGATGAACTCGTGGCGCTGCTGGCGCGCTTCGACAAACGCCATGTGCAGGCTGACTTCAAGCTCTTGCGCAATCATGCGGCCTCCATAATGCACTGCAGGGGGTGACCGGCGCGCCGTGCGGCCGCCAGCACCATTTCGACCTTGGTGGCCGCGACGTCCTTGGTGAAAACACCGCAGACCCCGCGACCGTCGTGATGGATCTTCAACATGATCTGGGTGGCCGTATCCAGGTCATGGCGGAAGTACTCCTGCAAGACCATCACCACAAACTCCATCGGTGTGAAGTCATCGTTGAGCATCAGCACCTGGTAAAGGCGCGGCGGCTCCGTCTTCTGAGCGACACGCTCCAGCGTGGTGGAATTCCCACCGTCCTCCGGACCCGGCGGCTGAGGGCCGGGTGGTGGTCCCGCGGGTGGGGGCTGTTGGGCAAACAATGGCATGAACCGATTCTATAAACAGCGGGAGCACCCTACATGGGGACAGGCTTCAGCCTGTCAATGCCCCGAGTTTGTCACCTTCGCGCCTCCTGACCCCGGGGAGTTCCTCAATTGACACTGGCTTGACACGGATTTGAGAATCCGCCCCGGTGCGAGAAAGACACCGGGATGGAGAAGAACATGGCAACAGGCACGGTCAAGTGGTTCAACGATGCCAAAGGGTTTGGCTTTATTGAACCCGAACAGGGCGGGGGCGACGTTTTCGCGCACTTCTCAGCCATTCAGATGGACGGCTTCCGGACGCTCAAGCAGGGCGGCAAGGTGAGCTACGAGCTGGTGCAGGGCCCGAAGGGGCAACTGGCGCAGAACATCCGTCCGCTGGAGGGCGGCGACGCCTCGGACGCGCCGCTGGACGCGCCCATCGGCATGCCGATGTTGGCGGAAGCCCACGTCGGGCAGCAGGCGGCCGCAGCCTGAATCCGGTCGGCTGATCCGACCCGCACGCAGGAAAGCCCGCGCAAGCGGGCTTTCTGCATTCCGGTAGGCAACGGGCGCCCTGTGGTCAGAAGGAAACATCGACCCGGGATCGGTCAAGGAATCCGTCGGGGAATCGGACGCGGGAGCGCCCGATTCCCCGTGTCGACCTACCGATATCAACGTCCCCCGGCAAACGCGCCGCGCTCGTCCGAGAAAACGATCTCCACGCGACGGTTCTGCTGACGGCCAGCGGCGTTGTCGTTGGAGGCCACGGGACGCGCCTCGCCGTTGCCACGGACGTCGATCCGCCCGGCGTCGACGCCTCGCTTCACCAGCGCATCGCGCACCGACTCCGCGCGGGCTCGCGACAGGGCGACGTTGCTCTGCGCGTTGCCGGTGCTGTCGGTGAAGCCCTCGATCAGGATGCGGCGTTCCGGATGGTTGCGCAGCGCCGAGGACAAGGTGTCCAGGCGGCTGAAGGCGCCCTCCTTCAGGGTGGCCTTGCCGGTGTCGAACAGCACGTCCTGCAGCATGACGACGAGGCCCTGCGGGGTCGGCTTGGCCTGGATTTCCGCGAGCTCGCGCTGCAGACGGTTGGCGCGCTCGGAGGCGGCGATCGCCGCGGCTTCGGCGGCCGCGGCCTGCCCTTGAGCGACCTGCGCCTGGCCCTGCGCAACCTGGGCCTGACGGGTACGGACTTCCGCGCGCAGACGCTCGCGCTCGAGGCCGGCCTGCTCGACCTTCGCGTCGGCGGCGCGCGCCGCGCCCAGGTTGATCGCCGTCTGGGCGCGCTGCGAGGCGACCGTGGCGGCGCTGTCCACTTCGGACGGGTCCTTGCGTTCCCGCCAGGCGAAGTCGGCGCGGTCCAACGATTCCTTGGCCTTCGAGAGTTCAGCGGAGGCGTAACGGCTCGTATTCGGATCGCTGGTGGCCTGCGCGTAGTCGCGCTTGGCGGCGTCCAGGCCGGCATTGGGCAGGGGGACCGACGAGCAGGCGGCCAGCGCCAGGGCCGTGAGTCCGCCTGCGATATTCCAGTATCGATTCATGGTGTCTCCTGAGAGTGGAAGTCGCTGACGGCTCAACGGCCAGGGGCGGCCGGGGCCGGACCTCGATTGAGCTCCTCGCGCAGCGTCGAGAGGCTGCGGTCCAGCTCCATGGAGGCTTTCTCCGAGCGGTCGCGCGCGGCCTTGGACCTGGCCAATGCGGCGGCGGCCTCGGCCTCGTCCGCCTTGCGGCGTGCGAGCGCGTGATCGCCCTTCTTCTGCGCTTCCTGGGCTTCAGCCAGACGCGCGCGGGCCACGACCAGATCCGGTGAATCGCCGGTGCCGATGCTGGTCTGGGCGGCTTCGAGCGCGCCTCGGCTTTCGCCGAGCTGGGAGGCGGTCTCGACCTTGTTGGTCGAGCAGCCCGTCATTGCGGCCACGGCGAGGACGCCTGCCGCGAACAGGGCACTTCGGGGGAAGAGTTGGTGTCGCATGAACACTCCTTCTCAATGGATGGATGGTCATGCGATGGCAAGCGCGGTACCTGCATGGTCCGGCGAGAGGTTCAAGGCCAGCAGATGGCCCTGGCAGCGGCGTTGTGCGTCGAGCTTTCAGGTGCTTGCCGAACTGCCCCAGAACCCGGTCCCGCGCTCGATCAACCGGAAGCAGGTGGCGCGCCTAGCCAAGCGATTCGGCGTGCGCGATCTGCCCGCTGGCGTCGACCCCGTCCATCGCGTCCGAGCAGAGGACGAAACAGTGCTTCAACAGCGGCAGCCGATAGCTCACCAGCACGCAACCGCGTTCGGCGTCGCCCTGGGGCGCGGTGATCCGGCGATCGAAGGCGCGCTCAGAGCTCGTCGCGCGGCGCGCCTCCAGGCTTGCGCGCGAGCTCCTGCGAGAGAGCCTTCGCGACGTCATGGATCTCGTGCGGGCTGGCCGCTTCGAACTTGACCTTGAACGCCTTGGTCTCCTCGGCCGACAGCCCCGCGGGCGCAACGATGAATCGATCGTTGTCGGTCTCCGATTTCCCAGGGAAATGCCAGGCCTCCCCGCCGTTGCGGGCCTGCGCCAGCTGATCGATCTGCGGCTTGAAGTCCTTGTCGACGGTCAGTGCGATCCAGCCCTTGCTCGACGTCACCCGGTCGAGTTCCGCGACGTGATAGGCGTACACGGGAGCGCCTTCCATCGTCGTGAGATTGGAGAAGCCTTTCGCCAGCGGGACGAAGCCCTCGGCAGAAGTCTCGCTGCGCAAAGGCCATTCGTTGATCTTGACGAGGTTGGGGATGCGGCCGCCATTGACGTCCTTCCCAAGACCAGGCTCCCCCACGGCGGTCTGGAGTTTCATCGGTCCCGACGAAATCGTCGACTGCGCGTTGACGTTGATGGCGTGCAGGTTGCCGCTCTTCATGCCGTCCGGTGCCGTCTTCTGGCCCTCGCCGCCAATGTCGACCATCGCGAAGTCATGCGCCTGCAGGCCGAGCTCCTGACGAGACGCGAGGACACTGCCCAGCGGGGCACCTTGCAGTCGAGGCGCGAAGTCGCGCTGGAACGCCGCGGCGGCCTGACCGCCGGTAGCGGTGTTGCAGTCAACCGCTGCAGGCGCGTTGGGCTGGACCGGTCGATGGGCCGACAGGCCCGGTTGGCCGAGAGACGAAAGACTCACGCGTCCAGGCTGGCTACCGCCGGACAGCGCGACGCGCGAGTTGCTCGGCAGCCCGCTCTGCGATCCGCTTTGCGACACCTGGCTCGCTGGGCCCACGTTGTTGGCGGAGACGCCCTGAGGCAACACGGCCGCGGCGCCCAGCGTCGCGGCCAGCATCTTGTCGACACGCATGACGGTACTTCCTCGATGACTTCAAAGGAGACCATTCTGTGAACCCGTTGCCGGCCATTTGCGGTCGACGCGAAAGGGGCGAACCGTTTGCGAAGCCAAAGCCCGGCAAGCGGGCGAGCAGCGTAGCGGCAGCGACCGGACCTCCCCGAAGCCCGCGTGTTCCGCGCACGCCTGCGCAGCGTTCTGGGCGATCACAGCGGCGCCGCGGACGACATCGCGCGCGCCGTGCCGCTGATCCCGCCCGAGGCGGAACTGCGCGTCGAGCTCGCGCGCTATTACGACTATTACGACCAGCCGTCCGAGGCCGTGCGCCAATGGGAACTGTGGCTGAGCCATCGTCCCGGCGACGCCGATCAGCGCATGGGGCTGAACGAGCGATGCTGGCTGCGCGCCCGCCGCGGCATGGAGCTGCCGCTGGCGCTGCACGATTGCCAACGCGCGGCGGCGCTCCCTGGCAGCACGCCCGCCCCGTTCGATTCGCTCGGCTGGACGCAGCTGCGGATCGGCGACCTGGTCGCCGCCAAGGCGGCTTTCGACGCGTCCCTCGGCATGAAGGCGGACCACGTGTGGTCGCTGTACGGCCGAGGCCTCACCGCGTTGAAGGCGGGGGACGCGCAAGCGGCCGAGCGCGACCTGCGGGCGGCGCGTCTGCTGAAACCCGCCATCGGCACGGAAGTCCGAGAGGCAGGATTCGAAGTGCCCGACGGCGTCGAATGACCTGACCCCGGAGCGCCGCCGACCCCGAGGCGCCCGGGGTGGACGATCCGGCACGGCATCGCCCAGAAACAGAAAACCCCAGGCGGGCGACCGCGCTGGGGTTTCTCATGTCGATCGCAGCCCGGTGCGAGACCGGGCCTGCTTTGATCACATGTTCTCGATCATCACCTGACCGAAGCCCGAGCACGACACTTGCGTCGCGCCGTCCAGCAGGCGGGCGAAGTCGTACGTGACCTTCTTCGACAGGATCGACTTCTCGATCGACGAGATGATCAGGTCGGCCGCTTCGGTCCAGCCCATGTGACGCAGCATCATTTCAGCCGACAGGATCTCGGAACCGGGGTTCACGTAGTCCTTGCCCGCGTACTTCGGCGCCGTGCCGTGGGTGGCTTCGAACATGGCGACGGAGTCGCTCAGGTTCGCGCCCGGGGCGATGCCGATGCCGCCGACCTGCGCCGCCAGCGCGTCGGAGATGTAGTCGCCGTTCAGGTTCAGCGTCGCCACGACCGAGTACTCGGCCGGACGCAGCAGGATCTGCTGCAGGAACGCGTCGGCGATGCTGTCCTTGACCACGATGTCCTTGCCGGTCTTCGGGTTCTTGAACTTGCACCACGGGCCGCCGTCGATCAGCTCGGCGCCGAATTCCTTCTGGGCCAGGGCGTAGGCCCAGTCACGGAAGCCACCTTCGGTGAACTTCATGATGTTGCCCTTGTGGACGATCGTCACGCTCGGCTTGTCGTTGTCGATCGCGTACTGGATCGCCTTGCGGACCAGGCGCTCCGTGCCTTCCTTCGACACCGGCTTCACGCCGATGCCCGAGGTCTCGGGGAAACGGATCTTCTTGACGCCGAATTCCTCTTGCAGGAACTTGATGAGCTTCTTGGCCTTGTCGCTCTGGGCTTCGAACTCGATGCCGGCGTAGATGTCTTCCGAGTTCTCACGGAAGATGACCATGTCCGTCTTGTGCGGTTCCTTGACCGGCGACGGCACGCCTTCAAACCAGCGCACCGGGCGCAGGCAGACGTACAGGTCCAGTTCCTGGCGCAGCGCGACGTTCAGCGAGCGGATGCCGCCGCCGACCGGCGTCGTCAGCGGACCCTTGATCGAGACCACGTAGTCCTTGAGGACCGTCAGCGTCTCTTCGGGCAGCCACACGTCGGGGCCGTAGACCTTCGTCGACTTCTCGCCGGCGTAGATCTCCATCCAGTGGATCTTCTTGGCGCCGCCGTAAGCCTTCGCCACGGCCGCGTCCACGACCTTGATCATCACCGGGGTGATGTCCAGGCCGGTACCGTCACCCTCGATGTAGGGAATGATCGGGTTGTTCGGAACGTTGAGCGAGAAGTCGGTGTTGACCGTGATCTTCTGGCCGCCCTCGGGCACCTTGATGTGCTGGTACATGGAGTCGTCTCCGCGAGTCGCGTGGGTGGTTTGGGGTAAACCGGAAGCGCTGATTCTATGACAGCGAAACTTTCAATCGGCGGATGCCGCAAGCATGTCCCTG
This sequence comes from Rubrivivax sp., assembly GCA_004210455.1. Lineage (GTDB taxonomy): Bacteria > Pseudomonadota > Gammaproteobacteria > Burkholderiales > Burkholderiaceae_C > Roseateles. Next base: position 2,337 of record SEFA01000048.1, on the reverse strand, counting down.
GGAAGCGCCGCGCCGCGCCCCGACACGTCATCCGCAGTACGCCCTGACCTGCGCCCACAGGCCGTGACCGAGCGCCCAGAACGATCCCGCCGCCAGCATCGCACCGGACAGACGGGTTGCGATTCGCACACCCGAGCCGCCCGCGAGGCCGCCCGGTCTGCCCAGGCGGGCCAGCAACCAGGGCCCGGCCAGCAGGCCCGGCGACGAGCCCAGCGCGAAAGCCGCCATCACGCCAGCGCCCTGCCACGGGCCATCGGCGAGCGCGGCGACGGTCAACGCGGACTGCAGCAGCCCGCAGGGCCAGGCGAGCCAGGCCAATCCAGCAAGACCGGCACCCGCCGTGCGCACGGGCGACAGGGCGACCGCGCCGGCGCCGCCGGCGAGCGACGCCACGGGGATCCCGACCGCCGCCGGCGCGCGCGCCGTCCACAGGCGCAGGAACCATCGCGGCGGCGCCGCGCGCCAGAGGAGGAAAGTCCCCATCGCCAGCGCCGCGAGATGCACCATCAGCCACAGCGGCCGCAACGCCCCGGACGTCGACTCCCAGCGCAGCAGACCGCCGACGCTGGCCGCGACCACCGCGCCGCCCACCGCGTAGCCCAGCAGCCGGCCGGCCTGGAAAGCCGCGATGCCGCTTCGCCGCCCGGCCGTCACCGCCGCGCAGGGCGCGACGCACATCGCCGCGCAGTGCAGGCTGCCGGCGGCCCCCATGACGAACGCGGTGCCTGCGAGCGCGAGCGGGAGCATCACCATCCTTGCGTCCGAGTCAGAGGATGCGCGAGAAGCGCACCGGCGCCTCGGCTGGCGCGCCCGCCGGTGCGCCGGCCACGCCGCCCGGCCTCAGGTACCGGTCGAACACCATCGCCACCGCCCGCACGAAGAACCAGCCCATCGTCGTGACCTGCACCGCGCGCGGCTCGATGGTGACGAGCCCGTCCGCCGCCATCTGGCCCAGACGCACGAGTTCCGTCGCGAAGTACTCCGCGGCGACGATGCCGTGCGAGCGTTCGATCGGCTCGAAGTCGAGCCGGCCCTGGCACATCAGCGCCATGATCGCGTCGCGCCGCACCAGATCGTCCTGGTCGAGCGCCAGACCGCGCTCGACGGGCAGGCGTCCCTCGCGCAAGGCGGCGTAGTACTCGGGCAGCGTCTTCACGTTCTGCGCGTACGAGGCTCCGAGCTTCGAGATCGCCGACACCCCCAGCGCCACGAGATCGCAGTCCGGCTGCGTGCTGTAACCCTGGAAGTTGCGATGCAGCCGCCCTTCCCGCTTCGCGACTGCCAGCGGATCGTCCGCGAGCGCGAAGTGGTCCATGCCGATGTAGCTGTAGCCGCGCGCGATGAAGCCGGCGATCGCGCCGGACAGCATGCGCAGCTTGTCGCCGGGCGGCGGCAGCGCGGCCGGCTCGATGCGCCGCTGGGGCTTGAAGCGCTGCGGCAGGTGCGCATAACCGTAGAGCGCGATGCGGTCCGGGCGCAGCGTCGCCACCTGCTCGACCGTCCGGGCGAACGAGGTCGGCGTCTGCAGCGGCAGGCCGTAGATCAGGTCCACGTTGATCGATCGGAAACCGAGGTCCCGCGAGGCGCCGATGAGCGCCGCCACGCTCTCCAGGCTCTGCTCGCGGTGCACGGCGCGCTGCACGTCGGGATCGAAGTCCTGCACGCCGAAGCTCAGGCGGTTGAAGCCCAGCGTGCGCAGGTGGCGCAGGCGCGCGACGTCGATGGTGCGCGGGTCGACCTCGATCGAGATCTCGGCGTCCGCGGCCAGCCGGAAGTGCCGGTGCAGCAGCGCCATCAGCATCGACAGTTCGCGGTCGGCGAGGAAGGTCGGCGTCCCGCCGCCGAAGTGCAGCTGGGACACCAGCGCCCGGTCGCCGAGCCGGCGGTGCACCAGGCCCATCTCGACCTCGAGCGCGTCGACATAGGCCGCCGCGCGCTCGTGGTGCCGCGTGACGACCTTGTTGCAGGCGCAGTAGTAGCAGACCGATTCGCAGAACGGGATGTGCACGTAGAGCGACATCGGCTGCCGGGCCGCGGGACCGAAGGCCCGCAGCGCCAGCAGCTCGCCGTGGCGTTCGGCATCCAGGCCCGCATGGAATCGGTCCGCGGTCGGGTACGAGGTGTACCGCGGTCCCGCGATGTCGAAGCGGCGCAGCAGATCGGCGTCGGGGAGGCTGCAGTCCCACGGGGTCGGGTCAGGGCTCATGGGCGAGATCCTCACCCTTTGTTGGCACAACGTCATTGATTGATGTCATTGCCGGCGTCGATGGCCCGGCAAAGAATCCGCCGCTTCCTCGCATGCCCGACGAATCCATGCCGAGCGCCACGCTGTCCGCC
>SEFA01000047.1 GCA_004210455.1 Rubrivivax sp. | reverse complement strand
TCGGCGCGCATCGGCGACATCATCGGCACCATCGACGGGATCGCCTTCCAGACCAACATCCTCGCGCTCAACGCCGCCGTCGAAGCGGCGCGCGCCGGCGAGCAGGGCCGCGGCTTCGCGGTGGTGGCGAGCGAGGTGCGCTCGCTGGCGCAGCGCAGCGCCGAGGCCGCGAAGGAGATCAAGCAGCTGATCACCGCGAGCGGGGAGAGCGTCTCCAGCGGCGCGGCGCTCGTGGGGCGCGCCGGCGAGACGATCAACGAGATCTCCGACTCGATCTCGCGCGTGTCGCGCATCGTGGCGGAGATCAGCCACGCGACCGCAGAACAGAGCGGCGGCATCAATCAGATCGGCTCGGCGATTTCGCAGCTCGACCAGATGACGCAGCAGAACGCCGCGCTGGTCGAGGAATCCGCCGCCGCCGCGCAGAGCCTGCAGCATCAGGCCGATGCACTGGCCCAATCGGTGGCGGTGTTCAAGCTGAGCTGAGCCCGGCTGACCGGGCGGGTCTGAACTACTGGCCTGAACTGCAGACCTGAACTGCAGGCCTGAAACGGGTCAGCAACCCATGACCTGCACGCGGTTGCGCCCCGCGTGTTTCGCGGCGTAGAGCGCCTGGTCGGCGGTCTCGACCAGCAGGGACGGCTTGGCGGGCGCCTCGCCCGCCGCCAGTCCGATGGAGACCGTGACCTGCAGCCCCGCCGCCAGTTCGCCCCAGTCGTGGCTGGCGATGGCGCCGCGCAGCCGCTCGCAGATGTCCTGCGCGCGCTCCGGCGGGACGCCGACGAAGACGAGCATGAACTCCTCGCCGCCGACCCGCGCCAGCAGGTCCGCGCTGCGCAGCTGGCGCCGCAGCACCTGCGCGACCTTCTGCAGCGCCTGGTCACCGACACCGTGTCCGAAGGCGTCGTTGACCTGCTTGAAGTGGTCGATGTCGAGCAGCCCCAGGGAGATCGGCTTGTCTTCCTGCCTCGCCCGTTCCAGCAGGAGCGGCAGCGCGAACTCGGCGTGCCGGCGGTTGTTGAGGCCCGTGAGCGCGTCTTCATGCGCCATGCGTCCGAGCTCCGCGGCCTGGCGACGCAGGCGCTGCTGCTCCTGTTCGGCGAGGTCCGCGCGTTCGCGCTCGCGCCGCAGGTCCTGCATCGCGTGCTCGGCACGCGCCTGCGCCTGCTGGAACTCCTGGCGGATCAGCATGGCCTCGGTCTGCAGCGCCATCGCGCTGCGCGCAGACTGGCGCTCCAGGACGGTGAGCTGTTCGTGCGCGGCCAGGGCCCGCACCGCATCGCCGCGCAGCTTGTAGCCCCGATAGATCGCCAGCGTGAGCTGACGCCGCAGGCGCGCGGGCAGCGATTGCGGCGATTGCTGGCCGACCAGGTCCTGGAGTGTTTCCAGCGCCGGCAGCGCGTCCTGCGCGCCGGCGGTGTCGTCGCGCTTGAGCTGCAGCAGGGCCCGCTGCGCCCGCGCCTGCAGGACCATGCCCGCATAGCCGTGCCGTTGCGCCAGACGCTCGTATTCATCGGCGATTCCGAGCGCCTCATCGATCGCGCCGGTCCCGAGCTGCAACTCGACCAGATTGGACAGCGACACGACGACCAGGAAGGGGTTGCCTTCCTCCCGGACCAGGGCGGCCGCACGCACCGCATAGGGCCCGGCCTGCGCAAGCGCCTCGGCGGCCGCCGTCCGGTCCTCGTCACGGATCGCCTCCGCATGCGCCTGCAGCCAGAAATGGGCGAGGTTGTTCAGGCACGACAGCAGCAGTTCGCGCTCGCCCGGCGCCTGCTGCTGGGCGATCTCCAGCGCCTGCAGGGTGTGCTGGCACGCCTGTTCGACCTGGTCCGAAACCGCGAAGGCGACCGCGAGCCGGTTCAGCGCCCAGGCTTCGCGCGCGGCATCCTCGGCGCGTCGGGCGGCCGCCAGCGCCTGCCAGCCGGCCTGCATGGCGTCCCGCCCCATCTGGAACTGCGCGTAGACGTAGCAGAGCTCGGTGAGGGCCTCGGCCGTCCAGCCATCCTGGTCGGGACCGTCGATCAGTCGGACCAGCGCGGCGGCCTCGCTCGCGCGCCGCAGCGCGCCCTGGAGGTCTCCCTGCCTCGGCAGGTTGTGGGCGATGAGGATCAGCGCCCGCGCGCGGTCCCGCACCGTGTCGGCGGCCACCAGGGACAGCTCCAGGGCATCGGTCGCGTCGCGGTACGCGCCGCGACGGCTCAGGTGCAGGGCTCGCGCCAGCTCGCGTTGGAACAAGGCGGACTCTCCTCCGTCGATGTCGTCGACCTCGATGGTCACAGCATTCGCCGCCGCATAGCGCACGTCAATGGCGGCTCGCCCCAGTGGACGATGGATACAGTCGCAGGCATGCCAAAAGTCTCGAAAGCGCCACGCGCATCCGGCCGTGCCGGCGAACCGCCGTCCCCGGCGACGGGGACGATCCCCATTCCCCGGGAGGGCGGCTCGTCGATCGGGACGGTGGCGGCGGTGGATCGAGCCCTGGTGGGCGTCGACTTCACCAGCGCGCCGACCGCCCGCAAGCCCATCCGTCTGGCGTTCGGGCGCCGGCAAGGCGGCGTCGTGAAGCTGGAACGCCAGAAGGCGCTGACCTCGCTGGACGCCTTCGAGGACTGGCTCTCGGAACCGGGGCCGTGGCTGGGCGGTTTCGACCTGCCGTTCGGGTTGCCGCGCGAGCTGATCGAGGCACTGGGCTGGCCGACCGCGTGGGCGCCGTTGATCGCGCATTACGCGAGCCTCTCGCGCGCCGAGATCCGGGACACCTTCGCCGCGTTCTGCGACGCGCGTCCGGTCGGTGGCAAATTCGCGCACCGCGCCTGCGACGGTCCCGCCGGCTCCTCGCCGAGCATGAAGTGGGTCAACCCGCCCGTGGCCTACATGCTGCATGCCGGCGTGCCGCGCCTGTTGACGGCGGGCGTGCATCTCCCGGGGCTTCATGCCGGAGATGCGACGCGCGTGGCGCTGGAGGCCTACCCGGGACTGCTGGCGCGCGAGTTGATCGGCTCCCGCAGCTACAAGAGCGACGATCGCGCCAGGCAGACGCCCGAGCGTCTGATCGCCCGCAAGGACATGATAGAGGCGCTGGAACAGGGCCGCAGCCGATTGGGCCTGCGCCTGAGGCTGAGCCACGCGCAGCGGGACGAACTGGCCGACGACGGCAGCGGCGACAAGCTCGATGCGGTGCTGTGCCTGATGCAGGCGGCCTGGGCCGATGCGCGCCCGGACTACGGCCTGCCCGCCGGCATGGATCCGCTGGAGGGCTGGATCGTCTGCGCCCCATTCACCGACATGCCCATCGCGAGGATGACGCCATGACCGCCATCGACAACACCGCTTCCTCGCAGACGCCGCTCCAGGTCGCCGTGATGGGCGCCGGCGCGGTGGGCTGCTTCTTCGGCGGCATGCTGGCGCGCGCCGGCCATGACGTGACGCTGATCGGCCGCCCGGGTCATGTGGAAGCGATCCGGGACCGCGGTCTGCGCATGGAGACACGGATGTTCGATGAGCAGATCCGTCTGCGTGCCGACACCGAGCCTTCGGCGGCGCGCGGCGCGCAGGTGGTGCTGTTCTGCGTGAAGTCGACCGACACGGTGTCGGCGGCCCAGGCGCTGGCGCCGTACATCGGCGCGGACACGCTGCTGCTGTCGATGCAGAACGGCGTCGACAACGCCGAACGGCTGCGCGCGACGGTCCCTCCGCCGGTCTCGGCGGCGGTGGTCTACGTCGCGACGGAGATGGCCGGACCCGGCCACGTGAAGCATCACGGGCGCGGGGAACTGGTGATCGAGCCGGCGCCCGGCGCCGAGCGTGTCGCGCGGGCGCTGATCGCGGCGGGCGTGCCCACCGAGGTGTCTGACAACGTGCGGGGCGCGCTCTGGTCCAAGCTGCTGATCAATTGCGCCTACAACGCGCTCTCGGCGCTGGCGCAGCAACCCTATGGGGAGCTGGTGAAGGGGGAGGGCGTGTGGGCGGTGATGGACCAGCTCGTCGACGAGGGCCTGGCGGTGGCCGCGGCGGATGGCGTGACGCTCCTGGGGGACGTGCGCCAGGCCGTGCGCAAGATCGCGGAGACGATGCCGGGGCAGCTCTCGTCAACCGCGCAGGACATGGGCCGAGGCAAGCGCACGGAGATCGATCACCTGAACGGCTTTCTCGTGCGCCGCGGCGAGGTGCTGGGCGTGCCCACGCCCGCCAACCGCGTGCTTCACACGCTGGTGAAGCTGGCGGAGATCAGTAGGTGATGGTCAGCGTGACCGTGTCGGAGTAATTGCCGGGCACGATGCCATTCAGCGACGGCATCCGGCCGTAGACGGTCAGCTGCTGCTGGCTGCCGGTGCCCGTGCCGGTATACACGCCGCTGCCGTTGCCGTCGCCCCAGACCTGGGTGCGACCGGCGTCGAGGTACAGCTGGTACGGCAGGTTGTTGTTGCCGCTCTTCATCACGCGCGAGCCGAAGGCCGACGCATTGCCTGCGTTGGCACCCGCGCTCAGGGAGACGCTATAAGGCGTGGTCTTCGTGCAGGTGAGGTTGAGCGCGGTCGACGCATCCACCGGACCGGGTGTCTGCAGCGGATCGATGGATCCGCCGAAGGTCAGCGTGCTGCCGGTGATGTTGCAGGCAACCAGGATGGTGGCGCCGACCTGGAAGGTGCCGGACCCGGTCGTCGGGGAGGCCGCATAACTGGTGGAGACGGCGCCAACGATGGCCGCGGCGATGGCCACCGTTCGCGAAATCACTGAAGTCAGACGAGACAACATGGTTGAAGGATTCGTTCGTGCATCGCGGGTGTACGACGGGCTGCTATGACCTCGGCGCGATGCGTTCCGATGTCGGGCCTCTGTGCCGTCCCTGGGTATCAATTGGACACGATTCTGTCAGTTTCCATCCGTGTGCCAGTTCACGGATCGTGGCCATCGCCCTAGAGAGTTCCCCGATTCGGGGAGGAGTCCACCGCATTCTGCTTGTTATCGCAACCATCGCTGTCGGAAAGTGATCCAACGAGTCGGGTGTGACGCAAGTCTCGCTTCGAGCGTCCCCCGTCGCCGTCACCGGTATGAGACTGGTGCGTCGTCGGTACGTCATTGGCACGTCACCGGGTGCCCCTCACTTGCGCATCAACGTGGACTTGCCGAACAGCGACTCCACCAGGTCCACCGCCACCAGCGCCGTCTTGTTGCGGACGTCCAGCGCGGGGTTGAGTTCCATGATGTCCAGCGAGCCCAGGCGGCCCGTGTCCGCGATCATTTCCATGCACAGCTGCGCTTCGCGGTAGGTCGGCCCGCCGGGAATCGTGGTGCCGACGCCGGGCGCGACGTCTGGATCGAGGAAGTCGACGTCGAAGCTCACATGCAGATGGGTGTTGGCGTCCATCGTGGCCAGCGCCAGCTCCATGGTGTGGCGCATGCCCATCTCGTCGATGTAGCGCATGTCGAAGACTTCGAGGCCGACCTCGTGCACGAAGCGCTTCTCGCCTTCGTCGACGCTGCGGATGCCGATCTGGCGGATCCACTTCGGATCGATCGCGGGCACCTTGCCGCCGATCCCGATCAGCTCCTGCGGGCCGTAGCCGCACAGGCACGCCACCGGCATGCCGTGGATGTTGCCGCTGGGCGTGAGCTTGCTGGTGTTGAAGTCGGCATGCGCGTCCAGCCACAGCACGCGCAGCTTCTTGCCGGTGTCACGGCAGTGGTGGGCCACCGCGGCGATCGATCCCAGCCCGAGGCAGTGGTCGCCGCCGAGCAGGACGGACATGCGCCCGGCGTTGAGCTCCGCGTAGACGGCGTCGTGCACCGCCTGGTTCCAGGCCGTCACCTCGTCGAGGTGGCGGTAGCCCTCGGTCGGCGGCTGCCAGGGGTTGGACGGGCCCACCAAGTTGCCGCAGTCCTTGACCTCGACGCCGTGCGCCCGCAGCGCCTCGGCGAGACCGGCGACCCGCAGGGCCTCCGGTCCCATGCTGGCGCCCCGGGCGCCGGCCCCCACGTCGGTGGGAGCACCGATCAGGCTCACGTGTCGTGCTGCGGTCATGGTCCAACCTCTCTTGCTTGCGGAAGGCCCCGGAGGGCCGGATCAGGTGCCGTTGGCGCCGTTGTTCGAGCCGTTCGCGGTGCCGCCGATGTCGTATTCCTTCATCAGCAGGCCCCAGGCCTCGTCCGCGGTTTCAACGTAGTGGAAGAGCTGCTCGTCGCCGGGGCTGATCATGCCGGTGTCGATCAGCAGCTCGAAGTCGATCAGTCGCGACCAGAAGTCGCGTCCGAACAGCAGGATGGGACGCCGACGGCATTTGCCGGTCTGGATCAGCGTCAGCGTCTCGAACAGCTCGTCCAGCGTCCCGTAGCCGCCGGGGAAGGCCGCCAGCGCCACCGACCGCATCAGGAAGTGCATCTTGCGCAGCCCGAAGTAGTGGAAGCGGAAGCAGAGTTCCGGCGTGATGTACTGGTTCGGGCGCTGCTCGTGCGGCAGCACGATGTTCAGGCCGATGCTGCGGCCGCCGGCTTCATGCGCGCCGCGGTTGCCCGCTTCCATGATGCCGGGTCCGCCGCCGGTGACGACGTACAGCGGATGAGCGAAGTCCTTGGTCGTCTCGGTGACCAGCCGCGCGAACCGGCGCGCTTCCTCGTAGTAGCCGCTCATCACCAGGCGACGCTCGGCGCGCTGCACCGCGGCCTTGTCATTCGCCGCGCGAGCGGCGTCGACCGCCGCTTGCGCCGCTTCGCGGTCCGCGATGCGGGCGCTGCCGAAGATCACCACCGTCGACTGGATGTTCAGTTCCTGCTGGATCAACTCGGGTTTCAGTAGCTCGAGTTGCATGCGCACCGGGCGAAGCTCGGGCCGCACCAGGAAGTCGGTGTCGGTGAATGCGAGCTGGTAGGCCGCCGGGGGATTGGCGTCGAAGGCCGCGTCGGAGGCGGCCTGCTGCTGGGCTTCCTCCTGCGCGGTGGGGAAGTTGCGGGCGGTGAGTTTGTCGCTTCTGATCATGATTCGATGGCCCGAAAGCTTACGGGTGTTGCCACTTAATTTCTGTTCGTTCGCCAGCGCCTTCGGCGGCCACGGGCGACGGTTTGTTGCGCGGGGTCAGGTCGTGCCACAGCACGGGCAGCGCGGGTCGCGGGCGACCTTCAGGTCGGTCCATTCCATCCGGCGCGCGTCCAGCATCAGCAGCCGGCCCGGCAGCGTCGAGCCTATCCCGGCCAGCAGCTTGAGCGCCTCGGCGGCCTGCATGCTGCCGATGATCCCGACCAGCGGCGCGAACACGCCCATCACCGCACAGCGCTGCTCCTCGGGTGGCTGGTCTGCGGGGAACAGGCAGGCGTAGCAGGGGAAGGCGCGCTCGCGGCTGTCGTAGACGCTCAACTGCGCGTCGAAGCCCAGCGCAGCGCCCGAGACCAGCGGCTTGCCGTGCTTCACGCAGGCGGCGTTGACGAGGTGGCGTGTCGGAAAATTGTCGGTGCAGTCCAGGACGACGTCGGCTTGCGGCACGAGCTCGTCGAGCAGGGCCGCGTCGGCGCGCACGGTGATGGCCTGGACGCGCGGTTCCGGGTTGATCGCCGCGATGCCGGCGGCGGCCGATTCGGCCTTGGGCTGGTCCACGCGCGCCAGGGTGTGGGCGATCTGGCGCTGAAGGTTCGTCACGTCGACGCGGTCATGGTCGACCAGCGTGATGCGGCCGACGCCGGCCGTGCCCAGGAACAGTGCCGCGGGCGACCCCAGGCCGCCCGCGCCGATCACCAACGCGTGCGCGTCCATCAGGCGCTGCTGGCCTTCCACGCCGATGTCGTCCAGCAGGATGTGGCGCGAGTAGCGCAGCAGTTGGTCGTCATCCATGGATCATTCCGGTACGGCGTCGTCCGTCGACTGCGGCTGCCGCAGCCCGACCTGCAGCGGCAGCTTCAGCGTGTCCTTGCCGCGTTGCACGGAGATCAAGGTCTGGCTCTCCGGCTTCAGTGCCGCGACGACGTTGACCAGCTCGCGCGGCGATCTCACCGGTTGCCCCGCCACCTCGACCACGACGTCGCCCGCCTCCAGACCGGCCTTGGCCGCCGGACTCGCCTTGAAGACTTCCTTGACCAGCACGCCGTGGTCGACGGACAGCTGCAGCGTGTCGACGACCTCCGGGTTGATGTCGCCGGTGATGACGCCCAGCCAGCCGCGCGAGACCTTGCCGTCCTTCACCAGCGCCTCCAGCACCTGGTACGCGGAGTCCACCGGGATGGCGAAGCCGATGCCCAGGCTGCCACCGCCGGTGCGCGAGTAGATCGCCGTGTTGATGCCCACCAGCCGTCCCTGCACGTCGACGAGCGCGCCGCCGGAGTTGCCGGGATTGATGGCGGCGTCGGTCTGGATGAAGTTCTCGAAGGTGCTCAGGCCGAGCTGGGTGCGGCCCAGCGCGCTGATGATGCCGGAAGTCACCGTCTGTCCGACGTTGAACGGATTGCCGATGGCCAGCACCACGTCGCCGACCTGCAGCTCGCCCGCCTTGCCCGGGTGGATCACCGGCAGCGGCGGCGGCAGCGTGATGCGCAGGACGGCCAGGTCGGTTTCCGGGTCGGTGCCCACCAGTCGGGCCGGCGTGTCGCGGCCGTCCGCGAGTTGCACGCGGATCTCCGTCGCACCGGCGACGACATGGTTGTTGGTCAGCACGTAGCCTTCGGGCGAGACGATCACGCCCGAGCCCAGGCCGGTCTGCGGCCGCTGCTGCTGGGGGCGCTTGCCGAAGTGGAAACGCAGCCAGGGATCGGCGTCGATCTCGCGCTGGCTGGGCGCGGGCTTGTTGGCCAGCACCGCGACGACCGCCGGCGACGCCGCCTGGGCCGCCGCCGCGAAGCTGAACTGCACCGACGCGCGAGGCGGGGCGCCCGCCGCGGCGGGCAGCGTGGGCACGACCTTGGGGGCTTCGTGCAGCCATTCGGGCTTGAGCGTGGCCACGACGAAGTAGCCGGCCAGCGCCACCGTGGTGGCCTGGGAGAAAATCAGCCAGGTTTGACGCAAGAGAGATCCTGTCATGGCACATCGCACGGAGCTGGAGCGGCTGCTCGCCGCCACGCTGGAGCCCACGCGCTTCAAGGATTATGGGCCGAACGGCCTTCAGGTCGAGGGCCGCGACCAGATCCGGCAACTGGTGTGCGGGGTGACCGCGAGCCTCGCGCTGATCGACGCCGCCATCGCGTCCGGGGCCGATGCGATCCTGGTCCATCACGGGCTGTTCTGGCGCGGCCAGGACGGCTGCGTCACCGGCTGGATGAAGCAGCGCCTGTCGCGGCTGCTCACGAACGAGATCAACCTCTTCGCCTACCACCTGCCGCTGGATGCGCATCCGGAACTGGGCAACAACGCGCAACTCGCGAAACATCTGGGCTGGGCCGCCGAAGGTCGTTTCGGCGAACAGGACCTGGGCAGCATCGGCGCATTGCCGGCGGCTTTCGAGTCGCTGGCGTCGCTGAGCGCCCATGTCGAGCAGCGGCTGGGTCGCGCCACGATCCAGGCCGCCGGCGACGGCCGTCCGCTCAAGCGCGTCGCCTGGTGCACCGGCGGCGCGCAGGGCTACTTCGAGGCGGCCATCGCCGCCGGCGCGGACGTGTTCATCACCGGCGAGATCTCCGAGCCGCAGGCTCATTACGCGGCCGAGACCGGCGTGGCCTTCATCGCCGCAGGACACCACGCGACCGAACGCTACGGCGTCCAGGCGCTGGGCCGGCAGGTGGCCGACCAGCTCGGTCTTCAATACCGCTTCATCGACATCCCGAACCCCGCATGACGAACGACGTCGAGAGTTCCCGCCCGCTGCTGCTGACGATGGGCGACCCCTGCGGCATCGGCCCCGAGATCGCGGTCGCCGCCTGGGCGCGCGATCGAGGGGCGGATCTGCGCCTGGTGGGCGATGTCGGCGTCTTCCGGCGCGCGCTGGACTTCATGGGCGTGAGGCTGCCGGTGGCGGAGCTGGTCCGCGCCGACGATCCGGTTCCGCCCGACTGCCTGCCGGTGTGGCAGCCGGCGGGCCTGCCGAGGGATCTGCTCGAACAGCCGATCGGTCAGGTGAGCGCGGTCGCAGGCGCCGCCGCGGCGCGCTGCATCGTCGCCGCGACGCAGGAGCAACTCGCCGGGAGATCGCGCGCGCTGGTGACGGCCCCCATCCACAAGGAGGCCCTGCATGCCGCCGGTGTCGACCATCCGGGCCACACCGAACTGTTGCAGGCCCTCTGCGCGGACGCCGACGGCCGGCTGCCGCCCGTGCGCATGATGCTGGCGAACGACGAACTTCGGGTCGTGCTGGTGACCATTCACGTGGCACTGCGGCAGGCGGTCGACCAGATCACCACCGGGCGCGTGCTGCAGACGATCCGCATCGCCGATGCCGCGCTGCGTCGCTCGGGGATCGCCGCGCCGCGCATCGCGGTGGCGGGTCTGAACCCGCACGCCGGCGAAGGCGGGCTGTTCGGCGGCGAGGAGATCGAGCACATCGCGCCGGCAATCGCGCAGGCCCGTACGCTGGGCATCGACGCCAGCGGCCCGTTCGCGCCGGACACGGTCTTCATGCGGGCGCGTCACGCGCCGCCGAAGCACCCCGGCGAGTTCGACGCGGTGATCGCGATGACGCATGACCAGGGGTTGATCCCGGTGAAGTACCTCGGCGTGGAGGAGGGCGTCAACGTGACGCTGGGCCTGCCGCTGGTGCGCACCAGCCCCGATCACGGCACCGCGTTCGACATCGCCGGGACCGGACGTGCGGACCCGTCGAGCCTGTCGGCGGCGATCCGCATGGCGCGGACGATGTCGCGCTGATCCGCTGAAGCGGCGCAGGGCCGTTCAGTGCTTCGCGCCGAGCGCGGCCAGCTGCTGGCGCGCGCGCGCGGTGGCGCGTTCGAGCAGGTGGGCGTGTTCGAACGCCCGCAGCCGTCCGCCCTCGCACAGCTTGTGCAGCATGCGCGAGGTCATCGTCAGCGTCTCCTGATGCTTCGTCCCGTGGGTGAAGATGAAGAAGCTGCGCGTGCCGCTGATGTGGGCGAGCCGCACCTTGATCCAGTCGCCGTCGCGATGCATCCGGTAGGCGGTGCCGATCTGGAGGTGGTCGATCAGCAGCTCGCCGGACGGCGGCGAAGGCGCTTCTTCAGCAGCGGGCAGGCCGTCGATGCTGATGTCGACCGCCTGCAGCGGTCGATGTTCGTCGGCACCCAGGTCCAGGTCGATGTCGACATGGCCGTCCCAGTCGACGTGCGCGTCCTCCATGAAGCCGAGCCGCCTCGCCTCTTCGTCGGACAGCTTTTCGCTCAAGTCCAGGTCCAACGGAACGGCCCCGGGCGCGGGCAGGTCCTGCTCGCGCGGCGGCGCCATGCCGAAGACGGATTCCAGCTGCTTGGCGAGGAGGTTGTATTCGAGCGGGCTCAGCGCCTGTCCCTTCAGCGACTCGGCATGCGCGGGCAGCAGTTCGGCGAAGAACTTCTTGCGGTCGGGCTCCGGCCAGCGGACCAGGTCCAGCCCTTCGTTGAGCGTGCGCATCAGCACCGGCAGCGAGGCCAGGAAGCCCTGGCGCTGCTGGGGCGTCGTCTTCGGCTGGACCGACAGCACCAGGTCGCGGCCCATGTTGCGCAGCCGTTCGACCAGCGCGGCGTCCAGGTCCGGGTGGCGCGAGGCGTGCACCAGGACCTCGCTCCAGGTCTGGGTGAGGAAGTCCCGCAGGAAATCGCGCATGTCCACGCTGGACATGGCCTGCTGCAACTGCTGCATGTAGCGGCGTTGCAGGCGGAGTTCGGTCTCCTTGCGCTCCAGCAGGGCCGCCGTGTCGCCCTGCGACTTCAGCGTCTGCGCGGTCTGGTCCTGGATGAACTGTTCGAGCTGGCCCAGCTTGGACTCGTACAGCTCCATCCGGTCGAAGTCGCCGCTGACGACATCCTGGATCAGGTCGCGCACCAGCGTGAGGTAGGACTTGCCGGGGTCTTCGGTGAAATCGTCGTAGGCCGCGGCCAGCGTCGCGATGCGATTGACCAGGCGCCGCACCGGATGGCGGCGCGAGGAGAAGAAGGAGCGGTCGCCCAGCGCCGCGCGCAGCACCGGCAGTTGCAGCCGCGCGATCTGCTGCGCCATCAACGGCGGCAGTTTGGCGTCGGACAGGATCTGGTCGAACAGGCCGGCGACCACGTCGATCACCATATGGTCCAACGAGCCGCTGGCGGCCTGCCGCAATTCCTCGCGGTGCAGGTGGATCAGGTTGGGCGGCAGCACGATCGGGCCGCCGTCGACATAGCCGGCGGGATCGCCGTCCCAGCCTTGCCACTGGCTGTTCACCGGCAACGGGCCGCCGCCTGTCGCAGGCATCCCCATGGCCGGGCTCACAGCCAGACGGCGCATCAGGTCCATCAGCTGCGGATCGACCGACCAGCCCATCCCGCCGGACTGGCCGCCGCCGGTGGTCACGTAGCCGTCAGCGCCGCTTCCGCCGTGGAATCCGCCAGCCACGCTGTGCAGGCCGCCCGCGCGGCTGCCATGGACCGCCGGATGCAGGGCGCCCGGAAGCGTCGCGTAACGGCTGTCGTGCAACGGGACGCCGGACGTCGTGCCGCCGCCGTGCAAGGACTGACCCCGCGTGGCGCCCGGGACGCCGCGCACGCGCAGATCCTGGGGACGCAGACCGCGGCTGCGGAACAGGCCGGCGACGTCGGCGTAGCAGGCGCGCATCTCCAGCGCCAGCGCCCGGGTGAGTTCGTCGGTCAAGACCTGGCGCGTGTCCGGATCGTCGGTGACCGCGTTCACCGCCTCGATCAGCGCCTGGGCGACGGCCTGCGGGCGCAGCGGGTGACGGTCCTCGTCCACGCCGGGGATGTCGCCCATATAGGAATTGACCTCGCGCAGCTCCCATTCGCTCTGGTGGCCCAGCGCCAGGCCGATGCGATCGGTCGCGACCAGGGTGTTGACCTGGTCGTCGTCCATGAGGGACAGCTCGTCCCATTGCGTCGCCTTGGGCGCGGCACGCGCATTGCCGGACGCAGCGCTGCCGGAGGCCGGGGCCTCGGCCGCCTGCTGACGCATGGACTGGTCGAAGCGCTGCGAGAACAGCGCCTGGTGTTTGCGGAAGATGAATTGCGCGGACAGCAGCGCGTCCCGCCGCTTGGCCTGCCCGGAGGACAGTGCGGCGAGACCCAGACCTTCAGCGCCGCGCTCCGCGGCTTGTTCCGCCGCGAGGCGCACGCGCTGGAGCGCCGCGTCGACGTGAGGATTCAGACGGTTCATCAAGGCATCAGGCACATTGTGGTGACCGCACCACACGCCAAGTATCGGCGATGGCCATCCCCCGTCCGGGTGGGACTCACCCGGCTTGTGCGCAAAAGGTGAGCTTTGACTGCAGATTTACGCTTTGTCACGCCTCAGCGCGTCGCGGATCTCTCGCAGCAGCTGGATGTCTTCCGGCGTCGGCGGCGGTACGGCCGGTGCGGCGGGCGTGTCGCGCTTGAGCCGGTTCACCTGCTTCACCATGACGAAGATGATGAAGGCCAGGATGATGAAGTTCACCAGCACCGTCAGGAAGTTGCCGTACGCGAACAGCGGCACGCCGGCCTTGGTCAGGGCCTCGTAGGTCATCGGCCCGGCGTAGTTGGCCGGCGGGTCCGACAGCATGATGAAGTAGCTGCTGAAGTCCAGCCCCCCGACCGCCTTGCCGACGAACGGCATGATCAGGTCCTTGACCACCGAGTCGACGATCTTGCCGAAGGCGGCGCCGATGATCACGCCCACGGCGAGGTCCATCACGTTGCCCTTGACGGCGAACTCACGGAATTCGGTCAAAAAACCCATCGCTTGCTCCTTGTGCTCCGCGTGTGCGAAGGCGTCCACTACCAATCGCTTTCCCGGGTAGCCCTCCGCCTCCGGGCAAGCATCCTAACGGCGTTTGCGCCACGACAAATGTCAACGTGGTGCACCGATGCACATCGGTAGAGCGCCTAGGGGCGAACCGGAACTTTCTTACCTAGAATCTTTGGTTGCCCCTGATCAGAAGTTCCCTGTAAGGACCCTCATGAGTGACCCACAAGTGGACCAAGGCAAGCGCACCTGGCTGATTGCAACCGGTTGCGCGGGAGCAGTAGGCGGCGTGGCCACCGCCGTCCCGTTCGTCAGTACCTTCGCTCCGAGCGAGCGCGCCAAGGCGGCCGGCGCCGCCGTCGAGGTGGACATCGGCGGCCTCGCCCCCGGTCAGAAGCTGACCGTCGAGTGGCGCGGCAAGCCGGTCTGGATCGTGCGCCGGACCAAGGAGCAGCTCGA
This sequence comes from Rubrivivax sp., assembly GCA_004210455.1. Lineage (GTDB taxonomy): Bacteria > Pseudomonadota > Gammaproteobacteria > Burkholderiales > Burkholderiaceae_C > Roseateles. The sequence continues at coordinate 36,142 of SEFA01000047.1, read as the reverse complement.
CGCGCTCAAAGGCAACGATCCGGAACTCGCCGATCCGCAGTCCGATCGCAAGGCCTTCCCGATCCCGGAGTACGCCAAGAACGAATGGCGCTCGCTCAAGCCGGAGTTCCTGGTCGTCGTGGGCATCTGCAGCCACCTCGGCTGCTCGCCCAGCGACAAGTTCCAGTCCGGTCCGCAGCCCTCGCTGCCGGACAACTGGCACGGCGGCTTCCTGTGCCCCTGCCACGGCTCGACCTTCGACATGGCTGGCCGCGTCTTCAAGAACAAGCCCGCGCCCGACAACCTCGAGGTGCCGCCTTATGCGTTCCTGTCCGACACCCGGCTGTTGATCGGTGAAGACAAGAAAGCCTAACTCCCCAGGAACAGGACCGAGGCAGACAACACATGGCTGAATTCAAGGAAGCACCCGCCGGAGCCCCCTTGGGCGTCAAGCTGATGACCTGGGTGGACAACCGGTTCCCCGCGTCCAAGCTCTACAAGGAGCACATGTCGGAGTACTACGCTCCGAAGAACTTCAACTGGTGGTACATCTTCGGGTCGCTGGCACTGCTGGTGCTGGTGATCCAGATCGTCACCGGGATCTTCCTGGTGATGCACTACAAGCCGGACTCGACGCTCGCGTTCGCGTCGGTCGAATACATCATGCGGGACGTCCCCTGGGGATGGCTGATCCGCTACATGCACTCGACGGGCGCGTCGGCGTTCTTCGTCGTCGTCTACCTGCACATGTTCCGCGGGCTGCTGTACGGCTCGTACCGCAAGCCGCGCGAACTGGTGTGGATCTTCGGCTGCGCGATCTTCCTGTGCCTGATGGCCGAGGCCTTCATGGGCTATCTGCTGCCGTGGGGCCAGATGTCCTACTGGGGCGCGCAGGTGATCGTGAACCTGTTCGCCGCCGTGCCCTTCGTGGGCAACGACCTGGCGCTGCTGATCCGCGGCGACTACGTGGTCGGCGACGCGACGCTGAACCGCTTCTTCAGCTTCCACGTGATCGCGGTGCCGCTGGTGCTGCTGGGCCTGGTGGTCGCGCACATCATTGCGCTGCACGAGGTGGGCTCCAACAACCCGGACGGCGTGGAGATCAAGGCGAAGAAGGGCGCGGACGGCCATCCGCTGGACGGGATCCCGTTCCACCCGTACTACACGGTGCACGACATCTTCGGCGTCGGCCTGTTCCTGATGGCCTTCTCGGCGGTGATCTTCTTCGCGCCGGAGCTGGGCGGCTACTTCCTGGAGTACAACAACTTCATCCCGGCCGACCCGTTGAAGACGCCTGCGCACATCGCGCCGGTCTGGTACTTCACGCCGTTCTATTCGATGTTGCGCGCCACGACCGACACGATGGTCCAGGTGCTGTGCGGCGTGATCGCGTTGTCGGCCATCATCACGCTGGTGCGCGGCGGTCTGTCGACGCTGGGCAAGGGGATCGTGCTCGTCGGCGCGGTGGTCGGCATCGCGCTGCTCCTGGCCTTCGATGCCAAGTTCTGGGGCGTTGTCGTCATGGGCGGCGCGGTCATCATCCTGTTCTTCCTGCCCTGGCTGGACCACAGCCCGGTCAAGTCGATCCGCTACCGTCCCGACTGGCACAAGTACCTCTACGGGATCTTCGTGGTCTTCTTCCTCGTGCTCGGCTACCTGGGCGTGAAGCCGCCGTCGGACGTGGGAACGCTGGTGTCCCAGATCGGCACCCTGTACTACTTCGGCTTCTTCCTGTTGATGCCGTGGTGGAGTCGGGCCGGCCAGTTCAAGCCGGTGCCCGATCGCGTCACGTTCCACCCGCACTGAACCGCCAACGCCACGGAGTCGATCGAATGAAGAAAATCATCGCCACGCTGCTGACGTCGCTGTGCCTGGGCGCGGGTCTGACGTCGACGGCGCTCGCATCGGAGGGCGGCATCGAGTGGGACCGTTTCCCGACGTCCAAGATGAACGATCTGGCGGCGCTGCAGCACGGCGCCAAGATCTTCGTCAACTACTGTCTCAACTGCCACAGCGCGAGCTTCATGCGCTACAACCGGCTGAAGGACATCGGCCTGACCGACGAGCAGATCAAGGGCAACCTGCTGTTCGCCGGAGAGAAGGTGGGCGAGACCATGAAGGTCTCGCTGGACCCGAAACAGGCCAAGGAATGGTTCGGCGCGCTGCCGCCGGACCTGACCGTGATCGCCCGCTCGCGGGCCGACGGTGCGAAGGGAACAGGGGCGGATTACCTCTATACCTACCTCAGAAAATACTACCGGGACGAAACCAAGGCCACGGGATGGAATAATCTCGCTTTCCCCAGCGTGGCCATGCCGCATGTGCTGTGGGAGCTCCAGGGCGTCCGCACCGCCAGGTTCGAGGAAGAAAAAGACCCGCATGACCCGAGCAAGGTCACGCATGTCTTCAAGGACTTCGTACAGGTGACGCCCGGGACGATGACGCCGCAGCAGTACGACGAGTCCGTTGCCGATCTGGTCGCCTATCTCCAATGGATGGGCGAACCGGCGCAGGGGACGCGTTTCCGGCTCGGCATCGTCGTGGTGCTGTTCCTGCTGGGGTTCACCGTGTTCGCCTGGCGCTTGAATGCCTCCTTCTGGAAGGACATCAAGTAAGAACCGATGACCCGGTCTAGCACCGGGTCCTCAAGCGCAGTGGGGCGCCGAACAGGCCCCCACTGCGTTGTCGTTTGTCTGTTCGGTCTTTTGACCGCGCCGGCGTTGAACTGTGTTGTTTGTAGAAATCGATGAAGCCGAGAGGCTTCGATCAGGAGTCCACTGCCATGATGGTGCTTTATTCCGGAACCACTTGCCCCTACTCGCACCGTTGCCGGTTCGTGCTGTTCGAGAAGGGCATGGACTTCGAGATCCGTGATGTCGACCTCTTCGCCAAGCCCGAAGACATCGCGCTGATGAACCCGTACAACGAGGTGCCCATCCTCGTGGAACGCGACCTCATCCTGTACGAGTCGCACATCATCAACGAGTACATCGACGAGCGTTTCCCGCATCCGCAGCTGATGCCCGGTGACCCGGTGGCGCGCGCCCGCGTGCGGCTGTTCCTCTTCAACTTCGAGAAGGAACTGTTCGCCCACGTCAACGTGCTGGAGAACCGCGGCCAGACGGTCAAGCCGACCGAGAAGCAGCTGGAAAAGGCACGTTCGCAGATTCGCGACCGCCTGACGCAGCTGGCGCCCATCTTCCTGAAGAACAAGTACATGCTGGGCGACGACTTCTCGATGCTGGACGTCGCGATCGCGCCGCTGCTGTGGCGCCTGGACTACTACGGCATCGACATGTCGAAGAACGCCGTGCCGCTGCTGAAGTACGCGGAACGGATCTTCTCGCGCCCGGCCTACATCGAGGCGCTGACGCCGTCCGAGAAGGTGATGCGCAAGTAATACACTGGCTCCCCATGGATGACAGCAAGGACGGCGGCGGTCTCGCCGCCAGCTCGACGCGGCCGTACCTGATCCGCGCCCTGCACGAGTGGTGCACGGACAACGGGTTCACGCCCTACGTCGCGGTGCACGTGGATCGCACGGTCCAGGTGCCGATGGAGTACGTCAGCAACAACGAGATCGTGCTCAACGTCGGTTTCGACGCGACCAGCAACCTGGACCTTGGCAATGAACTGATCCAGTTCAAGGCCCGGTTCGGTGGCGTGGCGCGCGAGATCATCGTGCCGGTCGATCACGTGGTCGCGATCTATGCACGCGAGAACGGCCAGGGCATGGCTTTCCCGCCGCCGAGTCCGGACGACGCCGCCACGCGCCAGCCGGCGACTGGCGCGCCGAACGCGCAGAGGGGCCTGCGGCTGGCGTCCGATGCGAACGGCGGTGCTCCTGGCGCCGCGCAGGGCGAGTCCAAACCGGAGCCGGTCACACCGGCTGCCCCGGCGGCTGCGACGCCGCCGGAGGACGACGATCCGGGCGCGGGTCCGTCGGGCGGACGCCCGGCGCTCAAGCGCATCAAGTGATCGTCGGTTTTTCGCTCCGGACCGCTCGAAGCTGCGTCTAGAATGCAGCCCGCGCCGCAGAGTCTGCGGCGCGCCAGTTTTCCTTGTGCCGGCTTAGCTCAGTTGGTAGAGCAACCGCCTTGTAAGCGGTAGGTCATCAGTTCGAATCCGATAGCCGGCACCATTGAACCCACAGGCGACCGCCTGTTCCGAAGCCCCGTTTCGTCGACCGACGAGCCGGGGCTTCTGTCTTTCCGCTCCCGACCTTCGCGCTTTAACACCCCCAAAAGGCGGTGTCGCTCCGCTTGACACTTGTGTGGAGTTACTCACGTAACTGCATGTACGTATTTGATTTCAAAAGGAAATCGGTCGTGGCATAACCCTTGCTCAAGCCGCCACCGTGTTCAACAAGCCGGTCACCTCCCAATACCGGCTCTTACGGGAAATTTCATGCACAGCTTGTTCCGTCGTGGTGCTGCCGCCCTGGCCGCCGTCGCAGCGCTCGGCCTCTCCGCCGTCGCCCATGCGGCACCGACCAACTTCTCGTTCGCCGGCAGCTTCGCGCAGGCCAACGACGTCCAGACTTTCACCTTCACGGCGAACGGCTCGTCGGCGGTCCGTCTGATCACCTACAGCTACGCGGGCGGCACGCAGGCTGACGGCAACGTGGTCGCCGCCGGCGGCTTCGATCCGATCCTGGCGCTGTTCAATGCCAGCGGCGCTCTGGTCGGCCAGAACGACGACGCCACCAGCGGCACGCCCGGCACCTGCGGCGGCGGCGCGGTGAATCCCGATCCGGCGGGCGGCATGCGTTGGGACACCTGCCTGGACCTCACGCTGAGCGCCGGGGTCTACACGGTCGCGGTGATGCAGTTCGACAACTTCGCCCTCGGCCCCGACCTGGCCAACGGCTTCACTTACGACGGCAACCCCAACTTCCTGAACGGCAAGTGCGCCAACGGCGTGTTCTGCGACGCCGGTGGCCGTGAACGCAACGCGCTGTGGGCTTTCGACATCCTGAACGTCGAAGGCGCCCAGCAGAACAACGACGTGCCGGAACCGGCCTCGCTGGCCTTGGCCGTGATCGCCCTCGCTGGCCTGGGTGGCGCGCGCCGCCTGCGCCGCAAGGACTGACCCCGGAGCGGGGAACGAGAAGGGACCGCCTCGGCGGTCCCTTTTTCGTTCTGGCGGGCCCGTTGCTCGGCGGCGGCTCAGGATTGCCTGACGCGGATGCGGAGTTCGCCTTCCAGCAGCAGGCCTTCCTCGCGCAGCAGGCGCAGCAGCGTCGGCTGCAAGTGCCGCAGCTTGGCGGCGATGGCGGCGTTGTCGGCCACCAGTGTCCAGCCGTGCTCGTCGAGCGTGCCGGCCTGGACGAAACGTGTCATCGCCCCCGGCAGCGCCACGCTCACCGCCGCCAGATGCCGCCGCGACAGCGCCAGTTGGGTCCCCAACCGGGCCAGCGTGCCGTTCTGCGACATGGCCCGTCCGAAGTCCAGCGGATCGGGCGCGTCGGGCTTGGCGCGAGGAGGCAGGTAGCGGGTGGACATGGGCCGCCAGTGTAGTCCTGCCGCTCGGAAACCCGGAGTCCGCCGCCGGTCCGGCGCAGGGGCCGCCGCCCGATGCCGCCGAGGGGCGGGTGCTAAACTCCACCGGTTTTTCTCCGCGCAGACGCTTGCAACCCGAGGCCCTTGGCCTCATGTGCACCGGTCGCGCGGCGCTGCCCTCATCAGGCCGCCCACGAGGCGGTCCGCCGGGCGTTCAGGCCCGGTCGACCGGGCCCTCCACAGAACTTCAAAAAGCCGCATGTTGCCCAAGCTTTTGACCCAGATTTTCGGCAGTCGCAACGAGCGCCTGCTCAAGACCTATCGCAAGGACGTCGAGCGCATCAACGCGCTGGAACCGCAGTTCGAGGGCCTGAGCGACGACCAGTTGCGCGCGAAGACCGAGGAGTTCAAGCAGCGCATCGCCCAGGGCGAGACCGTCGACGACATCCTGCCCGAGGCCTTCGCCGTCTGCCGCGAAGGCAGCAAGCGCATCCTCAAGATGCGCCACTTCGACGTGCAGCTGATCGGCGGCATGGTCCTGAACGCCGGCAAGATCGCTGAAATGCGCACCGGTGAAGGCAAGACGCTGATGGCGACGCTGCCGGTCTACCTGAACGCGCTGACCGGCAAGGGCGTGCACGTGGTGACGGTCAACGACTACCTGGCCCGGCGCGACGCCGAGTGGATGGGTCGCCTGTACCGCTTCCTCGGCCTGACCGTGGGCATCAACTACTCGGGCCTGCCGCGCGACGAGAAGCAGGCCGCCTATGGCGCCGACGTCACCTACGGCACCAACAACGAATACGGCTTCGACCACCTGCGCGACAACATGGTCTACGAGGTGCGCGACCGCGTGCAGCGCAGCCTGGCCTACGCGATCGTCGACGAGGTGGACTCGATCCTGATCGACGAGGCCCGCACGCCGCTGATCATCTCCGGCCAGGCCGAGGACCACACGCAGATGTACGTGGCGATCAACGCGGTCGCGCCGCAGTTGAAGCGCCAGGTCGGCGAGCTGGATCCCCGCACCGGCGAGGGCGTGACCGAGCCCGGCGATTTCACCGTCGACGAGAAGTCGCACCAGATCTACCTGACCGAGGACGGTCACGAGAACGCCGAGCGCCTGCTGGGCCAGGCCGGCCTGCTGGCCGAGGGCGCGTCGCTCTACGACGCCGCCAACATCACGCTGATGCACCACCTGTACGCGTCGCTGCGCGCCCACCACGTGTATCACCGCGATACCAACTACGTGGTGCAGAACGGCGAGGTCATCATCGTCGACGAGTTCACCGGCCGCCTGATGACGGGCCGTCGCTGGAGCGACGGCCTGCACCAGGCCGTCGAGGCCAAGGAAGGCGTGCAGATCCAGGCCGAGAACCAGACGCTGGCTTCGGTCACCTTCCAGAACTACTTCCGCATGTACGGCAAGCTGTCGGGCATGACCGGCACGGCCGATACCGAGGCCTACGAGTTCCAGGAGATCTACGGCCTCGAAACCGTGGTGATCCCGCCGAACCGCCCGACGGTCCGCAAGGACGAGCTGGACCTGGTCTACAAGACGACCAAGGAAAAGTACGACGCGGTCACGCAGGACGTCCGCGACTGCCACGAGCGCGGCCAGCCGGTGCTGGTCGGCACGACCTCGATCGAGAACTCCGAGAAGGTCTCCGAACTGCTGACCAAGGCGAAGCTGCCGCACCAGGTGCTGAACGCCAAGCAGCACGCCAGAGAGGCCGACATCATCACGCAGGCCGGTCGTCCCGGCGTGATCACGATCGCAACCAACATGGCCGGTCGCGGCACCGACATCGTGCTGGGCGGCAGCATCGAGAAGGACGTCGTCGCCATCGAGAACGACGAAGCGCTGTCCGAGTCCGACAAGCACGCGAAGATCGCCGCGCTGAAGGCCGACTGGCAGAAGCTGCACGAACAGGTGAAGGCCGCGGGCGGCCTGCGGGTGATCTCGACCGAGCGTCACGAGAGCCGCCGCATCGACAACCAGCTGCGCGGTCGTTCCGGTCGCCAGGGCGACCCGGGCTCGTCGCGCTTCTACCTGTCGCTGGACGACCAGCTGATGCGCATCTTCGCCGGCGACCGCGTGCGCGCGATCATGGACCGGCTCAAGATGCCGGAGGGCGAGGCGATCGAGGCCGGCATCGTCACGCGCTCGATCGAGAGCGCGCAGCGCAAGGTCGAAGCCCGCAACTTCGATATCCGCAAGCAGCTGCTCGAATACGACGACGTCTCGAACGACCAGCGCAAGGTCATCTACCAGCAGCGCAACGAGATCCTCGAGGCGCAGGAAGTGCTGGAGCAGATCACCCACCTGCGCAAGGGCACGCTGACGGACGTGGTCCGCGGCTTCGTGCCGGAGGAGTCGCTGGAAGAGCAGTGGGACCTGGCCGCGCTGGAACGCGTGCTGCGCGATGAGTGGAAGCTCGAGGTGCCGCTGGCCGAGATGCTCAGGAAGAGCGAGACGCTGACCGACGAGGACGTGCTCGACGCCGTGCTGAAGGCGGGCGAGGTCTCCTTCCAGGACAAGCTGGACCGCGTCGGCCTGGAGCAGTTCACGCCGTTCATGCGCATGGTGCTGCTGCAAAGCATCGACCAGCACTGGCGCGAGCATCTGGCCTCGCTGGATTACCTGCGCCAGGGCATTCACCTGCGCGGCTACGCGCAGAAGAACCCCAAGCAGGAATACAAGCGCGAGGCCTTCGAGTTGTTCTCGCAGCTGCTGGACGCGGTGAAGCTGGAAGTGACCCGGGTGCTGCTGAACGTGCGCATCCAGTCCCAGGAAGAAGCCACGGCCGCCGCCGATGCGATCGAACAGCGCGCGGAGAACGTCGGCAACGTGACCTACACGCATCCGAACGAGGATGGCTCGGTGTCGCAGGACGCGGCGCCGGTCGCCGGGGGCACCGAAGCCGTGCCGGCCGAATGGGGCCACGTCGGCCGCAACGACCCTTGCCCGTGCGGCAGCGGCAAGAAGTTCAAGAGCTGCCACGGCAAGCTGGCCTGACAGGTCGCGGCCCTTGAGATCGACGGCGCCCCTCGTGGGCGCCGTTGTCGTTTCAGGGCGACGCGTCCGACCCCCCATGTGCGCTTTCTCACAACCCGGGCGCGAGCGCGCATGGCTCCCCCCGTGGCGCGGGGGACGCCGTCCGCCACCCCGTCGATAGAGTCCGCTGCATCGGCCTGCCACTGCGGGTCTCCGAGGTCTCCGGACCGCATTGCCATGACGCTCAAGACCCGTTTCCTTGCCGCCGCCCTGGTTGCCGCCGCTGTCTCCGCCGCGCATGCCGCGCCGGTCACCGCGGCCCAGTCCGTCGCCCTGAAGTCCGGCACGTCCGTGGACACGAAGACGGCGGGCTTCACCATCAACCACCTGGTGGCCGGCGAGTTCGTCGACACCTTCACCTTCACCGGCATGGACCGTTGGGGCCTGGTCAACGCCAGCCTGACCACGAGCGCGCAGCAGGCCCGCTTCAACATCGACTTCATCAGCGCCACGGTCAACGGCCAGACGGTCAACTTCAGCCGCACCGCGCTGGGCAGCTTCCAGGGCGGCTTCGAATTCGGCCGCATGGACGACGACCTGCTGAACGGTCCGCTGGTCCTGACCGTGCGCGGCTACGCCGGACAAGGCCTGGCCCCCGGGTCGGCGATCAGCGCCAGCTACTCCGGCACGATCAACGTCACGCAGGTCCCCGAGCCGGGCAGCATGGCGCTGGCGGCGCTGGGCCTGTTCGGCATGGGCGTCGTCGTCCGTCGCCGTCGCGCCACGCGCTCCGTCCTGGCTTCTGCCGCGCTGGCCGCTGCTGCCACTGGCGCGATGGCCGCGTCGGACCTGAACCAGACCCACGACACCGTCCTCGCCGGCGACCAGAACGGCCTGACCGGCGCGCCCTTCGTGACGCACACCGAGGCAGGCAGCTTCCTGGACACGCTCACCTTCCACTATGCCGGCACCGGCCTGGTGGACGCCTCGCTGATCACGATCGGCGCGGGCGCGGGGCAGCAGATCAGCTTCACCGAAGTCCTGCTGAACGGACGGGCGCTGACGATCGATCCCGCGACGCCGATGGGCAATGCGACCTACCAGCGCGCCTGGCTCGACTCGACGATGCTGGCTGGCGACTACACGCTGATCGTCAAGGGCATCGCTGGCGGTTCGCTGGCGGCCGGTACGAGCGGCATCGCCGCCACCTACTCGACCACCTTCAACGTGCTGCCGGCCAGCGCCGTGCCGGAGCCGCAGAGCTACGCCATGTTCCTCGGTGGTCTCGCGCTCATGACCCTGATGCTGCGCAAGCGCCGTCAGAGCGTTTGAGTCTGTCGGCCTCAGCCGACCCTCGACCCTCGACCCAGACCCAGACCCAGTCCCAGTCCCAGTCCCAGTCCCAGACGCCCGATGCTCCCGCATCGGGCGTTTGTTTTTGTCAGCCGAGCTTGAAGCTCGCGACGGTCTCGACAAGCTGAGCGGACTGATCCTTCAGCGACTCGGCCGCGGCCGCCGACTGCTCCACGAGTGCGGCGTTCTGCTGCGTCATCTGGTCGAGCTGGTGGACCGCCTGGCCGATTTCCCCGAGGGTGAGCGACTGTGCCGCGCTCGACGCGGAGATCTCGCCGATGACGCGCGTGACGCGTTCGACGCTGGTGACGATCTCGCGCATGGTGGCGCCGGTGTCGCCGACGAGGCGGGAGCCGCCGTCCACGCGTTCGACCGAGGCGGAGATCAGCGACTTGATCTCCTTGGCGGCTTCCGCGCTGCGCTGGGCCAGCGAGCGGACTTCGCTGGCCACGACGGCGAAGCCGCGGCCCTGTTCGCCGGCGCGGGCGGCTTCCACCGCGGCGTTCAGCGCCAGGATGTTGGTCTGGAACGCGATGCCGTCGATGACGCCGATGATGTCGGCGATCTTGTTGGACGACTGCTGGATCTCGTTCATCGTCGCGACGACCTGCTCGACCATCGCGCCGCCGCGGCCGGCGACCTGCGAGGCGGTCTGCGCCAGCGCATCGGCTTCACGGGCCGATTCGGCGTTGAGCTTCACGCCTTCGCCGAGCTGGGCCATCGCGGCGCCGGTCTCTTCGAGGCTGCTGGCGGCCTGCTCGGTGCGGTTGGACAGATCGGCGTTGCCGGTGGCGATCTCGGACGACGCATGGCGGACCTGGTCGGCGGAGGAGCGCACGCTGGCGATGGTGCTGGCCAGACGCTGCTGCATCTCCTGCAGCGAGCGGCGCAGCGCGGCGACCTCGTCGGTGCCGTCCACGTCCTTGCCGCGGCGGCTCAGGTCGCCGTCGGCGATGGCCTGGCTCAGCGACTGCGCCTCGGCCAGCGGTTCGGTCACCGAGCGCGTGATCACCAGCGCGATGCCCACGCCCAGCACGATCGCCACCGTCATCAGCGCGATGACCAGGTTGCGGGTGCTTTCCGCCTCGGCCTGGGCTTCCTTGCGCGCGGCCTGAAGCAGGTCGCGGTTGTGTTCGGCGAACTTGTCGATCGCGGCCAGATAGTCGTTCATCGACGGGATCAGTTGCGACGCGGCGGCCGCCTTCACGTCGCAGCCGGCCTCCTTGACCTTGATCGCCGCCTCGCGGGCATCCTGGTACCGCTTGCGCGCCGCGCCGATCTCGTCGATCAGTCGCGCGCCTTCCTTCTCGGTGATGTTCTCGTCGAGTTCCTTCTGGATCTTGTCGATCCGTGCCGACAACTCCTTGGAGCGCGACGTGAACGCCTTGACGAAGTTCTCGTCCTCGACGACCAGCTGGACGATGCGACGCTGGATGTTGCCTTCGGTCAGGCCCGACCACTGGCGCGAGATCTCCAGGGTGTGCATGTCGACCTCGACCAGACGCTCGATGCGATGGTGCAGCATCGACACCCGGATCACGCCCACCGCCGAGGCCACGGCCATCAGCACGATCACCAGCGCGAAGCCAGCCAGCACGCGGCTACGCAGCCGCCAACGATTCAGATTCAGCATGTCGGAGTCCTTCTACATCGCGGCAGACCATGCCTGTCGGGCATCACGCCGTGAGGCCGGTCATGTCAGCTTTGGAATGTTTGATACGCGGACGGGATGCTGCCTGTGCCGGGTGAAAACTGATCGATGGATATGCGGGGTGTGCCGTGAACAAAGGCGCGGAAGGCGTTTTCGCGAACCCGCGTGTGGGTTTAACGCCTCAGCCTGGAGGTAGCTTGTGCGAGATGCGGTCCATTTGCAGCGGGCGAAGCCGGGCTCAACGGGACCCTGAACCTGGGCCTGAACGGGACCCTGGCGGCGGCGGGACGTCGAAGAGATTGATCGCCTGCGGCTGGTCCAGCACCAGGTCCGAGCGCGCGCAGGCGACGCAAGGCAGGATCCAGCCCTCGTCCTTTTCCTCCCGCGACAGTCCGGGCCACGCGATGCGGTAATCGACCCGGCCTGTCACCAGCTTCGCGATGCACGCGCGGCAGGTGCCGTTGCGGCAGGAGTGCGGCAGGCGCAGGCCGTGTTCTAGGGCCGCCAGCAGCAGGGTCTCGTTCTCGGGCGCGTCGAAGCGCCAGCCTTGGGGATGGAGTTCGACCGCGTGGACGGCGGTGGAGGAGGGGGCCGCGGCGGAGGAGGGCGTGCCGGAGTCCTCGGCGGCGTCATGGGCGTGATCCATGGTCGCCATCATGCCGTGCGCTAAGCTGCCGCGATGCCTCACGTCACCACTGCCATGCCGGGGAACGGCGCGTCCGCCGTCCACACCGGACAGACCCTCCAGGCCGCACAGACTTTCTTCGATCAGCTCAACCGCGACTACGTCGCGGTGCACAAGCGCAAGGAAGACCTGTTCTGGGCCACCTACATGGCCACCAGCGAGGACCACGAGGGCTTCGGCCGCGCCGAGACCGACTACAAGGCGTTCATCTCCGATCCGGAGAAGCTGAGCGCCACGCGTGCGCACCTGGCGGCGGTGGAGAGCGCTGCGGCCAGCGCCGGCAAGGGGAGCATCCCTGTCGGCGTCGATGCGGGCGCCGCTGCCGATGCCCGCCAGGCGCTGGCTCACGGCCTGCGCGGCTGGCTGGGCGTGTTCGAGGCCAACATCGTCGACAACGACGAAGGCCGCCGCCTGATGGCCGAGCTGATCGAGGCCGAGCGCGTGCTCTTCGCCAAGCGCAAGGACTTCGCGCCGACGCATGTCAACGACCGGGGCGACACCGAAGCCGCCACGCTGACGATGCTGTCGACCAACGCCGCCACGAATCCGGACGAGTCGCGCCGCCGCAGTTCCTACGAGGCGTTGCACGGACTGGAGCGTTGGGTGCTGGAGAACGGTTTCCTGGAGATCGTCGCGCTGCGCAACCGGCTGGCGCGGGCGCTGGGCTTCCCGGACTACTTCGAGATGAAGCTGCGCAAGAACGAGCGCATGACCAAGGCGGAGCTCTTCGGCGTGCTGGACGACTTCGTCGCCCGCACGGCGTCGGCGCAGCAGCGCGCGCACGATGCGCTCGTCGCGAAGCACGGGCCCGACGCGCTGCAGCCCTGGAACCTGCGCTTCCACAGCGCCGGCGACGTGACGCGACGGATGGACCCGTACATGCCCTTCGGCCCCGCGCTGCGGCGCTGGGTGCGGAGCTTCCGCCGGCTGGGCATCCAGTACCGCGGCGCGACGATGCGGCTGGACCTGTTGCAGCGTCCGGGCAAGTACCAGAACGGCTTCTGCCACGGTCCGCTGCCGACCTGGTCGGGCTTGGCCTCGGCGGTGAAGTTGATCTCCCCGGCGTGCCATCGGCCCTGCTCGTCGAACCACGTCGGCAGCGGGGCGCGGGCGATGATGACCTTGTTCCACGAAGGCGGCCACGCGGCCCACTTTGCCAACGTCACGCAGAACTCGCCCTGCTTCTCGCAGGAGTTCGCGCCGACCTCGATGGCGTACGCGGAGACGCAGTCGATGTTCTGCGACAGCCTGCTCGGCGATGCGGACTGGCTCAAGCGTTATGCGCGGACCGTGGACGGGCAGGCGATCCCGGACGAACTGATCCATGACCGCATCGCGTCGGCGCAGCCGATGCGCGCCTTCGACGAACGCGCGATCGCCGTGGTGCCGTACTTCGAGGCGGCGCTTTACGCGATGGCCGACGAGGACCGCACGCCCGAGTCGGTGCTCGCGCTGGCCCGCACGATGGAGCGCCGCATCCAGGGCGTGGACCGCGCGCCGCGACCGATCCTGGCGATTCCGCATCTGCTGAACCAGGAATCGGCGGCTTCGTATCAGGGCTACCTGCTGGCCCACATGGCGGTCTACCAGACGCGGGCGTTCTTCCTGCGACGCGATGGCTACCTCACGGACAACGCGGCGATCGGGCCGGCGCTCGCGCAGGCCTACTGGGCACCGGGCAACAGCCTGTCGCACGACGCGACGCTGCGCCGCCTGACGGGAGAAGGGTTCTCGGCCCGATATCTGGCCGAGGCCTGCGACGAGACCGTCGAGCAGGCCTGGGCGAAGGCGCGGGACCTGCTGGAGGCCTCCGAGCGCCGCGGCGAACGCACCGACGACGGCCCGCCGCTGGATGCGCACGTCCGCGTGGTCCACGGCGCGGAACTGCTGGCCGACAACGGCGATGGCGGCGCGGCGGCGGAGCAGGCGATGTTCGACCGCTTCGAACAGTGGATCGGCGCGCACTACGGCGCGCCGCCGTCGCCGACGGCCGCGGCCGCCGCGCACTGACGCGCCGTGAAGTACCTGCAGGGATATGCGCCAGCGCTGGTCGCGCAGGCGCAGCAGCTGCTGGACGCGGGCGAACTCGGCCCGCTGCTGGCGCGCAAGTACCCGGAGCCGCACGAGGTCCGCAGCGACAAGGCGCTGTTCGACTACACCCAGGACCTGAAGCAGCGCTTCATGCGCAACGCGGGACCGCTGGCGCTGGTGGCCTACGACGCCAAGCTCAAGGTCATCCAGCATGCGCTGGGCACGCACACGCGCCAGGCGGTGGTGCACGGCAACCGGCTCAAGACGCGGCGCGAGATCCGCGTCGCGACCCTGTTCCGCGAGGCGCCGGCCGAGTTCCTCAAGATGATCGTCGTGCACGAGCTCGCGCATCTGAAGGCGCTGGAACACGACAAGGCGTTCTACGCGCTGTGCCACCACATGGCGTCGGACTACTCGCAGCTGGAGTTCGACGTGCGCCTGTGGCTGAGCGTGCGCGACCGGGAGGAGAAGCTGGCGAAGACCGGGAAGGCGGGGGGCGTCGAGCAGGCCGATAAGGCCGAGGAATAGGCGCTTCCGCTATGCTCCCGGTCTTTCCAGACCGCCGACCCGCGGCGCCACGGGCGCGGCGGGTGCCCTGCCTCCAATGATTCTGCTGGCGCCCATGGAGGGCCTGCTGGACCACATGCTGCGCGACACGCTGACCCGTGTCGGCGGCGTGGACCGCTGTGTCTCCGAGTTCATCCGCATCACCGACCGCCTGCTGCCGCGCCGCGTGTTCACGCGCATCGTGCCGGAGCTGCTCCATGGCGGACGCACGCACGCCGGCGTGCCGGTGCGGGCGCAACTGCTCGGCTCCGATCCGCAGTGCCTGGCGGAGAACGCCGCGCGGCTCGCCGAACTCGATCCCGAAGGCATCGACCTCAACTTCGGCTGCCCCGCCAAGACCGTGAACCGGCATCGCGGCGGCGCCGTGCTGCTCGACGAGCCGGAACTCGTCGGCGAGATCGTCGCCGCCGTGCGGCGCGCGGTGCCGGCGCATCTGCCGGTGTCGGCCAAGATGCGGCTCGGCAACGAGGACCGAGGACGCATGCTCGATTGCGCGCGCGCGATCGAGGCGGCCGGCGCGTCGGAGCTGGTCGTGCACGGCCGCACCAAGCGCGACGGCTACAAGCCGCCGGCGTACTGGGACCAGATCGCCGTGCTGCGCGAGGCGGTCGGCATCCCCGTCGTCGCCAACGGCGAGGTCTGGACCGTCGAGGACGCGCTGCGCTGTCTGGCGGAATCCGGCTGCACGTCGCTGATGCTGGGCCGCGGCATGGTGGCCGATCCGGGATTGGCGCTGGCGGTGCGCGCGGCGCTCGGTCAAGCGCAGGGCATGGGGCAGGGCGCCACCGCGCTGCCTTGGTCGGACGTGATTCCGCTGATGGAGAGCTTCTTCGCCCAGGTGCGCCGCAACGTGGCGACGCGCCATCAAGCCGGCCGCCTCAAGCAGTGGCTGCACTACCTGCGCCGCCGCTATCCCGAAGCGGAGGAAACCTACCAGCGCGTGCGCACCATCAATGCGCCGGACCTGCTCGCGATGACGCTGTTCGGCCGCCCGCTGGATCCGGTGGCACCGCCGGATGCCGACCTCGATACCGACTTCGATGAACAACAAGACAGCGACTCGCTGATCGCCGCATGACCGCTTACCGCCTGACCTCGCGCCTGCTGGCGCTCGCCGCCGCATTGGCGCCGGTGTTCGCCACCGCCGCTACCGCCACGCCCGTGACACCGCTCACGCTGGAGCGTGTCCTCGGCGATCCGCCGCTGCAAGGCCGCCTGGTGCGTCAGGCCGAGATTTCGCCCGACGGCGCCTGGGTGAGCTACCTGCGCCCGTCGGAGACCGACAGCGAGCAGCTCGAGCTGTGGGCGCAGCCTGCGGCCGGCGGGGCGCCGCGCAAGCTGGTGTCGGCGGCGGACGTGCTCGGCGGTCGCAGCCAGCAACTGACCGAAGCGGAACGCATGGCGCTGGAGCGCAAACGCATCTCGCAGGGCGGCATCACCGGCTACCAGTGGTGCGGTCCGTCGGGCAAGGCGCTGCTGTTCCCGCTCTCGGGCGATCTGTACCTGGTGCGTCTCGGCGACCAGGGGCCGAAGGCGCAGCGCCTCACGAACGACGATCAGGTGCCGGAGCAGGATCCGACCTGCTCGCCCGACGGCCGCCGCATCGCCTACGTGAAGGGCGGCGAGCTGTGGGTGCAGTCGCTCGACAAGGAGGGCGACGGCGGCGTTGCACGCGCGCTGACCCAGGGCGCCACGGAGACCCGCTTCTGGGGCTTGGCCGAATTCATCGCGGCTGAAGAGCTGAGCCGCCAGCGCGGCTACTGGTGGTCGCCGGACGGGAAGCAGCTGCTGGCGCTGAACGTCGACGAACGCGACGTGCCGGTGAAGACGCGCGCGCAGATCTTCTCCGACCGCACGACGATGACGCAGCAGCGCTACCCCGGCGCCGGCGAGAACAACGCCCGCGTCACCGCGTGGACGCTGCAGGTGGCCGACGGTCGCATGACGCCGCTGCCGCTGCCTTCCGACGCCGAATACATCGCCCGCGCCGGCTGGTTCGGCGACGGCACGCCGTGGCTGCAGACGCTCACGCGCGACCAGCACAAGCTGGCGCTGACCGAATACGCCCACGGCGCCGGCCCCGGCCGCACGGTGATCGACGAACGCGACCCGGCGTGGGTCGAGGTGCACGACGACCTGCAGGAGATCGCCGGCCTGACGCTGTCGGGCCAGCCGGCGCTGCTGTGGTCGAGCGAGTCTTCCGGCCGTCGTCAGCTGGTGCTGGTGGACCGCCGCACGGGCGAACGCCGTCCCTTGACGAACGAGCCTGAGCCGGTCGCGCACCGCGTGTGCAGCGACGGCAGGACGGTGGTCTATGCCGCGGCGCGCGATCGCGGCCGTTCGCGCGAGCTGTTCGCGATCGACCTGGACGGCACGAGCCGAGTGCTGGACGGCGCGCAGCCGCGTCAATGGCGCGATGCCCGCGGCGACGGCGATTGCGCGCGGCTGCTGGTCACGCGCGGCGCCTGGGGCGAGCCGCCGGCGCTGTCGCTGCAGGCCGTGAATGCCCAGGCCGGCGCGAAGCCGGTGGCGCTGCCGGGCGACGCCCCGGACGCGCTGCTTGCGCGCATCGCGCCCAAGCCGCAGGTCGTCGACATCCTGGCCGCCGACGGCCGCACGCCGCTGAACGCGCTGTACTTCGCGCCGCTGGACGGCAAGGCCGGTCCTCATCCGGTGATCACGATGGCCTACGGCGGCCCCGGCACCTCGACGACCAACTGGAACTGGAGCCGCGACACGGCGCTGATCGCCTATTGGCAGCGACGCGGCTACGGCGTGTTCACGCTGGACACGCGCGGCATGCAGAACCGTGACCGCGAGTTCACCCGCGCGCATCGGCTGGCCTTCGGCGCGGTCGACGTGAACGACCTGTTCGCCGCGGTGCGTCAGCTGCCGAAGCAGGTGGCGGGCGTGGATCCCAAGCGGATCGGCTTCTTCGGCTGGTCCTACGGCGGCTTCCTGGCCGAACGCGCGATGCTGGACGCCGACACGCCGCTGGCCTCGGCCGTCGCGGTCGCGCCGCCGACGGACTGGACGCTCTACGACACGGCCTACACCGAGCGCTACCTCGGGATGCCGCAGGACGGCAAGGGCGGCCAGACCGACGCCTACCGCCAGTCCAACCTGGTGCTGCGCGCGAAGCTGCTGGGCAAGCCGCTCCTGATCGTGCACGGCACGGCGGACGACAACGTGCTGTTCGAGCACACGCTGCGCCTGACCGAGGCGCTGCAGAACGAGGCGCGACCGTTCGAGCTCATGATCTACCCGGGCAAGGCGCACGGCATCGCGGGGCGCAGCGCGAAGCTGCACCTGTATCGCACGATCGACGCCTTCTTCGCGAAGACGCTGGCGCGCTGAGCGACGCCTTTTCAAGCGGCAGAAGAGACGGAAGAGACGGAAGAGACGGGAGCGGAGCGATGGCGCTGGTGTATTCGACGAATGGCGGGCGCGTGTGCCCGGAGTGCCGGCAGGCGCAGGCGGATTGCCGTTGCAAGGCGCAGGCGGCGAATGCCGTGCTGGGCGACGGCAAGGTGCGGGTGCGCCGCGAGACGGCGGGCCGCAAGGGCAAGGGCGTGACGGTGGTGCTCGGGCTGCCGATGACGGCGGCGGAACTGACGGAGACGGCCAAGAAGCTCAAGGCCGCCTGCGGCAGCGGCGGCACCGTCAAGGACGGCACGATCGAGATCCAGGGCGATCACCTCGACAAGGTGATGGCCTGGCTGTCGACGGCGGGATTCGCGCCCAAGAAGGCGGGCGGCTGAGGCCTCAGGCCCGCAACGTCAGCAGGTGCCAGCGCGTCCCCGTCGTGCTGAGCACCGCATCGCTCACTGCGTGAGCGGCGAGCGAAAGGCCCATTGGCGCCAGTAGCGTCGCGACGCGTTCTGGCGCGTGATTCACGAATCGACGACCGCCGATGTCGCGGCCTTCAGCCAGCGAACCATCGAGCTGTTCCGGCAGGGACAGCAGCATCACGGTGTCCGGCGCGGCATGACGGTCATCGGTCGAGCGACGCAGCATGCCGGCCAACGCGGCCAGAGCGCCCGGAAGGGTGTCCTCGCCGACGTGCATCAGCACCGCGCTGCACACGACGCCGTCGAAGCCGTCCGGCGCGACGTCGGCGAAGGGACGGCCCAGGTCGGGCAGGGCGCCTTCGCACAGTCGCCCGTGGAGGTCCGGGAACTGCGCCAGCGCCCGAGCGCGCATCGCCGCGCTCGGCTCGACGCCGTAGGCGTCCAGTCCCGCCGCCAGCATTCCGGCGACGTCGCGGCCCGCGCCCGCGCCGACATCGAGCACCCGGCTGCCGGGCGCCATTGCCGCCTCCACGACGGGCAGCATCGCACTGCGCGGCGACTCGGGCTGCAAGGCGAGGTGCTCGGCGTAGCGCCGGTAGAAGTCGTCGGTGCGAGGGTCCATGAGCCTCATGATGCCGCACCCCCGGCCCGGCGATCCGAGGTGAACGCCATCGCCCAGGAAGGGTCGTGCCGACACTGACAGCGTCTACAACGCTTGAAAGGTGCAGCCATGACGACGCGCAACAACCGTTCTCCGAAGGACGCCGGAGCCTCTGACGCCACCATTGGCTCGACGTCCGAACCTTCACGGGTCTACACCGATCCTGGCCCCGGTCGCCCGATCCCGCCGTATCCCGACACCATCACCGACGTCTTCGATTGGCGGGCGGCCGCCTCCCGCCTGGATGACGGCGACGTGTTCACCGGGCAGACGTCGGGCTGGCTGGCGACCCCGGTGCCGTTCCGGATCGAGCCGTCGATCATCGGGTGAACGGCACCGGGCGATTACCGGCCCTTGAGTGAGGGGTCCCGTTGCAACCGGTGACGCGAGTTGCGACGTTTGCACGTGCGTCCGGCGGGGCGGCGTCCTAAGGTTGCCGCGTCCGGCCCCCCTCCCCGTGGGCCGCGGAGACCGTCCATGAGTTCCTCCCAGTTCGGTGCGCTCCACAGCGAGACAGGCGCGCACGGCAGCCTCGGCCATAGCTACGGGCACAGCCAGGACCGCTACCTGTTGCGGTTCGAATCGCTCTTCCATGCGGGACGCGGCCTGTCCTTCCCCTGCGACGAGCGGGGCCAGGTCATGCTGGACCTGCTGAGCGAGCAGGCTCGCGGGAACTACCTCTTCGCCCGCGCCGTCGTCGGCCACGAGTACGCGACGCCGGTGGTCCAGCGCAGCGACGAGTGAGGTGCTGCCGCCCCGGCGGCGGTCATGTCGCCGACGTGAGGCGCCGGTCTGCGGGACAATCACGCGTTTTCCGATTCCCACGCACGATCCTGTCATGAGCGATACCACCCGCCCCGAACTGCCCGACCACCTGTCCATCGACCCGCGCAGCCCGCATCACGTCGCTGCCGTGTTCGAGCACGACATCGGCATCCTCTTCAACGGCAAGGAACGCAAGGACGTCGAGGAGTACTGCGTTTCCGAAGGCTGGATCCGCGTCCCCGCCGGCAAGACGGTGGACCGCAAGGGCCAGCCGATGATGATCAAGCTCAAGGGCAAGGTCGAAGCGTTCTACAAGTGACGCTCAGCTTCTCGGCCAGGTGATGGCCACCCACAGGCCGCCACCCTCGCGGTGGCCCATCGCGATGCGACCGCCGTGCGCCTCGGCGATCTCGCGCGCGAGCGCCAGGCCCAGCCCGCTCCCGCCGCGCTTGGTCGAATAGAACGGCATCAGCGCCTGCGACAGCTGCGCCTCGGTCATGCCCGGGCCGCGGTCCCCGACTTCGATGCGCCAGTCCTCGCGCGTCGCACCGACGCTCAGGCTCACGCCGTCCGGCGCGCTGCCGGACTCATGCGCGTTCTTCAGCAGGTTGATCAGGGCCTGTTCCATCTGCGCCTCGTCGAAGCGCCCCGGCACCACAGGCAGCTCGCCCGTCAGCGCGAACGGGTAATGCGCGCCCAGGGATTCCACGAAGGGCCGCCAGTCGACCGGCGTCAGCACCGGCGCCGGCAGTTTGGCGAAGCTCGCGTAGCCTGCGAGGAACTGGTGCAGGTGCTTCGCCCGGTCGCCGATGCTCGCGAAGACGCCCGGCACGCGGTCGTGCATGCCGCGGCGCGACAGCTCCGCGCCGCTGTGCGCCAGCGACGAGATCGGCGCCAGCGAGTTGTTCAGCTCATGGCTGATCACGCGGATCACCCGCTTCCAGCTCGCCACCTCCTGCCGCGACAGCTCCTTCGTCATGCGGCGCAGCAGCCGCAGCCGATGCGGCTGCCCCTGCAGCCGGAAGTCGCGCATCGACAGGTGATAACGCTCCTCCTGCCCGTCCTGCATGACGCTGAAGAGCCCGTCCTGCGCTCCGGCGAAGGCCAGGCGCAGGTCCTCCGGCGCGTCCGCGAGCAGGTCCTCCAGCCCGCGACCGGCCAGGCTGCGGCCCTGGTCCATCAACTGCCGCGCGGCGATGTTGGCGTAGGCGATGCGCTCGTTGGCATCGGTCAGCAGCAGCGCCACCGGCGTGTTCTGCACCACCGTGTCCAGCAGCAGTTCGCGTTGCGCGAGGTGGCGGCGCTGCTCGCGCAGCGCCAGTCCCAACTCGCTGTGCAGGCGCGTGAGCGTCGACAGCTCGGCCAGTCCGCCGGGCGGATCGGCGGCGATGCCGCTGCCGAATTCGCCGTCGCGGTAGCTGAGCACCGTGCTCTCCAGCGCGCGCAGCAGCCGCGTGAGCGGCATCAGCAGCAGGCTCGCCAGCCCCCACACGATGGGCAGCATCAGCAGGAAGGTCAGCCCGACGGCGGCGGCGCTCCAGGTGCCGGGCGCCTCGTGACCCATCGATTGCAGCAGCTGCGGCAGCGGCCACAGCGTCAGGGTGAGATGGATCAGGACCGCCGCGACGGCGGCGGCGATGAGGCAGAGCGCCAGCCGCATGTGCAGCGAGCGGTGCCAGCCCGCCCGCCGGGACGCCGTGCGCTGCGACGCCTCGTTCATCCGACGTCCAGCCCGTAGCGCTCCATGCGGCGGTACAGCGCCTGGCGCGACAGCCCCAGCGACTGCGCCGCCCGGCTGATCACGCCCGAGGCCGAAGCCAGCGCGGCGATCACGGCCTCGCGGCTGGGCTCGTCGAGGTTGCGCGAGGCCAGCGATCCGCCCGGCGGCGGGGCGGCCGGCAGCGCCAGGTCCTGCTCGCCGATCACGCGGCCCGGCGCCAGCAGCGCGGCGCGCTCGATGGCGTTCTTCAGTTCGCGGACGTTGCCCGGCCAGGGATGCGTCATCAGCGCCTCCCGGGCGCCGTCGCTCAGCGTGGCGCGACCGGCCAGGAAATGCTCCGCCAGCGGCAGGATGTCGGGCACGCGCTCAGCCAGTCCCGGCAGCGCGACCTCGATCACGTTGAGCCGGTAATAGAGGTCTTCGCGGAAGGTGCCGGCCCGCACCATCGCGCGCAGGTCCGCGTTGGTCGCGGAGACCACCCGCACGGTCGTCTGCCGCGAACGGCTGGAGCCCAGGCGCTCGAAACGCCCCGTCTCCAGCACGCGCAGCAGCTTCACCTGGCCGGCCAGCGGCAGGTTGCCGATCTCGTCGAGGAAGAGCGTGCCGCCGTCGGCGGTCTCGAAGCGGCCCTCCCGCGCGCGCGCCGCGCCAGTGAAGGCGCCGCTCTCGGCGCCGAAGAGTTCGGCCTCGATCAGCTCGCCCGGCAGTGCGCCGCAGTTGATCGCGACGAAAGGACCGCCGGCCACCGCCGAGTTGGCGTGCACGATGGCCGCGACACGTTCCTTGCCGCTGCCGTTCGGGCCGGTGACCAGCACCGGCGCCGCCGAACGCGCCACCTGGCATGCGAGTTCCAGGCAACGCAGCAGCGCCGGCGATTCGACGACCAGGCCGTCGAGCTGGTATTGGCGGCGCAAGTCCTCGCGGCGCTGGCGCAGCTCCTGCCGGGTCTCGCGCAGCGCGCGGCCGTTCTCGGCCAGCTCCAGCAGGTTCTCGACCGTGGCCAGCAGCTTGGTATCGTCCCAGGGCTTGGCGAGGTAGTCCGCCGCGCCGGCCTTCACCAGCGCCACCGCCTGCTCCAGCTGCGTCCAGGCGGTCAGCAGGATGATGGGCAGGTCGGGGTGGCGCGCGCGCAGCTGCTGGAAGAGTTCGCGGCCTTCTTCGCCGGAGGTGGTGTCGGCGCTGAAGTTCATGTCCTGGATCACCAGGTCGACGCGGCGCTGCGACAGCAGCGCCAGGCCCTCGGCGGGCGAGGCCGCATACAGCGCGTCGATGTCGTGCAGCGAGAGCAGCAGCGTCAGCGCCTCGCCGACACCGGCGTGGTCATCGATGATCAGGACGGTTCTCATTGGAGGCGCAGCATAGCAATCGGGAGGGGCGCCAGAGGCGCCCCGGGTGCATTCCATCGTGCCGGCGTCAACCGCCCCGCAGGGCGGCGACCGGCGGCAGCGCCGCGGCCCGGCGCGCCGGCGCGAAGACCGCGATCTGTCCGAGCGCCCACAGCACCAGCGCCCCCAGCGGCAGGTAGACCAGGGGCAGGCGCGGCAGCTCGTAGCTGCGCATCAGCAGCAGGCTGATGCCGTAGGCGCCGATCATGCCCAGCACGATGCCGGCGGTGGACAGCAGCAGGTTCTCGGTCTGGAAGTAGCGCAGGATCTGGCCGCGCGTGGCGCCCAGCGCGCGCCGCGTGCCGATCATCCGCGTGCGCTGCTGCACCCAGAAGCTGGCCAGACCGACGATGCCGAAGGCCGTGACCACCAGCAGCCCGACGCAGACGCCGGCCAGCAGCTGGATCATGGAGCGGTCCTGGCGGTAGTAGTTGCCGCGCAGCTTGAGGATGCTGTCCTGGTCCCGGATCACGCGGCGCAGGCCGGGGCTGTTGGCCAGCAGCTTCTCGCCGGCCGCCTTGAGCACGGTGTCGGGATTGGCGCCCGGGGCGACGCGGATCATGAAGCTGCCGCCGCGGAAGCTCGGCTGCACCGGGAACATCATCGTGTGCAGCGCGTTCTCGTCCTGCGAACCCGGGTTGGGTGAGGGCAGGTCCTGCACCACGCCGACGACCCGCTGCGGCTCGGTGCCGTAGACGTAGATCGCCTTGCCCACCGCGGACTCGCCGGGCCAGAGCCGCTCCGCCATCGTCTTGTTGATGATCACGGCGGGCACGCGCGGGTCGGGGTTGGCGTCCAGCGTGGAGCCCGGGACGAACTCGTTCGCTTCGAAGTCGCGCCCCTCGACCAGCCGCAGGCCCATGGTCTGGATGAAGCCCGGCCCGACGGTGTAATGCCCGCCGGTGACGCGGCTGGACTGGTTGGTGTCCGCGGTCAGCCGCACGCCGGAGTTGTTGGAGCTGCGGCCGTAGGGGTACTGGTTGGTCAGCGTCGCCGAGACCAGGCCCGGCACCTGCCGCAGCGCGGCCAGGTCGGCCTGGGTCTGCGGCTCGGGGTTCTCGACGCGCGCCATGCTGGACAGCGAGAGCGTGACCAGCGCCGACTCGGCGATGCCGGTCTCCGCGGTGACGCGTTCGACGCGCTGGAAGATCAGGAACAGCGCGTTGCAGACGATCGCGCAGGTCAGCGCGATCTGCAGCACGATGAGGCCGGCGGCGGTCTTGTGACGCTTGAGCGTCGACAGGATGGGCAGGATGTCCATGGCGAGTCTCCTCAGGGCCTCATTGGGTCTTCAACTGGATGGCGGGCGTGATCTGGCATGCGCGCCAGGCGGGCAGCAGGCCGGCCAGCAGGCTGGCCGCGAGCGACACGCCCAGCGTGGTCGCCAGCATCTGCCAGTCCAGCTGCGCGAGCTGCGCGTAGTCCGACGGGTTCTGCCGCACCACCCACAGGCCGACCCAGGTCAGCGCCAGGCCGAGCAGGCCGCCCACGAGGCCGAGCGTGCCGGCCTCGACGAGGAACTGCAGGAAGATCTGGCGGCGCGGCGCGCCGAGCGCGCGGCGCACGCCGATCTCGCCGCTGCGGCGCAGGCACTTGGCCAGCAGCAGGCCGACGGTGTTGGTCAGGCACACGGCCAGGAAGCCGAAGGCCAGCAGCACCTGCAGCTTGATGTCGCTGGGCACGACCTTGCGGATGGCCAGCCATTCGTTGACGGCGCTCAGCTTGGGGTTGGAGGGCCGCTCGAAGCGGCCGGCCTCGCGCTGCTGGTCGGAATACTGCGTCAGGTAGGTCTTGTAGTCGGCGAGCTGCTGCGGCGTGTCGAGTTGCACCCAGTACTGCAACCACGCGCACGGCGCGTTGAGGGAGCGTGGATCGACGCCGTCGGTGCGACCCCAGCAACTCATCTGGCCGGCGCCGCCGAAGCGCAGCGACAGCGAGGTCGACAGCGGGATGTAGACGTCCGCGGCCTTGGCGTAGGAGCCCAGGGTCAGGTCGTAATAGTGCGGCGCGGGACGGAAGGGCTTGAGCACGCCGACCACGGTGAAGTCCTTGTCGCGCAGGCGCACGGTCTTGCCGCGGCTGTCCTGGCCGCCGAAGAGCTTGTCGTTGAGGTCGGCGGAGATGACCGCGACGCGCGCTTCTGACGTGTCGTCCGCGGCGGTCCAGCCGTTGCCGTAGCGGAACGGGGCCTCGAACATCGCGAAGAAGTCGGCCGTCGTCCAGCGTCCCCCGGTGAAGAACGGCGGCTGCGCGGCGTCGCCGGAGCCGGCCGGATCGACCGCGATGAACGAGCCGGTCATGATGACCTGGTGCACCCCGCGCTTGGCGCGCAGCAGCTGCTCGGCGTCGAAGCGGGTCAGCTGCAGCTCGGGCTCGTCGCCCGGTTTCCAGTCGCGCCGGGACTCGGCGTCGAGCTGCACGTTGAAGAGCCGGCTGCTCTTGTGCGGGATCGGATCGCCGGACATGACGTGGAACACCGTCAGCGTCGTCATGCAGGCGGCCACGCCCATCGCGATCGACAGCAGCATCAGCGCCGTCAGGCCGCGGTGGCTGCGCATGGCGCGCAGGGCGAGTTCGAGGTAGTAGGTCAGCATGGTGGGTCCTCTCTCAGCTCACGACTTGACGGGCGGAACGGTCTTGAACGGTGGCGTGGGCGTGGGCGTGGACGTCGGCATCGATGTCGATGTCGATGTCGATGTCGGCTGGGGCGTCGGCACCGCGCCCAGCAGCGTGTTGACGGACGCCAGCTCGGGTTCGCCGAGCGCGCCGGCCGCCTGCTGCAGCAGCAGCTTGGACAGCACGTAGCGGTGGCGCGCCTGTTCCCAGGCGTTGCGGGCGTTGCTCTGCGTCTGGATGGCCAGCAGCAGGTCGGTCATGGTGCGCAGGCCCAGGTCCAGGCCGCTGCGCGTGGAGGCCAGCGCCTTCTCCGCCGCCTGCACCGCGGCGCCGGCCGTGCGCATCTGGCTGAGCGCGGCCAGCACCGCCTGGTACTGCGCCTGGGTCTCGCGCGTCATGGCGCGGCGCGCGCTTTCGAGGTCGTCGCGCAGCTGCTCGCGCTGGTAGATCGCCTGGCGCTTCTGCGATTCGGTCGCGCCGCCGGCGAAGATCGGGATCGTCAACTTCAGGCCGATCGTCGTCGTGTAGCGCCCCGCGTCCTGCGGCGCGACGGCCGGACCCGACAGCCGCTGGCCGTCGAGGCCGGCGCTCAGCGTCGGCAGGTGGGCGGCGCGCGCGGCGGCGACGCGCTGGTCGCCGGCGTTCACCGCCAATGCGGCCGCCTGCAGCGACGGGTTGTCGCGCAGCGCCTGAGTCACCCAGGCCTCGGGATCGGCCGGCTCGGGCATCAGCATCGCGAGCTCGGGCGCGAGCGGCTGGAGCTCGCCCGGCATGCGGCCGGTGATCTGCGCCAGCGCCTGGCGCGCGTCGAGGAGATCCTCGCGCACCGATGCCGTGTTGCCGCGCGCCAGCTCGTAATACGCGCGGCCCTGTTCCACGTCCAGCGATGCGGACAGCTGCGCGTCGAAGCGCGACTGCGCCTGCGCGACCTGCTGGCCGTACACGTCCTCGATCGCCTGCGCGGTCTGCAGCGCGGCCTGCGCGGTCAGCACGCCGAAATAGGCGCGGGCGACGCGGGCGCACAGGTCGGCCTCGGCGGCGCGCACGCGCGCGTCCTCGGCGGTCACCAGCGTCTTGGCCGCGTCCCAGCTGCGCAGCCGGCTCAGGTCGACGAGCACCTGGTTCAGGCTGTGCGTCAGCTGGTGCTGGCGGCCGTCGTCGCGCAGGTGCGATTCGCTCAACTGCGCGGTCCACTGCGGCAGCAATTGCGCGCGGGCCTGGACGGCGATTTCCTGCTGCTCGCCGCGCACGGCGCGCGCGCCGGCCAGCACGGGATCGGCGGAGCGGGCCTGGGCGTAGATCTCGAGCAGGTCCTCGGCGGCGGCCGGCAGGCAGCAGCCCGCGCAGAGCACGACCGCGGCGATCGCCGGAAGGAAGTGTCGTCTCATGGTCAGGCCGAGGTCGGCGTGGTGGGGGTCAGGGGCTTGGCGGCGCGCAGCAGCTCGGGATCCATGTGGAGTTCGGCGGCGATGTCGACGACCTGGCCGTCGATCACATGCACGTTGCGCTGCGCGCGCGCGGCGAGCTGCGGATCGTGGGTGACCATGACGATGGTGGCGCCGTCGCGGTGCAGCTCCTCGAGCAGGTCCATGACGCTGCGCGCCATGGCGCTGTCGAGGTTGCCGGTCGGTTCGTCGGCGAGCAGCAGGCGCGGCGAGCCGGCCAGCGCGCGGGCGATGGCCACGCGCTGCTGCTGGCCGCCGGACAGTTCGGCGGGGTAGTGGCGTTCGCGCGCCGACAGACCCACGCGGGCCAGCGCGTCGCGGGCGCGCTGCTGGCGTTCGGCGGCCTTCATGCCGCGGTAGCGCAGCGGGACCTCGATGTTGTCCAGCACGTTCAGGTCGGGGATCAGGTTGAAGGCCTGGAAGATGAAGCCGATCTTCTCGTTGCGCATGCGCGAACGCTGCGTGTCGTCCATGCCGCTGACGTCGACGCCGTCGAGCTGGTAGCGGCCGCCGGTGAAGGCTTCCAGCAGGCCGGCGATGGTCAGGAAGGTCGTCTTGCCCGAGCCCGACGGCCCGGTCACCGCGACGAACTCGCCTTCGCGCACGTCCAGGTTGAACTCGCGCAGGGCGTAGGTCTCGATCATTTCGGTGCGGTAGACCTTGGAGAGCGATTGCATCTTCAGCATGAGGTTCCTCGCGAGCGTTGAATGGGAAAAACGGTTGAAGGAGGGAGGGCGTGGCGGCGATGACCGAGGGGGGGCTGCCTCATCGGCTCAAGGGCTCAGCGTGACGCGCTCGGCGCCTTCGAAGGCCTGCGTGCCGGAGATGACGATCTGCTCGCCGGGCTTGACGCCTTCGAGGATCTCGACCTTGGACAGGCTCTGCGCGCCCAGGCGGATCGGGCGCTTGACCGCCTGGCCGTCCTGCACGACGTAGACGAAGCGGCCGCCGCCGTCCTCGACGAAGCTGCCGCGCGCGACCGTCAGCACCTTGTCGCGCTTGTCCAGCAGCACGCGCACCGACAGGCGCTGGTTCTGGCGCAACTGGTCGGGCGTGGCGCCGTCGAAGCGCAGTCGCGCCGCCACCTCGTTGTTGACGACTTCCGGCGAGACCGTGCTGACCAGGCCCTTCCACTGCCGGCCGTTGCCGGAGATCTCCCCGGGCATGCCGATGGCGAGGTCGCGGGCGAAGCTTTCGGGCACCTGCATCTGCACTTCCAGCGCGGTCAGATCGACGACGGTGAGCAGGCCCACGCCGGCGGCGACGTTGGCGCGTTCGGCCACGAGCAGCTGACCGACCTGGCCGTCCACCGGCGAATGCAGCTCGAGTTCCGCGACCTGGCGCTCCAGGTCCTTGACCAGCAGTTGCTGGCGTTGCAGCGCCTGCTGCTTGGACTGGAGCTCGAACTTCAGGCTGTCGTCCTTGAGACCGAGGCCGGCCTGCGCGTGGGCGGCGGTGATGCGGGCCTTCTCCATCGCGTCGCGGGCCTTCTCGACCTGCATGCCGGCGACGGCGCCGGCCTCGAAGGCCTTGGTCTGGCGGTCGAGGTCGTTGCGCGCAGTCTGCAGGTCGATCGCGGCGTTCTCATGCGCGGAACGCAAGGCGGCGCGCTGCTCGCGGCCGTCGACCTCGGCGCGCAGCGCGTCGGTGCGCAGCGCGTCGGCGTTGCTCTGTTCCTGCGCGAGCTTGGCGCGCAGATCGGGGCTGTCGATGACGCCGAGCAACTGGTCCTTGGCGACCTTGTCGCCGGCCTTGACCTTGAGCACCAGGTTGCCGCCGTGCAGCGCGTAGACGGTGGGGCTCATCGCGGCGACGACCTTGCCCTCGCCGGCGACGTCGCGCACCAGGGGGCCGATCTCGACCGGGGCGACGGACAGGCGCTGCAGGCTGACCGAGTTGCCGCTGCCCAGCATCCGCTGCACGGCGGGCGCGGCGGCGAACGCGGCGATCAGCAGTCCCGCGCCGGCCAGCGCCAGCCACAGGCGGCGGCGTCCCTGGGGGCGGGCGAGGGGGACGTCCTGTCCGGAGGTGTCGCGAATCATTGGGGTGTCCGAGTGCGGTGTCGTGTGATCGATGCCGCACTGGATCGCAAGCCTCGTGCCACCCGGCGATTGTCCGGATTTCCCTTGGGAATCAACGGGTTGTCATGCGGTGCCTGCGCCGGGTCAGTGTCCGCGGACAGTCGACGGACGCTGGATGGACAGTGCCGGACACGCCGGGCGTCCGCACGAACGCGCCAGGCCCGGACAGGGAGGCGGCTGGCCCGTCGATGGTGAACGACGCCGCACGCGCCGCACACCCGAGCGATGGCGGGGCGGCGGGCCGGTCGAGACACTGGCGACTTCCCCAACTGCATGGAACTTCGCCATGTTTTTCCAGATGTCCGCCGCGCCGATCGTCCGCGGCACGCCTTGCATGCCGTCCCATGTTCACGGCTTCAACGGCTTCAACGGCTTCAACGGCTTCAACGGCTCCATCGGCTTCAACGGCTCCGTCGGCTTCAATGGCTCCGTCGGCTGGACGCCGTGGTCGCCTTCCAGACCGGCGACTTACGACTTCGGTCCCTACGCGGGTCCGGCCTCGCGGCCAGGGCCGCGTCCGGAGATCGCTGGAGAAAGCGGCTTCACCGTGGAACTGTTCCAGAGGGAGGTGACTTCACTGATGGGCCAACTGGAGCAGTTGCTCGTCAAGCTGACCGCCAAGTCGGGCTGCAGCACTCGCGAGGTCGAACCTCCGTCGCTTCCTCCGAACCTGGTGGTGGAAAGTCCGGACATCTTCAGGCGCGGCACCGATGCCGATGCCGACACGAACTCGATCGAGGCGTTCTGCCGACTTCCCGCGAACGTTTCCTCATGGATTTGCACAGGTCAAGGCGTGATGCCCAACTGAGCCGAGCCCAGGCCCGCAGGCGCGCGTGCGCTGCCGGGCCTGGCGAGGGGCTCACTTGCTGAAGTTGTCCCGCAGCCCGGTGATCTTGTTGAACACCGGCGCTCCCGCGCGGTGGTCGACCCGGTCGGCGACGAAGTAGCCATGGCGCTCGAACTGGACCTTGGTGTCCGGCGCCACCTCCTTCAGCGAGGGCTCCAGGTAGCCGGGCGTCACGCGCTTGGACGCCGGGTTCAGCAGTTCCAGGAAGTTGCGGTCGCCGGCGTCGGGCTGCGCTTCGGTGAACAGGCGGTCGTACAGGCGCAGTTCGGCCGGCACGGCCTCATGCGCGCCGACCCAGGTGATGACGCCCTTGACCTTGACCGCGTCAGCGCCGGGCGTGCCGCTCTTGGTGTCCGGCACGAGCCTGGCGAGTACCGCCGTGATGCTGCCGTCCGCGTCCTTCTCGCAGCCGGTGCACTCGATCACGTAGCCGTACTTCAGCCGCGCCTTGTTGCCGGGGAACAGGCGGTGGTAGCCCTTGGACGGGACTTCCATGAAGTCCTCGCGTTCGATCCACAGCTCGGGGCCGAGGCTGAACGCGCGCGTGCCGAGTTCCGGCAGGTGCGGGTGGGCCGGCGCCGAGCACGGCTCGCGGTGCCCGGCCGAGCCGAAGATCTCCGCGTAGTTCTCGAGCTTGAGCTTGACGGGATCCAGCACCGCCATCGCGCGGGCGGCCTGGCCTTCGAGGTCGGCGCGCAGGTAGCCGTCCAGCACCGAGTACTCGATCCAGGCGTTGGTCTTGGACGCGCCGGTGCTCTCGACCATCGCGCGGATGGAGGCCGGCGTGTAGCCGCGCCGGCGCATGCCGACCAGCGTGGGCATGCGCGGATCGTCCCAGCCGTCGACGTGGCCCTCGTCGACCAGCTGGCGCAGCTTGCGCTTGCTGGTGACGACGTAGGTCAGGTTGAGGCGGCCGAACTCGTACTGGTGCGGCAGCGGGCGGGCGAGCAGGCCGCCCTGGGCCAGATGCTCGACCAGCCAGTCATAGAACGGGCGCTGGTCCTCGAACTCCAGCGTGCAGATGCTGTGCGTGATGCACTCCAGCGCGTCCTCGATCGGATGCGCGTAGGTGTACATCGGGTAGATGCACCACTGGTCGCCGGTGTTGTGGTGCGTCGCGCGGCGGATGCGGTACAGCGCCGGGTCGCGCAGGTTGATGTTGGGCGACGCCATGTCGATCTTGGCGCGCAGCACCATCGAGCCGTCCGGGTGCTGGCCGTCGCGCATCTCGCGCAGGCGGGCCAGGTGCTGCTCGGGCGTGCGGTCGCGGAAGGGGCTGTCCTTGCCCGGCGTGCCGAAATCGCCGCGGTTGGCGCGCATGTCCTCGGGCGACTGCTCGTCGACATAGGCCAGGCCTTGCGACACCAGGTACTCGGCGCCCCGGTACATCAGGTCGAAGTAGTTGCTGGCGTAGTAGAGATGGCTGGTCTCGCGGCCGTCCACCGCCTCCTGATCCGGGGCGGCGTCCCAGCGCCAGCCCAGCCACGCGACCATCTCCTTGATCGCGTCGACGTACTCCTGCTCTTCCTTCTCCGGGTTGGTGTCGTCGAAGCGCAGGTGGCAGACGCCGCCGTAATCGCGCGCCAGACCGAAGTTCAGGCAGATCGCCTTCGCGTGGCCGATGTGCAGGTAGCCGTTGGGCTCGGGCGGGAACCGGGTGCGGATCTTCGCCGGGTCCAGCGGGCCGGCGGCGTGGTGTGCCGCGTCGCCCGGGCTGCCGCCGAAATGACGCGCCGGCTGGAAGCCCTGTTCCAGATCGCGCTCGATGATGGCGCGCAGGAAGTTGCTGGGCTTGACGGCGGCGTCCGTCTTGTCGGGCGCGTGCGCGCCGGCGGTCTTGTCAGGGCTGGACATCGGTGGGTGAAGTCTCGAAGAGAGGTCGAGGATTCTACGTGGGGCCGGGGAGGCTCCTCCCGGCGTGGATGTTCCACGGCGCCCGCCCGCGGCAGCGTCCGGTCAGGCCCGGTTAGCTTGTTTGAAGGAGTGGCCTGTCCGGATGGGCCGGAGCGGCCTCGAACATCGCGGACATGGGAGTCATGGCGGCGAACAGCCGCCACTTCCAGACTGCGAGGTTTTCAACCGACCACCGAAGCGCATGCCGATGCCAAATCCCGAATCCGCCGTTCCTTCGTCTGCCGTCGAGGCCGCTGAAACCGCCGCCCGGCGGCGTGGTGTGGCCCGTCGTCACCCCGGCGATGAGAACGATGCGTCCGATTCCGCCGCGGCGACGGGCGGCGAAAGCTGTCCCGAATCGCAGCCGGCTGCGGCCTCTGACGGCAGGACGCCCGATGCGCCAGAGTCACCCCTCGTCGGCGAGACATCCCGCGACGACTGCGAGGCCGGCACTGCAGTGGCGGCCGCGTCCGACGGCTCGACCGAGAAATCCGTGGCCGCCATGGTGGCATGGCTGGTCGGCGCCACGTTGACGGCTGGCTCGGCGACTTTCCTGGCCGGCGGCGCCGACCGCGGTGGCTCGCCGCCGCCCAGGCCGGACCTGCTGCCGGAGCCGAGGCCTGACCCTCTGCCCAAACCGAAGCCCGATCCCATGCCGGATCCCAAGCCTGAACCGAAGACCCCGCGCCCGACCCGACGCCGCCGCACCTGGACCCGAAGCCGGATCCCGTGCCCGATCCGACGCCGCCGCAGGTGGACCCGAAGCCGGACCCTGTGCCTGATCCGACACCGCCGCAAGATTTCGTCCCGCCGACGGCACCCACGATCCATCTTCTGCACGACACGGGCGTGCCGGGCGATCTCGTCACCAACGATGCGCGCGTGCAGGTGTCGGACCTCGAAGCCGGTGCGGTTTGGGAGTCGAGCAGGGACGGTAAAACCTGGACGGCGAGAACGGGGGACACGATCGATGCTTCCGAGTTCGCCGGCGATGGGGACAAGCGCGTGCAGGTCCGTCAGATCGATGCGGCGGGCAACGTGAGTCCCGAAGCGACGTTGAGCTTCCGGCTGGACACGACGATCACCGATCCGACGGCGACCTTGAGGAGCGAGGCCCGCGAGAACTATCCGCTCGCTAACGATGTCGACTTTCACTCGGGAACCGTCGTCAACCGGGCCACCTGGATTCAGTTGGGTCTCGAGGACCGGGCGCACTGGACTTACAGCATCAACGGCGGGCAGGACTATGTCCCGGGCGATGGTGCCCGCCTCGACCTCGATGTGCTGAAAGGCGAAGGAGTGCAGGAACTTCGGATCCGGCAGCAGGACGAGGCCGGCAACTGGAGCCGCGACACTGTCCTCGAACTCACGGTGGACAACACCTCGCCCGTCGTGACGGCGACCTTCTCGCCTGAAATTCCAACGCCGCCAGACGTCCCTGGAAAGTACCAGTCTTACGACTTCCAGGCCGACGAGGAAGCGCAGATCTTGTTCGTTCCGATAGGCGCCGTGCATGGGGAGACGCCGCAGAGCTATCTGGCGGGATGGCATGGCAAGGGCCTCCTGGTCGCTGCGGAACAGACCTCGGTGTGGGGAATCTGGCGCGAACAGCCCGTCAACGCCATGTACACCGTGCTGGCGGTCGACAAGGCGGGCAACGTGTCGTTCGTCCCGATGAGCGGGGGCGATGGCGCTGCGGGAACATCGCCGACTGCGGTCGCCCTTCGCGCGGATGGGATGTTCGCCGAGAACCGCGTCGTCACGGCGGCACCGGATCCGCTCGACGGTCGCTCGATCGCGCGTTCGTCGGGAATGGCGGACCATTTCTTCGGCAGCGACAGGGCGGACGTCTTCAGCTGGAACGATCATCCCGAGGCCATGTGGCCGCAGATCGACTGGATCCACGGCTACAGCAAGGCGCAAGGCGACGTCATCGATCTGGCTCGCGTTCCAGCGGACGGGCGCTCGATGGGGACACTCGGCGACTACCTGCGCAAGGAGGTGCTGGCTGACGGCACCTTGTCGCTGTGGATCGACTACGACGGCAAGGGCGAGACCTTCCCGGGCAACTTCGACCAGCAGATCCTGGTGACGTCGCAGTCCGGCACCGACCTGCTGCTCCGGCTCGGGCAGAACGGCGCGCCGGTCGTGATCTGATGGCGATCACATCGCCCTGAACAGGTACCCGTACATCCGGCTCACCGCCAGCTTCTCCGGCCGGCGGCGCAGCCGGAGGGTCAGCTTGCCGGTGTCGTCGCGCTGGACGCGCTCGATCGCGTCCACGTGCACGATGTGCCCGCGGTGCACCTGCCAGAAACGGTCGGGATCGAGCTGCGGGAGCAGCTCCCGCAGCGAAATGCGCACCAGGTACTCCTGCTCGGCGGTCATCACGCGGACGTACTTGTCGGCGGCCTCCAGGTAGACGACGTCGTCGACCGGCACCAGGACGATGGATTCGCCGACGCCGACCTGCAGATGACGAAGCGCCGCGGTACCGCCGGTCGAGGCTGTTGCTGCCACTGCGGCTGAGGTCGCGCCGGCCGTTCCAGTCGTTCCAGTCGTTCCGACACCCAGCAGGCCACGCAGCTGCTCGATTGCCGACGCCAGCGCCGCCGGGGGCTGCTGCCGCTGAGCGAGCGCGGCCTTCAGTCGCGCGACCGTCTGCGCGAGCCGTTCGCGCTGCACGGGCTTGAGGACGTAGTCCACCGCCGCGCGGTCGAAGGCCTGCAGCGCGAACTGGTCGTAGGCGGTCACGAACACCAGCAGCGGGAACGGCGAGCCGCCGGCGGCCCCGCCATCCCCGTCGGTGTCCCAGTCATCGGCCAGCTGCGCGGCCGCTTCCAGACCGGTCATGCCGGGCATGCGGATATCGAAGAAGCAGACATCCGGCCGATGTCGCAACGCCAAGGTCACAGCTTCCTCGCCGTGCGCGGCCATGGCGACCACGTCCAGCTCGGGCCAGAGCGCCTTCAGTTCCTGCCGCAGGTGCGCGGCCAGCAGTTCTTCGTCTTCTGCGATCAGGGCGGTGGGCATGGGGGCTTCCTCCAAAGCGGGTCGTATCAGGGATGCGGGGATGCGGGGATCGATGTCGGCAACGGCATGCGGATCCGAGCCCGCGTGCCGCCAGCCGCGGGGCGGGACAGGTCCAGGCGCGAGAGCTCCAGCCGCGCCTGCGGGCCGCAGGCGACGGCCAGCCGGTCGCGGACCTGCACCGTGCCGAAGCCGCCCTCCGGCGACCGCGCCGCTTCGGGATCGAACCCGGCGCCGTCGTCCTCCACATCGAGCAACAGCTGGCCCCCGGCCTCGGCGGCCCGCACCCGCAGC
Organism: Rubrivivax sp.; assembly: GCA_004210455.1. Lineage (GTDB taxonomy): Bacteria > Pseudomonadota > Gammaproteobacteria > Burkholderiales > Burkholderiaceae_C > Roseateles. The sequence goes on along the minus strand of SEFA01000047.1, from coordinate 849 downwards.
GTGCCGCCGCCGACGTGCGGCTCCAGGCCGTGCTTGATGGCGTTCTCCACCAAAGGCTGCAGCAGCAGCGGCGGCACGGGCAGCTCGCGCAGGGCCTCGGGCAGTTCGAATTCGAAACGCAGTCGCGAACCCATCCGGACTTGCATCAGCGCCAGGTAGTCGGCGATGCGGGCGAACTCGTCCTTCAGCGGATGCCGTTCGGCGCGGGACGCCGACAGCGTCGCGCGGAGGAAGGCGATCAGGTGGTCCAGCATCGCCTGCGCCCGATCCGCATCCATCCCGATCAGCACCCGCAGGTTGGCCAGCGTGTTGAACAGCATGTGGGGCTCGAGCTGCGATTCGAGCAGCCGCAGCTGCGTCTCGGCGGCCTGGCGGCGCAGCGTCTCCGCGCGGGCCTCGGCGGCGGCGATGCGGTGGCGCGACAGGAAGAACAGCGTCGCGCCGAAGCCGGGGATCAGCGCGATCACCATCACGCTGAGCACGCGGCGCAGCGGGCTGGAGAGCAGGCTTTTCTCCTGCAGGCCGGTCACCATGTTGGCGATCTCCACGCCCAGGCTGTAGCCGATGACCGTGCCCAGCAGCAGGCACAGCACCATGAGCGGCCAGCCCGGCCAGTCGAAGGGTTCGGCCGGCGCGCGGCCGACGCGCTCGAGCACCCGCCAGCGGACCCAGCCCAGGCCGTAGCGCAGCAGGTTGATCGAGGCGGCGCAGAACAGCGAGATGAAGAAGCAGTAGATCAGCGTCGGGCCGAGCGGCTGGTTGAAGACGATCACCAGGGCGAGGGAGGTGGCCACCGTCAGCGTCAGCACGATGAGCACGTGCCGGAGGATCCAGCGCACGGGCGGGGAG
>SEFA01000125.1 GCA_004210455.1 Rubrivivax sp. | reverse complement strand
GGGTTGCGGCGCGACCGGCGCGGGTGCCGGGGTCGACCGCGGCTCGACGGCGGGCGCGGGGGCGGCCGGAGGGAGCGCGGTGTCGAGGGCCGGCGGCGCTTCGGGAGCGGGAGCCGGCGTGGGTTCGGCGGAGCCGAAGCCCAGTTTTTTCTTGAGGAAGCTGAACATGGAGGGGTCGAGTAGAACTCGCGCGCCGAAATTTCGATGCCGTGATCGGCGGGGCTTGCATTGTCTTCGAAATCTTTGCTATAGTCGCTGTCTTCGCAAGGCGCTTTAGCTCAGCCGGTTAGAGCGACGGAATCATAATCCGCAGGTCCGGGGTTCGAATCCCTGAAGCGCCACCAGATACGAAACCCCGCAGGACGCAAGTTCTGCGGGGTTTTCCGTTTGGGCCGCCGATCCAAATCTCCAACGCCTCTCAGCGGTCTCTCAGCGACAAAGGGCCATCGCATAGCGACGGCCCCTTTCAATCAGCCACTCAATGACTGATCAACGGCAGCTCAATTGCAGCTCAAGGTCGCATAGTTCTTCCCCGCCCCCGCCACCGTGAGCAGCTTCTGCTTCACACAGGCCGGCGTGTGCACCGTGTACGAATACGGGATGCCCACCGGGAAGTTGGCCGTCGTCACCCAATCGGTCGCGTCGCGCGACGGGCTCGAACCACTGGCCACCCACTTGATCCCATAGGTCGCGAAGTCGGCCGGGCTGCGCACGTTGTTGTTGCGCAGCTCCCAGTAGCCGATCGAGGAGCTGTCCCGCGAGGTCACCGGGTTCTGCGCGTTTTCGAAGTAGTTGCCTTCGATCAGCGCGTACGCCCCCATGCGGATGTTGGCGCCCGAGGTCAGCACGCCCGAGTACAGGTTGTTGTAAAGGTGCGTGTAGCCCGCGCGCTGCAGCGGCAGCCGCGAGCCGACGTTGCTGTACACGTTGTGGTGGAAGGTGATGTAGCGGTCGCTCGCGTCGCTGTCGCTCGAGCCGATCAGGCCGACCTTGTGGTGGTCGTGCAGATAGTTGTACGAGTAGGTGATGTGATGCGCGCCGGCCTTGCTGTCGATGAGGCCGTCGAACTCCAGGTCGCCGGCGCCGGAGCATTCGGCGGTCGAGCTGAACAGCGTGTTGTGATCGATCCAGACGTAGCCCGGGAACTTGCCGCTCTGGCCTTCGATGCCGATGGCATCGATGGATCCGGGCAGCAGCCCGATCGTCATGTTGCGGATGATGATGTTGGTCGCCGCGGCCTTGATCGCGAGCCCGAAGTTCGCCGCCGAACCGTTGACGCCTTCGATCGTGACGTTGCTCTTGTTCTTGACCTCGACGACGGCGCCCGCGGCCTTCTTCCACTGCGTGCAGGGATCGGGGATGGTCCCGAAATCGAAGGTGCCCGCATAGCGGATCACCAGGCCGCCGGTGCCGCTGTAGGCATCGATCGCCGCCTGCATCTGCGCCGCGGTCGTGACGGTGATCGGCGTCGCCGAGCCGCCGCCGGTGACCTGCCCCGCGTATCCGCCGCTGTGGCCGGCCGGGGCCGGTGACGGCGCGGGAGAAGGCGATGGCGCCGGGGAGGGGGACGGTGCCGGGGACGGAGAAGGCGCCGGCGATCCAGTCGGGCCCACCGCGCATTTCTCGGCCTTGCCCGGGTTGGGATCCGCGCCGCCGAAGGTGGCCGACGTGCAGGCGATGTTGCCCTTCAAGCTCTTGATGACCCACTTGTCCTTCACACCGAAGGAGACCTGGCGCGTCGTGTCGCCGGCCTTGCAGGTGCCGCCTTCGTCCGCGCATTTGGAGAAGCCGGACGGCCAGTCCGCCGCGTGCGCCACGCCGATCGGTGCCACGGCGCCGACGGCGACCGCCATCGCCAACAGACCGTGCCGCGGGCTCGGTGCGCGCAACGCGCCGGCAGTCGGCGGCTTCGGCGCGACCAGCATGGCGGACTCGTCAATACGGGTGCTCTTCATCGAATGTCTCCCAATGTTGAAGCGATCGGCACGGGCATGGCTCCGCCCTCACCGGTCAGCGGTGAATCAAAAAATGCTCGGGAACCCAAAGCCGTTTCCTCCGCCTCGCACGACACGAACCAGCAGGATCCGCATCGGGGACGGTGGCCGTCGGCACAGGCCACGTGTCGACACGCCAGCGCGCAGGCGCGGCCACGTCGACAACGGGAGGCAGACTAACGAGCCCGCCTGATTTCGGAAAGGCGTTTTACATTTGCCGATCTAGCGTTACGGAAATCCATCAAACGCGGCGTCGACTGGGTGGGCGGGTGTCATCGTTCGATTACACTCGCCGGATGCCTTACACAGTCATGCAGGTGAACGAGTTCTCCCACTGGCTCAGGAGCTTGCGAAGACCCGACCACCCGGCTGCGTCTGACCAACCGCCTGCGCAAGGTCCAGTTCGGTCATCTTGGTGACGTGGCGCCCGTCGGCGGCGGCATCGTCCATGAGATGCGCGAGTACTTCGGTCCCGGCTGGCGCATGTATTACGTGCGTCGGAGCAGCACGGTGATCTGGATGCTGGGTGGCGGAGAAAAATCCACGCAGCAGTCCGACATCCAGCGGGCCATTCAGATGGCGACCAAACTCGAGGAGTGAGCCGTGAGCGAGAAGATCAAGATTTCAGACCTCCAGGAATTCGATGCGGCCGAATACCTGACGTCGGAAGAAGACATCGCGATCTATCTGACGGTGGTCCTTGAGGAGAACGACCCCGCACTGCTGGCCGCCGCCCTCGGCGACATTGCCCGCGCTCGCGGAATGACGCAGATTGCCAAGGACTCCGGCATCACCCGCGAGGCACTCTACAAGGCACTGCGTCCTGGCGCCTCTCCCCGGTTCGATACGGTGAGCAAGGTCTGCGCGGCACTGGGCTTGCGCCTCGTGGCGATGCCCCTGCGCCCCGCTTGACGTCAGAGGTCTCCGGCCAAGGCGTTCAACGCTGCGCGTCCGCCTTCATCTCCACCGGCTCCTGCCATCCTCCACCGAGCGCCCTCACCAGCGCCACCGTGGCGCGGCGGCGCCGCGTGGCGAGGTCCACCGCGCTGCGCCTCGCCTGCAGACCGGCCGTCTGCGACGTCACCACTTCGAGGTAAGCCGCCGCGCCGGCGCGATAGCGGTTCGTCGCCAGCGCGAGCGAGCGCTCCGCCGCGGCGACCGACTTGTTCTCCGATGCCAGCGCCTCGCCGTAGCGATCGAGCAGCACGAGTTGGTCCTCGACCTGCTGGAACGCCGCGAGCACCGTGCCGCGATAGCGCTGCGCCGATTCGTCCAGCGCCGCGGACGCGCGCGCTTCCTCGGCCTGGCGTCGGCCGCCGTCGAACAGGTTGTAGGCCAGCGTCGGTCCGATGGCCCAGAACAGGTTGGGCGCTTCAAGGAAACGACCGAAGTCGCTGCTCTGGAAGCCGCCCTGCGCGCTCAGCACGACCGAGGGGAAGAACGCCGTCTTCGCCACGCCCAGCGTCGCGGTCGCCGCCACCACGCGCTGCTGCGCCGCGGCGATGTCGGGACGGCGCTCCAGCAAGGTCGACGGCAGGCCCGTCGGCACGACCGGCACCGCCAGATCCAGCGAAGCGGCCGGCTCGATGCGGAAGTTCGAGGCGTTGGCACCGACCAGCGCGGCGATCGCGTGCTCCAGCACGGCGCGCTGCGCCTGCGACTGCCGGCGCTGCGAACGCGCCGATTCCAGTTGCCCCTCCGCACGTGCTTGGTCAAGACCGGACGCGATGCCGGCCTGGTGACGGCGCGAGATCAGGTCGAACGCGTGCGTGTAGGCCTCTTCGGCATCGGCGAGCAGCGCGTTGTCGCGATCGAGTCCGCGCAGTTGCAGCATCGAATCGGCCAGTTGCGCCTGCAGCGCCAGCCGCGCCGCGGCGAGGTCCGCCGCCGCCGCCCGCTCCGACGCCAGGCCGGCGCGGACCTGCTGCGAGATGCGCCCCCACAGATCGACTTCGTAGCTCAGATCCAGGCCCAACGTCGCGCTGTTGTACCAATCGGGCGAGGTCGGTCCGAGCACGCGCAGCGGACGACTCTCCGACTGCCGGATGCGTTGGCCGTTCAGAGAACTGTTCAAGGTCGGCGATTGCGCCGAGCGCAGGCTCTCGGTCGCCGCTCTGGCCTGCTGATAACGGGCGAGCGCCGACGCGAGATCGGGGCTGTTCGCGATCAGCCGCTGCTGCAGCGCGTCGAGCTCCGGATCGCCGTAGCCCTTCCACCAGCCGTCGAAGGCGATGGGCGCCGTCGTCGACGATCCCGCCTCGACCCACGGACCTCGCGCCTCCTTGAAGCCCGTCGTCATCGGCACGTCGGGCAGCACCGTCTTTGGCGGCTCAGCACAGCCGGCGATCGACGCGGCGACCGCGAGCGCCGTCAGGGATGCCTTCATGTGCGCCCCTTCACGGCGGCCACCGGCTGCGCGACGCGCACGACGTCGCCATCGGCAATGCCGTCCGGCGGATTCGCGATGACGCGGTCCGCCGCGGTCAGGCCGCCGCCGAGCTCGATGCGCGTGCCCATGTCGCGTGTGATCGTGACCTTGCGCAGCTTCACGCGATTGCCCGCATCGACGGTCGCGACCTGCACGCCGTCCTTGTTGATGATCACGGCACCCGGTGGCAGAGAGACCGCCGCGTTCGCTTGCCCGGTCGCCTGCGCGCCAGCCACGGCGGGCGCGGCGCCGTCGAATCGCACCGTCGCGAATCCGCCCGGCAGCAGCTCGTCCTTCTCGTTGTCGACGGCGAGTTGCACCAGCATCGCGCCGCTGGCCGTATTGATCGCCTGCGAGGTCGACTGCACCGTCGCGGCGAAGCGCTGGCCGGGCCGCTCGGGCACCGTCAGCGCGGCCTTGCCCCCAGCACGCACCTGCGCGACCTGGCGTTGCGGCACGTTCACGTAGACGCGCAGCTTGCGCGTGTCGGAGACGACGAACAGCTCGCTGCCCGGCGCGCCGCCGATGTTGATCAGCGCGCCGACGTCGGTGTTGCGCGCGGTGACGACGCCGTCGAACGGCGCCGTCAGTTGCGTGAAGCGCTTCAGCGCTTCGATGCGATCCACGTTGGCCTGCAGCGCCGTGACCTGCGACTGCTTGGCGGTCATGTCGCCGGTGCGTTCATCCACTTCCTGCCTGGAGACCGAATCGGACGCCAGCAGGCCCTGCCAGCGCTTGGCGGTGCTCGCCGCCAGCGCGGCATTGCTGCGTGCGGTCGCGAGCTCGGCCTTGGCCTGCATCAGTTGCTGGTCGAGGTCGGGCGTCTCGATCTCGGCGAGCTGCTGCCCCGCCTTCACCTTGCCGCCGATGTCGACGTTCCAGCGCTTCAGGTAGCCGCTGACCCGTGCGTAGATCGGCGCGCGTGACCACGCCTCGATGCGCGCAGGCAGCTCCAGTCCGCCTTCGGTCAGCGGCTGCGGCGAGACCAGCGCGACGCTGGGCTGGCCGCGTTCGTCGGCGGTGCTCTGCAGTTGCTCGGCGTTGGACTTGCGGGACCACAGGCCCGCCGCCACCACCGCCATCGCGATGACGACCGCGACGGTCGCGGCGAGCTTGAAGCGCGCGGGAGGACGCGAGGACACCTCGGTGTGGTCGTGATCAGTTCGCATGGGAAGCATCTCCGGCCCCGGGCAGCGCGGTGGCGGCGCCGGCGGTCAAGTCGTTCAGTTCGTTCGGATCGGAAAGGTCGGCGGCGGGTCCGGTCTTGCGGTGGTGTCGGTGCACGATGCTGAACACCACCGGCACGAAGACCAGCGTCGCGAAGGTGGCGAAGACCAGGCCGCCGATCACGGCGCGTCCCAGCGGCGCGTTCTGCTCGCCGCCTTCGCCCAGGCCCAGCGCCATCGGCAGCATGCCGATGACCATCGCCAGCGCCGTCATCAGCACCGGACGGAAGCGCACGAAGCCCGCTTCCATCGCGGCGGCGGTGGCGTCCCCGAGTGCGTCCAGCCGCTCCCGCGCAAAGCTGATCACCAGCACGCTGTTGGCGGTCGCCACGCCCATGCACATGATCGCGCCCGTCAATGCGGGCACCGACAAGGTCGTGCCGGTCGCGAACAGCATCCACACGATGCCGGCCAGCGCCGCAGGCAGCGCCGACACGATGACTGCGGGATCCAGCCACGACTGGAAGTTCACGACGATCAGCAGGTAGATCAGCACCACCGCGCCGAGCAGCCCGAACAGCAGCCCCGAGAACGCGCGGTCCATGGTGCGCACCTGGCCGAGCAGCTGCACGTTCGAGCCCTTGGGCACGTCGACCTGCGTCTCGGCGATCACCTTCCGGATGTCGCGCGCGACGGCGCCGAGGTCGCGGTCTTGCGTGGTCGCGTGGATCTGCACCATCGTGGCCACGTCATACTGGCTGATCAGCGCCGGACTGTTGACGCGCTGGAAGGTCGCCACGCCGCCGAGCGTCGAGGTGCCCGGCTGGCTGCCGTTGCCGATGGGCAGGTTGCTCAGCGCGGCCAGCGAGTCCAGCTGATGCTGCGGCGTCTGCATCACGATCGAGTAGCTGACGCCGTTCTGCGGATTCAACCAGAAGGTCGGCGCGACCTGGCTGCTGCCGGCGAGGTTCACCACCAGGCTGTTGGCGACGTCGCGCGTGGTCAGGCCCTGGAGCTGCGCCTGCGTGCGATCGACGTCGACATTGAAGGTCGGCGCCTTGTTGGACTGCTGGATGCGCGCGTCGGCCACGCCGGGGATCGCCTTGATCCGCTTGAGCAGCTGCTGCGCGTAGGCGAAGTTGGATTCCACGTCGCGTCCTCGCACCTGCACGTCGATCGGCGCGGGCGCGCCGAAGTTCAGGATCTGGCTGACGATGTCGGCCGGCGGGAAGGAGAAGGTCGTGTCCGGGAACTCGCGCGGCAGGACCTGGCGCAATTGCCGCACATAGTCCGCCGTGGGCGCGTGCCCTTCCTTCAGCGCGATCTGGAAGTCGCCGTCGGAGGTGCCCAGCACGCCGGTGTTGTTGTAGGTCAGGTTGATCGACGACGGCGGCAGGCCGATGTTGTCGACCATGGTCTCGATCTTCTCCGACGGGATCACGCGGCGGATGGCCTGCTCGATCTTCGCGAAACGCGCGGCGGTTTCCTCGACCCGCGTACCCACCGGCACCCGCGCATGCATCAGGATCTGGCCGGAATCGACCTGCGGGAAGAAGTTGCTGCCGATGAAGGGCACCAGCGCGAAGGACACCAGCACCACCGCCGTGAAGCCGAGCAGGAACGGCTTCTTGCGTCCCAGCGCGGCCTCCAGCAGGCGGCTGTAGCCCTCGCGCACGCTTTCGAAGCGGGCCTCGAAGTTGCGCTGGAAGCGCACCAGCGGGTTGCGCGACGGCGGCTGCGCCAGATGTCCGTGACCGTCGGTCAGCGGCGCATGCGGATGCAGCAGGTACTTGGCCATCGTCGGCACCAATGTGCGCGACAGGATGAACGAGCACACCATGGCGAAGATCACCGCTTCGGCCATCGGCACGAACAGGAAGCGCGACACGCCTTCCAGGAAGAACATCGGGATGAACACGATGCAGATGCACAGCAGCGAGACGAAGGCCGGCGTCACGATCTGGCGTGCGCCGTCCATGATCGATTCCTCGACGCCCTTGCCGTGCTCCAGGTGCCAGTTGATGTTCTCGATGGTCACCGTCGCATCGTCGACCAGGATGCCGACCGCGAGCGCGAGCCCGCCCAGCGTCATGAGGTTCAGCGTCTCGCCGATCGCCGCCAGGCCGATGATGGATCCGAGGATGGACAGCGGGATGGACACCGCGATGATCACGGTCGACCGCCAGCTGCCGAGGAACAGCAGGATCATCGCGCTGGTCAGCGCCGCGGCAATGGCGCCTTCGATCGCGACGCCCTTGATGGCGGCCCGCACGAAGACGGACTGGTCGTTGATCGGCTTGACCTCCAGCTCGTCGGGCAGCGACGGCCGCAGGTCGGCGAGCTTGGCGCGCACCCCGTCGACGATCGCGAGCGTGGACGCCGCGCCGTTCTTCAGCACCGACATCAGCACCGAGCGACCGCCGTCCACATGGACGATGTTGGTCTGCGGCGCGTTGCCGTCGTGCACGTCGGCGACGTCGCGCAGGTAGATCGTGGAGCCGTTGACCACCTTCACCGGCAGCCGGCCCAGTTCCTCGATCGCGGAGGGCGCGCTGTTGAGCTGCAGCGTGTACTCGAGTTCGCCGATCTTCTGCGTCCCGATCGGCGTCAGCACGTTCTGCGTCGCCAGCGCATTGGCCACGTCCTGCGCCGACAGGCCGCGCGCCTGCAGCGCCGCGGGATTGATGTCGATCTGCACCTGGCGCTGCTTGCCGCCGTAGGGCAGCGGGATCGCCGCGCCGGGCACGGTCACCAGCGGCGTGCGGATCGTGTTGAAGCCGAGGTCGAAGAGCTGCTGTTCCGACAGCCCCTTGCCCGACAGCGCCAGCTGCAGGATGGGCACCGTGGCGGCGTTGTAGTTCAGGATCAGCGGCGGCGTCGTGCCGGCCGGCATCTGCCGCACCGCGACCTGTGCGATCGCGGTGACCTGCGCGTTGGCCACCGAGATGTTCACCCCCGGCTGGAAGAAGATCTTCACCACCGAGACGCCGGGATAGGTGTTGGCCTCGATGTGCTCGATGTCGTTGACGGTGGTCGTCAGCGAGCGCTGGAACAGCGTCGAGATGCGCCCGGCCATCTGGTCCGGTGGCAGTCCGGTGAACTGCCAGGCCACCGCGATGACCGGCACCTTGATCTCCGGGAAGATGTCGGTCGGCGTGCGCACGGCCGCCAGCGGGCCGATGATCAACAGCAGCAGCGCCAGCACGAAGAAGGTGTAAGGGCGTCGCAGCGCGACGCGCACGGCGGCCATCAGCATGGACGGGTTCCCACGATCGTTGTCATCGTTGCTTCTCTGGTGGACGACCGTTTGACGGTCTTGTCGAGCGCGGATTCTGTGTGTCGGCACGCGCCCTTGTATTGCTGATCGGTAATGACCGTACGCGTACGGGGTCACTCACCCCGCGTTTGGGCGGCCTGCATCGGGATGGTGCGAGCCGGGACCACGCGCGGGGCGGAAGTTCCCACCGCGCACCTAACGTACGTCGACTGGTGCCGCAACGCGCACGTCTTACAAATTCCCGGGAAAATCCTGCCGTTTTTGCCGACAGATCGACCGTTGCAACACCCCGTTGCTCCTTAATATGCGGCCCCAGCGGACTCGCCCCGGCCTCAGCCGGCGCCAGCCAGATCGTCCGCCAGAAGGACATCGGGCCGTATGCAGTCGATCGGGTGGTGGTTGGATCAATCGAAACAGGTGGAGCGGAAATGGGTGGCAATGGCGGCCGTTGCCGCCACGTCGCTGGGCGTCGCCGGGGTTCATGCCGAACCCGCCGTCCAGGCGCCACTTGCCCCTTCTGCCACGCATATCGCGCCGCTCGCGGTCGATTTCCACGGTGAAACCGCCTCTCCCGAAGCGCGCGCCGCGGCGCGTGCGGCGTTCGAGGGCTTCGACGCCAAGGGGCGCCCCTTCGCGGTCGTCGACAAGAAGGAAGCCAAGCTCTTCGTCTTCAACGCGGACGGCCAACTGGTCGGCGCGGCGTCGGCGCTGCTCGGCCTGGCCCGCGGCGACACCGTCGCCCCCGGCGTCGGCCAGATGGTGAACACCGGGATCCCGCCGGCGCTGCGCACGACGCCCTCCGGTCGCTACGACAGCCAGCCCGGTCCCAACCTCAAGGGCGAGACCGTCATCTGGGTCGACTACGACGCCGCGTTCGCCATCCACCGGCTGCGTCCGAGCCCGGCATACGAACGTCGCGCCGAGCGCCTCGCGTCGCCGTCGCCGGACGACAACCGCATCTCGCTGGGTTGCGTGGTCGTCGCGGGCGAGTTCTTCGACCGGGTCGTCGCGCCGGTGCTCGGCCGCGGACCGGGCGTCGTCTACGTGCTGCCCGAACCCGGCCCCGCGGCCGTTGCGCAGAACACCGCCACCGGGCGTCTCTGAGCCGGGAACACCCCCGCTACACTGGCGCCCTTGCGCATTTCCGCAGCCACTGGATCTACACCATGTACCGCTGTGCCTCGCCCGCCCTGCCCCGCCGTCGTCCGATGATGGCGACGGCCGCCAGCACCGCCCTGCTCTCGCTCGTCGCCGCCTTCGGAGGGATCGCCGCGATCGCGACGCCGACACCCGCCCAGGCCCAGATCGCCCCGGGCCATCGCTACTTCCCGCAGCGCGCGCTGCGCGGTGAATTGATCGTCGGCGTGACGCCGGACGTCAAGCTCAACGGCAAGGCGGCGCGCCTTGCCCCGGGCGCCCGGATCCGCAACGCGGTCGACCAGGTCGCCACGCCCGGCTCGCTGTATGGCCAGAAGGTCGTCGTGCTGTACACCACCGACATCAGCGGCCTGCTGATGGACATCTGGGTGCTGAACGAGGTCGAGTTGGCCAACAAGACCTGGCCGACCACGCCGGAGCAGGCCTCGAAGCTGGTGTTCGACCAGGCCAGCCAGGTCTGGCGCAAGCCCTGATCCACTGAGCCTCCACCCGCGCCGCGCCAACCGACCACCGGATCGGCGCACTGCGCGGGGCCGCCGCATTCTTCCCGACTCCCGGAGCTCCCCATGAGCAAGAAAGTCTTCATCAAGACCTTCGGCTGCCAGATGAACGAGTACGACTCGGACAAGATGGCCGACGTCCTGCGCGCCGCCGAAGGCTACGAGCCCACCACCGACGTCGATCAGGCCGATCTGGTGCTGTTCAACACCTGCTCGGTCCGCGAGAAGGCGCAGGAGAAGGTGTTCTCAGACCTGGGCCGCATCAAGCACCTGAAGGCCAAGGGCGTGATGATCGGCGTCGGCGGCTGCGTCGCCAGCCAGGAAGGCGCGGCGATCATCGAGCGCGCGCCCTACGTCGACGTCGTCTTCGGACCGCAGACGCTGCACCGCCTGCCGCAGATGCTGGCCCAGCGCCAGCAGCAGTCGCGCCCGCAGGTCGACATCTCCTTCCCCGAGATCGAGAAGTTCGACCACCTGCCGCCGGCCAAGGTGGAAGGCGCCTCGGCCTTCGTGTCCATCATGGAAGGCTGCTCGAAGTACTGCTCCTACTGCGTCGTGCCCTACACCCGCGGGGAGGAAGTCAGCAGACCCTTCGAGGACGTGCTCGAGGAGGTCGCCGGACTGGCCGACCAGGGCGTCAAGGAAGTGACGCTGCTCGGCCAGAACGTGAACGCGTATCGCGGCAGCATGGGTGGCACGGACGAGATCGCCGACTTCGCGCTGCTGCTCGAATACGTCGCCGAGATCCCCGGCATCGAGCGCATCCGCTACACCACCAGCCATCCCAACGAATTCAGCCAGCGCCTGATCGACGCCTACGGCACGATCCCGAAACTGGTGAACCACGTGCACCTGCCGGTGCAGCACGGCTCCGACCGCATCCTGATGGCGATGAAGCGCGGCTACACCACGCTGCAGTTCAAGAGCATCGTGCGCAAGCTGCGCGCCATCCGGCCGGACATCCGCATCGCTTCGGACTTCATCGTCGGTTTTCCCGGCGAGACGGACGAGGACCACGCCAAGACCATGCAGCTGGTGCGCGACATCGGCTTCGACGCCTCGTTCAGCTTCATCTTCAGCCCGCGTCCCGGCACGCCAGCGGCCAACCTGGCCGACGACACGCCGCATGAGTTGAAGGTGCGCCGACTGCAGGAGCTGCAGGCCGAGATCGAGGCAACCGCCATCCGCTACAACCACAGCATGGTCGGCAAGACCGTCCCGGTGCTGGTCTCGGGCCACGCCCGCCGCGACGCCACCGAGCTGATGGGCCGCACCGAGTGCAACCGCATCGTCAACTTCAAGGGCCACGAGCGCCTGATGCACCAGATCATCCCGATGCACATCACCGAAGCCTTCGCGCACTCGCTGCGCGGCGAGGTGCCGGTGACCGAGGACCTGCAGGGCTGACGGGCGGGTGGGCGG
>SEFA01000046.1 GCA_004210455.1 Rubrivivax sp. | reverse complement strand
TAGCCCAGCCCTGCGGCTTGGTACTTCTGAACCACTTCGAGCTTCAAGCTCTCGCTGTACTTCGCCATGAAAAACACCCCATCGGTTGGATTGATGTCCAACCTTTGGGGTGCAGTTCACACGCCGGCCTTCTGCATGGCTCGCCGCGGTTCAGCGCGGCGAGGGTGGGCACTCAGGCGCGCCGCTGATCGGCTCTGGCAGCAGCGCGCCGCCGGGCAGGATGCGTGCGACGCGGACGAAGCACATCTTGAGACCGCGATTGACGTCCAGCCAGGCTTCGTAGTCAACGCCGGCCTCGGGAACAAAGCTCACGCCGATCTGAGGGCAACTGCCGCCTTCACCGCCAGGTGCGCCATAGCCGTAGTCGACCGCCACCGGCATGTCGGCATCCACCTCCCGCTCGACGTGGTAGCCGTTGAAACCGCGCATCTCCTCGGCGTGCGACGACGTCGGCATGCCAATGGTCGTGCTCGCGGGCCGTCGACCCATCGATCCGATCGCCTTGAAGATCGTGCCGGCACCGCCGGCCTTGCGGCTTTCCGGCGCCACGCAGGCGGCCGCTTTCGTCAGGCCGCCGTTGAGCCCGTTGAACTGGTAGAGGCGGATGCGCGCCTTCTTTCTGGCGATGCCGGGCTCGAAAGTGGAACCCATGCCGCCCGGCGCGCCGGGAGGCAGCGGTGCCGACGTCCCGGCCGTCTCGGCCATCTCGGTCGTGTCTGTCGATTGGGGGGACGCGGTCTTGTCGGCGGCGAGGGCTGATGCCGACGAGGCTGCCGTCTGCGAAGCCGTCGCCTGCGCTGCTGCTGCCTGTGAAGCCGCTGCCTGTGAAGCCGCTGCCTGCGCGGCGGCGGCGGCCTGCAGTTCGATCAGGCGCTTCATCAGCGCGGCGCTGACGAGGCCGCTGCCGACCGGCGGCTGTGGCGGTGGCGGCGCGAGCACCTGTTCGAGCCGTTCCCGTCCCGCTTGCTCGCCCAGCGCCGCAGTGAACACAGGTGCGCAGATGGCTCGGAACTCGGCCACCAGCGGTGCCGGCAGGACACGCAGCTTCGCGTCCCACACCCGGGGGCGTTCATAGTTGATGTCGGCGGCGTAGGGCTCGCCCTGGTTCTCCAGCGACGCGAAATGGAGCGTGCCGGCGTCGAAGACGCGGCCCGCTTCGCACTGCACGAAACGACGTTGCGCGCTCGAGAACATCCGTGCCGGCGAGGCGCCGGCTGCGGGCGTCACGCGTTCGCGCACCCAGTAGATCAGCCAGGCCGAGGGACCCTCGGGCTTGGCGCCGGTGGGATTGTTCTTCAGGGCCTTGAGCACCTTCTCCGGAACGGCCTCCGTGGCAGAGATCTGGCGTTCGATGGTGCGGCTGTGGTCGCGACCCAGGTCCACGGTGCCGAGCGATGCCGCCGGCTGCGGCGGCGCTGCCTGCCAGAGTTCAATCGGGCGACGTTTGCTGATGCCGTAACCGAACAAGGTGCCGTTGGGATAGTCGACTTCCTGCAGCAACTGGCCGTAGAGATCGGTATACGCGAGGGCGGGCGCGTGGAGCGCGACGATCGACAGCGCGGTCAGCGCGAGGCGGACGCGCCTAGCGCGTCCTTGAGTAGGGTGCTTCATTGCCGGCGGGCCTCCCTGGCCCCTTCTTGGGTGAGAAGGGGGGCACCTTAGCGAGGCGTGTCGCCCCAGGCCACCGACCTATGGGGGAGTCCGTCCGCACGGCGCAGGTCTGCGTGACGGAATACAGAGCGGGACCCGACTTGCTGATGCGGGGAGCCGACACCCTCGACCGGATCGTCAGTGATCCCCGACCGGATACCGCCGTTCCGCCGCGACGATGTCCCAGACCGCGATGAACATCGCCGCGATCAGCGGACCGATGACGAAGCCGTTGATGCCGAAGACCGCCATCCCACCCAGCGTCGACAGCAGTACGACGTAGTCCGGCATCTTGGTGTCCTTGCCGACCAGCAGCGGACGCAGCAGATTGTCCACGAGGCCGATGACCACGGTGCCGAAGACGATCAGGCCGATGCCGGACCCGAGGTGCCCGGTGGACAGCAGGTAGATCGCCACCGGCGCCCACACCAGCGCCGCACCGACGGCGGGCAGCAGCGAGAGGAAGGCCATCAGCACCGCCCACAGCACGGGCGCGTGGATGCCCAGCACCCAGAACGCCATGCCGCCGAGCGCGCCCTGGATCGCCGCCACGGCGATGTTGCCCTTGACCGTGGCACGGATGACCGTCCGGAACTTCTCGCCCAGTTGGCGCTTGTAGGAGTCCTGCAGCGGCAGCGCGTCACGGATGCGCATCGAGAGCTGCTCGCCGTCGCGCAACAGGAAATAGAGCAGGTAGAGCATCACGAAGAAGCTCACCAGGAAGTCGAAAGTGTCCTGCCCGAAGCCCAACGCCTTGGTCGCCATGAATTGGCTGCCCTGGTTCAGCGCGCTGCCGAGCTTCTCCTGCACGTTGGACAGATCGTGAAGGCCCAGACGCTCCAGCAGATCCACGACCCATGACGGCAACGCACCGTAGATCTGCGAGACATAGGTGCTGAAGTCGAACTGGCCGGACTTGACCATCTCGAAGACGACCGCCGCCTCCCGCACCAGCGCACCCATCACGTAGGTCAGCGGCAGCACCACGAGCAGCAGGATCACCAGGATCGTCAGCCCGGACGACAGTCCGGGCCGCTTCGTCTTGCGCAGCAGCCTGCGGTACAGCGGCTGGAACACGATGGCCAGCGCCACGCCCCAGAGGATCGCGCTCATCATCGGCCACACGATCCAGCCGAACGCCACCGTCACCAGCGCCAGCAGGCACAGGAAGGATCGGTTCTGCAGCGCAGGCACCAGCTTGCCAGGACCACTCATCGTGAAGTCGCTCCTCGGGAGTCGTGCAGGATCCCGGGAGGATCTTGCGGGGTGGGGCAGGGAACCGCCGGAAGGGCACGCGGCGTGCCGACACGCCGTCCCGGTGTCGACCGGACGCGGCGGCGCAGGATCGCCGGTTTACTTCAGCGCGTCCAGCAGCTTTTCGTGGATGCCGCCGAAGCCACCGTTGCTCATGCACAGCACGTGGTCTCCGGGCTTGGCTGCGCGCTTGACCATCTGCACCAGTTCGTCGACGTCCGCGCCGACCAGGCCCTGCTCGCCGAGCGGCGCCAGCGCCTCGCGCGCGTCCCAGGTCAGGCCGTCCTGATTGCAGAAGCTCAGGTCGGCTTCCTCCAGCGCCCAGGGCAACTGCGCCTTCATGGTGCCCAGCTTCATCGTGTTGGAGCGCGGCTCGAAGACGGCCAGGATGCGCTCCTGCGGGGCGATCCGGCGGCGGAGACCCGCAATGGTCGTGTGGATCGCCGTCGGGTGGTGTGCAAAGTCGTCGTAGACCTTGATGCCGCGCGACTCGCCGCGCAGCTCCAGCCGGCGTCGCACGTTCTTGAACGTGCCCAGCGCCTCGGCCGCCTTTTCCGGGTCCACGCCCACGTGCTCCGCCGCCGCGATCGCTGCCAGCGCGTTGAGCTGGTTGTGCTCGCCGAGCAGCTCCCAGTTGACGTGGCCGACCTTCAGGCTGCCGCGGAGCACGTCGAAGGACTGCGGCTCGCCGCGCGCGCGCAGCGCGCCGGGCTCTTCCTTGCGGGCGCCGAAGCGTTGCACGTCGCTCCAGCAGCCGCGCGACAGCACGCGCTGCAACGCTTCCTCGCGCGCGTTGACGACCAGCCGTCCTGACGCAGGCACCGTCCGGACCAGGTGATGGAACTGGGTCTCGATCGCGGCCAGGTCCGGGAAGATGTCCGCGTGGTCGTGCTCGAGGTTGTTCAGGATCGCCGTGCGCGGCCGGTAATGGACGAACTTGCTGCGCTTGTCGAAGAAGGCGGTGTCGTACTCGTCGGCCTCGATGACGAAGAAGCGGCCGTCGCCCAGCCGGGCCGACACGCCGAAGTTCTGCGGGACGCCGCCGATCAGGAAACCCGGCGCCAGACCGGCCGATTCCAGGATCCAGGTCAGCATCGACGTCGTGGAGGTCTTGCCGTGCGTGCCGGCGACCGCCAGCACGTGTTTGCCCTGGAGCACATGTTCCGCCAGCCATTGCGGGCCGCTGGTATACGGCAGGCCGGCGTCGAGGATGGCCTCCATCAGCGGGAAGCGGCCCTCGGAAGACCGCGTCACCACATTGCCGATCACGAACAGGTCCGGCTTGAGCGCCAGCTGCTCCGCGCCGAAGCCCTGGATCAGCTCGATGCCCAGGGCCTCCAGCTGCGTCGACATCGGCGGATAGACATTGGCATCGCAGCCGGTCACCGTGTGGCCGGCCTCGCGGGCCAGCGCCGCCAACCCGCCCATGAAGGTGCCGCAGATGCCAAGGATGTGGATATGCATGTCTGTCTCTCAGCTGCTGTACCAATGGGTAAGCAAGCGTAATGCCTGTCGCGGATTGAAAAATCCGCGACAGGCCTGGCTCAGTGTTTGCCGAGGCCAGGCTTTCCCGAACCGGCCGTCAGGCAGGGCCGCGCCACGGGCCCGCCATCAGCGCAGGGCGGCGCGGGCGGCTGCCAGCGTGGCGTCGATATCCGCATCGGTGTGCGCGGCAGAGACGAAGCCCGCCTCGTACAGCGCCGGTGCCAGGTAGACGCCAGCATCCAGCATGCCGTGGAAGAAGCGGTTGAAGCGTTCCTTGTCGGTGGTCATCACGGTCGTGTAGTTCTGCGGCAGCTCCGGCATCAGGAAGAAGCCGAACATGCCGCCTTCGCTGTCGGCGCTGAACGGCACGCCGTTGTCGGTCGCCACGGCCTTCAGGCCATCGACGAGGCGGCGCGTACGCGCCGAGAGGGCGTCGAAGAAGCCGGGCTTCTTGATCTCGCGCAGCGTCGCCAGGCCGCAGGCCGTGGCCACCGGGTTGCCCGACAGCGTGCCCGCCTGATAGACGCCGCCCAACGGGGCGAGGTGGCGCATGATTTCGCGGCTCGCGCCGAAGGCCGCCAGCGGCATGCCGCCGCCGATCACCTTGCCGAACACGCTGATATCCGGAACGAAACCGGGGATCAGGTCCGCGTAAACGCCTTGCGCGCTGCGCAGGCCGACGCGGAAACCGGTCATCACCTCGTCCAGCACCAGCAGCACGCCGTGCTGGCGGCACAGCTCGCGCATGCGGGTCATGAAGGGCACGCTGGCGCGCACGAAGTTCATGTTGCCGGCGATGGGCTCCACGATCACGCAGGCCAGCTCGGGGCCGTGCAGCGCGAAGGCCTCTTCCAGCTGGACGACGTTGTTGTACTCCAGCACGATGGTGTGCTGCGCCGTCGCCTCTGGCACGCCGGCGGAGGTCGGATGGCCGAAGGTCGCCAGGCCCGAGCCGGCCTTCACCAGCAGCGCGTCCGTGTGGCCGTGGTAGCAGCCCTCGAACTTGATGAACTTGTTGCGCTGCGTCGCGCCGCGCGCCAGGCGGATGGCGCTCATCGTCGCCTCCGTGCCCGAGCTGACCAGCCGGACCTGCTCGCAGCTCGGGACCAGCGCGAGGATCTCCTCCGCCAGTTCGACCTCACGCTCGGTGGGCGCGCCGAAGGAGAAGCCCTCCAGCACGGCCTTCTGCACCGCCTCGACGACGGCCGGGTGGCCGTGGCCCAGGATCATCGGGCCCCAGGAGCCGATGTAGTCGATGTAGCGTCTGCCGTCGGCGTCCACGATGTGGGCGCCTTCGCCCCGCATGATGAAGCGCGGCGTGCCGCCGACGGCACGGAAGGCGCGCACCGGCGAATTCACGCCGCCGGGAATGACGCGCTGGGCGCGGGCGAACAGGGTCTCGTTCTGGCTCATGGGAGGAATCCGGTGCTGCGGCGGCCGCGAGCCAGGCTCACGGCCGTTGGATGCAGGTGAAGGCCGATGGCGGCAGGAAAGCCGGAGGGCGCCGCTCGGGCGCCCTCGGCGGTCTCAATGGATGCGGCGGGGGCCGCGGCTGGGGGGCTCGTCGATCGGCATCTCGTCCGTGGCGGGCACGACCTCGGCGCTTTCTTCGCCCTCCTCGCCGGGCGGCAGCGCCCAGAAGAAGCGGTCCGGCACCACGTTGCCCATGCCGGGGCGGAAACCCGCCTCCAGCGACTGGTCGAGGAAGGCGAGCGCCTCGCCGACCGCGTCGTGCGGCTCCGAGCCGACCGACAGCAGCGCCGCCAGCGCCGCCGACAGCGTGTCGCCCGAGCCGACGAAGCTGGCCTCGAACCGCTCGAACTTCTCCCCGGTGATCGCGCCCTGGGAATTGGCCAGCACATTGTCGATGTACTGGTTGGGCAACTGGATACCGGTCACCAGCACGTTCGCGGCACCATGTTGCTGAGCGGCCACGGCCAGCTCCCGAGGGGAGGCGGGCCGGTCCGCGTCCCAGTCGGGCAGGAGGCAGTCGCTCAGCGTCTTCTGGTTGCCGACCAGCACCAGCGTCTGCGGCAGCACCAGTTCGCGGAAAGCGTCCAGGTAGCTCTGCTGCTGTTCCTCGTCCAGCCAGGAGATGCTGGGCAGGTAGGCCACCAGCGGCACGTCGGGGTAGTCGGACAGGACCTCGGCGACCGAGGAGACGCCTTCGGCGCTGCCCAGGAAACCGACCTTCCAGGCGGCGACCGGGACGTCCTCGAGGATGGAGCGCGCCTGCTCGACGATGCAGTCGCCGTCCAGGGTCTGGTGGTCGAAGACCTCGGCGGTGTCGCGCATGACGATGGCGGTGACGACCGGCAACGCGTGCGCGCCCATGGCGGCGATGGTGGCGACGTCGCCGGCGCTGCCGCCCGCGCCGCTGGGATCCGACGCATTGAAGCTCATCACGCAGGCCGGTGGCGGCGAATCCTGGTCCTCGATCGCGGCGGCGTCCTGGGGATCTTGTTGATGCGGGTCTGGGCGGCTCATGAATGGTTCGGCGAGAAGCCGTGAACTGGTGCGCAAAACGTGGAGAAGCACCGCAACCGACTGTTGTTTCATCGGTACTTCCGCCCCCCGGGTCAGACCGGGGGCGTGGCTACAATCTTTCGATCATTGTAGTGATGCAAAGTCAACCCATCGTGAGCGAAGCAAGGACCTGGATGTGCCTGATCTGCGGCTGGATGTACGACGAGGCCGTGGGCGACCCTGAACACGGCATCGCCGCCGGCACCCGTTGGGAAGATGTCGACATGAACTGGACCTGCCCAGAGTGCGGCGCCCGCAAGGAAGACTTCGAAATGGTCCAGATCTGACCCTCGCATCGACCTTTCGGCAAGGCACCGGTCCTCGATCATCCGGCGGTCCTTCCAGTGCTCGTCGCTTGTCGCGGGCCTGAAATCTCTCTGACAACCATTGTCTGAACAATACGGAGAAGAGCTTGGATTCCAGCGCAAGCCCCCGCACGGCGACCAAGGTGCTCGTCATCGACGACAGCAACACGATCCGCCGCAGCGCCGAGATCTTCCTGAAGCAGGGCGGCCATGAGGTCGTCCTGGCGGAGGACGGTTTCGACGCGCTCGCCAAGCTGAGCGACTACCAGCCCGATCTGGTGTTCTGCGACATCCTGATGCCGCGTCTGGACGGTTACCAGACCTGCGCCATCATCAAGCGCAATCCACAGTTCGCGTCGGTGCCCGTGATCATGCTGTCCTCCAAGGACGGCCTGTTCGACAAGGCCCGTGGCCGGATGGTCGGCTCGCAGGATTACCTGACCAAGCCCTTCACGAAGGACCAGCTGCTGCAGGCGGTCCGACAGCATTGCCAGGCGGGTTGACCGGCCCGGCCGACGACCCGCTTCCCACGACCCCATCCACGACATCCAACGACGCTCACGCCTGGCTCGAACGACGACTCCACCGACGCGAATCGACACGAGCCAAGACAGAGGGAGATCCCATGCCCATCCACAAGATCCTGCTGGTCGACGATTCGAAGACCGAGCTGCACGCGCTGAGCGACCTGCTGACCAAGCGCGGCTTCACCATCCGCACCGCCGAGAACGGCGAAGAGGCGATGAAGCGTCTGGCTGAAGAAAAGCCCGATCTCATCCTGATGGACGTGGTCATGCCCGGCCAGAACGGCTTCCAGCTGACGCGCGCGATCACCCGTGACGAGCGTTACGCCGACGTCCCGGTGATCATGTGCACCAGCAAGAATCAGGAAACCGACAAGGTCTGGGGCATGCGCCAGGGCGCGCGCGACTACGTCGTCAAGCCGGTCAAGGCTGACGAACTGCTGGCCAAGATCAAGGCGTTGGGCTGACATCATGGCCAACAAGCAAGCGCTGCGCGAACTTCAACAACGGCTGGCGCAGCGCATGCAGGCGGCGCGCGAAGCGCCGCAGGCGGCGAGTTGGCTGGCGGTCGAATGCGCGGGCCTCGGCCTGCTGCTTCCGCTCAAGCAATCCGGCGAAATTTTCACGCCGGTGCCGCTTCAGGCGGTCCCGTACACGCAACCTTGGATGCTGGGCGTGGCCAACTTGCGGGGCGGTCTGCATACGGTGGTGGACCTGTCGGCCTTCCTGGGCCTGCGGGGTCCGGTGCCGCTGACATCGGTCCACCGGATGGTGTCGATCAATCCGGATCTGGGCATCAACTGCGCGCTGCTGGTGGACCAGCTGCTGGGGCTGCGCGGCGATGAACAGCTCCAGGCCGAACCCGACGAGGGCGGCCATCCCGATTTCGCTCCTGCCCGCATGCGCGACGGGCAGGGCCGGCGCTGGCAAGTGCTGGACCTGGATGCGCTGACGCAGCATCCGCAATTCCTGCGCATTGTTTTGAACTGATAGCCAGACGACGGCCCCGCCACAGGCGCCGATTCGACGAACGAGATCAAACGAGGGTGAGATGAGCTTCCTGGACAAGATCAAGAACAAGGGCAAGAACGAGGGCAACGACGACTTCGACGCGGGTCCGCAGACCGACGCGTCGGGCGCCGTTCCGGAGGACACGCAAGACTTCCAGCCTTCGATCATCACCACGGCGCAGCCCACGCCGGAGTTCCAGGACACGTCCGCAGGCTATCAGCCTTCGGCGTCCGCCCCGGAATCGCCCCAGCCGATGCCGGCCGTGGCGCGCCAGCCCGAGCAGCGCCGCACCGGCCTGCTGACGGCGATGGTCGCCTTCGGCCTGATCGGCACGACGCTCACGGTGTCCTGGTCGCTGATCAGCTCCAACCGCTCCGCGGCGCAGGTGCGCGGCGCGGGTCAGGCGGCGACCCAGTCCCAGCGTCTGGCGAAGGCGGTGTCGACCGCGCTGCTGGGCAACAAGAACGCCTTCCCGGAAATGAAGGAAGCGTCTGAGATCCTGACCGGCGTGATCGGCTCGCTGCGCGACGGCAGCGGTGAACTGGCCAAGGCGCCAAGTTCGGTCGATCCGCTGCTCGAGAAGATCGCCCCGATGGTGGCGCGCGCCGACAAGAACACCAAGGTCATGCTGGCGCAGGAAAAGGTGCTGACGCAGGTCGGCGCCGCGCTGCGCGCGATCAACCGGCAGTCGTCCGACCTGCTGGAAAGCGCCGAGGCCGTGGCCTCGCTGTCGCTGCAGAGCTCGGCCCCGACCGGCGAAGTCGCCGCGGTCGGCCAGTTGGTGATGTTGACCCAGCGGATCGGCAAGTCCGCCAACGAATTCCTGACGCAGGAAGGCGTGAGCCCCGAGGCCGTGTTCCTGCTCGGCAAGGACTTGAACGCGTTCCGCGAGATCGCCCAGGCGCTGCTCAACGGCAACCCCGAGCTGCGCCTGAACGGCGCCAAGGACGCACAGGTGCGTGAACGTCTGAAGGTGCTGCTGACGCAGTACGACCAGACCCGTTCGCAGGCCACCGCCATCCTGTCCAACCTGCAGGGCCTGGTGTCCGCGCGGGAAGCGCAGACGGCGATGCTGAATGACTCGGAACTGCTGCGCAAGGACCTGGACGACCTGGGCGTCGGCCTCGAATCGGCCGGTGGCCTCAATCCGGCGGTACTGATCGGCATGCTGGCCTCGCTGGCGCTGCTGGTGATCGGCTCGGTCGGTTTCCTGCGGTTGTACGTGTCCGACCAGTCGCGTCGTGCCCAGATGGCGGAAGAACAGCGTCGCGAAGCCGAAGCGCAGGAGCAGGAAGCCAAGCGCGTCAACGACGCGAACCAGGCGGCGATTCTGCGACTGATGAACGAGCTGCAGACGGTGGCGGAAGGCGACCTGACGCACCAGGCGACCGTGACCGAGGACATCACGGGTGCGATCGCCGACTCGGTGAACTACACCGTGGAAGAACTGCGTTCGCTGGTGCACCAGGTGCAGACGACGGCGGTCCGGGTGACGGACACGACGGCGCAGGTAGACCAGACGTCGACCGAGCTGCTGGCCGCGTCCACCGAACAGCTGCACGAGATCCGCGCCACCGGCGAGGCGGTGCTGCAGATGGCGCACCGGATCAACCAGGTGTCCGCGCAGGCGCAGCAGACCGCCGACGTGGCCCGCCAGTCGCGGGAAGCGGCCGAGCAGGGTCTGGAGGCGATGCAGAACAACATCGGCGGTATGAACCAGATCCGCGACCACATCCAGGAAACGTCCAAGCGCATCAAGCGGCTGGGCGAGTCGTCGCAGGAAATTGGCGAGATCACGGAGCTGATCTCGGACATTACCGAACAGACCAACGTGCTGGCGTTGAACGCAGCCATCCAGGCGGCGTCTGCGGGCGAGGCCGGTCGCGGTTTCTCGGTGGTGGCGGAAGAAGTTCAGCGACTGGCGGAACGCTCCGCCGACGCGACGCGCCGGATTGCCGCGCTGGTCAAGACCATTCAGACCGACACGCACGACGCGGTGGCCGCCATGGAGCGCTCCACGCTGGGGGTGGTCGAAGGGACGAAACTGTCCGACGCGGCCGGCCGCGCGCTGGAAGACATCGACTCGGTGTCGCGTCGCCTGGACGACCTGATCGGCCAGATCTCGTCGGTCGCGCAGAACGAAGCGCGCGCTGCCAACGAGGTCGGTGCGAACATCCAGCACATCTTCGCGGTGACCGAGCAGACTTCCGACGGTACGCGTTCCACCGCCCAGATGGTGCACGAGCTGTCACGGTCGGCGGAAGCGTTGAAGCAGTCGGTGGCCCGGTTCAAGGTCACGTCCTGATCGGACGGACCTTCCGCCCAGCGCCACACCGGTAGAACAGGGATCACCCCGCACCGCGTCGACAATTAGAAGAGAACAAGAGCGAGCATGGACCTTACGCGCGAATCCGAGTTCCCCGCCGACCTGAGCCCTTTGGCCTGGGTCCAGGAGGAGCTGCGCCGCACGCTGGAATCGGTGCACAAGGCCCTTCGCCGCGTGCTGCGCGATGCCGATGCGCGGTCGACGACGCTGGGCGGCGACGGCCAGCCCAGTCCCGCCCTGCAGGGCGCGGCTCAGCAGATGCACCAGGCCGCTGGCGTGCTGGCGGTGGTCAGCCTGCCCGCTGCCGCGCACCTGCTGCGTGCCGCCGAGGCGACGCTGTTCCGTCTGGCCGAGAACCCGGCCAGCGTGAGCATCGCCGAGGTCGAGGCAGTGGAGCGAGCGGACTTCGCGGTGCTCGCCTTCATCGCCAAGACGCTGGCCGGCGGGCAGCCGAGCTCGCTGGCGCTGTTCCCGGCCTACCAGACCCTTCAGGAACTCAACGGCGCGGGCCGCATCCATCCGGCGGACCTGTGGACCGAAGAGTTCCGCTGGCGTGAACTGCCGCTGGACCGCGGCGTGCGCGCCTTAACGTCGGAGCAGATGCGCACGCCGTTCGAAGCGCTGCTGCTCAAGCAGATGCGCGCGCCGGCGCCGGGTCAGGGCCAGCTGCTGAGCGACCTGTGCGCCGGCTTGGCGCTGACCCAGACCCAAGCGAATGCGCGGACGCTGTGGATGCTCGCCGCGGGGCAGTTCGAGGCCCAATCGCGCGGCCTGCTGCCGGTGGACACGCTGGTGAAGCGGCTCGGTTCTCGACTGCTGGCGCAACTGCGCGCCGGCAGCGACGCGGCCCCCTCCGAGCGCCTGGCCAAGGACCTGCTCTTCTTCGCCGCCGCCGCCAAGCATGCCGAGCCGGGCTCCGCGCCGCGCTTGAGCGCGGTTCAGCAGGCCTACGGCCTGATCGAAGCCGACACCGTCGACTACCGTGATGACGCGCTGGGCCGCATCGACCCGAACTGGGTCGCGGCCGCGAAACGTCGCGTCATCGCGGCGAAGGAATCCTGGGCCTCCGCCGCCGAAGGCGAGACCCATCGCCTGGGTGGGCTGGACGAACAGTTCGCCAACGTCGCCGAATCGCTCCAGAAGCTGTTCCCGAGCGGCGAGGTGCTGGGCGATACGCTTCGCCGTGCCGTCGTCGCGACGCTGCGTTCGGGCCGCGCGCCTGAAGCCGCGCTGGCGATGGAGATCGCCACGTCGATGCTCTATCTGGAGGCGGCGCTCGAGGACGAGGCCTTCGACCAGCCGGAGCAGGGCGAGCGCGTGAAGAGCCTGGCCCGTCGCATCGAGTCGGTCGGCCACGGCGAAGCGCCGCTGGCGCTCGAGAGCTGGATGGAAGAGCTCTACCGTCGTGTCGCTGATCGTCAGACGCTGGGTTCCGTCGTTCATGAACTGCGCGCCAGCCTGTCCGAGGTCGAGCGCCAGTGCGACGAGTATTTCCGCGACCCCACCAAGCGGGACCTGTTGATCCCGGTGCCGGGACAGTTGCAGGCGATGCGGGGCGTGTTCAGCGTGCTGGGGCTGTCCCAGGCCGCGCAAGCCACGCTGAAGATGCGCGACCAGGTCGACGAACTGGCCAATACCGAGGTCGATCCGTCGCTGGCGGGACCTCGCGCGCAGTTCGACCGGCTCGCCCACAACCTGGGCGCGCTGGGTTTCCTGATCGACATGCTGAGCGTGCAGCCGCAACTGGCCAAACGCATGTTCCGCTTCGAGGAAGACACCGGGCTGCTGCAGTCGCTGGTGGGTCGCGAAAGCGAACTGCAGGCGCAAGCGCAGGAATCGGCCGTCGAGGACGTCGAGGCGCAACCGCAACTGATCGCGCAGTTGCAGGCGACGGCACAGGCCGTTGCGCAAGGCGATCGTTCGACCGAGGACCTCGCCCGCGATCTGGAACGGATCTCCCACGAAGCCCGCGCCGCCGACGACCTCGGCATGGCGCAGGCGGCACAACAGGCGCAGCAGCAGCTGCTGTCGGCCGGCGGCGATGCCGCGGGCAGCCACGCCGCCGAATCGCTGCAGCAATTCATCGAGGCCGCCGCGCCCGCGGCGCCTCCGGCGCAGGCGCCGAGCGCGCCGATCCCCCAGGCCGAGGAAGCGATCGACGAGGAGATGCTGGGCATCTTCCTGGAAGAGGCGGCCGAGGTCGTGACCACCGCACGCGACGCGATGACCGCGCTCGCCCGCAACGGCAGCGACAAGGAACAGCTGACGACCGCGCGCCGCGCATTCCATACGCTGAAGGGCAGCTCGCGCATGGTCGGGCTGAACGAGTTCGGCGAAGCCGGCTGGGCCTGCGAACAGCTCTACAACCATCGTCTGTCGGAACATCCCCAGGCCGATTCGGACCTGCTGCGCTTCAGCAACGAAGCGCTGGATGCCTTCCAGGCCTGGGCCGCCGCGATCGCCGACAAGCGTCCCCACGGCTTCCACAGCGCACCGTTCCGGGCCTCTGCCGACGCGCTGCGCCTGGAAAACCGCTATCTGCCGCTGCAGGTGTCGGCCGAGCCGGCCGCTCCTGTGGCCGCACCGATCCCCGTCGTGCCTGAAGCCAGCGACGTCGTTGAACTGGTCGACGTGGGCTCGGTCCCCGAGCTGATCGAAGTCGCCGAGGTGGCCGAGGTCGTCGAGGTTCCCGGCGTGGACGAAGTCCACGAGATCGATCTGTCCGGTCTCCCGGAGCTGTCGCTCGCCGATGAAGTGGCCGCGCCTGCGCAGCCGACCACGTCCGAAGCCGCCTCCGACGATCAGTCGGCGCTGGACCTGCTCGCCCCGATGGACGTGGAGCCGGCCCGGGCTGGCGCCGTCCTCCCTTCCCTGGATCTGCCTTCCCTGGACCTGCCGGGCCTGGACGCGCCGGCGCTGCCGGTGGCCGATCTGTCCCTGGACTTCCCGGGCGAGGTGCCCGAGCTGACCCAGGCGGTGCCGGAACTGAGTTCGTCCGTTGATCTGGATGCGCTGTCCTCGGCCGATCTGCCTGCGCTCGACACGACGATGTCGCTGCCGACCGTCGCCGATGTAGTCGAGCCCTCTGCGCTGCACGAAGCTTCGACGGTCGAACTGCCCGTCGCCATCGAGTCCCCGGTCTTCCATGACGAGCCGACGCAGGCTCTCGAGCCGACGCTGACCTCCGCCGACGACGCGTCCGTCACCATGGATCTGCCGGCCGGCTGGCCGGCGGATGCGCCGATGGTGGAGATCGAGGCTACGACGCCGATGCCGCTCGACGAACTGCCGCTCTCGCCGGCGATCAACGAGCCGGCGCTGGACCTGCTGGATCTTTCGGACCTGAACACCGAGCCGGTTTCCACGCTCGAGGCGGCGTCGACGCCGGACCTGTCGCTGACGCTCGACCTGGGTCAGGAGCTGGTCGATGCGCCGCCCGAGGGCCTGTCGCCGCTCAGCCTGTCCGATCTGGAGCTGCCCGACCTCGACCTGGATACGCCGCCCACGCACGCGACGCCGGCGTTGAGCCTGGTGGGCGGGACGGCCGTCACGCCGCCGGCTCCGCATGCGCCGAGCGAGGCCGTCGACGAGCAGGTAGAGGTAGAGGACAGTGACGAGGGCGTCAAGGTCATCGGGCCGCTGCGCATCAGCATCGCGCTGTTCAACATCTTCCTGAACGAAGCCGACGAGCGTTCCCGTCGTTTGCAGGTGGAACTGACCGAGTGGTCGCTGCTGCCGCAGTCGCCGCTGCCACAGGAAGCGGAAGCGTTGGCCCACGGCCTGGCCGGCAGCGCCGCGACGGTCGGTTTCGACGACCTGTCGACGCTCGCCCGTTGCCTGGAACACGCCCTGGGCCGGGCCCTGGGCCATGAAGTCGGCGATCCGACGCTCTTCCAGCGCGCCTCCGACGAGATCCGCCGCCTGCTTCATCAATTCGCCGCCGGTTTCCTGAAGGAAGCCGATCCGGCGCTGCTGGCCGAACTGCAGGCCTTCGAACCCGGGGCGCCGCTGCCTGACGGCCATGCCGACAGCGACGAGGGCCTGCTGGCCATGTCGCTGGAGGAAGTGTCCACGGCCTCGTTGCCCGCCAGCCTGCTCAGCGTTGCGGTGCCGGCGGTCGCAGCGGCCGAGCCCGATTTCCCGACCTCGCAGGAGGCCTTCCATCAGGCCGCCGAGGCGACCGACGACGACTTCGACTTCAACCAGCCCGACCAGATCGAGCCGGAACTGATGCCGATCTTCGAGGAGGAAGCCGAGGATCTGCTGGGCCAGTTGCACGGTGCCCTGCGCGAGTGGGCCGCCCAACCGGCGGATTCCAGCCGTGCCGCGGCCTGCATGCGTGTGCTGCACACCTTCAAGGGTGGTGCGCGCCTGTCCGGTGCCATGCGCCTGGGTGAAGAGGCTCACCGTCTGGAATCGCAGGTCGAGCATCTGGCGGCCGAGGGCGAGCCGCGCTTCGAGCAACTGCTCGCGCTGCAGGACGCCGGCGACAGCCTGGAGCACTCCTTCAAGACGCTGCAGCGCACCTGGCGCAATCCGGCGCCGGTGGTGCCCGCGCCGATGGCGCCGGTCGCGCCGATCGCCGAACAGCCTGCTCCGATTCCGGCCACCGAGGCGGTGGAAGCGATTGAATCGCCTGCCGAGGGCTCCGACGCGATCGCGGCCCCGGCCGTTGAAACGCCGGTTGAGACCGAGGCCCCGATCGAAGAGATCGTCGCGCCGGTCGAGTTTGTGGAGCCGGTCGCACCTGTGCTTGAGGTTGAGGCACCGATCGCCGAACCCGTGATCGAGCCGACCGCCGAACCTGTCGTTGAACCTGCCGTCGAGCCGGCTGCCGAGATCGTCGAGCCGGTCGTCGAGGCGCCTGCTCCCGTGGCGGCGCCGGTTTCCGCGCCTCTGGCCGACATCGACATCGACTGGGCCCACTTCAGCGAAGTGGCTGACATGGGTCAGCCGCTGGAAAGCGCGCCGGTCGCGCCGGCCGCGCAGGTGCGCGTCCGTGGCGCGCTGCTGGAACGCATGGCTGCGCTTTCGGGCGAAGTCTCCATCCGTCGTGCCCGCCTGGAATCCGAACTGGGCCAGATGCGCACGTCGCTGGGCGACCTGGACGACAACCTGGAGCGTCTGCGCACACAGTTGCGCGAACTGGAGCTGCAGGCCGAGGCCCGCATCGCCGCCCGACAGGAAGCCGCGCAGGCCACCGGCAAGGACTTCGACCCGCTGGAGTTCGACCGCTACACCCGCTTCCAGGAACTGACGCGGATGCTGGCCGAGTCCGTCAACGACGTGGCGACGGTCCAGCGCGGCCTGCAGCGCAACGTCGCGGCGGGCGAAGACGAACTGGCCGGCCAGTCCCGGCTGACGCGCGAACTGCAGGATGACCTGCTGCGCACGCGGATGGTGGAGTTCGACAGCAGCCTGGGCGAACGCCTGCACCGCGTCGTGCGTCAGGCTTCCCGCGAGAGCGGCAAGCAGGCCCAGCTCGAGATCCGCGGTGGCGGCGTCGAACTGGATCGCGCGGTGCTGGAACGTCTGACGGGCGCCTTCGAGCATCTGCTGCGCAACAGCGTGGTCCACGGCATCGAGACGCCGGACGTCCGCCAGCAGGCCGGGAAGGCCCCGGTGGGCAAGATCGTGCTGAACCTGCACCAGGAAGGCAACGAGATCCAGGTCCGCTTCAGCGATGACGGTGCCGGCCTGAACCTGGGGCGCATTCGCGCCCGCGGCGAGAGCCAGGGCCTGATCCAGGCGGGTCAGGACATCAGCGATTCACAGCTGATGGACCTCATCTACGAGCCGGGCTTCTCCACCGCCGATGCGCTGACCGAAATGGCCGGCCGTGGCGTGGGCATGGACGTGGTCCGCTCGGAAGTCAACACACTGGGCGGCTACGTGCTGACGCAGTCGACCGCAGGCCAGGGCGCGAGCTTCGAGCTGCGCGTGCCGCTGACGACGGCGCTGACGCAGGTCGTCGTGCTGCGCTACGGCGATCGCAAGGTCGCGGTGCCCGCGGCATTGATGCTGTCGGTGCAGCGCCTGCCGGTCGAGATGGTGGAGCAGGCGTATGTCGACGGCTCCCTGATGGCCGCCGGCGAGCGCATGCCGTTCTATTGGCTGGGCGGCCTGATGCGCCACAGCGATCGTGGATTCGCCCACGGCAAGACGCTGCCGGTGGTGCTGGTGCACAGCGCGCAGCAACGCCTGGCGCTGCATTGCGACGAAGTGCTGGGCAACCAGGAAGTCGTGATCAAGAACCTGGGCCCGCAGCTGATGCAGGTGCCGGGCCTGGCGGGCATCAGCCTGCTGGCCTCCGGCGACGTCGCCCTGATCTACAACCCGGTGGCGCTGGCCAACCGCTACGGCCATGCCGCGCAGCAGCGCGTGCACGACGCCGAAGCGGCGGCCCGTCAGGTCGTGGTCGAGGAAGTCAAGGTCCAGCTCGCACCGCTGGTGATGGTGGTCGACGACTCTCTGACCGTCCGCCGCGTCACGCAACGTCTGCTCGAGCGCGAAGGCTATCGTGTGCTGCTGGCCAAGGACGGCTTGGATGCGATGGAACGTCTGGGGGGTGACGAGTTGCCCGCGGTCGTGCTGTCGGACATCGAGATGCCGCGCATGGACGGCTTCGACCTGGTCCGCAACCTGCGCGCCGACACGCGTCTGGCGGGTCTGCCCGTGATCATGATCACGTCGCGGATCGCGCAGAAACATCGCGAGTATGCACAACGGCTCGGAGTCAACGATTACCTGGGCAAGCCCTATGACGAAGAGCACCTGCTGGGTCTGATCGCCCGATACACTGCGCATCTGTCCGCCGCTCAGCCGGCGAGGGCGTAGGGTCCGGTTTCCCGGACATCGGGAAGCCGGCGCCAGGATCCTCCCTCCACGCTGCAAACACCATGTCCGGGGTAGTCGACCATCTTGCCGAACTGACGGGCTTCCGTGACCGAGATGTCATGGACGTCACGCTCGTCACCGCGTT
Organism: Rubrivivax sp.; assembly: GCA_004210455.1. Taxonomy (GTDB): domain Bacteria; phylum Pseudomonadota; class Gammaproteobacteria; order Burkholderiales; family Burkholderiaceae_C; genus Roseateles. The sequence continues at coordinate 29,680 of SEFA01000046.1, read as the reverse complement.
GCGGGACCTGCTCAATGGTCCCGTGGCCGCGGTGGCGATCTACCGCTGCGTCGGCGAGCCCGGCCAGCAACGCTGGCTGACCCGCGCGCGTCTGCGCGCCGGGGACCCGGTCGCCACGGCCGACTCGCTGTGGGTCGATCCCGAACGGTTGCCGAGACTTGCCGAAGAACCCCGCCGACTCGAGTGTCTGACGCAGCGCAGTGTGCTGCAGCAGCGCGAGGGAGACGAGTGGGTGACCCTGTTCCCGCTCGCCACCGAGCGCGAGGTCGTCGGTGTGCTGGAACTGCATACCGCGCGCCGGCTCAAGGCCGAAGCCCAGCGCATGGTCTCCAGTGTGCTGCGGATCTATCACAACTTCCAGGGACTGCTGGACTACAGCGAGCGCGACACGCTGACGGGTCTGCTCAACCGCAAGACCTTCGACGAGAGCTTCCTGAAGGCGGTGTCGGAGCTGCCGACGCGCGCGCCCAGCGAGGCTGCCGCGCATGACGAAGCGGGGCAGGATCGTCGTCATGCCGTCGTGCATCCGCGCTACTGGCTGGGCGTCATCGACATCGACCTGTTCAAGTCGATCAACGACCGTTTCGGCCATCTGATCGGCGACGAGGTCCTGCTGCTGCTGTCGCGCCTGATGCGCAGCAGCTTCCGTTTCAACGATCTCCTCTACCGTTTCGGCGGCGAGGAGTTCGTGGTGCTGATGCGCTGCGAAGACGAGCCCGACGCGGCCCACGCCTTCGAGCGTTTCCGCAGCAATACCGCCCAGTACGCCTTCCCGCAGGTCGGCCGCATCACGGTCAGCATCGGCTTCACGCAGATCCGCGCCGGCGATTCGCCGGCCGCCGCGTTCGAGCGCGCCGACAAGGCGGTGTACCACGCGAAGGGCGCCGGACGGAACCAGGTGCAGAGCCATGCCACGCTGGTCGCGCAGGGCGCGATGTCCGAGGCCAAGCACCTGAGCGACGTCGAACTGTTCTGACGTCGTGAACAGGACGTGGCGCTGGTCCGTGCTCGCCGCCTCGGCGATGGCGGCGCTCGCGGCGCTGCTGATCGGTTGCGCAACGCCTGCGCCGGTGAGCGGCCCCGATCTTCCCGCGCAACCTGGCACACAACTGGCCGATGACGGCAGTCATCAGTGGCAGGATTTCGACTGGATCGATCCAACGCGCCAGCGAGCGGTGCCGGTCCGTGTCTACTGGCCCCAAGGCGAAGCGCCCGTCGGCGGATGGCCGGTCGTGGTGTTCTCGCACGGCATGGGCGGCTCTCGTCGCGGCTATAGCTACCTCGGCAGCTACTGGGCCGCGCACGGCGTGGTCGCCATGCATGTGCAGCACATCGGCAGCGACCGACGCCTGTGGTCGGGCGGATTCGGCTGGTCCAACTCGCTGAACCTGGTCCTGCGTCTTCAGCACGCCGCTCAGCCGGAAGAGGCAGTCGACCGCACGCAGGATGTGCGCTTCGCGCTGAACCAGCTGCTCTCCGGCCCGATGGCGCCCCGACTCGATCCGACGAGGCTTGCGATCGCGGGGCACTCCTACGGCGCCAATACCAGCTTGCTCCTTGCCGGCGCGAAGGTTTCGGCCTCTGCGGGACTGCCTGTCGGTACGACCATCGCGGCGCTGGCCGAGCCGCGCTTCAAGGCGGCGATCCTGATCTCCGCGCCGCCGTTCTACGGCGAAGGCGATCCCATGCCCATCCTGTCCGGCGTGGCGATCCCCACGCTGCACATCAGCGCCACCGACGATGAAATCACCATCCCCGGCTACTACAGCGGGCCGGCGGACCGCGTCGCGCTCTTCGACGCGATCGGCGGGCCGCAGAAGGCGCTGGCGATGTTCAGCGGCGGCTCGCACAGCATCTTCACGGACCGCATGAATACCGGCGGACTCGATCTCAATCCGAAGGTCAAGGCGGCCACGCGCGAACTCAGCCTGGCCTATCTCCGGCTCGTCCTGGACGGCGAAGACGCGCCGCTGCGCGACTGGCAGCGGCGCCATGCCGCGCTGCTCGCGCGATGGCAGGCGCCATGAAACGCTCCCGCGCAAGCTTCGCGGGGTCAAGACGAGAGTCAAGTCCTGACCCCGCCGTCCGCCCGGTTCAGCCAAGGTCGCGAAGTCTCCGACGCGCCAACGTGGCTTTCCCGGTACGCGGCACGTGAGCAGGGACTTGCTTTTCCTGCGCTACCCCTCTAGCGTTAGACCCCTGTGAACGGTCTCCGCAGAGAGAGTCGACACGAAGCCCCAGAACGCGGGGCCCGAGAGAGGCGCGACCACACGTCGCGAGCAACAGAAGCACTGGGGTGGATGTCGGCGCGGATGTCATCGCTGTGATGCCGTCGTCCACAGGGTTGTACCAACACGGGCGAGCAAGCCCGGACCTTCGATGCGCATGCTGACCTTTCCGGTGGCTGCGGGCCTGTTGCTGGCCGGCTGCATCGCTTTTGTAGCCACCGCCTACGGCGAGTACCGCAGTCTTGGCGAATTGACGCGTCAGGAGAACGCGCGCGCTCATGCCTTGCGCACGCAGCAGCTGATCTCCGACCTCAATGCATTGCTGATCGATCTCGAGACGGGCACGCGCGGCTTCCTGATCACCGGCGACGCGGCCTTCCTGCAGCCGTACGAGCGCGCACAGCGCGATCTCGACGCCCACTATGTGGAACTCAAGACCGCGCTTGCACGATCGGGCGACCGGCAGGACATTGCGTTCGAGCGCCTGGACCGCTTCATCGCCGAACGCCTCCATCAGGTCGAGCGGCAGGTCGAGGGGCGCTGGAAAGAAGGCGAATCGGCGCTGAAGGACCGCCAGGCCTACGTGGCAGGCAAGCAGCTGATGGACGAGATCCGCGGCGAGCTGGGCCGATTGAAGTCCTTGCAGCAACAACGGATCGACGGCATCGAAACGGCCGTCGCGATCCAGACGAAGGAGACCACGCTGCTGGCGCAGGTGTTGCCGCTGGCCGGCGGCGTGATGGTGGCGGCGGCGATGGCCGCGCTGTGGATGGAGCGCGAGCGCCGCGATCAGGCGGAACGTGCCCTGCGGGACAGCCATGCGCAGCTGGAAGGCGCGGTCGTCGAACGCACGCGTGAATTGACCGAGGCGCTCAAGCGCATCCAGAGCTTCGCTGCGGAACTGGACCGCAGCGTCGAGGCGGAACGGCGCCGTCTGGCGCGCGAGGTCCACGATCAGTTGGGTCAGCTCGGTACCGCGGCCAAGATGTTGGCCTTGTCCATGGCGCGCAAGATCGCGCCGGCCAAGGAGCCGATGCACGAGGAAATGTTGAGCATCGCCGACGAGGTCATCGGCGCCGCCCGTCGCATCGCCAACACGCTGCGGCCGCCGCTGCTGGACGATTTCGGTTTCGGTGCCGCGGTGCAGCATTACGTGCAGGGCCTGCAGCGGCAGAGCGATCTCATCGTCGATGTCGACCTGGCGTCCGACGACGCGCTGACGCCGGAGCAGCACAACCAGCTGTTCCGCCTGCTGCAGGAGGCGGCCACCAACGTGCTGCGGCATGCGCAGGCGCAGCAATTGACCATCGAATCGCGCCTGGAGGACGGCGAATACCGGTTGCGGATCGAAGACGACGGCGTCGGACCCGGCCATGTGCGCGTCGACGCGTCGGGCTTGCGGAACATGCGGGAGCGCGCCGTGCTCGCAGGTGGGGAGATGGAGTTCGGGCCGGCGCCCCGGCGCGGCACGCGGATCGACGTCCGGGTGCCGGTGGGGGCCGATGGCAGTGAACTGGGGGAAGCGGACGACGCCAACGGTGGCGCCGGCGCGAGACGGGAGAACGAGGAGGGTTGGGATGAGATTTCTGATCGTTGACGACCATCCGATCATGCGGCTCGGGGTCAAGCAGTTGATCCAGGGTTACTGGCCGCAGGCGGTGATCGACGAAGCGTCGACCATCGCCGAGGGGCTGCAACTCGGTCAGGCGCACAAGCCGGACGCGCTGGTGCTGGACCTGTCCTTGCCTGACGCGAGCGGGACCGAGGGCGCGAGCCGCATGCTGCGGGCGATCAAGGGCGTGCCCGTGCTGGTGCTGAGCCTCAATGCGGAGTCCGCCTATGCGGCGCGGCTGTTGCAGATGGGCGTGTCCGGTTATCTGCCCAAGGACAAGGCGACCGACGAACTGGTCGTCGCCTTGCAACGGCTGCTGCAGGGGGGGCGCTACGTCACCGCGGCGATGGCGGACCATCTGCTGGGTCTGCTGAGCGGGGCCACGCCGGGCCAGTTGCCCCACGAGCAGCTGTCGGCGCAGGAGCACCGCGTGATGCTGTTGATCGCCGCCGGCAAGACGCCGGCCGAGATCGCCGACACCATGCACCTGTCGGCCAAGACGGTCGGCACCTACCGGGCGCGCATCCTCGAGAAGACGGGCTGGCGCAACAACACCGAGCTGACGAAGTACTGCGTCCAGCACGGTCTCACGGACATCCAGTGACCCCGCGGAGGACGTAGGTGATCGCCCGACAAAGCCTGCGGAGGGAACCCGACATCAGCTTGGGCGGGGTGCCGCTGATGTGGGCGCGAGGGCGCGCGCAAGATGCCGGACAGGCGGTGACAACCAGTCACCGCATCGATCCGGAGTACCGCTTCATGGACATCTTTCTCGTCGAGGACTCGTCGGCCATCCGCCGTCTCCTGGCACGCCGGCTCGAGGACATGGCCGGCGCGCGCGTCGTGGGAGAGGCCGACTCCGCGCCGCAGGCGATCGCGCTGATCGACTGGCTGCAGCCGGACACGGTGCTGCTGGACATGACGCTGCTGGTGGGGACCGGCATCGACGTGCTGCGCGCCCTGCGCCGCAAGGGATATCGGGGACGCATCCTGATGCTCACGCATCACGCGATGGACGCCTACCGCGACATGTGCATGCAGGCCGGCGCCGACGGCTTCTACGACAAGGCCTCCGGCATGGAGACGCTGTTCGGCGACCTGGAGGAACTGATGCAGAGCGAACTCGTCGGCGGTCGGCAGCAGCGGCCGTCGCCGCTGCTGCGCGATGCCGAGACCGGGCTGCTGGGGCAGGTCGCCTTGCTCGAACGCCTCGATCAGGTCCTGCGACTGGTCAATGCCGAGGCCGGCAAGGTGGCCGTCACGGTGGTCGTGCTGAAGGGGCTGGAGGCGCTGCTGCGCAGCCAGGGCGTTTCAGGCGCGGCACCGGTGCTGGTGGAGATCGGCCGGCGGATGTCGGGCTGCGCCGGCCCGGCCGATCTGCTGGCCCGGCATGCCACCGAGCAGTTCGCGCTGGTCGTCTCGCGCGCCGGTTCGGTGCAGGAGGCGGAAGCGCTGACGGACCGCATCCGCGAATCGCTGGCCGACCCCTTCGATCTGGGCGGTCATGAGGTGCGGCTGGACAGCCATGTCGGCCTGGCCGTTTATCCCCGCGACGCGATCTCCGCGCGCGGCCTTCTCGTCCTTGCGGAGGCCCGGGCCCATGGCACGCGGCTGCCCGAAAGGGGCAGCGCCGTGGTGCACTGACGGGACGCGGATGCGGAGAAGCCTCCCGCTACTCCTGATCACGGCCGCGCTCGTCGGCCTGATCGGCGTTGCGCGCGGCGGCACGGCGACCAACACGCTCACGTCGCAGACGACGGTCTCGTCCGCCTGCAATGTGTCGGGCTCGACGCTGGCCTTCGGCTCCGCCATCAACCCGATCGGCGCAGGGCCGGTGAACGGCACTTCGACGCTGACCATCGAATGCACGGCCACCACGGCCTACACCGTCGCCCTCAGCGCCGGGAGCAACGCCGGCGGTGCGGCCAACTTCGCCGCCCGCAAGATGATCAACGGCGCCTACTCGCTCGGCTACCAGCTCTACGTCGACGCGGGGCGGACATCCGTCTGGGGCAACAGCACCGGCGGCAGCACCGTCTACAGCGGCACGGGGACGGGGGGCATTCAGAGCGTCACCATCTATGGCCAGGTGCCCTCGCTGACTGGCGCGGTGCCCGGGGCGTACACGGACACGGTCACCGTGACGGTGACCTATTGAAGGGGATCGCCAGCCGCCTGCCGGCGGCGCACAAGGGGAAGGACGGCTGCGGGCGGCCGGAACGCCTGGGGGGACATCGGACGACGAGACAACAGGAGAGAAACCGATGAACACGATCCGACGTGGGCTGGCGGCCGTCGCGGGCATGACGGCAGTGCTGGCGGTATTCGTGGTGGGAGTGCTGGCGATGCCGGCGGCTCGTGCCGCCGACGTCAGCATCATGCCCGTCAACGTGCGGCTGGACCGCGCGAACGACCGGGCGACGGTGCAGGTCCAGAACAACGGCACCGAGCCGGTGACGATGCAGGCCGAGGGCATCCGCTGGACGCGGGAGAACGGCCAGGACGTCGACGGTCCGACGACGGACCTGCTCGTGAACCCGCCGATCTTCACGCTGCAGGCCGGACAGGTCCAGGTCTTGCGCGTGGGCCTGCGCCGCCCGCCGGACCTGCAGCAGGAGGCCACCTACCGCATGGTGCTGCGCGAGGTACCGGTGGCGCGTCAGGGCGGCGACACGCAGGTGACCGGCGCGGTGCGCGTGCTGGTGGCGTTGCGGGTGCCGGTCTACGTGGCGCCCAACCAGGTGCGGCGGGACTCGAGCTGGAGCGTCCAGCGTGCCAGCAGCGGCGAAACCGTGGCGACGGTGACCAACGCCGGCAACGTCCATGTGAAGGTCAGCGAACTGCGCGTCACCAGCGCCAACGGCGAGGTGAAGTCCATGGCGGTGCCGGGCGCGCAAGTGTCGTGTTCCCCGGCGAGCAGCGCAGCTACCGCATCCCCACGCCCGCCGGCCCGCCCGGCAATCTGCAGGTCATGACCGACCAGGGATTGCAGCAGGTCTCGGCCGGTGCGGCGGGCAAGTGAACCCGGCCTGCTGCCGGCGGCGGTCTGCCTGTGCATGACCGCCGCGGCGCAGGCGCAGCCGCCGCCTGCACCGCCGTCGCCATCGTCCGTGCCGCCGTCGTTGCCGGCTTCCGACCCGGCGCAGGCGCTGGGCCAGGCCCCGCGCTTCGGCGAGACCCTGCTGCTGGGCCTGAAGATCAACGGCATCCCGCAGCCGCAGACGGTGCGCGCGGTGCGCGTTCCCGAGGGCGTCGCCATCCCGCAGGCGCTCTGGACCGAACTCAAGTTCCGGCCGCCGGCGCTGCCGCCGCGGATGATCGACGGCGAGCTCCACATGATCCTCGGCGAGGGCCCCGGCGAACTGATGCGCTGGCGTGTCGAGGAACTCAGCCAGACGCTCGAGATCGACGCGCCGCCGCAGGCGTTTTCCGACCAGCAGGTCGAGGTGGCGCGTTCCGCCACGCAGGTGACCTTGCCGTCGACCTTCGGGATCTTCGCCAATTACGACGTGCAATGGCAGAAGCGCCTCAGCGGTGACGGCAACGTCGACGGCGTGACCGAACTCGGCGTGCTGACGCCGCGCGGCGATCTCAACCACCAGCAGCTGTATCGCAGCGGCACGGGCGGCGGCTGGGTGCGCCTGGACACGCGCTGGACCATCGACCGTCCCGAGCACCTGACCAGTTGGCGGCTCGGAGACGGCATCGCGCAGCCGGGCACCTGGGGCCAGGCGATGCGCTTCGGCGGCGTGCAGTGGAGCACCGACTTCTCGCTGCGGCCCGGATTCCTGAGCTTCCCGCTCCCGACCCTGCGCGGCGAGGCATCGCTGCCGTCGACGGTGGACGTTTTCGTCAACAACAGCCAACGCCTGCAAGGGCGCGTGCAGCCCGGCCCTTTCGACATCAGCGATCTCCCGCTGGTCACCGGCCAGGGGGAGATCCGCACCGTGGTGCGGGACCTGCTCGGCCGCGAGCAGATCGTCGTGCAGCCTTACTACATCAGCCCGTCGCTGCTGAAGCCGGGACTCTCGGCCTACAGCGTCGAGGCCGGCTGGCTGCGACTGAACTACGGGATCGACAGCAACCGCTATGGCCGCGCAGTGCTGGCCGGCACCTGGCGCAACGGACTCACCTCCGGCTTCACGCAGGAATGGCGCGGAGAGCTCACGCAGCGCCAGCAGGCGCTCGGCGCGACGGGGTTGTGGCTGTTCCCCGCCCTGGGTACGGTGAGCGTGGCGGGCGTGGCCAGCCGCAGCGACGATCCCGAGGCGCGCCGCGGCGCGCTCGCGACGCTGGGCGTCGAACGCCAGGGCATGGACTGGAGCGGCGGCGTGCAGGTCAAGCGCGCCACGGCGGGCTTCACGCAGCTCGGCAACGCGGTGCTGCCGAAGTGGAGCGTCTCGGCGTCGGTGGGGACCTCCTGGAAGCAGTGGGGCTTGGGCATCGGACTCGTGAACCAGGGGGCGCCGCAGCGGCCCGCGCCCCAGGGGCAGCTGCAGGTGGCCAACAAGCTCTGGTCCTTCAACGCCAGCCGCAGCCTCGCCGGCTGGGGTTTCTTCGGCCTGTCCGCGTTGAAGGCAGGCAACGGCGGCGGCACGGCGATCTCGGTCTTCTGGAGCCTGCTGCTCGACGGGAACAAGAGCCTGTCGACGGCCTGGCAGGGCCAGCGCGGCGGCGGGCAGCAGGCGCGGGATCTCTGGCAGGTCCAGTTGCAGAGCAACCCGCCGGTCGGCGAAGGCCTCGGTTACCAGCTGCTGACGGAGTCGCACGGCCGGCAGCAGGCGCAGGCGCAGTGGCAGACCAACGTGGTGGCGCTGGACGGCGGCGTCTCGCGGATGTCGGGCAACACCGACGTGAGGCTCGGCGCGAGCGGCGGGCTGGCGTACATCGACGGCGGCGCTTATGCGAGCCGTCGCATCGACGGGGGCTTCGCCGTCGTGCAGGTCGACAACCAGGCGAACGTCCGCATCCTCCACGACAACCAGCCGGTCGCGCGCACCGATGGCAAGGGGCGGGCGTTCCTCCCGGCGCTGCGGGGCTATCAGGTGAACCGCGTCGGCGTGGTCGCCGACGATCTGCCGCTGGATTCGGAGATCGAGGCGCTGGAGCTGCAGGTCATGCCGGCGGCGCGCAGCGCGGCGCTCATCCGGTTCCCGATCGTGCACAGCCGCACCGCGACCTTCCGCGTCGTCGACGAGGCCGGCGAGCCGCTGCCGCCGGGGACCGACTTGCAGGTCGCCGGATCGAAGCGCACATTCCCGATGGGCCTGGACGGTCGGGCGTTCGTGACGGGGCTGCCCGACGGTAGCGGCGCGATCGGCGACGTGCTGGCACGGCGCGAGGACGGCACGCCGTGCCGCATCGAGCTGAAGCTGCCGGCGCAGATGACGGAACTGCCGGATCTCGGTACCGTGGTGTGCCGCAGGATCACGGCCTGGTCGACCGGTGCGCCGCCCAAGGCGGGCGCGCCCGGAGCGTCCGTCCAGGCAGAGACATCTGACACGAACGCCCGAAAGGAGTCGCGATGAACGCCAAACCCTTCCGACGGTCACGCCGGCCAAGCCTGCTTCGGCTTCTGCCCTGGCTGATGCTGACCGGCGCGGCGCCCTCGGCGCACGCGCTGTGCATCCAGGGCTTGTGCTCGTGCACCGTCACGACGACGTCGGTGCTGTTCGCCAACTACAACCCGCTGGCCTACGGCAACACCGATTCGACCGGCACGGTCACGGTGAAGTGCGGCGGCGTCGCGGGCTTGCTGGTCCCGTTCACGGTCGCTTTCGACAAGGGCGGCGGTCCGAGCATCTCCAGCCGCCGCCTGGCGTTCGGCGCGAACGCGCTCAACTACAACCTCTACATCGACAACACCTATACGACGGTGTGGGGCGACGGCACCACCGGCACGATGGTCGGCGGCGGTCTGCTGCTCGATGCGCTGGGGCTGTCGCCAGGGCTGGTCTACACCGTCTATGCGCGCATTCCGGGTCGCCAGACCACGGTGCCCCCCGGCGGCCCCTACATCGATGCCGTCAGCGTGACGCTCACGTACCAGTGATGGGCAGGCACAGGCTGCACACACTGGCCGTGCGCGTTCGCGCGCCGCGTGACGCTCACGCGTCGGGGAAGGTCCGGTCCTTGACGACGGCATAGCGCGCCATCGTCGCCATGCGCGCCGTCTCATGGCGCACGACCGGTTCCGGATAGTCGCGGCCCAGCACCACGCCGCAGGCCGCGAGCGCCTCCGGCTTCGCCAGCCACGGCGCGTGGATCAGCTTGGGCGGCAGCTTCGCGAGCTGCGGCAGGTAGCGCTTGATGAACTTGCCGTCGGGATCGAACTTCTCGCTCTGGTTGACCGGATTGAAGATGCGGAAGTAGGGCTGCGCGTCGCAGCCGCTGGAGGAGGCCCATTGCCAGCCGCCATTGTTGGCGGCGAGGTCGAAGTCGATCAGCTTCTCGGCGAAGTAGGCCTCGCCGCGACGCCAGTCGATGCCGAGGTCCTTGATCAGGAAGCTGGCAGTCACCATGCGCAGCCGGTTGTGCATGTAGCCGGTCTCGTTGATCTGGTGCATGGCGGCGTCGACCAGCGGATAACCGGTGCGGCCCTGGCACCAGGCCTCGAAGTCCGCGTCCGCGTCGGGGCCGTCGGCCCAGGCGATGCGGTCGTATTCGGGCCGGAACGCACCGCCGACGACATGCGGATGGTGATGCAGGACCTGATGGTAGAAATCGCGCCAGATCAGCTCCGACAGCCAGATCTGCGCGCCCGCGCTCACGGTCCTGCTGCGCGTCGGGGCGTAGGCGCGCGCCCAGGCTTCGCGCGCCAGGCGGCGGATCGAGATCGTCCCGAAGCGCAGGTGCGTGCTGAGGTAGCTGGGACCCTTGGCGGCCGGGAAATCGCGCGTGTCGCCGTAGCGGTCGATGCGATCGAGGAACTCGTCGAACAGCCGCTGGGCGCCCGCGCTGCCGCCGGTCAGCGCAGCGCTGAGACCGGCCGGTTCGAACCCGATGTCGCCCAGCGCCGGAACGCCCCGTTGCGGGGCCTTCGCCAGATGCGACGCGTAACGCTCGACCGGATAGCTGCTGAGGAAGAAGGGATTGATCTCCCGCAACCACGCGTTCTTGTAAGGCGTGAAGACGCCGTAGGGCTTGCGTGAACCGGTCAGGATCTCCGAGCGCTCGAAGACCACGTGGTCCTTGAAGCTCTCCACCTGCACGCCGCGTGCGAGCAGCGTTCCGCCCACGTCGGCGTCGCGGCGCAGGGCGTCCGGCTCGTCGTCGTGGTTGAAGTAGAGCGCGTCCACGCCCAGTTCAGCCGCCAGGGCGGGCATCTGTTCCCGCGCGGCGCCGTGGCGCACGATCAGCCCGGCGCCGGGCGCCAGCGCCGCCAGATCCGCGTCGAGCACGCGCAGGGCGTCGAGGATGAATTCCACGCGGCGGTCCGCGCGCGGCAACGCGTCGAGGATGTCCGTGTCCAGCACGAAGGCGCAGAACACGCGTTCGTGGTGCTTCAGGGCGTGGAAGAGGGCGGCGTGGTCGTCCGCGCGCAGATCGCGCCGGAACCAGACAAGGGCGTTCATGGAGAGCGAGTGTCGGTGAAATAGAATCCGTCCCTATGTCCAAGGAACGCATCGACCTGACCAACCAGTTCCTGATCGCCATGCCGGGCATGGTGGACGAGACCTTTGCCGGCTCCGTCATCTACCTGTGCGAGCACAACGAAAAGGGCGCGCTGGGCCTGGTCATCAACAAGCCGATCTCGCTGACCCTGGGCAACCTGTTCGAGAAGGTCGAGCTCGAGTTGTCCGACCTGGACATGGCCGCGCGGCCGGTGTTCTTCGGCGGGCCGGTGCAGACCGAACGCGGCTTCGTGCTGCACGAGGCGCTGGACGAGCAGGGCAACCACTACAGCGCGACGCTGGCGGTGCCCGGCGGGCTGGAGATGACGACCAGCCGCGACGTGCTGGAGGCGCTGTCCAACGGCGCCGGTCCCAAGCGCGTGCTGGTCACGCTGGGCTACAGCGGCTGGGCCGCGGGCCAGTTGGAGGAGGAGCTCGGCCGCAACGGCTGGATCACCGTCGACGCCAAGCCCGAGATCATCTTCGACACGCCGATCGAGGAGCGCTACGACAAGGCGCTTGCCTTGCTCGGTATCGACCCGCGCATGCTCAGCCAGGAGGCCGGGCACGCATGATGACGGTGAGCCGCCCCGTCGCTGCGCTCCTGCCCCCAAGGGGCGCTGCCCGCCTGGGGGCGGCCCGGCGGCGGGCATGACCGGAGGCGTCATGAGCACTGTCTCTTCCGCTTCTTCCCCCGCTGCCTACGTTTCCCCGCTCGGTTTTGATTTCGGTACCAAGCGCCTCGGCGTGGCGACCGGCAACCGGATGCTGGGGAGCGCGCGCGGGCTGCGGACCATCACCGAACAGGGCGATGCCCGCTGGGCGGCGATCACCGCGCTGATCCAGGCGTGGGAGCCCGATGCGCTGGTCATCGGCGTCCCGCGCCATCCGGACGGCGCGCCTCACGAGATGACGGCCCGCGCGCTCAAGTTCGCCGGGCAACTGCGTGGCCGCTACCGGCTGCCGGTGGTCGAAGTCGATGAACGCTACACCAGCGTGGAAGCCCAGTCGCAGGGCGCGCGCGACCTCGATGCCGCGAGCGCGGCATTGATCCTCGAACAATTCTTCCGGGAACACCCATGAGCACATTGCACCTCGATGCGGAAGCGCTCTACGCCGACCTCGTGCGCGGCGTCCAGCGCCTGCTGCAACCCGACAGCGCGCTGGTCGGCATCTGGTCGGGCGGCGCCTGGCTGGCCGAGCGTCTCCAGCAGGACCTGACGCTGGCCGGCCAGCACGGCGTCATCTCCAGCGCGCTGCATCGCGACGACTTCGGCAGCAAAGGCATGAACGCGAGCGCCGACCACACCAAGCTGCCCTTCGACATCGAGGGTCGCCACGTCCTCCTGATCGACGACGTGCTCTACACCGGTCGCACGACGCGAGCCGTGATCAACGAACTGTTCGACTTCGGCCGCCCCGCCAGCGTCACCTTGGCGGTGCTGGTCGACCGCGGCGGCCGCGAACTGCCGATCGAGCCTGCGTTCTCCGCCGCGCGCGTCGCCGTCGCGCCGAACCAGCGCCTCAGCCTGGTGAAGGGTGACGAAGGCCGATTCAGCTTCGACGTGAAGGAGGACTGATCCCATGCTGAGCAAACGCAACCCGCAGCTGAACAAGCATGGCGAACTGATCCACCTGCTGTCCACCGAAGGCCTGCCCAAGGCCGTGCTGCATCAGATCCTGGACACGGCCGGGACCTTCCTCTCGGTCAACGACCGCGAGGTCAAGAAGGTGCCGCTGCTGCGCGGCAAGTCGGTGTTCAACCTGTTCTTCGAGAACAGCACCCGCACCCGCACCACCTTCGAGATCGCCGCCAAGCGCCTCTCCGCCGACGTCATCAACCTGGACATCGCGCGCTCCAGCGCGGCCAAGGGCGAGACCCTGCTGGACACCGTGGCCAACCTGTCGGCGATGCATGCGGACATGTTCGTCGTGCGCCACAGCGAATCGGGCGCGCCCTACCTGATCGCGCAGCACTGCGCGCCGCATGTCCATGTGGTCAACGCCGGCGACGGCCGCCACGCGCATCCGACCCAGGGCCTGCTCGACATGTACACGATCCGCCACTACAAGAAGGACTTCACCAACCTCACCGTGGCGATCGTCGGCGACATCGTGCACTCGCGCGTCGCGCGCAGCGACATCCACGCGCTCACGACGCTGGGCGTCCCGGAGATCCGCGCGGTGGGGCCCAAGACGCTGGTGCCCGGCGACCTCAAGGACATGGGCGTGCGCGTGTGCCACGACATGGCCGAGGGCGTGAAGGATGCCGACGTCATCATCATGCTGCGCCTGCAGAACGAGCGCATGAGCGGCGCGATGCTGCCGAGCACCGGCGAGTACTTCAAGAGTTTCGGCCTCACGCCCGAGAAGCTGGCGCTGGCCAAGCCCGATGCGATCGTGATGCATCCGGGCCCGATCAACCGCGGCGTGGAGATCTCGTCCACCGTCGCCGACGGACAGCACAGCGTCATCCTGCCGCAGGTCACCTTCGGCATCGCGGTGCGCATGGCTGTCATGTCCATCCTCGCGGGGAACGAAGCATGAAGATCCTCATCCAGAACGGTCGGCTGCTCGATCCCGCCTCGGGCCTCGACCAGGTCGGCGACCTCGCCATCGCCTCGGGCCGCATCGTCGGTCTCGGCAGCGTCGGCGACTTCAACGCCGATCGCGTCATCGATGCCACTGGCCTCGTGGTCGCACCGGGTCTCGTCGACCTCGCCGCGCGTCTGCGCGAGCCGGGCCACGAGCACGAAGGCATGCTGGAGAGCGAGCTCGCCGCCGCCGCCGCCGGCGGCGTCACCAGCCTCGTCTGCCCGCCCGACACCGATCCCACGCTCGACGAGCCCGGCCTCGTCGACATGCTCAAGTTCCGCGCCCGCAAGCTCAGCCGCTGCCGGCTGTTCCCGCTGGGCGCGCTGACGCGCGGCCTCGCCGGCGAATCCCTGACCGAGATGGCCGAGCTGACCGAGTCCGGCTGCGTCGGCTTCTCGCAGGCCTACGTGCCCATGCGCAACACCCTGACCGTGCAGCGTGCGATGCAGTACGCGGCCAGCTTCGGCTACACGCTGTGGCTGCATGCACAGGATCCCTGGCTGAGCGGCGGTGTCGCGGCCAGCGGCCCCGTGGCGACGCGGCTGGGTCTGTCAGGCGAGCCGGTCGCCGCCGAGACCATCGCGCTGCACACGATCCTGGAACTGGTGCGCGTCACCGGCTGCCGCGTCCACCTCTGCCGCCTGAGCAGCGCCGCCGGCGTCGAACTCGTGCGCCAGGCCAAGAAGGACGGCCTGCCGATCACGGCCGACGTCTCGATCAACTCGCTGCACCTCAGCGACGTCGACATCGGCTACTTCAACTCGTCCATGCGCCTGCAGCCGCCGTTGCGCCAGCAGCGCGACCGCGCCGCGCTGCGCGCCGCGCTGGCCGACGGCACCATCGATGCGCTCGTCAGCGACCACAACCCCGTCGCCGCCGACGAGAAGACCTTGCCTTTCGCCGAGGCGACGCCCGGCGCGACCGGGCTGGAGCTGCTGCTGAGCCTCGCGCTGCGGTGGGGCCAGGACGAAGGGCTGCCGCTCGCGCGGGCGCTCGACACCATCACCGCGCGTCCGGTGAAGGTGCTGGGCAGTGCGCTCGGCTCGCTGGCGGCGAGCGCGGGCCGGCTGGTCGAGGGCGGCGTCGGCGACGTCGTCGTCTTCGATGCGGAAGCCAGCGGCGCGGTCACGCCCGAGCGTCTCGTCAGCCAGGGCAAGCACACGCCGTTCGCGTTCGACATCACCGGCTTCGAATTGCCGGGCCGGGTGCGCTACACGCTGGTGGCCGGCACGGTCGCCTACGAATCGCTGGTCACCGAAGCCGAGCGGACCCTCTGATGCGAGCCCTTGTCGGGGCGTGGCGTGCGCTGCGGATGCTTGCGCACATCGGACACGGCGTGTACCTCGTCCAGTGGCGCTGGGGGCGCCTGGATACGCCGGCCAGGCAGCGCTATGTGGGCTGGTGGTCGGCCAAGCTGCTGCGCGTGCTCGGCGTCCGGCTGGAGTCCCCCGGGCCCCAGGCCCCGGCGCCGCGGCTGATCACGGCGAACCACGTTTCGTGGCTGGACATTGCGGCGATCCATGCGGTCATGCCTGAGGCGCGCTTCGTGTCCAAGGCCGACATCGCGACCTGGCCGCTGGTGGGCGCGTTGGCGACGGCGGTCGGCACGCTCTACATCGAGCGGGCCAACAAGCGAGATGCGCTCCGCGTCGTGCACAAGACGGCCGAGGCGCTCGCCGCCGGCGAGACGGTCGCGGTCTTCCCCGAGGGCACGACGGGAGCCGGCTATCCGCTGCTGCCCTTGCACGGCAATCTGCTGCAGGCGGCGATCAGCACGCACACGCCGCTGCAGCCCGTGGTCCTGCGCTGGCATCAGCCGGGCGTCCCGTACAGCGATGCGGCGCAATACATCGGTCAGATGTCCTTGATGGAGAGTTTGTGGCGCATCCTCACCGCGAGGGAGCTGGCGGTCGAAGTGCGTTCCCTGCCGGCGATGTCCACGGAAGGTCTTGACCGCCGCCATCTGGCGGGCGCTCTCGCGGACCGAATCGACACCGCACTCCCCAGGCCCTGAATCTTCGGTCCTCGCCCAGCCCGGGTATGCCGGATGCCCTGCGGGTCCCGATTGGTGCGAGGATCCGGCGATGCTGCTTTGTTTCGAAGATGAACAGGAGTTGGCCACGCGTCTGGCGCGTGAGCTGGGTCGGCCGCTGGGTGTGATCACGCGCCATCGATTTCCGGATGGGGAACTGCGGCTGATCCTTCCCAAGCCGTTGCCGGTCGACATCATCGTGCTGCGTGGATTGCAGCATCAACCGAACGATCGACTGGTCGAGCTCCTGATCGCGGCGCCTGCGGCGCGCAGCTGGGGCGTCCGGCACCTGATGCTGGTGGCGCCGTACCTGGCCTACATGCGGCAGGACATGGAGTTCACGCCGGGTGAGGCGGTCAGCCAGAGGCACATCTCAACCTTGCTGTCGACGCAGTTCGACCGTGTCGTCACGGTGGATCCGCACCTGCACCGCATTGCGAGCCTCGACGAGGTGATGCCCAAGGGGAAGGGCGTGGCGCTGTCGGCCGCGACCCTGCTGGGGCGCTTCATCGCCGTGCAGGAGCCGGGGGCGGTGCTGGTCGGTCCGGACGAAGAATCCGGCCAGTGGGTCGCGGAGGCGGCGCGTGCCGCGAAACTTGAATTCGCGGTCGGCCGGAAGGTGCGCTTCGGCGACACCCAGGTGCAGCTGGCGTTCCCGGACCTGGAGGTGCGCGGTCGGGCGGTAGTGCTGCTCGACGACATGGCGTCGACGGGCCGCACCTTGATCGGATCGGCGCGCGAGGCGCTGGAGCGCGGCGCGGCCAGCGTGGATGTCGCGGTCACGCATGCGCTGTTCAACGGCGATGCGTTGCCGGCGCTGCGGGCGGCCGGCGTCCGTCACGTCTGGAGCAGCAACGCCGTGCCGCACGAGAGCAACGCGGTCTGCGTTGCCGAACTGCTGGCCACGGCGCTGCGCCGCAAGTAAAGGTCGAGGCCCTTACGCCTTGCCCTGGTTCGCCACAGCGGCCGCGGCCTTCGCGGCCGCTTCGGCGTCGCCCAGGTAATAGCTCTTGATGGGCTTCAGGTCCTTGTCCAGTTCGTAGACCAGCGGGATCCCGTTGGGAATATTCACGCCCACGATCGCTTCGTCGGCGATGCCGTCCAAATACTTCACGAGAGCGCGGATCGAGTTGCCGTGGGCGGCGATCAGCACGCGCTGGCCCGACAGAATCGCGGGTGCGATCTGTTCGTTCCAGTAGGGCAGCACGCGGGCCACGGTGTCCTTCAGGCACTCGGTCAGCGGCACGTCCGAGGGCTGCAGTCCGGCATAGCGGATGTCGCCGCGCTCGCTGCGCGGGTCCGACGCTTCCAGCGCCGGCGGCGGGGTGTCATAGCTCCGGCGCCAGACGAGCACCTGCTCGTCGCCGTACTGCTTGGCCATGTCCGCCTTGTTCAGACCTTGAAGACCGCCGTAGTGGCGTTCGTTCAGGCGCCAGCTGTGCTTCACCGGCAGCCATTGGCGGTCCATCTGGTCCAGGCAATGCCACAGGGTCCAGATTGCGCGCTTGAGCACCGAAGTGTGGGCCACGTCGAAATCGACGCCGGCTTCCTTCAGCAGACGGCCCGCCTGCTTGGCCTGCTCCACCCCGGTGGGCGTCAGATCCACGTCGGTCCAGCCGGTGAAGCGGTTCTCGAGATTCCAGGTCGATTCGCCATGGCGAATCAGCACGAGCTTGTACATGGGTCTTGGGTGGGTTCGTGAGGTTTGGCCGGGTTCCGGCAGGCCCGGCGGATTCTAGAGGCAGCCCTCCAGGGCGGATCGCTCAAGCCGGCTTCCGAAGGGCCGACAACTGCTTTCGTACCGGGCGAAAGGCGCACCCGCGCCCCAGTTTGGTTCGCAAAAAGAACATGCCCGCGTTGGGCATTCACGCTGTACAGGAGTACTTGCAATGATGGTGGTGAAGAACTTGCGCATGACGCCCTTGGCGCTGGCGCTGGTGGTTTTCGGCGCGCAGGCGCAGGGCCAATCGGACTCGATGTTCTCTTTCTCGGGCTTCGGCACCGTCGGTCTCACCGGCGCGACCAAGGACGGCGCCGAGTACGTCATCCCGGGCCAGGTCCACGGCGCCGACAAGACGATCAGCGGCGAGGTCGACAGCAAGCTGGGCCTGCAGGGCACGGCGAAGTTCAACTCGCAGTTCTCCGCGACGGTCCAGGTCCTGACCAAGCAGACCGGCAAGGGCGACTGGACGCCGCAGGTCGAATGGGCTTTCGCCAAGTGGCAGGCCACGCCGGGTCTGGCGATCCGCGCCGGCCGCATCGGCGCGCCGTTCTTCGCGGTGTCCGACTTCCGTGACGTCGGTTATGCCAACACCTGGCTGCGCCCGCCCATCGACGTCTACGGCCAGGTGCCGGTGAGCCACTTCGACGGCGCCGACGTGAACTGGACGACGCAGGTCGCCGGCAAGAGCGTCTCGCTGCAGGCCTTCGGCGGCGAAGCCTCGTCGTACGTGCGCCAGACCAAGCTCGAGATCAAGAAGATGGTCGGCATCAACGCCACCGTCGAACTGGCCGACGGCCTGAACCTGCGCGTCGGTCACGCGCAGGGCAAGCTGACCGCGCACAGCGCCACCGTCAATTCGCTGGTCGGCGCGCTGCGCCAGACGCCGTTCGCCTCGGTCGGCAACGAGATCGACGCCACCGACAAGGACGCCAGCTTCTCCGGCGTCGGCCTGACTTACGACGAAGGCCAATGGGTTGTCGCCGCCGAGTACACCAAGCGCCGCAACGACTCGTTCGTGCCGGACACCACCGGCTGGTACACGACCGTCGGCTACCGCGTCGGAAAGTTCACGCCCTACGCGACGCTGTCGCAGCAGAAGACCGACAGCAGCAATGTCAACAACACGATCCCGGGCACGGTCGTGGTGGGCGGCCTGCCGCTGCGCGCCGTCGTGGACGCGGTGACCGCCGCACAGAGCACGCCGCAGAAGACCATCGGTCTGGGCGTGCGCTGGGACGCCTGGCGAAACATCGCCATCAAGGCCCAGTACGACAGCATCAAGACCACCGGCGCCGGCCAGTTCTACAACGTCCAGCCGGGCTTCAACAACGAGCGCGTAGGCGTCTACAGCGTCGCCGTCGACTTCGTGTTCTAAGCATCAGAAAAAGAGGTCCCCATGCAGTTCAACATGATCAAGCCCGTGATCGGCGCGGCGCTGTTCGCCGCCGCCGTGGCCTCGCAGGCGCAGGTCGCCGTCGTGGTCAATCCGAAGAGCCCCGTCGCCAGCATGACCGCCGACCAGGTCGCGAGCATCTTCCTGGGCAAGTCCAACCAGCTGCCCAACGGCGGCGCCGCGCAGGCGGTGGATCTGCCCGACAGCGCCGCGGCGCGCGAGCACTTCTATTCGAAGGCCACCGGCAAGTCGTCCGCGCAGGTGAAGGCCGCCTGGTCGCGCCTGGTGTTCTCGGGCAAGGGAACGCCGCCGAAGGAGCTCGGCAGCGCGGCCGACGTGAAGAAGTTCGTCGCCGCGAATCCCGATGCCATCGGCTACATCGAGAAGTCGGCCGTCGACGGCTCGGTGAAGGTGGTGCTCAGCGTCGACTGACGCCGCCGCCCGGGCGGCCTGCAGGCCGTCCGGGCCGACCTGGGGAGGTCGTTGGAGACACAGGATGTATTGGAGACAGGCATGAACTTGAAGACCCGTATCGCGATGCTGCCGGTGCTGGCCGCAATCGTTTTCGCGGTGGGCATCGCGGTGGTGCTGTTCTTTTCGTCGCGGACCTCGGGCGCGATCCACGCGCTGGGCGAGGCCGACTATCCGTATCTGGTGGCCACCAACCAGGTGGCCGCGCAACTCGAGGCGCTGGGTGGGACGATCCAGTCCGCCGTCGCCGAGGGCGAGAAGAAGCGTCTGGATGAAGCCGCGGAGCGCGCGACCGCGATGCGCAAGGTGATGGCGACCATCAAGGCGATCCCCGGCCGCGCCGATGCCGGCGCGAAGCTGGAAAGCGGCTTCGAGGCCTACTACGCCGCGTCGGTGGACACCGCGCAGCTGTTCCTCGGCATCAAGCAGGGCGATCAGGCGGGTTCGATCCCGAAGATGCAGGCGGCGCAGAAGGCGCTGGAGCAGACGCTCGCCGACGCGCGCGCCGATGCGAAGACCACGTTCGACGCGACGCTCTCCAGCGCCGAGAAGGGCGTCGGCGCCGGCCTGTGGGCGACCGTGCTGAGCGGGCTGATCGTCGTGGTGTGCCTGGGCGCGGGCTCGTGGCTGTTGATCGCCAGCGTGTGGCGCCAGCTCGGCGGCGAGCCGGAGTACGCCCGCGACGTGATGCGCCAGATGGCCGAGGGGGACCTCTCGCAGACCATCCGCGTCGCGCCTGGCGCGGAGGCCAGCCTGCTGGCCGCGGTGCGCGACATGGCGCAGGGCCTGTCGGCGATCGTCGGCAACGTGCGCAGCGGCACCGACTCGATGACGGTCGCTTCGCGCGAGATCGCCGCGGGCAACCAGGACCTGTCGGTGCGGACCGAGAAGCAGGCCGGCTCGCTGGAGCAGACCGCGTCCAACATGCAGCAGCTGACCGAAACCGTGCGCCAGAGCGCCGACGCGGCCAGCCAGGCCAACCAGCTGGCCGGCAGCGCGGCCACCGTCGCGAAGAAGGGCGGCGAGGTCGTGGGGCAGGTCGTCTCGACGATGGACGAGATCAGCGCGAGCTCGCGCAGGATCGGCGACATCATCGGCACCATCGACGGCATCGCGTTCCAGACCAATATCCTGGCGCTGAACGCGGCGGTCGAGGCCGCGCGCGCAGGCGAGCAGGGGCGCGGCTTTGCCGTGGTGGCGAGCGAGGTGCGTTCGCTGGCGCAGCGCAGCGCCGAGGCCGCCAAGGAGATCAAGGCGCTGATCGGCGCGAGCGTCACGCGTGTCGAGGCCGGCTCGCGGCTGGTGCAGGACGCCGGCGCGACGATGGAGGAGATCGTCGCCAGCGTGCAGCGCGTCTCCGACATCATCAGCGAGATCACTGCGGCCTCCGCCGAGCAGAGCCAGGGCATCGGCCACGTCAACGAGTCGGTGGTGCAGCTCGACCAGATGACGCAGCAGAACGCCGCGCTGGTCGAGCAGGCCGCCGCTGCCGCCAGCAGCCTGGAGCAGCAGGCCCGGGCGCTGCAGTCGGCCGTGTCGACCTTCAAGTTGAACTGACGGGCCTTCCTGGCGGAGTTTCTATAATCCTCGGCTTTTGCATCCAACCGAACGGGCCCCGCCTTGAAGTTCCTGATTGAAAACTGGTATCTCGTGCTGTCGGCCCTGGTGTCGGGCGGTCTGCTGCTGTGGACGTCGATGCGCGGCAAGGCGGGCGGCGTGCCGACGGCCGAGGCGGTGCGCCTGGTCAACCGCGAGAAGGGTGTGCTGGTCGACGTGAGCGAGCCGGAGGAGTTCGCCGCCGCTCACGCGAAGGGCGCCCGCAATGTGCCGCTGTCGACCTTGACTGGCACGGACCTCCCGGCCAAGCAACTGCCCGGCAACAAGGCCCTGCCGGTGGTGCTGATGTGCAAGACCGGCGCACGCGCGCAGCGCGCGGCTGGCATCCTGCAGAAACAGGGCTACGCGAACGCGGTCGCTGTCCAGGGCGGTCTGACCGCCTGGCGCGAGGCGAGTTTGCCCGTCGAGAGTTCCGCGGCCTGACCGCCCTGGCGACCGCGCCGGCATGACGATTGCCGAAAGACGCTCGACACGATTCTTGGAGAACTGGCGATGGCCGCCGTGAAGATGTATACGACCCTGGTCTGCCCGTACTGCGTGCGGGCCAAGCACCTGCTCAAGCAGCGGGGCGTGGAGCAGATCGAGGAAGTGCGCGTGGACCTGGATCCGTCGCAGCGCGACACGATGATCCAGCAGACCGGCCGCCGCACGGTGCCGCAGATCTTCATCGGCGAGACCCATGTCGGCGGTTGCGACGACCTGATCGCGCTGGACCAGCGCGGCGGTCTGCAACCCTTGTTGCAGGCCTGATACCTCCCGACCCGAAGCCGTCGCCGATCTCCGGAAACCCCTCACCGGACTGTCGCGAACGCTCGGTCATAATGCCCGCCACGGCTCGCCGCTGGCGGGCTTTTTCATTTGGATGACCCCATGGCCGACGACAACAACGCTCCCGTGTTCCAGATCCAGCGCATGTACCTGAAGGACCTGTCGCTGGAGCAGCCCAACGCCCCGGCGATCCTGCTGGAGCAGGCGCAGCCGCAAGTCGACATCAAGCTCTCGCTGGCCGCCGAACCGGTCGCCGAAGGCCTGTTCGAAGTCAGCGTCACCGCCACCGTCACGACGACGGTGCAGGACAAGACCCTGTTCCTGATCGAAGCCAAGCAGGCCGGCATCTTCGAGATCCGCAACCTGCCGCAGGACCAGCTCGAAGGCATCCTGGCGATCGTCTGCCCGCAGATGATCTACCCGTACCTGCGCGCGATCGTCTCCGACGTCTGCACGCGCGCCGGCTTCCCGCCGGTGATGCTGACGGAAGTGAACTTCCAGGCGATGTTCGAAGCCCAGCAGGCGCAACTGGCCGCCAGCGGCCAGGGCGAAGGCGCACCGAACTGAGCGTCGCACGCCCATGAACGCGCCGGCTTCGCGGACCTCTCCGCAGGCCGGCGTGTTTCATTGCGAGATTCATTTCATCGAGCTCTTCATCGATTTTCGAACCGACCATGACTGCTCCGCGCATGAAGATCAGCGTGCTCGGCGCCGGTGCCTGGGGCACGGCGCTGGCGATCGCCGCGAGCGCGCGCCATGAGGTGACGCTGTGGGCGCGCGACGCCGGCGCGATCGCCGCGATGCGCACCGACCGGTGCAACGTCCGCTACCTGCCCGGGTCGCCCTTGCCGGCCGCGCTTGCACTGACCGACGATCTGGACCGGGCGATCGCGCAGGGTCGCGAGGGCTTGATCGTCATCGCGACGCCGATGTCGGGCCTGCGCGGGATGTTGGCGCAGTTGCCGCCTGGCGCGCGTGCGCAGTGGCTGTGCAAGGGCTTCGAGGCCGGCACCGGGCTGCTCGGCCATGAGATCGCCCGCGAGGTCGCGCCGCGGTTGGCCACCGGCATCCTGTCCGGGCCGAGCTTTGCGCAGGAGGTGGCCGCCGGTCAACCGACTGCCCTGGTGTCCGCCTCGGGTGACGCGGCGCTCGCCCAACTGGGCGTGTCGGCGTTCCACAGCGAACGGCTGCGGGTGTATTCGTCGGCCGATCCGGTCGGCGTCGAAGTCGGCGGCGCGGTGAAGAACGTGATGGCGATCGCCGTCGGCATCGCCGATGGCCTGCGACTCGTCGCCGAAGCGAAGGGCTTGAAGGGGCCGGGTCTCAACGCCCGAGCCGCGCTGATCACGCGCGGACTCGCCGAGATGCAGCGGCTGGCGCTCGCGCTGGGCGCGCAGCAGGAGACGCTGCTCGGGCTCGCGGGCCTGGGCGATCTCGTGCTCACGGCCACCGGTGACCTGTCGCGCAATCGTCGCGTGGGGCTGCTGCTCGCCGAGGGCCTGGACCTGCCCGGCATCCTCGTGAAGCTGGGACATGTCGCCGAGGGCGTCTACAGCGCGCCGACGGTGCTGGCCCGCGCGCGGAGAGCCGGCGTCGACATGCCGATCACCGCCGCGGTGGTCGAGGTCCTGGAAGGCCGCATGACCACGTACGAAGCCCTGGACGCGCTGATGGGGCGCCAGGCCAAGTCCGAGTGGTGAAGCGTCGCGGGTGGATCGCCGCGGTTGGCGCCACGGCCGCCACGGCCGCCACGACCGCATTCGGCACGTGGCCGCTGTCCGGCCGCGCGGCGACGACGTGGCCCTCGCGGCCGATCCGCCTCGTCGTGCCGTTCCCCGGCGGCAGTTCGCCGGACCTGGTCGCGCGGTATCTCGCCGAGCCGCTCGCACAGGCGCTCGGCCAGCCCGTCGTCATCGACAACAAGCCCGGCGCAGGCGGCAACATCGGCACCGGCGCGGTCGCCAAGGCCGCGCCCGACGGGCACACGCTGCTGTTCACGATCCAGGGGCCGTTGATCACCGCGCCGCTGCTCGCGAAGGCCTTGCCATACGACCCGCAGCGCGAGCTGCGCGCGGTCAGCTTCATTGCGAGTTCGCCGAACGTGCTCGTCGTGCCGCCGTCGCTCGGCGTGGACACGCTGGCGCAGTTCGTCGCGTTGACGAAGCAGCGCGCGGGGGCGTTGAACTACGGCAGCATCGGGATCGGCAGCGCGGCGCATCTGGCGATGGAATCCTTCATCGCACGTACCGGGTTGAAGCTGGTCCATGTGCCGTATGCGGGCTTCCCGCAAGTGGTGAACGCGATGCTGGCCGGGCAGATCCACGCCGGCTTCATGGTGCCGGCGATCGCGATGCCTCAGGTGAAGGCCGGGAAGCTGAAGGCGCTTGCCGTGACCAGCGCAGGACGCTTCGGCGCGCTCGCGGAACTGCCGACCGTGGCGGAGTCCGGATATCCCGGCTTCGAAGCCACGTCGTGGCAGGCGGTGCTTGCGCCTGCCGGCACGCCCGAGACGATCGTGCGGCGCATTGCTGATGAGGTCATCCGCATCGTGCGCAACGACGCCTTCCGACGCGAATTGCTGCCGCTCTACTTCAGCGCGGCAGGCACCTCGCCCGAAGGGCTCGACAGCCTCATGAGCGACGAACGCAAGCGCTGGGGCGCGCTGATCAAGCAGTTGAAGCTGGAACGCGAATAACGTTGCTCAGACGCCGTCGACGTAGCCGTTCTGGCGCCATGCTTCGAAGACCGCTACGGCCACCGCGTTGCTGAGGTTCAGGCTGCGTTGTCCGTCTCGCATCGGCAGGCGCACGCGTTGTTCGAGCGGGAAGCTGTCGCGCAAGGCCGTCGGCAGGCCGGCCGTCTCGCAGCCGAAGACCAGCCAGTCGCCGGGCTTGAGTTCGACCGACGGCAGCAGCCGGCTGCCGCGCGTTGTGAACGCGAACATCCGCGTGGCGTCAGGCCGCTCCGCGGCGATGAAGCGTTCCCAGTCCGCATGCCGCAGCACCGGCGCGTACTCGTGATAGTCGAGACCGGCGCGCTGCAGCAGCTTGTCTTCCATCGAGAACCCCAAGGGCTCGATCAGGTGCAGCCGGCAGCCGGTATTGGCCGCCAGCCGGATCACGTTGCCGGTGTTGGGCGGAATCTCCGGATGGACCAGCACGATGTTGAACATGAGACGGTGTTCTTTCGACGGGAATCGAGGCGTGGCATCAAGGCGTGCGGGCGACGACCCAGGCCTGCACGTCGGCGGCCCCGGCGCGGCGCACGGCCAGCGCGGCCTCGTGCAGCGTGGCGCCGCTGGTCATGACGTCGTCCACGATCGCGACGCGCAGTCCGTGCACCGGCTTCACGACGGCGAACGCGCCGCGCAGGTTGCCGCGGCGCTCGTCGAGCGGCAACTGCGCCTGCTGGTCGGTGTGACGCACGCGCATCAAGGTCAGCGCGCAAAGGCGTGATTGTCGCTGCACTTGCACCTGCACCTGCGACGGTGACTGCCTCTCAGCGGGGAGGATCAGCCGCCGCGCGATCTCATGCGCCTGGTTATAGCCGCGCTCGCGCAGCCGCTGCGCGGACAACGGGACCGGCATGATCAGATCGGGCGGCTCGACCCGCGCGAGTTCGAGTGCCCTCGACAGCCGGGCGGCCAGCAGCGGTGCGTGTTCCAGACGTTCGCCGAATTTCAGCCCGAGCAGCAGCCGGTCCCACGGAAACAGGTAGTCCATTCCCGCGACGCAACGCGACAACGGCATCGGATGCGACGCGCAACGTCCGCAGCGCATCGCGTTCGTGGCGCGCGTACCGGCCGGCAGCCGCAGGGCGCAGCGTGCGCAACGCGGCCCCGCGTCGACCGGATGCAGCGCCTCGCAGTCCTCGCACAGTGCGCCCCGGCACCAGCACCGACAGAACGTGCACTGTCCCGGCCAGAACCCCGCGAGGCCGCTCGCCATCGAGGATCGCGCCAATGCCCGGCGACGGAACAGGTCAAGCATGGCCGCCTACAATACCGCCCCATGACTGGAGATGAGGCCTTGCCGCCGGGCACACAGCAGATCGATGCGGGCGCGGCGCTCCGGCAGCGCCGTCGCCTGTCCGCTTCGAACCAGGCTCCGTGGCTGCATCAGGAAGTGGCCTCGCGCATGCTGGACCGGCTGTCGGTGATCCGCCTCCAGCCCACGGCCGTGCTGCAGAGCCGGCCCGCCCTCGGCGGCGGCGACGAAGGCCTCCGCGAGCGCTACCCGCAATCGACGCAGCTGTGGCTCGAACCCGACGCCGAGGTGCGCGCGCTGCTCGCGCAACGGCTCAGGCGCGGCTTCATGCAATCGATGGTGGACAAGCTGCGCGGCAGCGCGCCGACCGAGCTCATCACCGAGCCGCCCGCCGGCGCCGCGCAGCTGGCGTGGTCCAACATGGAATTGCACGCCGAGGCCGACAAGCCCGCGCTGGTGAAGACCTGGCACGCCGGCCTCGCGGTCGAAGGCTGCCTGATGTTCTCCTGCCTCGGCCCGGACAGCTTCATCGAACTGCGTCCGATCTTCGCCCGCGAGGGTTGGGGCCCGCCGGCACCGGACTGGGTCGACATGCACGACCTCGGCGACCTGCTCGTGCATGCGGGCTTCGCCGATCCCGTGATGGACCAGGAACATCTGAAGCTCACCTGGGGCTCGCCGCAGGATCTCCTGCGCGATCTGCGCGCACTCGGCGGCAACCTCGCCCCGGCCCGTCTGCGCGGTCTGCGCACGAAAGCCTGGCGCGAACGGCTCCTGCGCGCGCTCGAGTCCCTGCGCGGTCCGGACGGCCGCCTGTCGCTGAGCATCGAACTGGTCTACGGTCATGCGTTCAAGCCTCAACCGAAGCTGAAGGTGGCGGCCACGACCGAGGTCTCGCTGGACCAGATGCGGGCGATGGTGCGCGGCGCGGGCAAACACTGACCCCCATGCTTCGCGGGCTCGGCTAGCCCCGCGTTTCCAGAGGGCGGGAACGCACCATTCTGCGGGTAATCCTGGGCGGTTTGGCGCGTCGCGCCCAGTCATAGTGCGCCAGGGGGGTGGGCTAGAATCCGCCCCCGACTGGAGTACGTCTGCTGGCCCCGTAGGTTTCCGCCATCGCTTGGCGCCGGAGCCCGCGCTACGAGCGGGCTCGAGCGCCGAAGCCGCCTGGAAGAGACCTGGGTGACAAGAGCTTGAGAAAGACTGGATAAAGAGACGACCATGACGATTGAACACAGTTGTGTGCAACTGGGGCGCCGCTGCAGCCAGCTCGCGTTCGGCCTGACGGCCGCGCTGGCCAGCCAGGTCGCCTTGGCGGTCAACGATCTCCCCGGAGGTCCGGCCGTCAACCAGCTGAATCTGCACCCGCCGGTCACCAAGATCGCGCACGAGCAGATGTGGCTGCACAACATGATGCTGATCCTCTGTCTGGCGATCTTCATCGCCGTGTTCGGGGTCATGTTCTATTCGATCTTCAAGCACCGGAAGTCCAAGGGCGCCGTGCCCGCGAACTTCCATGAAAGCGTGAAGGTCGAGATCGCGTGGACCATCGTGCCCTTCATCATCGTCATCCTGATGGCGCTGCCCGCGACCAAGGTCGTCGTGGCGATGAAGGACACCACCAACTCCGACATCACGATCAAGGCCACCGGCTACCAGTGGAAGTGGGGCTACGACTACCTGAAGGGCGAGGGCGAGGGCATCGGCTTCGTCTCGACGCTGGACGCCTCGCACCGCGCGCTGTCGGACTCCGGCCATCCCGGCCAGGTCGACAACTACCTGCTCAAGGTCGACAACCCGCTGGTGGTGCCGGTCGACAAGAAGATCCGCATCATCACGACCGCGGACGACGTCATCCACGCCTGGATGGTGCCGGCCTTCGGGGTCAAGCAGGATGCGATCCCGGGCTACGTGCGCGACACCTGGTTCAAGGCCGAGCAGACCGGCGACTTCTACGGCCAGTGCGCCGAGCTCTGCGGCAAGGAGCACGCCTACATGCCGATCCACGTCAAGGTGCTCAGCGCCAAGGACTACAGCGCCTGGGTCGGCGAAGAGCAGAAGAAGATCGCCGCCAAGGCGGATGATCCGAGCAAGGTCTGGACGATGGACGAGCTGATGGCCCGCGGCCAGAAGCTGTTCGACGCGAACTGCGCGGTCTGCCACAAGGCCGACGGCAAGGGCGCGGGCCAGTTCCCGGCGCTGGACGGCTCGGCGATCGTGAAGGCCGAGGACCACGCCCAGCAGCTGCACCTGGTGCTGAACGGCAAGGGCCAGATGCCGGCCTGGAAGACGGTGCTCAAGGACAGCGAGATCGCCGCCGTCGCGACCTATACGAAGAACGCCTGGTCCAACAAGACCGGCCAGATCGTGCAGCCGTCGGAAGTCGTGGCCGAACGCGCCAAGTGACCCGAACCGCCACCGAGGATTTGACATGAGTGCAGTGCTCGACCACCCGACCGGTCATGCCCATGACCATGACGATCACCACGACCACCATGCCCCCACGGGCTGGCGGCGCTGGGTCTTCGCGACGAACCACAAGGACATCGGCACGATGTACCTGCTGTTCAGCTTCACGATGCTGATGATCGGCGGCATCCTGGCGCTGTGCATCCGTGCCGAGCTGTTCCAGCCGGGCCTGCAGTTCTTCAATCCTGAGCTGTTCAACCAGTTCACGACGATGCACGGCCTGATCATGGTGTTCGGCGCGATCATGCCGGCCTTCGTCGGCTTCGCGAACTGGATGATCCCGCTGCAGATCGGCGCGTCGGACATGGCCTTCGCGCGGATGAACAACTTCAGCTTCTGGCTGATGATCCCGGCGGCGCTGATGCTGGTGGGCTCGTTCTTCATGCCCGGCGGCGCGCCGGCGGCCGGCTGGACGCTCTATGCGCCGCTGACGCTGCAGATGGGCCCGTCGATGGACGCCGGCATCTTCGCGATGCACATCCTGGGCGCGTCCTCGATCATGGGCTCGATCAACATCATCGTGACCATCCTCAACATGCGCGCCCCCGGCATGACGCTGATGAAGATGCCGATGTTCGCGTGGACCTGGCTGATCACCGCCTACCTGCTGATCGCGGTGATGCCGGTGCTGGCCGGCGCGATCACGATGACGCTGACGGACCGCCACTTCGGCACCAGCTTCTTCACGCCCGCGGGCGGCGGCGACCCGGTGATGTACCAGCACATCTTCTGGTTCTTCGGCCACCCCGAGGTCTACATCATGATCCTGCCGGCCTTCGGCATCGTGAGCCAGATCGTCCCGGCCTTCGCCCGCAAGCGCCTGTTCGGCTATGCCTCGATGGTGTACGCGACGGCCTCGATCGCGATCCTGTCCTTCATCGTGTGGGCGCACCACATGTTCGCCACCGGCATGCCGGTGACGGGCCAGCTGTTCTTCATGTACGCGACCATGCTGATCGCGGTGCCCACCGGCGTGAAGATCTTCAACTGGCTGGCGACGATGTGGCGCGGCGCGATGACCTTCGAGGTGCCCATGCTGTGGGCGATCGGTTTCATCTTCGTGTTCACGATGGGCGGCTTCACCGGCCTGATCCTGGCGGTGGCGCCGGTCGACATCCAGCTGCAGGACACCTACTACGTCGTGGCCCACTTCCACTACGTGCTGGTGGCCGG
>SEFA01000124.1 GCA_004210455.1 Rubrivivax sp. | reverse complement strand
CCTTCCCCCGCTCCTTCCCCCGCTCCCGCGCCGAGCTGCCCCGTCTGGAGCGAAGGCAAGACCTTCAACGTCGGCACCGTCGTCAGCTACCAGGGCAAGAGCTACAAGGCGCTGGTGACCCACACCGCGTGGGCCGGCGCCGGCTGGAATCCAGCCTCCACGCCAACGCTGTGGACGCCGACCTCGGCCAGTTGCGGCACGTCGAAGTAAGCATGGCGGGCGGTTGGAGCGCGCGCGGCCGCGTCGCTCTATCCGCACACACCTCCCCCCTCAGGGTGACCAAGGTCGCCCCGGCGCTGAGGGATACTCCCCCGCGACGGTCGACTTGGACCGTGCCTTTCGTGGAGCAGCGCCATGGGCCTGATGGACTTCATCAAGAAACAGTTCATAGACATCATCCAGTGGACGGAGGACGACAACGGCGTCCTGGCGTTTCGCTATCCGATGCAGGACTTCGAAATCCAGTACGGCGCCTCCCTCACCGTCCGCGAATCGCAAATGGCCGTCTTCGTCAACGAAGGCAAGGTCGCCGACGTGTTCGGCCCCGGCATGTACAAGCTGACCACGCAGACCCTGCCGGTCCTCACCTACCTGAAGAACTGGGACAAGCTCTTCGAGTCCCCCTTCAAGAGCGACGTCTACTTCTTCTCCACCCGCCAGCAGGTGGACCAGCGCTGGGGCACCACCCAGCCCGTCACCATCCGCGACAAGGACTTCGGCGCCGTGCGCCTGCGCGCGTTCGGCAACTACTCCTACCGCGTCGTCGACCCGAAGAAGTTCCACACCGAGATCTCCGGCACCCGCGAGCGCTACACCGTCACGGAACTCGACGGCCAGCTCCGCGGCCTGATGCTGCAGCACATCTCGGACGCGGTCGCCCAGTCCGGCATCCCCTTCCTGGACCTCGCCGCCAACCAGGTCGAGTTCGCCAAGGCCCTGCATGAGGCCACCGCGCCGTCCTTCGACGCGCTCGGCCTCAAGCTCGAGATGGTCACCCTGCAGAACGTCTCCCTGCCCGAGGAGCTGCAGAAGATCCTCGACCAGAAGATCGGCATGGGCATGATCGGCCAGAACATGGGCCAGTTCATGCAGTACCAGACCGCGCAGGCCATCCCCAAGCTCGCCGAAGGCGTGGGCTCGGGCGGCGGCGGCATCGCCGGCGACGCGATGGGCCTGGGCGCCGGCCTGGCCCTCGGCCAGACCATGGCGCAGCAGCTGCAGCAGGGCCTCACCGGCGCCAACCAGGCGGCCCCTCAGGCCGCCGCGCAAGGCGCCGCCCCCCTCCAGCCGCAACCCGTCAGCGCCAGCGCCGACGAGGTGCTCCTGCTGCTGGAGAAGCTCGGCGACCTCAAGGCCAAGGGCATCCTCACCGACGAGGAATTCGCGGCCAAGAAGGCCGAGCTGCTGAAGAAGCTCAGCTGACTCGGCCCGCGCCGCTCGGCATGTCTCGTCCCGGGTCCTGATTGGCCACCGCTTCCCCCCAGCGTCGCTGGCAGGCGCACTGCCCCAATTGCGGTGCGCCGGTCGAGTTCGCCTCGGCCGCGTCCGCCAGCGCCGTCTGCAGCTATTGCCGCTCCACGCTGCTGCGTGAGGGCGACGCGCTGCGCAAGATCGGCACCAGCGCGGAGCTGTTCGAGGACTACTCCCCGCTGCAGCTCGGCGCCGCCGGTCGCTACGCAGGGACGGGCTTCGTGGTCGCCGGGCGGCTCCAGATGGCCTATGCCGACGGCAGCTGGAACGAGTGGCACCTCCTCTTCGACGCCAGCGCCGACCAGCCGCCCCGCAGCGGCTGGCTGGCCGAGGACAACGGCAGTTTCGTCATCAGCTTCGAGGCGCCGCTCCAGGAGCGCGCGCCCGATCCCGCCACGCTGCGCCCCGGCGGGCTGCAGATGCTGGCAGGCTCGGCCTGGCAGGTCGCGTCCATCACCGACGCGACGCTCGCCGCCGCCGAGGGCGAACTGCCGCACCCGCCCGAGCTCGCGAAGAGCTACCCCGTCGTCGACCTGCGCAACACCGCGGACGAGGTCGCGACGCTCGAATACAGCGATCCCGCCCGGCCGACCTGGTCGATCGGGCGACAGGTGCAGCTTGCCGACCTGGCGCTGACCGGGCTGCGCGAGGCCAGCGGCGCCACGCTGCAGTCGAAGGCGCTGCCCTGCCCGAACTGCGGCGCCGCGCTCGAACCCAAGCTCGGCACCACGCAGTCCATCGTCTGCGGCCAGTGCAAGTCCGTGGTCGACGTCTCGAAGGGCGCCGGCGCCGATCTCGCGGCCTATCGCCAGAACACCGGCGGCGAGCCGCAGATCCCGCTCGGCACCACCGGCCTGCTCGCCGTCGAGGGCGGCACGCCCAAGCCCTGGCAGGTCGTCGGCTACCTGGAGCGCTGCGACATCCCGGCATCCAGCGAGGACGAACAGACCTTCTGGCGCGAGTACCTGCTGTTCAACCGCATGGAGGGCTTCGCCTTCCTGGTCGACACCGAGGACGGCTGGAGCGTGGTGCGCCCGATCACCGGCGCGCCCTCGAACGCGGGCGCGAAGTCGGTCCGCTACAAGGACAAGGATTTCAAGCACAAGTGGACCTATACCGCGAAGGTCACCTATGTGCTGGGCGAGTTCTACTGGCGCGTGAAGCGCGAGGAACGCGCCCTCGTGCGCGACTTCGAATGGCGCAACGGCGCGCGGCTGGAGCTGCTCAGCAGCGAGCAGGCCGGCAACGAGGTGACCTGGAGCCAAGGCCGGGCCGTCGATGCCGCCGAGGTGCGCCGCTTCGCCGCGCTGCCCGAGGACAGGATGCCGGCGCTGCGCCGCGACGTCAGTTCGGGCATGGACCAGGGCAAGCTGCTGCGCAACATCATGATCGGGCTCGTCCTCATCGCGGTGCTTTTCGCGATGCTGCGGGCCTGCAGTTCGGACGACTGCGACCGCTACAAGGACACTTACGGCGAAAGCAGCGCCGAGTACCAGCAGTGCAAGCGCAGCAGCCGGGGATCCGGCGTGGGGTATGTCGGATCCAGCGGCGGCTCGTACGGCGGCTACAGCAGCGGTGGCGGCGGCCACAAGTAGTCACCAGTCTCACGCAGAGTCACTCAGATTCACCCGAAGGCAGCGCGACGGAGACGGCAATCACGGAGACACTCCGGCAGCTCGGATCTCCGCCTGCTCTCTCCCTGCCGTCCGCCCCCGTCATCAAGTCAGTGTCACGACCGATCAGGAGAACGACATGGAAGGTTTCGAATGGCTCAAGCCCGCGATCGTGCTGGGCTCCATCCTGTACGCCCTCATCGGCGTGCTGGTGTTCTGGATCAGCTTCATCGTCATCGACAAGCTGACCCCGTACAAGCTGTGGGAGGAGATCGTCGAGCACAAGAACATGGCCCTGGCCGTCGTGGTCGCGGCGATGTGCATCTCCATCGGCCAGATCGTCGCCGCGGCGATCCACGGTTGAACTGAACAGCCCTTCATGCCTCCTCCCGTCCGCCCCCTCGCACGATCCGCCGCCCTATCCGCCGCCCGATCCGCCGCTGTCTTCGCCCCCATGACGCGCGTCGCCGTCGCTGCGCTGACGGTGCTCGCCGCGACCGCCATGATCGCCGGCAACGCGGCGGCGCAGTCGTCGCAACGGCCGGTGCCGCCGTCGAAGTCGACCGGCATCGCGCCGAAGGGCGACTTCACGAAGGACCTGCAGCGACCGAAGCCTGAAGCGGAACTGGGACAGGCGCCGGGCGGCGAAGGCTCCGACGAGGCCTTCCGCGCCAAGGCCGAGGCCGATGCGATCCGCAAGGCCAATGCGGCCGGCCGGCACGACCTGATCAAGCGCACCGGCTCGCGGCTGGTGCTGCCGACGGTCTCCGGTCGCCCGGAACTCTTCGACAGCGTCTGGCCCAACGCGACCGGCCACGGCGAGGCCGCCTACGAGGACTACCGCTTCGACGGCCTCACGCCCGATCGCGAGTTCTTCGTCGTGCGCGCCACCTATTACGACCGCACGGACGTGATCTGGGTCTCGCGCCAGGACGGCGAGCGCACCTCGCTGCACGCCAACCCGCGGCCCTCGCCGGACGGCACCCAGCTCGCCGTCGTCAGCGCCTCCGAGCTGCTGGACTTCAACGGCATCGTGATCTGGGAACGCGCCTCCGGCCGTCTGGTCGAGCGTTTCCGCCACGTGCCGCCGGCCGACCAGCTCGCCCTCTACCGGTTCATGCGCTGGAAGGACAACCGGACGATCGAACTCGAACGCACCGCGGCCGGCGATCCGGTCACCTGCCCCAACGGGGCCGAGGACACGCTGGTCGTGCTCAAGCGCGACGGCGAGAGCTGGACGCTCAAGGACGTCACGGTGCCGCGCTGCAAGCGCTGAAGGCGACTTGAATCCGACTTGAAGCCGAGCTGACACCTGACTGCCCCAGCGCCGGAGGCAGGTCTTGTCACGAGGCGTAACGTGTGTGGGCCAGCGCACGGAGAGGCTTTTAGACTGCGATGCCTTGGGGCTTCCCGAGCCTCCGTCCATCCGCGTCCGCCGTCCTGTCCGCTGTTCCGTCCGATGTTGTCCGCCCCGCCCGCCTTTGCGACCACCGCTTCCGCCGTCCGCTCCGGACCGACGTTCCGCGCTGCCCTCGCGCTCGCGCTGATGCTCACGGGATTCGCCGTCGAGGCTTCCTCCAACGCCTGGCCCGCGCCGCCCCGCCCCGTGGCGTCCGCCGGATTCGCCCCGCGCGGCGCACTGTTCGCGCCCTCGTCCGCCACCGCCGGCGGCACCGTCGCCGCTGTCGAGGAAGGCTCCGACGAGCAGTTCCGCGCCCAGGCCGAGGCCGAGGTCCTGCGGCGGGTCGGCGCACCGGCGCGGCGCGATGACCTCCGCCTGTGGCTGCCCGTCGCCAAGGGCCGTCCCGTGGTGCTCGACAGCCAGCCCGCCGACGCCGCCGATCCGGCCCGGCCGTCCGTCGACTTCCGCCTGGACGGCCTGTCGCCCGACGGCCAGTTCTACGTCGTGCGCGCCACGCTGGCCGCCGGCAGCGAGCTGCTGTGGATCTCGCGCGCGGACGGCACCCGCTACGAGATGCACGGCAACGTCAATCCGTCGCCGGACGGCCGCTACCTGGTCGTGACCCACGCGTCCCCGGGCGCCGAGTTCAACGGCGTCGTCCTCTGGAGCCGCGAGGACGGCCGCCTCGTCGAGCGCTACCGCTTCCAGCCCGCGCCCGATCAGACCGCGATCAGCTTCCGCTTCATGCGATGGCGCGACGCGGACACCGTCGAGCTGGCGCAGTTCGCCGAGGTCGACGCGAGCACCTGCGACCTGGGCACCCTCAGCTCGACCGCGCTGCTCTCGCGCAAGGCCGAACGCTGGATCCTGCGCAGCGCCAGCGGCCAACGCTGCGATCGCTGAAAGGCCGGGCGGCTTGCTCTAACACGTTCCCCGAGCGCTCCCGGACATCCGATCAGCCGGGATGTGCATCCGTTGTGACGCCCGGTAATCGAACTTGTAACAGCATCGCGCGCGGACCTAGGATTTCGCCATCCTTCCTTTCAGGTCCGACCATGAACCGACAAGCACTCGCCCTCGCCGCCCGCACGGCGCGTCCCTCGCGCGCCAAGCGCGCGATCGCATCCACGCTGATCGCCTCCTGTACGCTGATGGCGCTGCCGATGCACGC
Source organism: Rubrivivax sp. (assembly GCA_004210455.1). Classification (GTDB taxonomy): domain Bacteria; phylum Pseudomonadota; class Gammaproteobacteria; order Burkholderiales; family Burkholderiaceae_C; genus Roseateles. The sequence goes on along the minus strand of SEFA01000124.1, from coordinate 6,325 downwards.
CAGCGCCCAGGTCGTGCCGACCGACGCGCTGGTGCCGTCGAGCTCGGCGGCCACGACGGCCGGCACCGCGGCCGACAGCCGCGTCCGCGTCAACGCCTTCTTCGCCCGCGACGACGTGCGTCAGGCGATGGTCAAGGAAGGCGTCGACGCCGCCGCCGCGCAGGCGCGCGTGGACGCGATGTCCGACGACGAGATCCGCGCGCTCGACGGCCGCATCGCCGAGGCGCCCGCCGGCGGCGAGGTGCTGGGCCTGATCTTCACCGTGTTCGTGATCCTGCTGATCACCGACATCCTGGGCTTCACGAAGGTCTTCCCCTTCACGCGGTCGATCCGCTGAGCGCGGAGGGCTTCATGGCAATCACCCGGTCCGTCCGGCATGACCGGCCTACTCGACCGGCTCGGCCCACCCGGCCGTTCCGCCCGCTGATCGCGCTGGCCGCGCCGGCGCTGGCGCTCACGCTGCTGCTCGGCGGTTGCGCGAGCACGCCGCCGCAGCTGCAGGCGCTGGAGCGGCAATGGCCCGCCGACCTGCCCGCGCGCGTGGACCTGTCCGCGAAGACGCCCTTCATCGCGCAGGACGATTACGAATGCGGCCCCGCCGCGCTCGCGATGCTGCTGCGCACGGCGGGCAAGTCCACGACGGTGGAGCAGCTCAAGCCGCAGGTCTTCCTGCCGGGCCGCAAGGGCTCGCTGCAGACGGAGATGCTGGTCGCGACGCGTCGCCAGGGCCTGCCGGCCTACGTGCTGCCGCCGCGGCTGGACGCGCTGCTGGCCGAGGTCGCCGCCGGGCATCCGGTGATCGTGTTCCAGAACCTCTCGCTGGACCTCGTGCCGGTGTGGCACTACGCCGTCGCCGTCGGCTACGACAAGCAACGCCGCACCATCCTCCTGCACAGCGGCAAGACCGCGCGCCAGGAGGTCGAACTCCCCGTCTTCGAGCGCACCTGGGCACGCGGCGACTACTGGGCGATGACGACGCTGCCCCCCGACCTGCTGCCGGCCTCGCTGGACGGCGCGGGGACCGGTGCCGCGCTGGCGGCGCTGGAGCGTCTGGACGCGCGCGCCGCGCGCAAGGGCTACACGGCCGCGCTGACGCGGTGGCCCGGCGAGGCCGTGCTGCTGCTGGGTGCGGGCAACACCGCCTACGCCGCGAAGGACAGGCGCGCCGCGGCCCAGCACTACGCGCGGCTTACCGACGTGCGACCCGATCTGCCGGAAGGCTGGAACAACCTGGCGCAGGTGCTGATGGAACAGGGGTATCGCTACAAGGCCTCGCTCGCGATCGAGCGCGCGGTGGCCCTGGGCGGGCCGCGCCTGGACCAGTACAAGGCGCTGCAGAAGCGGATCACCGCGGGGATGTGAGCGTCAGGACGGGCCACCGGGAAAGGTGACCCGCCGGGACGTCAAGGGCGGAAGTCGATCGTCCGCTGCGCGGCTTCGAGTGCCGCGTCGGCCGCATAACTCCAGGTGTCGAAGCTGCGTTCCAGCTCGTGCCAGTAGCCGTTCAGCTCCGGCTTGCCGCCGGGCGCCGGATGCGCGGCGATCACCAGGTAACGCGCCTTGAACGGCGGCGCCTCGCCGACGACTTCGCGGACGAACCAGCGTCCGTTGTGACTCTCGACGCCCCCGACGGCATCGGTGTGGTCTGGCTTGGCTGACATGGCGGACTCCTTTTGCGTTGTGATCGGATTTGCGACCCGCTGGCAAGCAGGCTGCACCTTCACGCCATGGCAAGTTTCCCTCCAACCGTCGCCGGACGCCACGCGGGCGGACGGTGTTTACCCCAGCATTACAAGGGTGCCGCGGGCCGATCTGCGGGCGATCCGCGAAGCAACTTCCACGCCGGAAGTGTCGGAATTCATTACACCTGCTGAGCCTTTCTCCAGGGACAGTGCGCGCCAGCCCTTGAGGCACCGGACCTGGCGCATCTTGGCTTGGATGTTGCTTTCCGTTTCTTCTTCCCGGCCTCCCGGCCCCCTGACGACAAGAACGACAGACAGCAGCGAGAGCAACCCGATGAAGCGCGCGCCCCTCCTTCCCGTCCTCCGATCCGTCCTGGCCGCGACCGCGCTGTGCGCGACCGCCATCGCCGCCCAGGCGTCGGTGTTGATCCTCGGCGCGCCCGCGACCGCGGACGGCCTGACGGACGTGCAGTCGAAGATCGCCGCCACCGGCATCGTCGGCGGCACCATCGATGTCTTCAACGTCAACACCGGCACGCCGTCGCTCGCCATGCTGACGCCCTACGACGCGGTGCTCGTGTATCTCGACTCCGGGGCGCCGGGCAAGAGGTTCGCCGACGCCAAGCTGCTGGGCAACGTCCTGGCGGACTATGTGGATCTCGGCGGCGGCGTCGTCGAGGCGGGTCTCTCGAACGCGACGACCGGGCTGGGAGGACTCGACGGGCGCTTCATGACGGCCAACTACGACGTCTTCAACACCAACAACAACCAGGGCGCATGCAGCGGGCCGGCCAACGTCCTCGTGCCGGACAGCCCGCTGATGCGCGACATCGGCAGCTTCAGCGCGGGACTGTCCTCGCTCTGCTACAAGCTCACGCCCAAGGCGGGCGCCCAGGTCGTCGCCGCCTGGCCCGACAACCGGCCCCTGGCGGGGCTTCGCACCGACCACAACGGCATCGTCGTCGGCCTGAACGTGTGGCCAGGCACCGGCAACCCGGTGTCGGGTCCTTCGGGCATGACGACGAGCAATGCCATGCTGATGGCCACCTCGCTGGCCTTCGCCGCCGGCGAACTGCCGGAGCCGGGGTCGCTGGCGCTGATCGGCATCGCCGCGCTCGCGGCGGGCATGGCGGGCCGTCGTCGCGCACGAGCCTCGTCGGTCACGACGGCAGCGGGCGTCGAAGCTCAGCGCCGGGCCGTCGCGACGGTCTGACGGAAGTCTGACGGAACCGTCCTCTGAGAGATACTGCGGCCCATGTCCACGCCGCCGACTTTCAGCTTCCCCGTCCCGCCCACCGACCTGGTGATCACCGAGGACGAGCGCGCCGCGCTCTACTTCCTGCCGCAATCGCCCGGCGGCATGCCGGTCAGCGAGGAGATGCAGCAGCGGCTGCAGGACAAGGGCCTGGCGACGGGTATCCGGGAGGACGGCCGCCGCTGGCTCACCGAGCTGGGCGACCGCGCGCGGCTGGGCAAGATCTGACCCCCGCGCCGACCGCGCGGCCGGTCCTGCAGGGCGCATCGATGGGTGGGGTGGCCTGCGGATCGCGGGGCGGATCAGCGCCGCTCGTACTGGGCCTTGCCGAACAGCACCTCGCGCGCCTTGTCATCGACCAAGGGCCGGCGCTTCTCGGCCAGCACCTCGACGGCACGGACCACCGCGGGCCGCTTCGCGATCTCGTCGAACCAGCCCTTGAGGTGCGGATGGTCCGCCATCTCGACGCCCTGGTTCTTCGCGCCGCGCAGCCACGGGAAGATCGCCATGTCGGCGATGCCGTACGCGTCCCCCGCGATGTACTTCGTGTGGGCCAGCCGCCGGTCGATCACGCCGTAGAGGCGCCTGGCCTCGTTGGTGTAGCGGTCGATGGCGTACTCGATCTTCTCGGGGGCGTACAGCCGGAAGTGGTGGGTCTGGCCCAGCATCGGCCCGACGCCGCCCATCTGGAACATCAGCCACTGCAGCGCCTCGTAACGCCCCCGGGTGTCGGGCGGCAGGAACTGCCCGGTCTTGCCGGCCAGGTACAGCAGGATCGCTCCGGACTCGAACAGCGAGATCGGCTGCCCGTCCGGTCCGTCGGGATCGACGATCGCGGGGATCTTGTTGTTGGGGCTGATGGCCAGGAATTTCGGCTCGAACTGCTCGCCGGCGCCGATGTCCACGGGAATCACCCGGTAAGGCAGGCGGCACTCTTCCAGCATGATGTGAACCTTGTGGCCATTGGGCGTGGGCCATGAATACACTTCGATCATCAAGCGTTCTCCGTTCGGGCGCGAGGCCCTGTTCGTTGACGGATCGGTCGACAGATCGGTCGACACGTCAGTCAACACGTCGACGGACACCTCCGTCGACTCGTCAATGCACGGACCCCGGGCCCCTCGCGCATCGTCCCGCCTCATGGTAATCAAACAAATCAAACTGTGGTTCGCCGCCCGTGCCAATGCGGCCCGGTGGCGCCCCTTGAGCGACTGGGCCGCGGAACGCGGCGGCCAGCTGCGCCAGGCCCGCGACGGGCGCGGCTTCGTCATCGACCTGCCCCGCACGCTGCCCGGCCTCACCCGCATCGAGTGGGGCCCCTCGCAGCGCAGCTACATCGACGGCTATGAGCTGCGCATGCGCTGCGAGCTCAAGATCAATCCGGACATGCAGATGATGCTCATCGAGCGCAAGCTGATGGAGCGTCTGGAAAGCAACGTCTTCGAGGCCTACACCGACACGCTGCGCACGCGCGTGGACACGGACACGCCGGAGGAGATGCGCTGGCTGGTGATGTTCCCCAAGCATTCGCAGATGGAGTCCAAGCTCGTGCGGCAGCGCTTCGGGGCGGTGGGCATCAACCGGGAACTGGTGATGGCCTGGCTGGACAAGGACCTGAACGAGCGGCTGGCGCAGGCCACGCAGGACGTGCTGGTGGAAGGCAGGCCGTTCGTGCTGCTGAGCCTGCGCGGCAACGTGTACCTGCGGACGTCGATGCCGCAACCGTCGCTGGCGGAGTTCCAGGCGCTGACGCGCGTGCTGGAAGCCGCGGCGGTCAGCGCGCAGGCGGTGCACCAGCGCCTGGGCGACGGCGGCCCGTGGCCCACGACCACCTCGGTGGCCTGGCACAGCCGGCCGTCCGAAGGGGATTACGGCTCGCCGGCCTGAGGGCCGCCCCCTCCTCACGCTCACGCTCACTCTCCTTCTCACTCCCCCTCCCGCACTGCGGGTGAGGGCGGGGGTGAGGGTAGTCGCACTGCCACCACCCTCACCCCAACCCCTCTCCCGCAGCGCGGGAGAGGGGAAGAGAGCAGGCGTCGGATCTAGGCGAAGAGGTCGGCAGCGCCGGCCACTGCCTCGGTGCAATCGATCAGGCGACCCTGTCCCGTGATGAAGGCGCAGCGCACCGGCTCCCCGGGCTGCAGCGCCATCACGGCCTCGCGGTAGCGCCACAGCTGCTGGATGTACTCGGGATTGCGCTGCGGCGCCGGGTGGAGCTTGTAGTCGAGCACCCACCACGTGCGTACGCCCGCGCCGTCGCGTCGGCTGACGAGCCGGTCCAGCCGCATGTCGTGGTCGTTCCAGCTGAGCGGCACCTCGTTGCCCTGCCAGTCGAGCGCCGCGGCGTCGAAGAACGGCGCGCATTCCGAGCCGCCGAGGATCGCGCGCACGCTGCGCTCGAGGCGCTCGGTGCGCCGAGCGTCGAGCCCGTACATCTGCGCCGCGGCTGCCATCAGACGTTCCAGCGCATGCGCGCCCCCCTGCGGCCCGCTGTGCCATTCGAGCACGCGATGCAGCGCCTCGCCGAGCGCGGCACTCTCGTCGACCTCGTCCGGGCTCTGGCCGACGTCAGGCGCTGAGTCCGCCGCCTCAACGGGCAGCGGATCCACGCGCGGCAACACCTTGAGCGTCGCGATATCCTCGTCTGACGCGGTGTCGGCGGCAACTTCCGGCACCGCCATCGCTTCGGCCTGCGGCTGCACCCGCGTCCACCACGTGCCCGATGAACTCTGGCGCTTCGCCGGCGTGCGGCTCAGCATCAGCCGATGCCGCGCACGCGTCATCGCGACGTAGAGCGCATTGAGTTCCTCGCGTTGACGCTGGTCCTTCTCGTCGTCGAGCAAGGCCTGCAGCGACGGCGGCGGCTTGGCCTCCGACACCAGGAACGCCACGGTCCGCGGCACGGCCTCCTGCACCGGCCACGAGATCGCGAGCGCCATGCTCTCCGACCGCGCCGGCCCCGCCTCGGCGTCCATCAGGATCACGACCTTCGCCTCCAGGCCCTTGGCGCCGTGCACCGTCAGCAGCTGCACGGCGTCGGGCTCGGCGGGCGCCGCCAGCTTCAGCGCACGGCTCTTCAACGCGCGGACGAAGCCGTACAACCCGGCATAACGGCCGCCGTCCAACTCCAGCGCCAGCGCCAGCAGCGCCTCCACCGCGTGCAGGCGCGCGCGGCGCTCGCTCGCCGGCACGGCGGCGGCCAGGCGCGCCATCAGGTCGCCTTCGTGCACGATCGCGTCGAGCAGGTCGTGCGGGCTGCGCAGCACCGCCATGGAACCCCAGCGCGACAGCAGGTCCCGCGCGCGGCGCAGCGGCTCGCTCAAGGCGTCACCGTCGGCCTGGAGCAGCGTCTCCCACCAACTCTTCACGACGGGCGCCTCCGCCTCGC
>SEFA01000045.1 GCA_004210455.1 Rubrivivax sp. | reverse complement strand
CCGCCGATCCGACCCCGCTCAAGCGCAGCCAGCGCATCGAGGTCCGCGCCTCCGGCGTGCACGGTCGCGGCGTGTATGCGGTGGCGCCGCTGAAGGCGGGCGACAAGCTGATCGAGTACAAGGGCGAACACATCTCCTGGGACGTGGCGCTGGACCGTCATCCGCACGATCCGTCGCAGCCGGACCATACCTTCTACTTTCACCTTGAGACCGGCGGGGTCATCGACGCGGCGGTCGACGGCAACCGGGCGCGCTGGATCAACCACGCCTGCAGCCCCAACTGCGAAGCCCGCGAGGCCGACGGCCGGGTGTTCATCCATGCGTTGACGGACATTTCCCCTGGCGAGGAACTGTTCTACGACTATGGTCTGGTGATCGAGGAGCGCTATACGCCCGAGCTGAAGAAGCGGTTCGAATGCCGGTGCGGCACGCCGGGCTGCCGGGGCACCATGCTGGCGCCCAAGGAGAAGGCCCCGAAGGAAAAAGCGCTCAAGGGGAAGAAGTCCAAGGCCAAGGAGAAGACGTCCAAGGAGCAGAAGGCGTCGAACGCCTCCTCGCAACGCACATCCAAGGGCGTCTGAAGCGCGTTGGAGGGCGCGTGCTCACCCTGTCAGGTCCTACAGCCACCGATTCATGGTGCGGGGCTCCGGGCGGGACCATCTCCCTCTAGACTCCGACCATTCACGATCACCGGGCAGCTCGGCCCGGGAAGACCAAGACGGGATCGCAGGATCACATTCGCGGCGATGCAAGAACATCAGAACTGGGGCGCAGAGGCCCTGTGGCAAGACCTGGAGCCGTTGCTGCCGGGGCTCAGCATCGAGGTGCTGGCGCGGGTCGAATCGACCAACGCCACGCTGATCGAGCGCGTGCGCCGCGACGAGGGCACCGTGGCCGCGGGCCGCGCGGGCGATCGACCCTACGGGCGACGCCAGCACGACCTGCACCCGTGCCTGCTGATCGCGGAACACCAGACCCACGGACGCGGCCGGCAAGGCCGCGCCTGGCACAGCACGCCGGGCGCGTCGCTGACCTTCTCGCTGTCGATCCCGGTGGAGGTGGCGGACTGGTCCGGGCTGTCGCTGGTGGTGGGCGCCGCGATCGCCGAGGCGCTGGACCCCGAGGGCAGCCGCCTGGGCCTGAAATGGCCCAACGACCTGTGGCTGGACGAGCGCAAGCTCGGCGGCATCCTGATCGAGACGGTGCCGGCCGGCAGTTCGCGCATGGCGGTGGTGGGCGTGGGCCTGAACGTATCGGACCGCGCGAAGGTGGCGGAGTCTCAGCTCAACACGGGCTTCGCCTGCCTGCAGGAACTGATTCCCGACGTCACCCCGCCGCAGGCGCTGGCGCTGCTGGCGCCGGCGCTGGTGAAGGCGCTGGCGGCTTTCCCGCAGGGCGGCTTCGGCGCCTGGCGTGAGCGCTTCGAGCGCCGCGACCTGCTGCAAGGCAAGGCGATCACCGCCGGCGTCCTGGAAGGCACGGGCGCGGGCGTCAGCGACCGCGGTGAACTGCTGATCGACACCCCGCAAGGCCGCCAGACGGTCAGCGGCGGCGAGGTCAGCGTGCGGCTGGGCGGCGCTTCCGCCGGACAGGGATAAGCCACGATGCTGCGCGCTGCGGTCGTCCTGCTCTTCGTCGTCAACGTGCTGGTGTTCGCGTGGAACAAGGGGTGGGTGGCCGGCATGGCACCCGCCGCGCCGCGCCTGGACCAGCAGATCAACCCGGAGCGGCTGGCGCTGCTCAACCAGAACGCAGTCACGCAGCTCGCAGCACGGTCGTGCCTGGAACTGGGACCGCTGATCGGCGATGAGCTGCTCAAGCGCGCCAACGCGGCGCTGTCGGGCGCCGGGATTCCCTCGTCATCGATCGAGACGACGGCCGTCAACAGCGGCGGCGTCTGGGCGCTGGCCACGATCAAGATGCCCAGCAAGGACTTCCGCGAACGCAAGGAAGACACCTACCGCAGCGCCAAGATCGCCTTCGAACCGCTGCAAGGCTTCCCCGACGAACAACCGACGCTGGTGCTCAGCAAGCACGACAGCGAAGCAGCCGCGCAGGCGGCGCTCGACGGGATGACCAAGCGGAACTACAAGGGCCTGCGCGTGATGCGGCTGCAGGAACCGCTGCAGCAGACGACGCTGCGCCTGTCACGGCTGGACGGCGTCCAATCCGGCAAGCTGAACGCGCTGGCCAATCCGCCCTGGGGCGAGAAACGCAAGGACTGCTCGGTGGAAGCGCCTGTGGCTTCTTCCGCCGCCAGCGCCGCGAACGGATCCGGCTCCGGCGCGAGCCGCTGACGACAAAACCTGACCCTCTCGCTTCCTCTCGGGAAGAAGAACGCTCAACCCTTCTTACTCCCTCTTCCGCACCGCGGGAGAGGGCAGGGTGAGGGCCAGCGGCGGTGGAAGTACGGGAACCTTCCTGGAGACCGCCCACCTGAGTCGTCCGGTGCGTTGGCCGCCGAGGCATGAGGCCCCGGAGTCAAGCTCCGAAACCTCACGCCTCACCGTCCCCAACCATTGTTGTACTGCCCCGGTTTTGCTACCGAGGACTTCTTCGATCCCAGGCTCGATTACTTCGAGCGGATCTTGGCAAGACGCGGCTTGGGCCAACGCAGCGCCACGATTGCCATCACCAGACCGGCCAGCCACAGGCCGCTCATCGCGCCCCCGCCGCCGCCGCCGGACGACGTGTCGGTAGGCGTGGTCGGCGTGGTGGGCGTCGTAGGCGTCGTAGGCGTCGACGTCGTCGTGACAGCCGCAATGGCGGCATTCGCATCCAACATGCCGGCGCCGCAGGTGCTGGTCGTGCAATTGCACTCCAACTGCGGCTGCGTGCTGTTGCCGGCCACGCACTGCGCGACACCCGCCGCCGCCGCGGGGAATGCCCGCGCCGACGACTGCAGCGCTGCCTTGACCTGCGTCGGCGTGAGGTTCGGATTCACCGCCAGCATCAACGCGATCGTGCCGCTGACCAGCGGCGTGGAGAAGCTGGTGCCGGTGCCGCTGTAGTTGAACGCGTTGCTGTTGGCGACCGGCGTGGTCGTGCCGCTGTTGCTGGTGGACAGGATGGGATACAGGCAGGCGCCGGTCGTGTTGACGCAGTTGCCGCCCGGCGCGCTGATGGTCACTTGCGGGCCGAGGTTGGAGAACCCGACCTTGGTGCCCGCATGACGCAGGCCGGCCACGGCGATGACGTTGGCGCAGTTGGCCGGCGTGCCGACGGCGATGCCGCCTTCCTTGGTCGGATCGTCGTTCTCGACGCCGTTGCCGGCCGCGACGACGACGGAAGCGCCCTTGTTGTACGCCGCGGTGATCGCGTCCTGGTAGGTCGAGCTGCAGGCCCCGTCGCCGCCCAGGCTCATGTTGATGACCTTGGCGGGCGTGGCGTTGACGGGCAGGCCGGGCACCTCGACGCCGGCCGCCCAGCGCATGCCGGCGGCGATGTCCGACGCCCAGCCGCCGCACTTGCCGAGCACGCGCACCGGCTGGACCTTGGCGCCGTAGGCCACACCGGCCATGCCCTGGCCGTTGTTGGTGGCAGCCGCGATCAGGCCCGCCACGCGCGTGCCATGCCAGGAGCTGTTGCCGATGTCGTCGGAAGTGCAGCTGGACCCCAGCCGGCCGCTGGTGATGTCGGACTGGTCGACCCAGTCGCCGGGATCGCTCGGGTCGCTGTCGGCGCCGTCGCCGTCATTGGCGGTGGCGATGACGGTGGTGCCGCTGTTGCCGAAGCCGATCATGTCGTAGCCCTGGACGAACTGTCCGGCCAGGTCGGGATGATCCAGGCGGGCGCCGGTGTCGAGGACCGCGACGACAACGCCGGTGCCGGTCGACTTGTCCCAGGCAGCGGGGGCGTTGATCGACGACAGCACCGTCGAATCGGGCGCCTTGAGGTACCACTGGCCCGCGGTGACGCCGGCTGCGGAGGCGGTGGCGTACAGCGGGTCGTTGGGCACGGAGAAATGCTTCCACCAGCGGTCGACCTCGACCGACTCGACGTCGCCGTCCGTGGCCAGACGCTTGGCGAGTTCGGCGGAGCTCATGCCGGTGGCCGTGTAGACGTGCGTGCGGTTGTCCAGGCTGCGGCGGACCTGCAGCGTGGCGGCGTGTCTCAAGCCGAGCGTGGTGCCGCGCACCTGCGCGATGTCCTTCGCTTCGGAAGCGGTGGCGCGGGTCGCCAGCGGCCGCGCCTTGACGGCGTCGGCCTGGGCCTTGAAGCGCACGATGACGCGGGCGAAGTCGGGCTGCTGATCCGGCTTCAGGGCGGTCCCGGTGACCGCGCCGGCAGTGCCGACCCCGAACAGACCGATGACGGCCGCGGCGGCGGCGAGACGCTTCGGCAAAGACAGCACGGACATGCGGAAACTCCACAAAACTGAGCTAGCCAGTTTATGGGGGAGGCCGCTAAGAAATTGCTAATGGCGCGACACATTTGCTGCGAGGCATCACCTCTAAAGGGGGATTCCGCACGCAAAGAGGAGCTATCGGCGAACAAAGTGGTGACTGTTCGTATCGAGGGCGCTCCGGGAACGAAAAAGCCCCGCCGGGGCGGGGCTTCGGAGGTCGGGAAGAGGCCGCTTACTTGGCGACGACCTTGACCATCTCGAGCACCTTGTTCGAGTAGCCCCACTCGTTGTCGTACCAGGACACCAGCTTGACGAAGGTGCCGTCCAGGGCGATGCCGGCGTCGGCGTCGAAGATGGAGGTGCGCGGGTCGCCGCGGAAGTCGGTGGCGACCACCTTGTCCTCGGTGTAGCCCAGCACACCCTTCAGGGCGCCTTCGCTCTGGGCCTTCATTTCGGCGCAGATCTCGGCGTAGGTGGCGTTGTTGTTGAGCTCGACGGTCAGGTCGACGACGGAGACGTCGGAGGTCGGCACGCGGAAGGACATGCCGGTCAGCTTCTTGTTCAGCTCGGGGATCACCACGCCCACGGCCTTGGCGGCGCCGGTCGAGGAGGGGATGATGTTCTCGAGGATGCCGCGGCCGCCGCGCCAGTCCTTGTTGGACGGGCCGTCGACGGTCTTCTGCGTGGCGGTGGTGGCGTGCACGGTGGTCATCAGGCCGCGCTTGATGCCCCACTTGTCGTTCAGCACCTTGGCCAGCGGGGCCAGGCAGTTGGTGGTGCAGCTGGCGTTGGAGATGATGGCCTGGCCGGCGTAGGTCTTGTCGTTGACGCCGTAGACGAACATCGGCGTGTCGTCCTTGGACGGGGCCGACATGATGACCTTCTTGGCGCCGGCGGTCAGATGCTTCTCGCCGGTTTCCTTGGTCAGGAACAGGCCGGTGGCTTCGACGACGATGTCGGCGCCGACCTCGTTCCACTTCAGTTCGGCGGGATCCTTGACCTGGGTCAGGCGGATGCGCTGGCCATTGACGATCAGCGTGTTGCCGTCGACCGCCACGTCGCCGTCGAAGCGGCCGTGGACGCTGTCGTACTGGAGCATGTAGGCCAGGTAATCGGGCTCGAGCAGATCGTTGATGGCGACGATCTGGATGTCCTTGAAGTTCGCCACGGCGGCGCGGAACACCATGCGGCCGATGCGACCGAACCCGTTGATACCGATCTTGATGGTCATGAGGTAAGTCTCCTGCGAGTGAAATGAATCGATGACGTCATGGGCGCGCCGTCCAGCCAGTGGACGTCGTGCCTCGGAGGTGTTCGGTCCGGCGCGCCGAGCAGGGCTGCAAGGCAGCGGGCCAGATCGCCGGAACCCTCGATTTGAACAGATAGTCGCAGACGCACGTTCCGAACGGGTTACCGGGTTACATCGATTCCTTGAGGCGTGGTACGGGACACGATCCACCAAGCTGTTGTCGCGAGCCGAGGCGTCCGTGTGATCCGCGAGATTCAGTCAAGTCAGGTCTTAGCCTGGAGGTCCAATTTCCCGCAAGGCACGCGGATCTGGAGGTCCTCGCCGAACAGCGCACGGGCCTGCTTCGCCGATGAGAACCTCAGGTTCTGCCGGGCCAGCCAGTCGATGAAGATCGCCCGGTCTGGCTTCTTTTCGCCGTCGGTGACTTCGTTGGGCAGCGCGGGTCCGTACATCGTGTAGTTCACGTTGAACGGGCAGGCCATGGTGTTGAAGTCGAAGCGGGGGCCTTCGGCATGGGGGTTCTCGGTCATGCCGAGGAAGTCGACGAGGCTCAACTGTTCCACCTTGAGGACCTGGCGTTGCACGCCGGGCGGATAGAGCCGGAACATCTGCTGGAGCACCACGGGCGGATCGCCGGCCTTGCGGCAGGGCATGCGGGACCAGCGCGCCCATTCCACGACCGTGTCGGCCGCAAAAGGTGCGGCCTGCTCGTGCAGCACCTTGACCTCCGGCGGCTGCTCGCCGTCGCCCGAAAACGTCATCGTGATGACGACGTTGCTGACCTCGCGGCCGGTGCTGAGCCCTTCGAAGACCAGGTCCTGCTTCGGACGCGTGTAGCAGACCTCGAGCCGTCCGCGCGGCGTGGTCTCGTCAGGGGCCAGCGGCAACGGCGCCTTCTGGGAGTTGGAGAATTCGAACTCCTGGACCGCACTGACCGTGCCGTCGGCCGGCTGCAGGCAGGGCAGGCGGTAGCGGTCGAGGTAGCGCGTGACGACGTCAAGCATGTCCTCACGCAGCGAATTGGCCAGCAGCTGCACGTCGGGCGCCTTGTCGGGCGCGGTGAACTGGAGCTTGACGCGCGCGAAGCCGCTCGTGCGATCGTAGTTCCCGCGCTCCGGGAACTTCGGTGGCTGCTCAGGCCGTTGCAGACAGCTGAGCGATTGCGCCGGCGAGGGCGGACTGACGTCCGTGGTGCCGGAGGCGGCCGTCGCGATACCGGCGATGGCCCACGAGAGAAGCGCGCCGCAGGCGCGTGCGAAGAGATGCCGTGTCATCGTGCTCCCTGGATTCGAGTCCTGTCCCTGACCCGAGGCGGCTGAGCACGCCGGGCGTCGTGCAGTCTATGCGGGGACGCAGTCGAATCGCGCCCCCCTTCGGAGGGGGAGAGCAGGCGGAGGATGCTTCTCCAGTCGCCAGCAGAGGCGCGTCGAACCCTTGGAGCCGGACGTGAAAAGAGGTGCTCCAGGCACCTCTTCCCGTCGCGCCGGAACGGTCCGACGCGAAACACGTGCGAAAGGGCGCTCAGCCCTTCAGGCGCGCCTTGCCCAGCACCACCTTGACGGTGTCGGCGACGTTCTCCGGCGTGAAGCCGAAGTGCTTGAACAGCACGTTGGCCGGGGCCGATTCGCCGTAGGTGTCCAGGCCGACGACGGCGGACACGCCGTACTTCCACCACAGGTCGGTGACGCCGGCCTCGATCGCGACGCGCGGCAGGCCTTCCGGCAGCACGCTCTTCTTGTACTTGGCGTCCTGGCGGTCGAACAGGCTGGTGCAGGGCATGGAGACGACGCGCACCGGGATGCCGGCGACGGCCAGCTGCTGCTGGGCCGCGATGGCCAGCTGCACTTCCGAGCCGGTGGCGATCAGCACGGCTTGCGCCTTCTTCTTCAGGCCGACGTCAGACGGCTCGCTCAGGACGTAGCCGCCGGTGGTGATGGCGTCGACGGCCTCGCCCGACTTCTTCAGGTAGGGCAGGTTCTGGCGGCTCAGCGCGAGCACGCTGGGGCGCTGGCTGTTGGCCAGGGCCAGGGTCCAGGCCACCGCGGTCTCGGCGGTGTCGGCGGGACGCCAGACGTCCAGGCCGGGGATCAGTCTCAGGCTGGAGACGTGCTCGACGGATTGGTGGGTCGGACCGTCTTCGCCCAGACCGATGGAGTCGTGCGTGAACACGTGGATCACGCGCTGCTTCATCAGCGCGGCCATCCGGATGGCGTTGCGGCTGTAGTCGCTGAAGGTCAGGAAGGTGCCGCCGTAGGGGATGAAGCCGCCGTGCAGCGCGACGCCGTTCATGATCGCGGCCATGCCGAACTCGCGCACGCCGTAGTTGATGTGGCGGCCGCCGTTGGAGCTGCCGTCCTCTTCCAGGCGGAAGGCGGGCGTGCTCTTGGTGTTGGTCAGGTTGGAGCCGGTCAGGTCGGCGGAGCCGCCCAGCAGTTCGGGCATCGCGGCGGTGAAGGCTTCCAGCGCGATCTGGCTGGCCTTGCGGGAGGCGACGGTCTCGGCCTTCTCATGCGCGCCGATGACGGCCTGCGCGGCGACGTCGGCGAAGTTGGGCGGCAGCACGCCGGCGATGCGGCGGGAGAACTCGGCGGCCAGTTCCGGGAACTGCGTGGCGTAGGCGTCGAACTTGTCGTCCCAGGCCTTCTCGAAGCCGGTGCCGGCGTCCTTGCCGTCCCAGTCGGCGTAGACCTCGGCGGGCAGCACGAAGGGCTCGTGCGACCAGCCCAGCGCTTCGCGGGTCAGCTTGATTTCCTCGGCGCCCAGCGGTTCGCCGTGGGCCTTGGAGGTGTTCGCGCGGTTCGGGCTGCCCTTGCCGATGTGGGTCTTCGCGATGATCAGCGAGGGCTTGTCCTTGCTGGTCTTGGCCAGCGCGATGGCGGCGTCGACGGCGTCGACGTCATGGCCGTCGACCGGGCCGACGACGTTCCAGCCGTAGGCGGCGAAGCGCTTGGCGGTGTCGTCGCCGAACCAGGGGCCGACCTGGCCGTCGATGGAGATGCCGTTGTCGTCGTAGATCGCGATCAGCTTGTTCAGCTTCCACGAGCCGGCCAGCGAGCAGGCTTCATGGCTGATGCCTTCCATCAGGCAGCCGTCGCCGAGGAAGGCGTAGGTGTGATGGTCGACGATGGTGTGGCCGTCGCGGTTGAATTCCTTGGCGAGCTGCTTTTCAGCGAGCGCGAAGCCGACGGCGTTGGTGATGCCCTGGCCGAGCGGCCCGGTGGTGGTCTCGACGCCGGGGGTGATGCCGACTTCCGGGTGGCCCGGGGTCTTGGAGTGCATCTGGCGGAAGGCCTTGAGCTCGGCGAGCGGCAGGTCGTAGCCGGTCAGGTGCAGCAGGCCGTAGATCAGCATGGAGCCGTGGCCGTTGGACAGCACGAAGCGGTCGCGGTCGGCCCACTGCGGGTTGGCCGGGTTGTGGCGCAGGTGGCGCTTCCACAGCGCGACGGCGATTTCGGCCATGCCCATCGGGGCGCCCGGGTGGCCGGAGTTGGCCTGCTGGACGGCGTCCATCGCCAGGGCACGGATGGCGTTGGCCATCTGGGTGGTGTTCGGGGTGACGACGGCAGCGCTGGTCTCGGCCATGGTGGTCTCGGGCAGGAGTTGGGGCAAACCCGAGATTCTAGTGAAGACGCCGGGAAGCGGTTTCCGGGTGTGCGCGGGGTGACGAAAAGTGCGCGGAGGCGTAGCGCGGAGCGGGCTCTAAACTCGCGGCCTCAATTTCTGGACCTTTCGATGCGAGCCATGATCCTCGCGGCCGGGCGCGGCGAGCGCATGCGGCCGCTGACCGACCATACGCCCAAGCCCTTGCTGAAGGTGCGGGGCAAGCCGCTGATCGAGTGGCACATCGAGGCCTTCGCGCGCGCGGGCATCGAGGACATCGTGATCAACACGGCCTGGCTGCACGAGCAGTTCGAGACGACGCTGGGCGATGGCTCGCGATTCGGCGTGAGGCTGCATTACAGCCACGAGGGCGAGCGCTACGGCCGCGCGCTGGAGACCGGCGGCGGCATCGCGACGGCGCTGGACCTGCTGTGCGCGGACGGCGACGACGCGTTCTGGGCGGTCTCGGCGGACATCTTCATTCCGGAGTTCGAGTTCGAGCCGGCGAAGGCCGCGGCCTTCGCGGCGAGCCCGCTACTGGCGCACCTGTGGTTCGTGCCGAAGCAGCCGCGTCATCCGACGGGCGACTTCGGCATCGACGCGGCGGGCTTCGCGACGATCGATGGCGACCTGGAGGTCTACAGCAACATCGGCCTGTACAAGCGCGCGTTCTTCGACGGCGTGCAGGCGGGACAGCATCAGCGCATCCGCGCGAGCCTCGACCGCGCGATCGCCGCGCGAGCGGTGACGGCGGAGCTCTACACGGGGACGTGGGCGAATGTGGGAGCGCCCGAACAGCTCAATGAGCTCAACGCCAACGGCTGAGCGCAAGCAGTCTCTGTTTGAGATCGCAATTTGCGATCTCAAACGATGAGGCTCAGAAACGAGAAACCCGCCTATTGCACGTCTGCTTGCGCAGAACCCTGATCGAAACCAGGACGTGTGGCGGGTGTGTTGGGGTGAAGTCTATGCGGCCGCTTCGGGATGAGGCAAGTGCCGCGTGGCGAAGTTGACGGCGCCCTGGCAAGACCTGACCCTTCGGTGGGATGCGCATCCCCCATGCAACTCCACGCAACCCCACGATGGCGGACGCGCCGGAGCTCTTTGATTTTTATCAGAGGGTGAGTCGTCGAGCGGTTGCACGATGGACTCCGGTGTTTCAAACCCACCTTGCTGATCCAGCCCTCGCGTTCAATGCGAGGGCGCCGTCCATGTCATTTCGATCATGGGCGAGATGGACCATTCCGCGAGGGTGGTCACACGGCGAAAGCAAGGTGGTTTGAACATCTCGCCCACCCCTTCGATTCGATCGACCGCATGTCGCGACTCGGCAATCGAAGTCGGTGGTTTCCAAAGTTCTTCGGAGTCTTACGAACATGGGAACCCTGCATCAAACGCGTACCAACGAACAGCGCGGTCCGATCCGCGATCGCCGTCCGCTGGCGGGCTGCGACCTCGGCTCGCTCATCAGCCTTCAGAACGAATGGGGCATGAGCGACGCGCAGCTCTTCGGCCTGCGCCTCGGCGCCGACGCGGTGTGCCTGCGCACCGACGTGTCCGTCGCCTCGGCGATCGCCAACCTGCGTCACACGCTCGTGTCCGCAGCGGCGACGCTGTCTCTGGTCGAGGACAACTGCGTGGAGGGCGATCCCTCCCGCCACGTGGTCGAGAGCGTGCGCCAGTCGCTGCGCGAAGGCCTCGGGATGCTCGGCATCGTTGGCCGCGCCGTCGACGAGGTGCCAGTTTGAGATCGCAAGTTGCGATCTCAAAGGATGAAGCATCGATACTGAATTGGGGAGGGCTCGAAGGGCGCAGTGAAGACTGCGCCCTTCGTCGTTTCATGAGACGACGTCGAAGCAGAACGAGCGGGCTACTGAGGCGTATCAACCGCGGCTGTGCAACAGATTGGTGCATCTCCAGTGGACAAGACCTGACCCTCTTCCTACCTAGTAAGGAAGCACCGGAAGTCTTTGATTTAAATCAGAGAGCCTTCGGGTCGATGCGCAGAGCATGCGTACTCGTGATCCCGATTGCGGCTCGACAAATGAGAGCGGCGGTTGAGATCTCGTTCAGCCTCGTTGTATCGATCTGGAGAAGTAGCCCGTGCCCATCTTCCATCGCACCGCGCTGGCCCAAGAGCTGGCGACCCACATCCTGGACGACGACCTTGCGCCCGCTCGGTCCGGCCTCTTCCTCGGCGCCCGTCGTCGTACCGGCAAGTCGACCTTTCTGCAGCAGGACCTCTGCCCCGAGCTGAAGCGCCGCGGCGCCATCGTCATCTACGCCGATCTTTGGGAAGAGCGCGACCAGGATCCTGGTGACGTCATCATTGAAGCCATCCGCGAAGAACTCGCTCGGCATGAAAGCGTCGTCATGCGCTTTGCGCGTTCGGCCGGCATGGAGCGAGTGAACATGGGTGGGGTCGCCTTCACCATGGATCGGGTCGGCCTCGGAAAGCAGGTGTCGTTGGCGAAGGCGTTGGCCATGCTCTCAGATGAGTGCCAACGAATGATCGTGCTCATCGTCGATGAGGCTCAGCACGCGATCACGACGGACAAGGGAAGCAACGCGCTCTATGCGTTGAAGGCCGCTCGGGACAAACTGAACATGGGGCCGCACCACGGCCTTCGGATCGTGGCGACCGGATCGAATCGCGACAAGCTGGCCATGCTGGTGGAATGGAAGGATCAGGCATTTTTCTGCGCTCCGATGAAGGAGTTTCCGCCGCTCGGAGTCGACTACCTGAACTGGATTTGCGAGCGCGCACCGGCCTCCGCGGCGTTGAACGCGGGAGCGTTGTCCACGCTCTTCGAGCGCTCGGGCTACCGTCCTGAATGGATGCAGATCGGCCTGAACGCACTTGCTTTGCGAGACAACTGGACCCCGGAAGAGGCCGCAGCGGTGTTTGCCGAGACCATCGAGTCACGGGCCGACTCGCGCATTCAGAACCTGCTGGCGCTGATCGGACTACTCAGCCCGCTTCAGTCGGCGGTACTCCGCGTCCTGGCCGCACAGGGCCGGCGTTTCGTACCGTTCTGGAACCGTACTTTGGAGACCTTTCGACTGGTGATTGAGCAGGACGACGGTAACGATGTCGACGAACCGATCAACGTCGAAACGGTTCAACAGGCGCTGGATGCGCTCAAGGACAAGGGATTTCTCTGGCGCTCCGTCCACGGTGTCTATGCCCTGGAGGAGTTCGGCATTCGTGAAGCGCTGGAGGAGGGGCGCCTGCTGACGGAGTCGACGCAGCGTGTCACGCTGATGGGACGCCAAGCTGCCTGAAGCGGCACGCAGGCAGATTGCCGCGCTTCCAGCCCCCGAATCGCAACCCTGCGGCGTCCCTCCAAGTGAGGGGCGTCGCAGTCTGGCCAATCACCTCGCCGTCGCCACCGGCCTCCCGGCCCAGCGCTCGCACTGCTGCCGCACCAGCTCGTTCAGCAGCTGTTCCTTCTCCACGACCCCGCGCGCCCACGTCGCATCGTTGCCCTGCCAGCGCATCTCCTCGCGGACGTACCTCAACGCCGGCTCCGCCTTCAGCGCGACCGCATGCGGCTCCAGCGCGTGCAGCGTGACGTTCAGGTCCTCCCGCAGACTGCGGTGCTCGCCGCTCTTCGGATCGACGAAGGTCCCCTCCAGCCCGAACCGGCACGCCTGGAACCGGTTGAAGGTGTAGGGCAGGTAGTCGTCCTCGTGCAGCTCGAACGGCTTGTCGTGCGAGATCCACCGCGCCAGGCACTGGATCAGCGCCGCCAGCGCCGAGGCCTTCTCGATCGTCAGCGGCGTGTCGAGCACCCGCACCTCGATCGTCCCGAACTCGGGCTTGGGCCGGATGTCCCAGTAGAAGTCCTTCATGCTCTTCACGACGCCCGTGTGGGTCATCTTCTCGAAGAACACCAGGAAGTCGTCCCAGGTCAGCACGAAGGGCGCGCGACCCGACAGCGGGAACGCGAACACCGAATTCAGCCGCGCCGAATGGAAGCCCGTGTCGGCACCCTGCACATACGGCGAGGACGCCGACAGCGCGATCAGGTGCGGGATGAAGCGCGACAGCCCGTGCAGCAGCCGCAGCGCGTGGTCCGGGCCTTCGCAGCCGATGTGCACGTGCTGCCCGAACACCGTGAACTGCTTGCTCAGGTAGCCGTACAGCGAGGAGATCTCCTGGAACCGCGGCTTGTCGAAGATGCGCTGCTTGCTCCAGTGCTGGTACGGGTGCGTGCCGCCGCCGGACAGGCCGAGGTTGAGCCGGTCGGCGCTGCGCACCAGCGCATCGCGCGTGGTCGTCAGCTGCTCCAGCACCTGCTCGTAGTTCGTGCACACGTTGGTGCAGAGCTCGATCATGCTGTCCGTGATCTCGGGCGTGACGTCGCCCGGCACGGTCTCGCCCTTCATCACCCGCAGCAGGTCCTTGGACCCCGGCATCAGGTCGTAGTCGTGGCGGTTGACGATCTGGAGCTCGAGCTCCACGCCCATCGTCAGGGGCTTGGAGATGGCAAACGGTTCGAGGCTCATTTCTTCGCAGCCTCCTTGACTGTCGTTTCAGGGTGATGTTCGCCGGCGAGGCGCAAGCCCCATTGCACGGCGATCGGTCCTACGAGTTCCATCAATGCGATCGTGGACAGGATGACCGGCGCCAGCGTCGCCGCGACCTGCGGATGGTGCAGCTGCACCTCGCTGAAAAGCACCAGCATCGTGCCGGATACCGGACTCAGGCACACCGCCAGCGCGATGCCCTGGCGGGCGTCGATGCCGCTCAGGCGCGCCATGCCGGTCAGGGCCAGCGCCTTCGCGACCAGGCGCAGCAGCAGCAGCGCCAGCGCCAGCACCGCCCCCATCGCCAGCGCGTCCAGCGTCCACGCGGAACCGACCGCGACGAACAGCATCAGCACCAGCACCCCGCCCGCCGTGCCGAAGTGGCGCGGCCAGACCCACGGGCGTTCGGTCGTGTTGCGCAGGATCATGCCGGCCAGCAGCGGCACCAGCAGCGTCGACAGGTTCAACACCCGCGCCACGCTCAGCGCCACCAGCACCAGACCCAGCAGCATCAACACCGAGTTCTCGTTGCGCAGGTCCAGCCGGCGCATCAGGTTCGCGGTGAGCCGCGCCAGCAGCGCGGCCACGATGATCGATCCGATGAAGGCATACAACGGTTGCGCGACGGCCTCCAGCCAGTCGCCCTTCTGGTCCAGCGCCAGCCAGCCCAGCAGCAGCTTGTGCGCGAGCACGCCGTAGATCGTGTTCAGCGAGGTCAGCGCGAGCATGCGTTCGCTCACCTGACCGGCGGCGCGCAGCTCGGCGCCGACCCGGCCGACCACGGCGGCGCTGGACGCCATCGTGAGCACCGCGCAGCTGAAGGCGATCAGCGGCGCGACGCCCAGCAGCATCAGACCGACACCGACGATGCCGAAGGAGGCGACGGCCTCGGCCGCGCTGGCGCCCAGCAGCGCCTTGTTGTTGCGCAGCCAGCGCAGGTTCACGCGCGAGCCCATCTCGAACAGCAGCAGCGCGAGCGCGAGATCGACGACCAGCCGCAGGCGCGCGTCCAGCGCGCCGTTGGCGAAGATGCCATGACCCAGCGCCGCCAGCACCATGCCGACGACGCTGTAGCCGACCACGCGGGGCAGGCCGAGCCGGCGGTTGACGAATTCGCCGAGCACGCCGGCGGCCACCATGGTCAGCGAGGCCCAGAACAGCCAGTCGGGCCGGGGCGGCCAGCTGCTGAACTGCAGGAAGTTCGCAAAGTCGTTCATCAAGACGAAGGTTCTCCTCGAATCGTGGACGGCGGCCAGCCCGGGAGCCGGTGGGCCGGGGAGCCCCCGATCATCGGGCCAATCCGGTCGCCGCCGCGGCGATGTCGGACAGGTGCTGGCAGCCTTTACTTGTCGGCTTTACCGATTGCCGGTCATCGGCAACCGGGCGGGAGCGTCAATTGCCGTCTCCGCGCCGGTCTTGTCGCACGTGTGGCAATCGGCGGTCCGGGAGGGATCCCGGTGACGGCCGTGCCTCAGGGTCAGGACTTGCCGGCGCCGATCCTCCGCGAGGATGCGGATCAGGTCTCGGAAGCGGGGGCCGGCGGCGAAGAGCGCACGACCGTCAGGCCGCCGCTCGACAGCCAGTCTGCCATCGTTTCACGCGAACGCTGGCGTAATGCGCCCTCGAGGTCGGGGACATCTTCGTGCGGCGCGACACCGACGACACCCTCCCATCCGTTGCGGCCGCGGCGTTTGACCGCGTAGAGCGCCTCGTCCGCCAGGGCGATCGTCGCGGCCCAATCCAGCGCCCGCGGGAACGCCGGCGCGAGCGGGAAGGCCGCGAAGCCCACCGAGCAGGTCACGTCGACCGTCCGGCCCTTGCCGAGATCGAAGGGCGTGCCGCTGACCTGTCGCCGTGCGCGTTCGGCCAGTTCCGCCGCATGCGCCCGCGAGGTGTCGCGCGCGACGATGAGGAACTCCTCGCCGCCCCAGCGGACGAGATAGTCCGCCTCGCGGAACACGGCGGTCAGACGCTCGCGCATCTGCTGCAGCACCGCGTCGCCCGCAGCGTGGCCGAGTCGGTCGTTCAGCGACTTGAAGTGGTCGAGGTCGAGCAGGAAGAAGATCAGGTCGCCGTCGTCCGACGGCGTCGCGCCGCTGACGTGGCCGTTGCCGTTGCCGTTGCCGTTCCTATTGGCGCTGCCGCCGCCGTCGCCACCTGCCTGTTCGTGGCGACGCACCGCCAGCGCCACGTCCGCGTCGACGTGCTGCGTCAGGAAGCGGCGGTTGCGGAGCCCGGTCAGGGGATCGGACAGGCTGGACTCCTCCAGCGCCACCGTCTTCGCCTGCAGGTCGAGCGACAGGCGCTCCAGCTCCGCCGTCCGCGCCCGCACCTTGATCTCGAGCGCCAGCTGCGAACGCCGCAGGTAGGAGGTCCGCAGGGCCACCAGCAGGTAGACCAGCAGGATCAAGGCCGCGCCGCCCAGCGTGCGCGCCCACCAGGTCTGCCACCACTCGGGCATCACGCGCACGGGAATGTCGAGCTCCAGCGGGCTCCACACGCCGTTGCGGTTGGTGCCGCGCACGCGCAGCCGGTACTTGCCCGGATCGAGGTTGGTGTACACGGCCACGCGCAGGTCGGCGCCGGTGCTGATCCAGTCCGGGTCGAAGCCCTCCAGCTGGTACGCGTAGCGGTTGCGTTCGGGTTCGCTGAAATCGAGCGCGGCGAACTCGACACTGAAGCTGCGGTTGTCCGCACCGATGGTCAACCCCTCCTCGGGCAGCTTGCCGGCCGCCAAGCGCTGGCCGTCGACGTGCAGTTCGGTGGTCACGAGCGGCGGCTGGTAGGCCCAGGCTTCGAAGCGCTCGGGCGTCACCACCAGCACGCCCTTGCTGCCGCCGAACAGCAGCCGGCCGTCGCGCGTCTTCAGGTAGGCGCGGAACCAGCCGGTGCCGATGTCGACGCCGTCGGCGTTGGTCAGCTCGTAGTAGTTGTCCTTGGCCGGGTCGTAGACGAAGTTGTGCGACCAGATGCGGCCCTCGCCATCCTCAAGGAGGTTGGCGCCGAACGAGCGGCCGATCACGCCGTGCTTCTCGCTGACGCGTTCGAACGCCGCGTCGCGGCCGTCCCAGTGGGTGAGCAGGTGCAGCCCCGCCGCGGTGTCGACCCACAAGCGCTGCTTCGAGTCGACCAGCAGTCCGACGATGGAGTGGTGGCTCATGTCCCGGCCCGGCTGGGCGCGCGCGGGGATCAATTCCGTGCCGCCCGGGGCGAGGCGGTACAGCCCTTTCTCGGTGCCGACCCACAGCCCGCCGTCCGCGGTCTCCGAGAGTGCGTTGACGTCGCCCGTCAGCGGCTGGCCGCCTTCCTGCCGGAGCCGGATCGGCGTGGTTTGTGCCGCCGGGGCGCCCGGCGGCAGGCGGTAAAGACCGTCCTGCGTGCCGATCCACAGCGTGCCGTCGCGGCCGGCGAGCAGCCGCCGCGCGCGGCCCGTGCCGGCCTGGATGACGCGCAGCAGCTGGCGGTCGCGGGTGTACTGGTGCAGGCCGCCGTCGCTGCCGAGCCAGATCGTGCCGTCCTTCATCTGGACGAGGCTGGAGATGCGGCCGCCCGACAGCCCGCCGCGCTGCCCCGGTGCGGGGCGCAGCGTGGCGATCGAGCGCAGTTGCTCGTCGAGCACGGTCACGCCGCTCTCGTTGCTCCCCAGCCAGACCTCGCCGGAGTCGAGCTGCACCATCGCGCGGGTGCTCGGATCGATCAGTTGCGCCTGCTTGCCGGCGTCGCGGCCGCGCACCCAGGTGCTGGTGTTGGCGGGGTTGTGACGCTGCAGCCCGCCGCCGTAGCCGCCGGTCCAGATCCAGCCGGCGCGGTCGCGCATCAACGCGCGGACCTCGTTGCCGCCGAGGCTGCCGCGGTTCAGCGGATCGTGCTTCATGGTCCGCAGCAGTTCGCCGCCGGCGACCGAGCGCAGTTCCAGTCCGCCGTTGCGGCCCAGCCAGAGGTGCCGGTCGTCCAGCGCGACGAAGGCGTTGACCGAGCCGTTCACCGCCTCTTCGGCGCGTTCGAGCAGCGTGCCTTCGCCGGTCTTGGGGTCGACGAGGGCGAGGTCGCCCTGCTGCGTGCCGGCCCAGACGCGGCCGTCGGGCGCGACGAACAGGCTCAGCACGATCTTGCCGGCAAGACCCGGCTTGCCCGGCGTCGAGAACACCGGTTCGAAATGGTCCGAGCCGGCGCGCTTGCGCGCCAGGCCCTTCCAGGTGCCGATCCACAACGCGCCTTCGCGGTCGATGGCCAGCGATTGGACGCGGTCGTCGGGCAGGCCGCCCGGCGCCCCTTGGCGGTAATGCTGGAAGCGGCCCTCGACCGGGTCGTAGCGGTCCAGGCCGTGGCCGATCGTGCCGATCCAGATCTGTCCGTCGCGGTCCTCGGCCAGCGCGCGGATGGTGCCGGCGGAGACCGCGCTGCGCGGCAGCTGAGGATTGGCGTCGGAGCGGAACAGCGACAGCTTCTCGCTCTGCGGGTCGTAGGCGGCCAGGCCGTCGGCCTCGGTGCCGATCCACAGGCGGCCGTCGCGCGCCACGAGCAGGGCGCGGATGAACCCGAGGCTGCGGGCCGAGCGCACGCCGTTCTCGATCGGCGCGCCCGGCTGGCGGAAGTTGTAGCCGTCGAAACGGACCAGCCCCGCGCCGGTGCCGATCCACAGGAAACCGGTGCGGTCCTGCGCGACCGCCGAGATGATGTTCAACGGGACGGGCGCGTCGATGCCGACCGTCTCGAAACGCGGCTCGGCCAGCAGCGCGATCTCCGGCGGCACGGGGCGGTCCGTACGGTCCGTGCGCTCCGTGCGCTCCGTGTTATCGACGCGTCCGGTGCCTGAGCCTTCCGGGAACGCCGCGACGCCGCGCGGCGCGATCGCCATGGCCGAAGCCAGGACCAGCACGACGGCGGCGCACAGACTCGGCAGCAGGGGAACGGCACGTCGTCGCAGCATCGCGCGGGATGCTAGCCGTGCTGCCGTCCGGAATGCGGCACTGGCGCGACAACCCGGCCCCGTCAATGAGGGGCTTGGCGGGCGGTCTGCGGACAAACCCCGAGGGGAGGGCCGCGCTTATTTCGCCAGCGGCAGCGTGATGGCGTCGATGCGCGCCAGGACCTCGGGCGTCAGCTTCGGCGTGACGGCGAGCGCGCCCAGGTTGTCCTGCAGCTGCGACAGCTTGCTCGCGCCCAGGATCACCGTCGACACGCGCGGGTTGCGGTTGATCCAGGCGATGGCCAGCTGCGCCATCGTGCAGTCGAGTTCATCGGCGATCTTGCCGAGTTCGCCGACCGCGGCGTTGCGCTGCGGTTCCTGCAGCTGTTCGCGCAGCCAGGACATGCTTTCCAGCGATCCGCGGCTGCCTTCGGGAATGCCGTTGCGGTACTTGCCGGTCAGCAGGCCGGACGCCAGCGGGCTCCACGTCGTCAGTCCCAGGCCGATGTCGTCATAGAGCCGGGCGTAGTCCTTCTCCACGCGCTGGCGGTGGAACAGGTGGTACTGCGGCTGCTCCATCACCGGCTTGTGCAGGTGGTGGCGCTCGGCGATCTCCCAGGCGGCGCGGATCTCGTCGGCGCTCCATTCGCTGGTGCCCCAGTACAGCGCCTTGCCCTGCGTGATCATGTCGCTCATCGCGCGCACGGTCTCCTCGATCGGCGTGTGCGGATCGGGACGGTGGCAGTACACGAGGTCGATCTCGTCCAGTCCGAAGCGCTTCAGCGAGCCGTCGATGGCCTGCATCAGGTACTTGCGGTTCAGCGTGTCCTTGTAGTTGATTGTGGTGCCCGACTTGTCGAGTCCCCAGTAGAACTTCGTCGACACGACGTAGGTGTGCCGGCCCCAGCCCAGCTGCTTGAGGACCTGGCCCATGATCTCCTCGCTCTTGCCGAGCGCGTAGGCCTCGGCGTTGTCGAAGAAGTTGATGCCGGCGTCGCGCGCCGCGGCCATCAGTTCGACGGCCGAGCCGGTGTCGACCTGGTTGTGATACGTCACCCAGGAGCCCAGGGACAGTTCGGACACCTGCAGGCCGCTGCGGCCGAGCCGACGGTATTGCATGCTTTTCTCCGTGGTTGCTTTTCTGAGCGCGCGCTCAGCGTTCTCTCAGAGGCGCGCAAGCGTAGCCGAACCCGGCGGCGGCCGTCGGACGGCATGCCGAATGCCCCGTCCCCGCTGTCGTCGTGATGTCACCGTGAAGTCGAACACTGTGCCGCGCACTGGCGACTGCACGTGCTTCACCTTCATCCCGCAAGCCGACCGCTCGCCCGACCATGACCAAGAAGCCACTGCTGAACCTGTTCAAGAACGACGATCCCGTCGCGTCCGCCGAGCCCATCGACCACACCCGACGCCACCTGGTGCGCGGCGCGCTGGCGGCGGGCGCCCTGGCCGGACTGCCTCTGGCGGGTTGTGGCGGCGACGACGGCGACGGCGACACGCCGCAGGTCGCGGTCGTCTTCAGCCACGGCGTGGCCAGCGGCGATCCGCTTGGCGATCGCGTGATCCTGTGGACCCGCGTGCTGGCGCAGGACAGTGCCGACCTGCGCGACGTGCCGGTGAGCTGGGAGGTCGCGAGCGACGCGGAGTTCGTCTCGGTCGTGGCCAAGGGCGACGCGACGGCACGCGCCTCGGGCGACTTCTGCGTGAAGGTCGACGCTACCGGGCTGCAGGCCGGCGTGCGCTACTGGTATCGCTTCAAGGCCTACGCGGCGACCTCGACGGTCGGCCGGGCGAAGACCCTGCCGGCGGCCGACGTGGCGCAGGTGAGGCTGGCGGTGTTCTCGTGCTCGAACTACCCGACCGGCTACTTCAACGTCTACGCCGAGGCCGCGAAGCGCGCCGGGACGGACAGCTACGACGTGGCCGTCCATCTGGGCGACTACATCTACGAATACGGTCCGGGCCAGTACGCGAGCGCAGGCGCGCAGGCGCTGGGCCGCGTGGTCGAGCCGCCGAAGGAGATCGTGGCGCTGGCCGACTATCGTCGACGCTACGCGCAGTACCGCGCCGACGCCGATCTGCAGAAGCTGCACGCCGCGCTGCCGATGATCGCCGTGTGGGACGACCACGAGGTCGCGAACGACGCCTGGAAGGACGGCGCCGAGAACCACCAGCCGGCCACCGAAGGCGACTACGCGGTGCGCCGTGCCGCCGCCGTCCAGGCCTGGCACGAATGGCTGCCGGTGCGCGACGGCAGCGACCCGCTGACCACGTACCGCAGCTTCAACTTCGGCGCGCTGATGTCGCTGCACATGCTGGACACCCGGGTCGTGGCGCGCGACAGGCAGCTCAGCTACAACGACTACCTCACCGCGTCGGGCCTGGACAGCGCGAAGTTCCAGGCCGACATGGCCCGCGCCGACCGCTCGCTCCTGGGCGCGACGCAGAGCCAGTGGCTGCAGGCGCAGCTGCAGGCTTCCACGGCGACCTGGCAGGTGCTGGGGCAGCAGGTGCTGATGGGCCGGATGAACATCCCGGCGCCCATCCTGTTCGAGGCCAATGCGCCGGGCACGGGCGTGACGGTGTCGCAGTACGCGGCGATCGTCGCGAAGGCGCGGAGCAATCCGGGGAGCCTGACGCCGCAGGAGCAGGCGGTGCTGGCGTCGCCGAGCATCCCTTACAACCTGGACGCCTGGGACGGTTACCCGGTAGCGCGCGAGACGCTGCTGGGCACGGCCCGCCAGCTCGACAAGAACCTGGTCGTGCTGGCCGGTGACACGCACAACGCCTGGGCGAACGATCTGCTGGACGCGTCGAACCGCCAGATCGGCGTCGAGTTCGCGACCTCGTCGGTGAGTTCGCCGGGCTTCGAGGCGTACCTGCCCAAGGAGGATCCGCAGCAGCTCGCCGGCGCGCTGACGCAATTGATCGGGCCGCTGGTCTACGCGGATACCTCGCGCCGCGGCTACATGACGGTGACCGCGACGGTGACCGAATGCCGCTGCGACTGGATCTTCGTCAGCACCATCCTCAGCCGCGAGTACACGGCGGACGTCGCGCAGTCGCTGCGGACACTGCCCGGCGCGAGCGGCCGCAAGCTGGTGGCGGTCTGACGATCTGATCGCGGTCCGCGTCGGCCGTGCGGCGATAGACCGCAGCCCTCACCCCCGCCCTCGCCCTCTCCCGCAGTGCGGGAGAGGGAGTCCGACTGGCTCCGTTCGCAACGCTCGCTGCTCTTTCCCCCTCTCCCGCACTGCGGGAGAGGGTAGGGGTGAGGGTCGCACGCTCATCTCGGTGCAGGGAAGGCCGGCGCTATAGTCATCCGCAGCCGGCCGCCTGACGCAGCCGGCATCAGTTTCCGGGTCGACGTCATGTCCCAGTCTCCAGTCTCCGATGCCACTTCCGCCGCCTTGCCGGCCGCTGATGCCTTCGACGCCTCGTTCGACGGGAATGCGCCGCCGCTGCGTCTCGCGGTGATCGGCGCGGGCCCGGCGGGCCTGGCGCTGGCGCTGCTCGCGGCGCGTTACCTGCCGCAGGCGCAGGTGAGCCTCTTCGACGCCCGGCCGCTCGAGCGCGACGTCTCCGGCGATCCGCGGACCATCGCGCTGTCGCTGGGCAGCGTGCAATTGCTGCAGCGGCTGCGCGTGTGGCCCGCGGCGCAGTCGCAGGCGATCCGCGAAGTCCACGTGAGCCAGGCGCCGCCGACGCTCTCCAGTCCCTGGTTCGGCCCGTCGGGCGAGCCTGAAGTCCACCTCACTGCCGCCGAGCAGTCGGTGCCGCAGCTCGGTGCGGTGCTCGCCTACGGGCAACTCGTGGCCCCCTTGCAGGCCGCCTGGCAGCAGGCGAGCGCGCTGGAACCGAAGCGACTGATCAGCCGTTTCGGCCAGGCCGTGGACGGCATCAAGCAGGACCGTCCCGACGAGGTCGAGATCGACGCCGGCATCGCCGAACGTTTCGATCTGGCGGTGGTCGCCGAGGGCGGCGTGTTCTCCGACCAGGCGCGCAAGGCGCTCGCGCACGACTACAAGCAGAACGCCTGGGTGGGCACGGTGACCTTGTCGCCGGACAGCCCGACAGGCGTGGCCTACGAGCGCTTCACGCGGCGCGGCCCGCTGGCGTTGCTGCCGCTGCCGGACCGTGACGGCCAACGCCGCGCCGCGCTGATCTGGTGCCAGCCGCAGGACGAAGACGAGGTCACCGGCCTGACCGATGCGCAGCGAATGACGGTGATCCAGCAGCAACTGCCGGACCGCGTCGGCCGGCTGCAAGGCATCGGTCCGCTGAAGTGTTTCCCGCTGGGCCTGAACGCCGAACGCACGCTGGTCGAAGGTCGCCGCATCCGCATCGGCAACGCCGCGCAGACGCTGCACCCGGTGGCCGGGCAGGGCCTCAACCTCGGCCTGCGCGACGCCTTCGCGCTGGTCGAGGCGCTGCGGCGCGATCCGCGCATCGACACGGCGCTGCGGCGCGTCGAGTGGCAGCGCGCGCCGGACCGCTGGGCGACCATCCTCACGACCGACTTCCTCGCGCGCACCTTCGCCTGGCGCTGGCCGGGACTGCCGGCGGCGCGAGGTCTGGGCCTCGCCGCGCTGCAGGCGCTGCCGCCGCTCAAGCGCGCGCTGGCCGGGCAGATGATGTTCGGCCGGCGATGAGCCGCGATGCCGCGCTGTTCCGCCGAGCCCTCCTGCCTATCCTCCCGTTGAGCCGCGGCCGATCGCGCCCCTTCCCATGAGCAGTCCCCCGGGCGCGGCGAGTGCCGCCGCCTCTCTCCACGACTACGCCGAGCCCGGCACCACCGCCTACCGGCGCATCGCGTTCGCGCTGTTCCTGGCGGGCTTCACGACCTTTTCGCTGCTCTACAGCGTGCAGCCGCTGCTGCCGCTGTTCGCGGCGGAGTTCCACGTCGGCGCGGCGGCCAGCGCCTTGTCGCTGTCGCTGGCGACGGGCGCGCTGGCGTTCGCGATCCTGTGCGCGGGCGCGCTGTCCGAGAGCATGGACCGCAAGCGGCTGATGTTCGCGTCGATGGCGATGGCCGCGGTGCTGAACCTGATCGCGTCGGTCGTGCCGAGCTGGCACGGCATGCTGGTCGCGCGGGCGATCGAGGGCCTGGTGCTCGGCGGCGTGCCGGCGGTGGCGATGGCCTACCTGGCCGAGGAGATCCATCCCAAGGGACTGGGCCGCGCGATGGGCCAGTACGTCGGCGGCACGGCCTTCGGCGGGATGATGGGCCGCGTCGGCGTGAGCGTGCTGAGCGATGCCTTCGGCTGGCGGCCGGCGCTGTTCATCGTCAGCGTGCTGGGCCTGGCGGCGGCGATCGGCTTCTGGTTCCTGCTGCCGCCGTCCAAGCACTTCGTGCGCCGGACCGGCGTGAAGCTCTCCGAGCACGTGGCGGCGTGGCGCGGGCACCTGACGCATCCGATGCTGCCGCTGCTGTTCGCGATGGGTTTCCTGATGATGGGCATGTTCGTCGCGGTCTACAACTACGCCGGCTTCCGGCTGATGCGCGCGCCGTTCTCGCTGAGCCAGAGCGCGATCGGCCTGATCTTCTGCGCCTACCTGTTCGGCATCGCCGCGTCCGCGACGGCGGGAGGACTGTCCGACCGCTTCGGCCGCGCGCCGGCGCTGCTCTCCGGCATCGCACTGGCGATCGCCGGCGTGCTGCTCACGCTGACGACCTGGCTGCCGGCGGTGATCGTCGGCATCGTGCTGCTGACGATCGGTTTCTTCGTCGCGCACTCGGTCAGCAGCGCCTGGGTCGGCGCGCTCGGCGGCCGCAGCAAGGGACATGCGGCGTCGCTGTATCTGCTCGCGTACTACATCGGCTCCAGCACCCTCGGCGCGATGGGCGGATGGTTCTGGGATCACAGCGGATGGGGGGCGCTCGTGGGGTATGCGCTGATCGTCTTGCTCGCTGCCGCGATGGCCGCATGGACGCTACAGGCCCGCCAACGCGGGCTGGTTCAATGAGGCAGCTTTAGGTCATTTCGCGCTGCGCACGATTCCGAAGAATCCAGCCTCTCGTGATTCCTGAGAGGCTCCATGCAGAACGACGCTGTCCTTGACCGCCCCACGCCGGCGGCTCCCCGATTCCTCGAAGAAGATCGTCACTTCTCGCTCCCCGCGGACGCACGGCCGGCCGCCCCCTTCCGCGATGAGTTCCTCGATCCCGAGCCCGGACTCTCTCCGATGCGGGCCGGGCGCTGCGGCTTCATCCAGGCGCTTGCCCGGCCGCTCGATCGCGCGTTCCTCGCCGACTTCCTCGTCGACTTCACCTGGGCGTCCTCTTTGCTGGAGGGCAGCAGCTATTCGGTCCTCGACACCGCCGCCTTGCTCAAGCGCGGCGAGCGCAATCCATCCAAGCCGATGGACGAGGCCGTGCTCGCGCTCAACCATCAGCGGGTCGCGGAGCATCTCTGGTCCCATCGCGAATGGAGCGTCGACAACGTCTGCAGGATGCATGCGTTGCTGACCGACGACCATGGTCTGGCGGAGGTCTGCGGGTCCGATCATTTCCTGCCGCTCGAACAGCGCGGAAAGCCACGCGAGTTCCAGGACATCCGTCTGCGCCAGTCAGCCTACCTGCCGCCGTTCCGACCGGGGACAGGTCATGCCACCTCGCTGCTCGGGCAGGTGATGGCTGTCGCCCGCACCTTGCACCCTGTTCAGGCGTCTTTCTATCTGCTGACCCGCATGGCCTACATCCAATCCTTCGCGAACGGCAACAAGCGGACCGCGCGCATCGCCGCCAATCTGCCCTTGCTGGAGTCGGGGATGCTGCCGCTGTCCTACGTCGATGTCGACAAGGCCGAGTACCTCCGCGGCATGGTGGCGTTCTATGAACTCGGCAGCGCTCGCGTCCTCGAAAGGACCTTCATCCGTGCCTATGCGAAGTCGGTCGTGCGTGCGAGTCGGGTGTCCGACGTCATGAAGGCGGACGGCTTCGACGCTGACGCGGTCAGCGATCATCTGGCCGAGTACGTCACCTCCGGTCGGCGACCCACCGGCAGGCATGCGGCGGCCTTCATCGCGTGACTGCCGCAACGCCCGTGGATGCACCGTCCTGGCGCGCCGCGTCCACACGTCCAACTCCCTGACACGACGCTGAACACCCCGATCGGGGTTTCCGAGTAAGTAGTGGCATGCGTGCAATTCGACACGCTTGATGCACCATGTGCCGAGAAGGCTGACGCCCAACGACGGGCCGTTTGTTGTCTGACGGCTTCCTCGTTGGCGGGTTGGCATTCCGACCCCTCATGCACAAAGACCATTCGGAGACAAACATGAAGTTCAGCGCGCGTTGGATCACCGCTACCGCACTGGCCGCCGCCAGCTTCGCCGCCCTCGCGGCCGACCCGATCAAGATCGGCGTCTCGGGACCCTTCACCGGCGGCTCGTCGTCGATGGGCGTCAGCATGCGCGACGGTGTGCGATTGGCGGCCCAGGAAATCAACAAGAACGGCGGGGTCTTGGGCCGGCAGATCCTGCTGGTCGAACGCGACGACGAAGCGAAAAACGAACGCGGCGTCCAGATCGCCCAGGAGCTGATCAACCGCGAGAAGGTCACCGCCACCGTCGGCTTCATCAACACCGGCGTCGCCCTGGCCGCCCAGCGCTTCTACCAGGACGCCAAGATCCCGGTGATGAACAACGTGGCCACCGGCTCCGTGATCACCCAGCAGTTCAAGGACGCACCCGACAACTACGTCTTCCGCAACGCCGCCCACGACTCCATCCAGGCGCCGATGATCGTGGAGGAAGCCATCACCCGCCGCGGCTTCAAGAAGGTCGCCATCCTGGCCGACTCGACCAACTACGGCCAGCTCGGCCGCGCCGACCTGGAGAAGGCGCTGGAACTCAAGGGCGTCAAGCCGGTCGCCGTCGAGAAGTTCAACATCAAGGACGTCGACATGACGGCCCAGCTGCTCAAGGCCAAGGAAGCCGGCGCCGAGGCCATCCTGACCTACGGCATCGGGCCCGAGCTCGCGCAGATTGCCAACGGCATGACCAAGCTCGGCTGGAAGGTGCCCATGGTCGGCAGCTGGACGCTGTCGATGGCCAACTACATCGACAACGCCGGCCCCGGCGGGGAAGGCGCGCGCATGCCGCAGACCTTCATCCAGGAACCGACCACGCCCAAGCGCCAGGCCTTCATCGTCAACTACCTGAAGACCTTCAACCCGAAGAACAGCCGCATCGATTCGCCGGTGTCGGCCGCGCAGGGCTACGACTCGATCTACCTGCTGGCCGCCGCGATCAAGCAGGCCGGCGGCACCGACGGCCCCAAGGTCAAGGCCGCGCTCGAAGACCTGAAGACCCCGGTCGAAGGCGTCGTGACGACCTACAACAAGCCGTTCACCAAGACGGACCATGAGGCCATCACCGCCAACATCCCGGTGTTCGGCGAAGTGAAGGGCCAGCGTGTGGTCTACGCCTACGACGCCGACTTCAAGGCCGCGTCCGAGGTCAAGGTCAAGGACGTCAACGCCAAGGGTGCGATGCCGCAGAAGAAGTGACCCCGTGAAACGGCCGCCTCGCGCGGCCGTTTTTCCGCGCGCCGTCCTCGCGACGGCGCCCTCGTTTCTCCCGCAGTCCCGGACTCCGTATGCAGATCCTGACCCAACTGGTGTTCAGCGGCATCGCGCTCGGCATGATCTACGCGGTCATCGCCTTCGGCTACCAGCTGACTTTCTCGACTTCCGACACCCTCAACTTCGGCCAGGGCGACGCGCTGATGCTCGGCGCGCTGGTCGGCCTGACCCTCGTCGGCCACGGCGTCAACTACTGGCTCATGATCCCGATCGTGTGCCTGTTCGGCGCGCTGCAGGGCGCCTTCGTCGAACGCATCGGCGTGCGGCCCGCCATCAAGATCAAGTCGGAGTTCGGCTGGATCATGTCCACCATCGCGCTGGGCATCATCTTCAAGAACGTGGCCGAGAACGTCTGGGGCCGCGACGACCTGAAGTTCCCCTCGCCGCTGCCGGAAGCGCCGATCAAGTTCCTCGGTGCGAACGTGCTGCCGATGGAGATCCTGGTCGTCGGCGGCGCGCTGGCGATGATGCTGGCGGTCGAGCTCTTCAACCGCCGCTCGATCTACGGCCGTGCCGTCGTCGCGACCTTCAACGACCGCGACGCCGCCAAGCTGATGGGCATCAACACCGGGCTGGTGATCACCTTCTCCTATGCGCTGTCGTCGCTGACGGCGGCCTTTGCCGGCGTGCTGATCGCGCCGCTCACGCTGACCGGCGCCACGATGGGCGCGGTGCTGGGCCTGAAGGCCTTCGCCGTGGCCATCATCGGCGGGCTGACCTCGGGCATGGGCATCGTCGTCGGCGGGATCATCCTCGGCATCGCCGAGACGACCACCGGCTTCTACCTGTCCACCGGCTACAAGGACGTGCCGGGCCTCGTGCTGCTGCTGATCGTGCTGGCCTTCAAGCCGGCCGGCCTGTTCGGCAAGACCGCGATCAAGAAGGTCTGAGCCCATGAGCGCCATTGCAAAGATGAACCCGAAGCGGCTGGTGGCCGGCGCGATCGCGCTGGTCGCGCTGATCGCCTTCCCGCTGGTCTCCGGCAACCCGTATTACATCCACCTGGTCGAGACGATCCTGATCTACGCGATCGTCCTGTTCGGGCTGGACATCGTGGTGGGCTACACCGGCCAGGTGTCGCTGGGCCACGCGGGGCTGTTCGGCGTCGGCGCCTACACGGCCGGGGTGCTGGTCATGAAGTTCGGCCTGCCGATCTACGTGACGCTGCCGGCCGCGATCGCGGTGACGGCGGGCTTCGGCGCGCTGCTGGCGCTGCCCGCGCTGCGCGTGACCGGCCCCTACCTCGCCATGGTGACGCTGGCCTTCGGCACCATCATCCAGATCCTCATCAACGAGATGGACTTCCTGACGAACGGGCCCATGGGCATCACGCTCACCAAGCCCCAGCTGA
Organism: Rubrivivax sp.; assembly: GCA_004210455.1. Taxonomy (GTDB): domain Bacteria; phylum Pseudomonadota; class Gammaproteobacteria; order Burkholderiales; family Burkholderiaceae_C; genus Roseateles. Next base: position 19,352 of record SEFA01000045.1, on the reverse strand, counting down.
TGGGCCACACGATGACGGAGGACGAGTACTACTGGCTGGTCGTGGCGATGCTGATCGCCTCGCTGGTGTTCGTGCACCGCGTGCTGCGCTCGCACCTCGGGCGCGCGTTCGAGGCGTTGCGCGGCAGCCCGGTGGCGTCGGACTGCATGGGCGTCTCGGTCTACCGCTACAAGGTCTACGCCTTCGTGATCAGCGCCGGCCTGGCCGGCCTGGCCGGCGCGCTGTACGCCTACTCCGAGCAGTACATCTCGCCCAACACCTACAACTTCGAGCTGACGGTCTTCTTCCTGCTGGCGATCATCATGGGCGGCCGCAAGACCCGCACCGGCGCGCTGCTGGGCGCGGCGATCGTCGTGGTGCTGCCCAAGCTGCTCGACGACCTGGAACTGTTCCGCTACGTGTCGGTGATCTTCGCGATGCTGGTGACCGCCGTCACCGTGGTGGCCTACCGCCGCGGCAAGGTCGACCTGAAGCAGGCCGCGATCCCGGTGGTCGGCAGCATCGCGCTGGCGGCGCTGTCGTTCGTGCTGCAGTCGATGACGGACTGGCGACTCTCGATCTTCGGCCTGATCACCCTGTTCGTCGTGTATTACCTGCAGGACGGCATCGTCGGCTTCGTGCGCAACGCGATGCACCTCAAGGCCAAGCCGGTGGGCGAGGGCGGTCCGGTCGGGGAGAAGCCCTCCGACGCGATCTCCCAGGCCGCGGGCGGTGCGGGCGCCGGCGGCGGCGACGAGGTCCTCATCGACGCGCGCGGCGTGCTGATGCAGTTCGGCGGCCTGAAGGCGCTGAACAACGTCGACCTGCAGGTGCGGCGCGGCACCATCCACGGCCTGATCGGGCCGAACGGTTCCGGCAAGAGCACGATGATGAACGTGCTCACCGGCATCTACGTGCCGACGGCGGGCGAGCTGAAGTTCGTCGACCGCTCGCTGGTGGGGCGGACCTCGGCGGACATCGCGCTGTCAGGCATCGCGCGGACCTTCCAGAACGTGCAGCTGTTCGGCGAGATGAGCGCGCTGCACAACGTGATGGTGGCGCTGCACCACAGCTTCGGCAGCAACCTCGTGCAGGTGGCGCTGCACTCGCCGCGCTACACGGAGGAAGACGCCAAGGCGCGCGCGCGCGCATTGAGCCTGCTGGAGTTCGTCGGCCTGGCGGACCTGGCGTTCGAGGAAGCGCGCAACCTGCCCTACGGCAAGCAGCGGCTGCTGGAGATCGCCCGCGCGCTGGCGCTGGATCCGCGCCTGCTGCTGCTGGACGAGCCGGCGGCGGGGCTGACCGCGCCCGACATCAAGGAGCTGATGCGCATCATCGGCAAGATCCGCGACCACGGCATCACCGTGATCCTGATCGAACACCACATGGACGTGGTGATGGGCATCTGCGACGTGGTGTCGGTGCTGGACTTCGGCCAGAAGATCGCCGAGGGCAAGCCGGCGCAGGTGCAGGCCGATCCGAAGGTGATCGAGGCCTACCTCGGTGGGCAGCCGGCATGAGCGCCGAGCGGAACGGGAAGCTGGACGGACGCACATGCTGAAGATCGAACAACTGCATGCCGGCTACGGCAAGGTCGAGGTGCTGCACGGCATCTCGGTGGAAGTACCCAAGGGCAAGGTGGTCACCCTGATCGGCTCGAACGGGGCGGGCAAGACGACGACGATGCGCGCGGTCAGCGGGATGATCGCGCCCAGCGCCGGGCAGATCACGCTCAACGGCAAGCGCATCGACGGGCTGGAGTCGTACCACATCGCCCGGCTGGGGTTGGCGCATTCGCCGGAGGGTCGCCGCGTCTTCGCGACGATGAGCGTCACCGACAATCTGCGGCTGGGCGCGTTCCCGCGCTACACCGGCGCGCGTCCCAAGGGCGACGTCGAGGCCGATCTCGAGAAGGCGATGGAGCTGTTCCCGCGGCTGAAGGAGCGGCGCCTGCAGCTCGCGGGCACGCTGTCCGGCGGCGAGCAGCAGATGCTGGCGATGGCGCGCGCGACCATGCTCAATCCCGAGGTCGTGCTGCTGGACGAGCCGTCGATGGGCCTGGCGCCCATCCTGGTGGACGAGGTGTTCCGCATCATTGCGCGGCTGAAGTCGGAGGGCGTGACGATGCTGCTGGTGGAGCAGTTCGCCGCGGCGGCGCTGGCGGTGGCCGACTACGGCTACGTGCTGGAGAACGGGCGCATCTCGCTGCACGGGCCCGCGGAGAAGTTGCGGACCGATCCGGCGGTGAAGGCGGCGTACCTGGGCGGCGGGCACTGACGGGTCGGATGCCGTTCGTATCAAGGTCGATACGAACGGCGGCGATCGTGTCGGCGACTCAACGGGCCGGCCAAACCGGCGATACGCAGCACCGCTTCAATGGGAGGCACCGCGCGGCCCTCGCCGCGACGGCGCCCGCCCTCGTTGAAGCGACCCATGCCCTCTCTCGCCCTGCCCGAACGCCCCCGCCGCAACCTCGTGATCGTGCGCGCCGGCGACTACTCGCTGCATCCGCAGTGGGTGGCCGACCCGCAACGCAACTTCGACCTGCTGGTGTCGTACTACGGCGCGGTCGAGGGGCTGCACGAGGACAGCTGCGATCTGTACGAACGCCGCCGCGGCCCGAAGTGGCCGTGCCTGGGCGAGCTGCTCGGCGGGCATCCGCCTCTCGCGGAGCGCTACGACGCGGTCTGGCTGCCCGACGACGACCTCGCGGTGGACACGGCGACGATCACGCGGATGTTCGATCTCTTCCATGCGCACCGGCTGGCGCTGGCGCAGCCGGCGTTGACGCGCGAGTCGTACTTCACCTTCGACACGCTGCTGCAACAGGAGGGCTTCCTGCTGCGCTACATGGGCTTCGTCGAGGTGATGGCGCCGATCTTCTCGCGCGACGCCCTGAGGCTCTGCCAGGAGTCCTTCCATCACAGCCGGATCGGCTGGGGATTGGACTTCGTGTGGCCGGGCCTGATCGACAACACGGACCGTCGCCGCATCGCGGTGCTGGATGCGACGCCGGTGTGGCACACGCGGCCGGTCCGTGGCGGCGATCTCTACAAGAATCATCCGGACGCGGATCCGCAGGAGGACGAACGCCGCGTGCTGGCGAAGTACGGACGGGAGGCGTCGCGCTTCTACGCGAAGTACCAGTTCTTCGGCGGTGTGCGCGAGGTGCGACCGCCATGGGGACAGCGCCTCGCGCTGGCGCTGCGTGCGTTGAACGCGAAAAGGCGCTGGCGGCGCCGGCGCCGGCAGCTGCTCGAACGCGGCATCGTGACGAGCCGGAGCGGGGAGACGACCGGGACGGTGTGAATCCGCCAGGCGCCTACTTGAACCAGTAGGAATCGCGTGCGCGTCGACCGTGAACGGGCAGGTGTCATCGGAGCCTCGACTGCCTAGAGTGACTGCATCGCCCCAAGCGGGCTTCAAGCAGTCGAGGTGGATGCATGACGACCCAATCCCAGCGCGAAGCGGACCGCCCGCCCGTGGAGGCGTGGCAGGCGCAGGGCCTCTATCCGTTCCCACGCGAACCGGAGACCTCCGTCGAGTTGCTGGAACGACAGCTGTTCGACCAGGTCGCCTGGCATCTGTCGCGCTTCCATCCCGTGTTCCGCACACTGGCACCGGAGGCGGTCGCGCTCCAGTTCCGGGTCTTGAGGCAGGCTGTCGAATGCGGGCCGGAAGAGCTGCAGGTCCTGCTGATGGAAGTGCTCAATCTGCCTGCCGAAGAACGGCAGATGATGGCGGAGCTCCTCAAGGACGTGTCGTTGTCGTCGGTGATCCGCGAGTCGCATGTGGTCACGCAGCGGCTTCAGCTGCTCGATGGACTGGAGACGCTCCTGTTCGACAAGCAGCTCCAGCCGCATGTGAGGGAGCGCGGCGAATTGCATCCCATCGTCGCGCGCAACCCGTGGCTCTTCGGCGACGAGTTTGCTCTCTCCGTCGACAACCGGTCGCTCACGGAGGTGCTGCGCAAGCACCAGGAGCTGCTGGGAAGCGAGGTCCAGATCGACCAGCCGCCAGTCGGCTCGAATGAGAAGCTGGCGATCATCGATCTCATGTTCTCCCGCGCGACGCGGCGCCACAAGCCGTCGACGCTGGAGCATCTGGTGGTGGAACTCAAGGCGCCGCGGGTCAAGATCTCCGAGGACGAGATCGATCAGATCAACCGCTACGCCAAGCGTGTGTCCCGCGACGAGCGCTTCCGCGGCGTCGAGGTCAAATGGTCGTTCTGGCTGGTGGGCCGGGAGCTCGCAAAAGGCGCGCTCGATTACGCGGAACTGGAGCGACAGGTGCATCTTCCCTACAACTTTTCGGTCCGCGTGACGACGTGGGCCGAAGTCATCGACGAGAACCGCGCACGTCTGCAGTTCCTGCAGGAGACCCTGGACTACAAGGCCAGCCGGCAGACGGGACTGAAGCACCTCCAGCGGCGCTACCCCGACTGCCTGGGCGAAGTGGTCCAGCGCGCGCGCGAGCCGCAGTCGACCTATGCACGCGCCGGATGAACCGCGGCGAAGGGGCGGCATCGCCGCCGCCTTCGCCCAGGGGATCAGACGAACATGCCGCCCGATGCTTCCACGCGCTGCGCGTTGATCCAGCCGCTGTCGTCGGAGAGCAGCGAGGCGACGACTGGGCCGATGTCGTCCGGCAGTCCGGCGCGGCCGAGTGCCGTGACCGAGGCGATGAAACCGTTCACTTCCTTGCTGTCGCGCACCGCGCCGCCGCCGAAGTCAGTCTCGATCGCTCCCGGCGCCAGCGTGTTCACGCGGATGCCGCGGGCCCCGAATTCCTTGGCCATGTAGCGCGTCATCACCTCGACGCCGCCCTTCATGGTCGCGTAGGCGCCGTAGCCGGGCACCGTGAAGCGCGCCAGGCCGCTCGACACGTTGAGCACGCTGCCGCCGTCGTTGATCAGCGGCAGCAGCGCCTGCGTCAGGAAGAACGGGCCTTTCAGGTGCACGCGCATCAGGTCGTCGAATTGCGCTTCGGTCGTGTCGGCGACCGGCGTGTGGACGCCCATGCCGGCGTTGTTGACCAGGTGATCGATGCGCTCGCGCTGCCAGTGCTGCTTCAGCGTCTGCTTCAGCGCCTCGACGAACGCGGGGAAGGCGCCGCTGTCGCCGACGTCCAGCTGCAGTGCCGCGGCCTGCCCGCCGAGCGCCCGGATCTCCTCGACGACCGCCTGCGCCTCGCCCTGCTGGCTGCGGTAGGTGACGATGCTGTCGATGCCGCGGCGCGCCAGATGCACCGCCGCATTGCGGCCCAGGCCGCGGCTGCCGCCGGTGATCAGCGCGATCTTGGTGGTGGATGAAGTCGTCATGGTGAGCTCCTGTGGGGCGTGTGGATCGGATGCAGGCACTTTATTGATCTACGAATGGCGTATAAACCGCCTAAGTCTGATTTGACCGTTCGTCCAAGGTGAACAAATGAACGACGCCATCGTCCTGTCCTCACCGCCGCCCTCGATCGACACGCTCCAGGTCTTCATCCGCGTCGCGGAGCTGGCGAGCTTCACGCAGGCGGCGCAGAGCCTGGGGCTGCCGAAGGCGAGCGCCTCCACGGCCGTGCAGCGGCTGGAGGCCAGCCTGGGCACGCGGCTGTTCCACCGCACGACGCGGCGCGTGCAGCTGACGCAGGATGGGCAGTCCTGCTACGAGCGCTGCAAGGACCTGCTCGCCGACCTCGACGACATGCAGACGATGTTCCAGCCGGCGGCCAGCGGCCTGCGCGGCCGGCTGCGGGTCGACATGCCGATGCGGGTGGCGCACGACATCGTCGTGCCGCGCCTGCCCGAGTTCCTCGCGGCGCATCCGGGACTGGAACTGGAGCTCAGCAGCACCGACCGTCGCGTGGACCTGGTGCGCGAGGGCTTCGACTGCGTGCTGCGCGTCGGGCCGCTGAGCGATTCGAGCCTGGTCGCGCGACCGCTGGGCGGCATGGCGATGGCCAACCTGGCGAGCGCGGAGTACCTGGCGGCGTTCGGGACGCCGCAGTCGCTGGAGGACCTGGCGCGTCATCGGCTGATCCAGTATGCGACGACGCTGGGCCAGCGCTGCCCGGGCTTCGAGTGGTGCGACGCGTCCGGCGCGACGCGCTTCGAGCCCATGGCGGGCGCGCTGACAGTGAGCGACTCGGGCTCGTACACGGCGGCGTGTCTCGCCGGTCTCGGCATCACGCAGGTGCCGCGACACGGCTTCGAGGGGGAGGTGCTGGACGGCCGCCTCGTCGAGGTGCTCCCCCAGTTCCGGCCTGCGCCGATGCCGGTGCATCTGCTCTATGCGCACCGCCGGCAACTGCCTCGGCGCGTCCAGGCCTTCATGCAATGGCTGGCCGACCTGATGGCGCCTCGCCTGTTGCCGCTATCCTCTGCATCTCCGGCTCCGGCCGCCTGACCTCCGTCGCCTCCATTGCGTTCCGACCCCGTCTTGGACCCGCATTCCGCCATCGCCCAACAAGCCCGCGCCGCGCTGCAGGCCGGCGACGCCGTCGCCGCGCAGTCGCCCGGCGAGGAGTGGCTGCTCCTGGCGCTGGAGGAGGGCGACGACGCGCAGCGCGCGCAGGCGCTGCTGCATCTGGCGCGCTGCGACCGCGTGCTGCACCGGCCCGGCGAAGCGCGCGCGCGCAGCGAGCTCGCGGCGCGGCTGTTCCGGCAGCAAGGGGACGCGGTCGGCGAGGCCGGCGCGCTGTCGGTGCTGGCGCACAGCGCCTCCACGGCCGGTCACCACGAGGAAGCGATCGAGGCGGCGCTGCTCGGCCTGCGGCTGGCGCAGTCGCGCGGCGACGGCACGGCGCGGGTGGTGGCGCTGCAGGACCTGGGCGCCTGCCACGTGTGGGCGCGCAATTTCGACAAGGCGGCGGAGGTGCTGCGGCAGGCCGTCGACGCGGCCAATGCGAGCAAGCCCCGGCTGAGCCCGCTGATCGCCTGCCTGTGGCTGGCGTTGGGGTCACTCCTTGCCTACGCGGGCGAACGCGAGCAGCGCGGCCAGCTGCCGCCGCTGGGCCCGCTGGAGGGACATCTGATCAATGCGCGTCACCTGCTGTCCGAAGGCGACGCCGAGTCGCACTGCTGGTGGACGCTGATGCAGACGATGGCGCAGATCTGGAAGGGCGCCACGGCTTACGCGCAGCCGGAGCTGCAGCAGACGCTGGCGCAACTGCCGGAACAGCAGCGCCACTGGCTGGTCGCGCTGGCGGGGTGGGTGCAGGCGGAACTCGCCTGGGCGCGTCGACTGTGGCCGCAGGCGCGGCGCGCGGCGGCTCAGACGGTGACCGCGGCGGACGCGGTGCAGCATGAGCCGCTGGCGCAGCTCGGCGAGTTGATCGCCAGCCAGATCGAGGAACAGCAGGGGCAGCCGCAGCGCGCGCTGCAACGGATGCGCGCGCTGCGGGAGCGCGAGGCGCGCGTGCGCATCGCCAGCCTGGCGAGCCGCGAGGCGACGGTGCAATGGCAGCTCGACGCGCGGCGCAGCGAGCGCGACCGCGCGCAGCTGGCGGACGAGGCGCTGCGGCTGGAGAAGCTGTCGATGGAGGATCCGCTGACGGAGCTTGCGAATCGCCGCAGCTTCGAGGATCACGCGCGGGCGCAGCTCGCGGGCGGCGGCGTGGTGAGCCTGGCGCTGATCGACGTCGACCATTTCAAGCAGGTCAACGACCGGCACTCGCACCTCGTCGGCGACCAGGTGCTGAGCGAGATCGCGCGGCTGATGCGACAGCATGTGCGGGAGCACGACGTCGCGGCGCGCCTGGCCGGCGACGAGTTCGTGCTGCTGCTGCGCGGCGCGACCGAGGACATTGCGCAGCAGGCCTGCCGGCGGCTGGACGAGGCGGTGCGCAGGCACGACTGGTCGACGGTGTCCGAAGGCCTGCAGGTGAGCATCAGCATCGGCGCCGCGCAGCGCCAGGACGGCGACACGCTGGAGACGCTGATGGCGCGCAGCGACGCCGCGATGTACGCCGCCAAGCGCGAGCGCAAGAGCGCCGCGAGGGCGGACACCTGGCTCACCGACGAGAGCGAAGGCGAGGGCGATTCGCCGGATTGACGGCGACCGGAATCGCCCGCTGTGGCGAGGTCAGTGCCCCTGCTCCCTGGCGCGCTTGAGCAGCAGCTCCCGTTCGCGCTCGTTGCCGGTCATCGCGGCGGCACGTTCGAATTCCTCTTTCGCCTCCGCATTGCGGCCGAGCTTGGACAGCAGGTCCGCGCGCACGCTGGGCAGCCAGTGGTACTGCTTCAGCGCGGGCTCCTCCCTCAGGCGGTCGACGATCTCCAGACCGACCGCAGGTCCGAAGGCCATCGACAGCGCCACGGCGCGGTTGAGTTCCACCACCGGCGAGGGCTGCCGCACCGCGAGCGCCTCGTAGAGCGCCGCGATGCGCGGCCACTCGGTGTCCTCGGCGCGGCGCGCCCGCGCGTGGCAGGCCGCGATCGCCGCCTGAAGCGCGTACGGCCCCAGGCCGTGGCCGTCATCGAGTTCAGCCGCCAGGCGATCGGCCGCCTCCAGCGCCGTCAGGCCGCGCTCGATGGCCGCCGCATCCCACGTCGACCGGTCCTGCTCCAGCAGCAGCACCGGCTGTCCCTGCGCATCGACGCGCGCCGCGGTTCGGGAAGACTGCAGCTCCATCAACGCCAGCAGCCCCAGCACTTCGCCCTCGCGCGGCGCGAGCTTCACCAGCATGCGCGTCAGCCGCAGCGCTTCGTCGCACAGGTCCTGGCGTATCCAGCGCTCGCCGCTGGTCGCGGCGTACCCCTCGTTGAAGATCAGGTAGAGCACTTCCAGCACGGCGGCCAGCCGCTCCGACAGCGCCTCGCCGCGCGGCAGCTCGAACGGGACGTTCGCCTCGCCCAGCGTGCGCTTCGCGCGGACCAGCCGCTGCGCCACCGTCGGCTCCGACTGCAGGTAGGCACGAGCGATTTCGCCCGTCGTCAGGCCGGCCACCATCTTCAACGTCAAGGCCACGCGCGCTTCCAGGCTCAGCACCGGATGGCAGGCGCAGAACATCAGCCGCAGCACGTCGTCGCCGATCTCGCGCGCCGCGCGATCGTCATCCAGGCGCTCGACGAAGTCCGGCACGATCATCGCCTCGCGCGCGTCGAGCTCATGGCCGAGCTGTTCGAGCTTGTCGCCGCTCAGCTTCACGTGGCGCAGCCGGTCCAGCGCACGGTGCTTGGCCGTGGTCATCAGCCACGCCGCGGGCTTGTCGGGCAGACCCTGCCGGGGCCAGGTCTCCAGCGCGGCGACGAGCGCGTCCTGCGCCAGCTCCTCCGCCAGCGGGACGTCGCGCGTCAGCCGCGACAGGGCGCCGATGATCTTGGCGGACTCCTGCCGCCAGACGGTCGTGATCGCGCGATGGGTCTCGTCGGTCATGCGCGCGATCGTACGGCCTCGGACGCGGGGATGCCGCTCCGCATGCCGGGCGATCGCGCCCGTCCGGACTCAGGCGCCTGGGAACTGCGTGATGTCCATGTACATCAGCTCCCAGATGTGCCCGTCCGGATCCGCGTATGCCTGCGAGTACATGAAGCCCATGTCCTGCGGCTCGCGCGGCACGGTGCCGCCGGCAGCCAGGGCCTTGGCGATCAGCTCGTCCACCTGCGCCCTGCTCTCGCAGGACAGGCAGGTCAGCACCTCGGTCGCGGCATGCGCGTCGGAGATCTTCCGCGGCGTGAAGGTCTGGAAGAACTCCTCGACCAGCAACATCGCGTAGATGTCGTCCGAGATGACCATCGACAAGGCCTGCTCGTTGGAGAACTGCGGATTGAACTCGTAGCCCATCGCGGCGTAGAAGCGCTTGCTGCGCTCGACGTCCTTGACGGGCAGGTTCACGAAGATTTGCTTGTGGCGCATGAGGAAGCTCCAGGATCGGGTGGGGGGGAATGCGGAGAAGGTCCACATGTCCACGACGATCCGGCCGCGCCGGTTTCGACAGGCCGTCGCGCGGTCCTCGAAAAATCCTCCAGAAGCGCCGGGCGCGCCGGATGTTCAGGAAGCGCCGGCGGCTTCAGGCCTTGGACTCGGTGTAGCAGGGCACCATCGAACGGACCTCCACCGTGCACCACTCCGCCGCCGGGCATTCGCGGGCGATCGCGAGCGCTTCCTCGCGCGTCTTCACGTTCAGCCAGAAGAAGCCGCCGACCATCTCCTTGGCCTCGGCGAACGGGCCGTCGACCGTCGTCATGCGGCCGTCGCGCTTCGCCACGCGCGTGGATCCGTTCACCGACTGCAGCGACTGCGCCGCGTGCAGCAGGCCCTTGGCCTGCAACTGGTCGGCATAGGCGGTCATGCGCTCGTAGGACTCGCGGCCCTGCTCCGGCGTGCGCGCCTCGCGCTGCCCGACAGGTTCGTTGATCAGCAGGATGTAGCTCATGCGGGTCTCCGTGGAATGCGTCCGGCGGATTATTGGGCACCCGGCGCTGTCGATCCATCCGTCACGCCGTCGATCCGTCGTTTCCCCCGTCCGAGGGACCCCGGCGTCTCCCTACACTGCGCCGCATGACTCCCGCTCCGTCCCGTCCCCTCTGGCGCGATGCGCGCCGGCTGCGTGCCTCCTGGCATGCCTGGCTGAGCAACGACGCCCGGCCCAGCGGCCCCGCGTGGCTGCAGTGGATCTGGACGGTGCTGTTCTCCTGCGCACTGGCGGTCGGCTTCACGGTCCTGGGTTTTGTCCTGAACGCCCGCACCGCCCGCTGGACCGATCCCGCGATCTGGGCCTGGTGGTACTGGAAGAACGTCATCGTCTGCCTGACCATCGGCCTGCTCATCCAGACCCTGTTCACCGTCCTCGTGCCGCTCTTCGGCGGCCGTCCCCGCATCCGCGCCTGGGCGAACTGGAAGCGCACGGTGTTCTTCTCCGGCGTGCCGCTGCTGGGCGTGCTGATCGGCTGGGTGCCGGGCATGTGGATGGCGGGACTGGCGGGCTGGGTCCGGTTGGACTGGGCGCAGGGCGGGAAGATCATCGGCATCACGTCCGCGCTGTCGCTGTGCATCACCTTCGTGCTGCATCACTGGTTCGCGTCCAGGAACCGGCAGCTCAACGCCGAGCGCCGCGCCACCGAGGCGCAGTTGCGCCTGCTGCAGGGACAGATCGAGCCGCACTTCCTGTTCAACACGCTGGCCAACGTGCACTCGCTGATCGACTACGACGCGCCCAAGGCCAAGGAGATGCTGGGCGCGTTCACCGCCTATCTGCGGGCGTCGCTCGGCGGTCTGCGCCGCGAGACGGGGCCTCTGGACGACGAGCTGTCGCTGGCCGCCGCCTACCTGACGGTGCTGCAGACGCGGATGGAAGACCGGCTGCGTGTCGAGATCAGCGCCTCTCCCGAGGCCCGCGTCGTCCCGCTGCCGCCGATGCTGCTGCAGCCGCTGGTCGAGAACGCGGTCCATCACGGCCTCGAACCGAAGATCGAGGGCGGCACGGTGCGCGTCGACGCCGCGTTGAACGACGGTTTCCTGGTGGTCGAGGTGCGCGACGACGGCGTCGGTCCCGGTGCCTCGCGCCGCGCCGGCAACGGCATCGCGCTCGTCAACCTCCGCGAGCGCCTGATGACGCACTACGGCGACCGCGCGTCGCTGACCCTCGAACCCGCCGAACCGGGCTGCCGCGTCACGCTGCGCGTGCCGCTGGATGTCTGATCCCGCCGACCGCCGACCGCTACGCCCAGTCAACGATCATGAGCATTCCCACCGCACCCACCGCTTCCGCCACATTCACCGCGCTGATCGCCGACGACGAACCGCATCTGGCTCGCGCCCTCGCCGCCCAGCTGGGCGTCGTCTGGCCGGACCTCGACATCGTCCACATCGCCCGCAACGGCCAGGAGGCGGCGGAGCAGATCGCGGCGCGGCAGCCGGACCTGGCCTTCCTGGACATCCAGATGCCGGGTCTCACGGGACTGGAGGTCGCCGAAGGCATCGAGGGCGGGACGCGCGTCGTCTTCGTCACCGCCTATGACCAGTACGCGGTGCAGGCCTTCGAGCAGGAGGCGATCGACTACGTGCTCAAGCCTGTCGAGGCGGACCGGCTTGCCCGCACCGTCGGACGGATCCGTCGCGCGCTGACGAAGCCGGCGGCGGGCGTGGCCGATGACAGCGGGGACGCCGTGGACGCCCGGCTGCTCGCCGCGCTGCGCCGCCTGCATGCACCGGGCGGGGCGATGTCCAGGCCGGTCGGACCGCTGCGCTGGATACGCGCGACACAGGGCGACCTGATGCATCAGGTGCCCGTCGACGAGGTGCTCTTCTTCCGCGCCGACGACAAGTACACCTGCGTCCAGACCGCGACGACCGAATACTTGATCCGTACCTCGATCCACGAGCTTGCTGGACAACTCGACGGCGAGCGCTTCTGGCAGGTGCACCGCTCGACGATCGTGAACCTGGACCACGTGACCGGCACGCGGCGCGACGAACTGAGCCGCCTGTTCGTGCGCGTGCGCGGTCATGCGAGTGAGCTGCCCGTGAGCCGGGCCTACGTGCATCTGTTCAAGTCGATGTGAGTCGTCCCGTCCGGCGCCTGGGAGCGGCGGACGTCCCGCAGCGGCGGTGTTCGCCGACTCAGTGGGGGGTCTCAACTCACTGGATGAACGCCCATGTCGCTCAGGAAGCTCCTCCCGGCTGCCACTGGTCTCTGCTTGGCGGCGTATGCCACCGCCTCGCCTGCCGGGGAATTCGGCAACGAACTGCTCGGCGGGGACGTACCCGGCTGGGCGCTGGGCCATCACAGATGCCAGGCCACGCTGATCTCGCCCCGGATGGCCCTGGCCAACGCACGATGTGTGAAGGAGTATCCGTCGGAGATATTCCTGCACTTGGACGACATGACACCCGCCAAGGGCACGGTGATCGCGCCGGCCGCCGTCAGGGGGCCGCACGACGACATCGCCGCGATCGTGCTGGACCAGGCCGTCGACAGGCCGCTGGTCCCCATTCCGTCCTACCGGAGCGAGCAGCAGATGGTCGTCGAGGGGACGCCGCTGACGGTCTATGGACCGCTGACCCGAAGTGCGCCCTTCGACTGGCGTAAGCCCATCATGAAGGCCGAACCTTTGGGCGTGATTCGCTACGACTACTTCATGGGCATCGGAGGTCAGGTGCCGTTTGAGCCAGTGGCACTGGCCAGCGTCGCCGACTCCTTCCGGATCTGGAACTATGGCAGGCCGACGAATGCCGTCCTGGCGGACATGTTGGGCCACGCCGACTCGGTGATCGCCATCCCGCCTTGGCTCACCCTCAATGGTGCGTTGTACTACTTTCCGCTCGACAACTGGGGCGGCGCCATCCTTGCGGGCAAGGGGGCGGAACAGGGCCTCGTGAGTCTGTCGACCGAATCGCTGTTCCACGTCAGGGTCAGCAACTTCTGGCCGCGGGCATACCGGATCCTGCTCGATCACGGTTTGCGTGAAGACGCGCTGTCCCTCGCGCTTCGCGTGCTGCATCCCTTCAAGGGCCTCGACGGCCACGCCGCCGCGAAGGATTGGCGCGGCTCGATGCGTGAATTGCCTCTGGGCAGCATATGGCCCCGCGAGCACAAGGACTCCAGGAAGATCGAGTTCTTCCGACTGGTGAAGGCCTCGCCGGATGGACGTCCGGGCCCGTTGCCACCCGGCTCGCGTGACGGCAACGGATGGGAATACCTGGGCGAGGAACTGCCCAGCCTCGCTTCGGCGACGACCCCGTTTCGTGGCTCGCCGCTGGCAGCGCCGGACGACGGGAAAACGCCGATAGGGACCATGGCCGTCAATGTGCGTCGGGCCGACGGTGGCGTCGAGTACTACCGCCTGCTGGCGATCGGCAACGATGGCAGACTGGCCCCCTTTCCGCGGCCGGGGCAACAGAGCCGCCATTGGGCCTATGTCGGTACCAATCTCACTGCCGTCAACCTGTCCAGGGACATCGACTTCCAGCAGAGCCTGCATCTGGACCAGTCCCGGCCGCCGATCCGAGTCGCGAATGAGGCGTGTGAGGGCGCGCTGATCGCGCGTCGCGCGATCATCACCGCGTCAGACTGCGTCGCGGACGGCGGGCCGACTCGATTCAAGCTGCTGGAGACGGGAGAGATCCTGGTCGGAAAAGGCTTCCGTTCGCAAGCGCAAGCGCCGGCTGAAACGACCGGACTTCCGGGTCTTGGTCTGGTGGTCCTCGATGGTCCCGCACCTTTGAAGGATGGGCAGCGTCCCTATGTGAACAGTTATCAGCTGGAGCGCCAACTCCTGTCCGCCAGCGAAGGCGACAGGTTTCTGCAGCAACGGATGCCCATGACCAAGGAGGATTGGGAACAGCAGCTTGTCCTCTTCAGCTATCGAGCGCGGGCGACGGTCCGATACGGTCTTCAAGTCTTGGCGAACCCCTCCTGGACCTTGCCGCGTGGCAAGGTGATGTTCTTGAAGGGGGTCCGCGAAGAGCAAACCTGGGGTCCGTTCGCGGTGATGCGCGACGGCCTCGAAGGTTCGCCGCGCATGAGCCACCATTGGCCGTGGATCTATCGCACGTTGATGAACGCTGGTGCCCGCGAGGACGCCTTGATCCTGGCCTCGCAGGTGCTGAATCCGTGGCAGGACATCGAGCATGCGCTGAGACTCCCGCTGACGCGTCGGCGGGTACAGCAATCACGGCTGGGCCACCTGCGTCCGGACCTGCTCGACTGGCAGTCGTTCGATCGGCGTGGCGTCGTCGGGCGGGTCTACGCTTACGACAACCCGTGGACGGCGGAGGTGGAGTTCTTTCGCCTCGCCGCCGACCGCGGTTCGAATGGCTACGGCTACTTCCCGATCGACCGGAAGGACAACGAAGAGTGGGAGTACCTCGGGACGGAATTGCCGTCCTGCGATGTGGTGCTGACGCCGGTCAAGGCCGGGTCCCCGGGAGTCAACGGCTCGGCTGGTGAGCTGTTCGTTCACTGGAGCGACGTCAACAGGCGCCTTGAATACTTTGAGCTCGTGGCTCCCTTTGCGGAAGGCGGATACGAACCGCCGCCCTCCAATGGCACGGACAGCCGCCATTGGCGATATCGAGGGACGGACTTGCCGACACCGCCAGCCGAAGAGGGCGGGCCCGGTGGATGCGCCTGACTTGCGCGCGAGCTGCCCGGCCATCCCTGTTCGCAAGGTCTGCGGATTGAACCTGTGCCTGAGTCGACGGGACGAAGCCTCCCCACGCATCGTGGCGCGTGGTTTTGCAAGACAGGAGCCGATGATGAAGTCGAACATGAACAACACCCTGCTGGTCCGATGGGGCCTGGGTTTCGCGCTGGGCATCACTGCCTTGCACGCCCAGGCACTCAAGCCCAGCGGCACGTCCCTGCAGGAGAGCGAAGTGCCCGGGTGGGTCCTGTCGGCGACGCCTGCCTGCTCTGCGGTGCTGATCACGCCCAGGGTGGCATTGACCTGTGGACGACCGTTCCAGTTCCGCCTCCTCGATGGCGTGTTCCAGCGCCAGACCGGACGATCCTGGCCCATGACCCCGATGGGGACTCACGCCGTCACGCAAGCAGGTGCGCCAGAGGTGCTGGGAGAGATCGGTCTGATCCGGTTTCAGGATCGGTTGAGCGCGCTTTACGGCGGTCCGGGGAATGTGCCCCGCGCGCGTATTCCCAGCTATCAAAAGGAGAAGACGCTGCTGACCGCCGGCGCGGCGACCCCCTTGGTCGTTTATGGAACGGATCGCGCCGCGGGCACCGGCCTCCTCTCGCTTGACGCGCGCCGGACCACGCAATTCCACGGCTCGAGCCAGCCATCGACGCCGATCGTGTATCGGACTTGGCGGGAGGTCCTCGCCGACGAGCCTTCGGCGACCTTTGGATCGGGGCTGACCGACCAGGACGTGGATGACATGGTCCTGGTGGTCGCTCCCACCGTCGCAGACCGGGCGCGAGGCCTGTCCTCGCCGATCGTTCCGGGCCCGGGGAGCCCCGACATGGGTTCTGGCATCTTCGCGCAGGACGCCAGTGGCGAGGAGTGGCTGGTGGCGAGCGTCACGTCGAAGGCCACGCATCTACGGCTCAGCCATCAGATGCCCTGGATCTACGACAGGCTGATGAGCGAGGGCCTGATCGCCGACGCGGTGGGGTTGGCGAAGACGGTGCTGGGTACCGGTGCCTGGGGCGACAACGATCGCAGGGCCACGGTCGGGGACATCTACGTCCGCGAGAACCCCAACGGATACGACGTGGAATTCTTCCGGCTGGCCGCCGTGGGCCCCGACGGCCGTTACGGAGCCTTCCCGACCGATCGGCGTGACGACTTGAATTGGGAGTACCTCGGGACCCGTCTGCCGGACCGGGAGCAGGCCACGGTGCCCGTCAAGACGTGGGGGACGACGGATCGTCATGGCGTCGTGGGCGACCTCTACATCTACGCCAATCCCTATACCCGCACGGTCGAGTACTTCAGGCTGAAGTCGCTCGGGTCTGACGGCCGATACTGGTACTTCCCCACCGACGGCAAAGACAACGCCTGGTGGACCTCTCTCGGCACCGATCTGCCCACACGCCGGCTGAAGTTCGCCGACTGACGCTCACTTGAAGAACCAGTACCCCACCAGGATCGCGCCGACCAGGCCGACCACGTCGGCCAGCAGCCCGCAGGTCAGCGCGTAGCGGGTCTTCTTGATGTTGACGCTGCCGAAGTAGACGGCGAGCACATAGAAGGTGGTCTCGGTCGAGCCCTGGATGATCGCGGCGAGCTTGCCTTCGAAGCTGTCGACGCCGTAGGTCTTGAGCACGTCCACCATCAGGCCGCGCGCGCCGCTGCCCGACAGCGTCTTCATCAGCCCGACGGGCAGCGCCGGCACGAAGTCCGTCGGCAGGCCCAGCGCGGCCACGCCGGCGGCGATGCCCTGCACGACGAACGCCATGCAGCCCGTGGTGCGGAACACCGAGATCGCCACCAGGATCGCGATCAGGTAGGGAATGATCTGGATGGCGACGCCGAAGCCCTCCTTGGCGCCTTCGACGAAGGACTCGTAGACATTGATGCGACGCCACGCGCCGACGGCGATGAACGTCGCGATGATGCTCAGGATCACGCCGCTGCCCAGCAGGCCGATGTACTGCGACATCACCTCCGGCGGGTAGCTGTGCAGCCAGCCGAACACGGCGGCCATGATCGCGATGAAGCCGCCGACGAACACCAGCACCGGTGCGCTGAACAGGTTGATGCG
This sequence comes from Rubrivivax sp., assembly GCA_004210455.1. GTDB lineage: Bacteria > Pseudomonadota > Gammaproteobacteria > Burkholderiales > Burkholderiaceae_C > Roseateles. The sequence continues at coordinate 2,223 of SEFA01000045.1, read as the reverse complement.
CTGCACCCAGGCCACCGCGATCAGGCCCGACATGAAGGAGATGAAGGTCGCCACCAGCGTCGGCAGGAAGATGTCCGCCGCGTTGAAGCCGACCAGGCCCTGGTCCACCGCCATCGCCTGGCGGATCGCGATGACCGAGGTCGGGATCAGCGTGATGCCGGCGGTGTTCAGCACCAGGAACATGATCATCGCGTTGCTGGCGGTGTCCTTCTGCGGGTTGAGCTCCTGCAGCTCCTTCATCGCTTTCAGGCCCAGCGGCGTGGCGGCGTTGTCCAGCCCGAGCATGTTGGCCGAGAAGTTCATGACCATCGAGCCGCCCGCCGGGTGGCCGCGCGGCACCTCCGGGAAGATGCGGCCGAAGAACGGCCCCATCGCGCGCGCGAACAGCTGGATCACGCCGGCGTTCTCGCCGACCTTCATCAGGCCCAGCCACAGGCTCATCACGCCGACCAGGCCGAGCGAGATGTCGAAGCCGGTCTTGGCTGTGTCGAAGATGCCGGTGAGCACCTGCGTGAAGATGGTCAGGTCGCCCTGGACCAGCCGCGCCAGCGCGACCGCGAAGCCGATCAGGAAGAACCCGATCCAGATGAAGTTGAGCACCATGGGCGCGCATTATTCCGGCCCCGCGGGCGCTGGAACGCCGCGACTGGGGATTGCGAGCATCACCTTGTGGGGGCAGGGCATAACCGCCTCGCGTCCCGTTGATGAACCGTCTCCTTCGACGTGCGGATCCGGTGTCTGGCGATGTGGCATGAATCCGCTGAATGCTGCCGACGCGCACGTTGGCCTCACCTGTTCAGACCGGTCCGTCGCGCCCGAGGTCGAGGACTGAGGATCCAGCTCGCCGATGTCGGTGAGCGAGGAGAAGGCAATGACATTGAAGATGACGATCAGCGCCATCGGGCGCGCCGGGTTGCTGGGTCTCACGGCTTTGACAGGGATGTCGAGTGCTGCAGCGGGAATGCGGGCACTGGAGACCCCGGTGCCAGCAGGCACGATGGTCCGCCCTCCGCCCCCCGACTGGTCGCAATGGCGGGGTCGGCAGGACCGGAAGGACGCGATCCCGCCCTGGACATTCGGCGATGCACACTGTTCCGCGACGTTGATCGCTCCGAGCGTGTTGCTGACGTCGCAGCGATGTGTGCGCGGATCGGCGACCGATCGGGTCCGGATGAAACAACTCCTGACTGGGAAAGTCTTCGAAGGGGAGGTGCGCCGTCGTCCTTCCGGCAAAGATGCCGTCGCCCGCTCGGACGTGTCATCGCTCGCACCGGCCTTGATCCTGTTGAGCGAGCGGGTTCCCGAGGTCACGGTCGAGTTCGCTGACCCGGGTTGGCGTTCGCCGTGGCGGGACAAGCAGTCGACGGTGCCGATTCCCGGATATCGCCTTGAGCGGAACCTGCTGAGTGATCCGTCGCTGTCGCCGGACCCATCCGTCCCTTACGACCGCACGCAGGGCACACGATTGAGCGCCGTCAGTGGCAACGCCCGGAGCCGGCCGATCTACCCTGGGATCGGCTACCGCTTTGTGGCTTACGCACAGGCGATGCACGGGCGGACACCGTGGTCGGAAGAGGCGGCGCTGGCCGGTCCGTCCTGGGACGGGCCAGACTTGAAGGCGCCGCTGGTCTATCGCTCTGTCGCGCGGCTGCGCCTGCAGGAGCCGGAGCGGTTCACGAGCGGGCTGAAGGCCGAGAGGGAGGAAGACGCGCTCTGGTACCGCTGGAGCGCTTACGACCTGAAGACGCTGATCGAACGGACCTTCCCCGGCAGGAAAAAAACGCCGGATCGCGACATTGATGACCTGGCCATCTTCACCGTGGGCACGAGCGCCGACGTCACGTCCTTCGATCTGGCGGGGCCAGGCCGGATGTACCCGGCCTTCCGGGTCAGTCCTTTCCAGATCACCGACGCCGGAGCCGGGCTGATGGCGGAACGCCGGCCGGGCCGCGCCCTGCTGGTCGGCGTGGTGGAGGGGATGCACGCGCACTCCCGGCTGAGCGCCCATTGGCCATGGATTTACAAGGCGCTGGTCGACGCAGGGCGGGTCGACGATGCGCACGTCATCGCGGGCCAATTGCTCGGACCGCGCAGCGCGGACTGCGTGTCGACGCAGACGGGCGACCCCTGCTTCCGGACGACCCAGGACGGCCGTCATCACGAGTTCTTCCGCCGTATCGGTTCAACGCCCTTCCCGCTGCCGGAGGACGGGCGGGACAGCGA
>SEFA01000123.1 GCA_004210455.1 Rubrivivax sp. | reverse complement strand
AACCCGCCCACTGGGCGGCGATCGCTTCGCTCACGGTGGGGGTCTTCGGTCTCGTGACGGCGGAGTTCCTGCCCGCGAGCCTGCTCACCGCGATGGCCGCCGACCTGAACATCAGCGCCGGCGCCGCCGGCCAGACGGTCACGGCGACCGCGCTGGTCGGCGCCGTCGCCGCGCCGTCCGTCCCGCTGCTGACGAAACGCTTCGACCGGCGCCTCGTCCTCATCGCGCTGACGCTGCTGCTGGTGCTGTCCAACGTCATGGCGGTCACCGCCTCCAGCCTGGGCGTGCTGCTCGCGGCGCGCGTCATCCTGGGTGTCGCGCTGGGCGGCTTCTGGTCCATGGCCGCGGCGCTGGCGATGCGGCTCGTGCCCATGCACCTGTTCGCGCGCGCGATGTCGGTCATCCTGGCCGGCGTCTCGGTCGCGACCGTCTGCGCCGCGCCCATCGGCGCCTGGATGGGCGAGATGTGGGGCTGGCGCAGCGCCTTCGTCGCGGCGGGCGTGCTCAGCCTCGTCACGCTGGCGGCGCAACTCCTGACCCTGCCCAGCTTGCCGCCCAAGGACAACCCCAACCTGCGCGTCCTCGGCGAACTGCTCACCCGCCCCGGCGTGCGCGTCGCGCTGCTGGCGGTGCTGCTCGTCATCTCCGGCCACTTCGCCGGCTTCACCTACATCCGGCCGCTGATGGAAAACATCACCCACCTGCCGGTCTCGATGATCTCGGCGGTGCTGCTCGGCTACGGCATCGGCGGCTTCTTCGGCAACCTCGTCGGCGGCTTCCTGGCCGAGCGCAGCGAGCGCCGCGCCATCGTCGCGGGCGGATCGCTCATCGTCGTCCTGGCGGCCGCGCTGCTGATGGCGGGCAGCTCGGCCTGGGTCACCGCGGTCGCGGTCGTGCTGTGGGGCTTCGCCTTCGGCGCCTTCCCGGTCGGCTTCCAGACCTGGATCGTGCGCGCCGCGCCGGACCAGGCCGAGGGCGCGGGCGGGCTGCTCGTCGCCGCCTTCCAGATCGCCATCGCCAGCGGCGCCATCGGCGGCGGCATGCTGGTCGACCACATCGGCGCGCTCGGCGGACCGGCCTTCGCCGCGGCGGCGATCACGCTGGGCACACTGCTCACGCTGCGTCACGGACCGCGCGTCGCCAAGGTCTGAGACGTCAGGGCTGCCGTACTGCCACCGCCGCTGGCCCTTCCCCCCGCCCTCTCCCGCAGTGCGGGAGAGGGAGTCCGACCGACCGGACGGGTGTTACCCGAGCCGGAATCGCGCCACCGACGCGACGAGCGCCTGCGCCTGCTGACGCAGGCTCTCCGCGGCGGCGGCGGATTCCTCGACGAGCGCGGCGTTCTGCTGCGTCACCTGGTCCATCTGGTTGACCGCCTCGCCGACCTGGTTCACGCCCTGCGACTGCTCGCGCGTCGCGCTGCTGATCTCGCCCACGACATCGGTCACCCGACCGATCGCCGCCACGATCTCCGCCATCGTGGCGCCGGCCTGCTCCACCTGCCCCGTGCCCTGCTCCACGCGTTCGACGCTCGCGGCGATCAGCAGCTTGATCTCCCGGGCGGCCTCCGCGCTGCGGCCCGCCAGCGCGCGGACCTCCGACGCCACCACCGCGAAGCCCTTGCCGTGCTCGCCCGCCCGCGCCGCCTCGACGGCCGCATTCAAGGCGAGGATGTTGGTCTGGAACGCGATCCCGTCGATGGTCCCGATGATGTCGGCGATGCGCCGGCTGCTCTCCTCGATGCCGCGCATGGTCTCGACGAACTGCGTCACCACCGCGCCGCCGCGCTGCGCCACCTCGCTGGCGGAACGCGCCAGGCGGTCCGCCTGCTGCGCGTTCTCCGAGGTCTGCAGCACCGTCTCCCCGAGCTCGGTCATCGTCGCCGCGGTCTCTTCCAGCGCGCTGGCCTGTTCCTCGGTGCGCTGGCTCAGGTCGTGGTTGCCCATCGCGATCTGCCCGCTGGCGCTGGCCACCGACTCGCTGCCCTCGCGCACGCCGCCGACCACCTGCCGCAGGCTGACCTGCATCGCCTTGAGCGCGGCGATCAGGCTGCGGTCGTCGCCCGGACGCACCCGGATCTCGCCGCTGAGGTCGCCCTCCGCGACCTGCCGTACCAGCCGGGCCGCCTCCGCCGGATCGCCGCCGAGCTGGCGCCGCACGTGCGCCAGCAGCAGCAGGGCCAACCCCACGGCCACCCCCACCGACACCACCGTCAGCGAGAGGCTCCAGCCGCGCCCGGCGGCATAGCTTTTCTGGGCGTCCAGCCGCGACTGGTCGCTGCCGGCGGCGTTGTAGTCGGCGCTGCGCTCGATCGCCTTGACCCAGGTGTTGAAGCTGTTGCGCGAGTCCGCGCGGAAGAAGGCCTTCGCCTCGGCATTCGTGCCGTCGCTGCGCGAAAGATGCAGCAGCCGCTCCTGCGCCGCGAAATAGGCGTCGCGCGCGGCGATCACCTCGGCGTAGAGCCGGCGTTCCTCGTCGTTGGTGATGTAGGGCTGATAGGCCTTCTCCGCCGCGGCCAGCTCCTGGCGGGCATTCGAGATGTTGCGCTCGATCTGGGCCATCTCCTGCCTGTCCTCGGACAGCAGATGATCCGGCTCCATCCGCCGGATCTGGTTGGCCTTGATCCGGATCGCCGCCATGTTCTGGATGCTGGGCAGCCAGTCTTCGGCGATCTCGGTCGTGCTGTCGTGCACGCGGTTCAACTGCAGCAGCCCCATGCCGCCGACCAGCGCACACAGCGCCACCAGCGCCATGAAGGACGCGGTCAACTGCGTGGACAAACGCCAACTTGCGAAGTTCATCTTGCCTCCCCCTTTGCCAAAGGAGTTGCCATGATGCGGCTTTGCAGCGGCGCTTTCCAGCGGGAGATGCCCCCTCTTCCCCTCTTTCCTCTTCCCCTCTTTCCTCTTCCCCTCTTCCCCTCTTCCCCTCTCCCGCACCGCGGGAGAGGGGTTGGGGTGAGGGTGGTGGCCGTACGCCGACCCTCACCCCTGCCCTCTCCCGCAGTGCGGGAGAGGGAGTCATCCGGCGTCAGGCGTCAGGCCGCCACGGCCCACTCTGAGTGCACGTGCCCGGCGATCTGGATCTGGCCCTTGCCGGAGCGCTTGACCGCGTACATCGCCTCGTCGGCCGCATGCAGCAGCTCGCGGCAACCGTCGCCACCGCCGCCGATCACCGCGCCGATGCTGGCGCCGACCGAGACCTTCTCCCCGCTGTCCAGCGTGATGCGGCGCTGGATCGAGAACAGGCAGCGCTGCAGCATCTGCTCGACGTCCTCGGGCCGGGTGGCGCCGGAGAGCAGGATCGCGAACTCGTCGCCGCCCAGGCGCGCCACCACGTCGTTGCTGCGCACCAGGGCCTGCAGGCGCTGCGCGACCTCGGTCAGCACTTCGTCGCCGGCCTCGTGACCGTGCTGGTCGTTGATCGCCTTGAAGCCGTCCAGGTCCAGGTAGCAGACCGCGAAACCGCGGCCGGTGCGGCGCGCGCCGTTGATGGTGTCGCCGACCTTCTCCTCGAACAGCCGCCGGTTCGGCAGCCCGGTCAGCACATCGCGCAGCGCCAGGTGCTGCGCCTGCTCCTCGCTGCGCTTCAGGCTGTCGATGTCCACCAGCATCCACATCGATTCGCTCTCCGACAGCACCGTGCCGTGCAGGTCCACCCAGAACTCGGTGCCGTCCAGCCGACGCATGCGCAGCTGCGCGTGGAAGCGGCCGCCGGAGCGCATGGTCGCCAGGCTGGCCTCGCGGATGCGGGCGTGCTCCTGAGGGCTGAGGAACAGCGTCTGCGCCGGCGTGCCGACCATGCCGCCGGGCACGGCGCCGAACATGCGTTCCATCGCCGGATTGCCCCACAGCGCGTGGCTGTCGCGGATGCGGACCATGCCGATCAGGTCGTTGCGCAGCATCGCGTCCTGCTCGCGGGCCAGCTGCTGCAGCGCGTCCTTGGCGCGGCGCTCGCGGCGGTGGATGCGGTGGATCAGCGCCGAGGCGGCCGCCACGGCCAGGGCCACCAGCGCCGCCAGCAGCGACTGCTGCACGACCTGGGTGCGCCAGCCCGCCAGGAAGTAGTTGCTGCTCATGCCGGTGAACAGCGTCATCGAATACCCCGGCACCTTCCGGTAGGCGGTGATGCGCTCGACGCGGTCGATCGCCGTCGGCGTGATGTAGACGCCGCGCTCGCGGTTCTGCGCCAGCGAGCGCAGCGCGTGCTCGGACAGCGACTTCGTGCCGAAACCCTTGGTGGAGGCCGGCTCGCTGGCGGAGTAGCGCGCCACGAGGTTCATGCTTTCCGACCGCAGCGACACCGCCCCCGAGGGCCCGAGCGCGACGCCGCTGAAGCGGTCCATGAAGTGCTGGGCGGTGACCACGGCGTAGACGATGCCGTCGAAGTTGCCGTCGTGGTCGATCAGGCGGCGCGCCAGGATGATGCACCAGTGGTTCTGTGCGCGGCTGTTCATCGGTTCGGAGATGACCATCGCGTCGGTGTTGCGCGCCTGTGCGAAGTAGGCGCCGTCGCCGACGTTGAAAGGACGCTCGCCGGGCATCAGGCCCGTCGTCACGGTGCCATGGATGTCGGCCACGCGCAGCGCGACGATCTGCGGCAGCAGGCCGCGCTGTTCCTCGATCAGGCGCGCGACCATCGCGCTCTGGTCGGCGGATCGGGGAGCGCTGCGGAACCGCAGCGCGATCGTGGCCAGCGCGTTGTCGGTGTTGCGTAGCTCGGCGCCGACCTCGACGGCGATGTTCTGTGCCAGGTTCTCGACCACGTCGCGGGCCCGGTCGGTCTCCGTCTGGCGATGGTTCCACAGGCTGAGCGCGGTCATCGCGGCCAGCGCGACGGCCACCAGCAGGTTGCCGATCATGAGCCAGGAGGCCATGGGACCGCGCGGCACCCAGGACATGGTCGGCCGCGTGAACGGCAGCCTGGGCAGTGTCATCAGGTGCTTCATGGCGGGTACTCCCAGGTCGGTGGAAACGATCGTGCCGGTCTGTGGGTGCCGGTTCGTGGATCGGACGCTCAGCCGTTGACGACGGCGCGGGGGCCGGCGATCAACCGGGCATTCAACGGGGCATTGAGCGGCACGTTCGCGGCTTCCCGCTGGCACAGCTCGTGCAGGTCGGCGAGCAGCTGCTCGAAGTCGAAGGCCTTGTCGTAGAAGGCGTCGGCGCCGCTGCGGCGGCACGGCGCGGCATGGGTGGCGGCGTCTTCGGCGCTGAGCACGAAGACGCGGCCCGCGTAGTCCTGGCCGCGCAGGCGGGACAGCACCGACAGGCCGGTGCCCTGCGCCAGGTTCAGGTCGAGCAGCACCACGTCGGGCGTGGTGGCCATGACGGCGTCGACGGCCTCGTCCTCGCCGGAGGCCTGCGCGACGACCGTGATGCCGCCGATCTTCTGGGCGCGACGGACCAGGAGCTGACGGACGGGAACGTTGTCTTCGATGACGGCGATGTTCATGGACGTCATGGTCGCCGCCGAGGGGCGCCGCCGCCATCCAGCGGCTGCCACTCGCGATGAACGCCGCCTGCCGTTGCTGCTGTAGGGGCTTGACCTACAGCGGCGTGCACGCCGGGAAACCCGACACCGCCGACGCCGCGGGTCGTGACTTCCTCCGCGCTCCTGGCATAGTCGGCGCCTCATGCCCCCACAGAGTCGCTCAGCGACCACCCGACCCTCGGGATCTGGAGACAAGACATGACCCTGGCCTTCCCGACGCAGCGCGGTTCGGTCCGCCACTGGCGCGCGCGCAGCCGTGCGCGTTGCCGCGAGTTGATCGTGGCCCTGGCCGCCGGCACGGCGCTCTGCGCCTTCGCGCAGAGGGTTCCGGCGCCCACCCCGCAGTCCGTCCCTCAGACAACCACGCTGGGCACACGCGGCACGCTCGCCGCGCCCAATCCGGCCGTCACCGCCAATGCCGGCGCCACCTGGCCATCCACGGGCTACACGCGAGGTCCCGACCATCCCCGCGCGGTCACGCTGCCGCTGCAGTTCATCCGGCTGTCGTCGGGCAAGCAGCTGGCGGTGCTGGTGTCCATGCCGGCGGACTTCCTGGGCTTCCCGAAGTCCGGGCGGTATCCGGTGGTGTTGACGCAGACGGCCTACCGGATCGACGTCGGGCAGTTCCTCGGCGTGTTCACGCCGGCCGGCGGCAACACGCTGCTGATCGGCGGGCTCGACCAGTTCATGGTGCGCCGCGGCTACGTCACGGTCGCCATCGACGCCCACGGCACCGGCATGAGCGGCGGCGTCACGCAGCTGATCGGCCCCGACGAGCAGCAGGCCTACCGCGAGGCCGTCGACTGGGTGACGCGGCAGTCCTTCTTCAACGGCAGCATCGGCGTGGCGGGGACCTCCTACCTCGGCATCAGCTCGCTGCTGACGGCGGGGCAGCAGCATCCGGCGATCAAGGCCGCGTTCGCGACGGTGCCCATGGGCGACGCCTACCGCGGCGTCGCGGCGACGGGCGGCCTGTTCAACGCGCAGTTCCTCAGCACCTGGCTGCCGCTGACGCAGTCGCTGAGCGTGGCCAACGCACCGGAGCTGCTGCTCAATCCCTGGTTCGCGAGCCAGATCAACGGCGCCACCGGCGATCACGTCGCGGCGATAGACACCTGGTACGCACCGACCTTCGACGGCTTCGTCGGCAACGCGGGCGGCATCGCGACAGACGACGGCTCGTTCTGGGCGGGCCGTTCGCCGGTCGAGAGCGCCGGCCGGATCCGCGTGCCGACCTTCATCGTCGGCGCGTCGCTGGACATCTTCCAGCGCGACCAGCCGCTGCTGTACGAGCAGCTCAAGCGCAACGTGACCGCCAAGCTCGCGATCCTGCCGGGCTCGCACCTGCAGTCGGTGCAGGGCGGCATCGCCGGCTTCGGCGGCGCGCCGTCGTACGGACCGCCGAGCACGACCTCGCTGCTGCTGCAGTGGTTCGACCAGTACCTGAAGGGACGCGCGGCCGGGGCCGACACGCTGCCGACGGTGACGCAGTTCGTCGACGGCTACGGCAGCGGCGGCACGCCGCGCTTCGCGACGGCGAGCGACTGGCCGCATCCGAAGATGGCGCCGCAGCGCTGGTACCTGCAGCCGGACGGCGGCCTGGCGTCGAGCATGCCCGGGACCGACGCCGGCAGGACGGTCTCGGAGCCGCCGGCGCCGACGGCCACGCGCGGCACGGTGCTGGGCACGATCTTCACGGCGGGCGTGCAGATCCGCGACCACAGCGACTGCTCGGCGAGCCAGGTGCAATGGACGCTCGGTCTGGCGGGGCTGCTGCCCAAGCCGTGCTACTCGGACAGCGCGCGCGTGGAGTCGCTGCAGGGTGCGGCGGTCTACGAGACCGCGCCGCTGGCGCGGGACCTCTACCTGAACGGACCGATCCAGGCGGACCTGTGGATCTCGGCGTCGCGCTCGCAGGCGGCGCTGTCGGTGCGCATCGACGACGTGGATCCGTCCACCGGCGCGGTGAAGCCGCTGACGCACGGCCTGATGTCCGCGGCGCACCGCGCGGTGGACACGAGCCGCTCGCGCTTCGTCAACGGCACGATGATCCAGCCGTGGCATCCGTTCACGGCCGGCGCGGCGTTGCCGGTCGCGGCCAACGAGCCGATGCTGGTGCCGGTGGAAGTTTTCCCCGTCGCGGCGCTGATCCGCGCGGGTCACCGTCTGCGCATCGCGGTCAGCGCGAGCAACCAGGCGCAGGGCATCTGGCCGACGCCGCTGCAGCGGCAGGCCGACGGCAACGTGACCACGATCCACGCCGGACCGTTGCGGCCGTCGAGCATCGTGCTGCCGGTGGTGCCCGCAGGGGAGCTCAATTGAGCTCCACAGAGCCCAACTGAACCGAGCACTCCGAGGATCGTGCTGTCGTGAGCCAAGTGGGTCAGGCAAGTCCTGACCCCGCCACCACCGATCCCGACAATCTGTATTCGTCGGGGGAATGACCTACTCAGAGGTGTACCCCCCCTCGAGGCGCTCTTCCGAGGGAGTGATTTCATCGCACCGCCTGCCGAAACTGCTGGTCATTGGCGATGACTTCGCAGATCGAAAGGATGAGCGAGATGAGTGCAGTGTTGAAGGAGTTGGAAACGTGGGAGCAGGCGCCCGTCGAAGTGCCGGTGGCGCCACAGCGGGAGACGCCGGCGCCCACATTGACCGAAGGCGTGGATGCGCTGCTTCACCTGATGCGGTATCCGGAGAGGACCAATCCGTATGTGGTGGGTCAGGTCCCTGCCCCGGTTGCCGGGCACATCGACTGGGATGAGGTCCGGGGGTTGCTCTGCCGGCTCTTCGAGGACAACGGAGACCCGTGCCTCGATGCCTACCTCGAGCTCAGGCTGGCCCTTGGCGTGCTGGCGAAGAATTCGGTGCGCTTGTGCCGCGGACCTGTACACGTCAGCCATTGCCGGGCCGAGGATGGCTTCCACTTCTTGCGTGTGACGCTGAGTGTCGATACGGACCACGATCGCACCTACCAGCTCGCGGACGACCTTCGAATGACCGGCGTGCATTGTCATGGTCGCAATGGCGGGTTCCTGGTGGAATTCGAGTCCATCCATCCCTGTCAGCCCAAGGACTGGAGTACCTGCCCACACCCGGTTCTCGACGGGGACGACGATGGCCACGAGGAGTAACTCACCATGAAGTCCATCTCTCCCAAAGAACTCCTCAGGGACGCAGAGGCGCTTGCCAACGGATTCACATCGGAGGCTCGGCGCCGATCCGCGGTGTCCCGCGCGTACTACGCTGCGTATCACCGGTGCTGGCCTGGATCAGGCTGCTTCCGAACTGTCCAGAACCGCCGAAGTCCGGAAGCGTTCATGGGTGGTTGATCGACCACCTCGGCGATCCTGATCCCTTGTGCGATGTCAGCATCGCGGAGCGCTCTCGGAAGCTCGGCCGTCTGATGCTCGCGCAGCGCGGTCGGCGAGTTCGCGCCGACTATGAGTTGGAGAACCCTGTCAATCAAACGATGTTGAGCAAGCAGATCGAAAGCGCGCGCAAGACCTTTGAGACCTGTGCAGACCCGGAATCCTGATCATGCGCGCGCATCCCCTATGCTTGCGCCGTCCGGCCGCCGTTCCGCGGCCGGATTGACCTGCACATGGACGGTTTTATGCGCCACAGTTCTTCCCTTGCTTCCCGCTTCTCCTTCGTTTCCACCGCCGCTGCGATCGCCGCGCTGATGGGCTTCGCCGCGCTGCCGGCGCATGCCGACAGCATCCTGACCTCCGCCTCCAGCGCCGGGTCGGTCTCTTCGCGCCAGCTGTCCGACTCGATCGGCCAGTCCAGCGACAGCTCCAGCAAGGACCGCAAGGTCGCCGAGGGCGAGTACAAGGTCCTCGCCGTCGAGGACGCCGCCGGCCGCGCCGACACCCAGCGCCTGCGCCTGCAGCCGGTCCGCGCCGAAGACGGGACCGAGTTCTTCCTCTACGTGCCCAAGCAGGCCATCGCCGGCCAGCCGCTGCGCGTCGGCGACCACGTGCTGGCGCAGAAGCGCGACTACGGCTACGAGTTCGCCCGCGCCGAGAACAAGCAGGCCTTCCTGCTCGCGTTGCACGACGACTGGCACCGCGAGCTGGAATCGCATCCGGTGACCTTGTGATCCCGCGCGGGTCCCGACCGCGGACCCTTGCGGCAATGCTCGCCCCCCAGGTCGGCGCCCTGCTTCGCGTCCTCGCGATGACCACCGTCGCGATGGTGTCCCTGGCGACGACGTCCGCCGTGCAGGCGGCGACCTTCTGCGACCGCGGCGGCGAGGTCAGCGCCACCGAGCAGGATCGCCAGCTCCAGGTTGTTGCGGTCGCGCGGCGGGCGCTGGAAGCGAGCGGTGCTTCCGCCGCATTGGTCTCGCGCTCCGGCACCGACCTGAGCCGCTTCCAGCTGCAGTATTCCCACAGCGGCATCGCGCTGAAGGACAGCCGCAACAGTCCGTGGTCAGTGCGGCAGCTCTATTACGCCTGCGACGAATCCCAGGCGAAGCTCTACGACCAGGGCCTCGCCGGCTTCCTGCTGAGCGCCGGTCGCACCGAGCCCATCCGGCTCTCCATCGTCCTGCTGCCCGAGCGCGAAGGGGCCCGGCTCGCCGCCAGCGCGCTCGACAACCGGCGCGCGCTCGCGCTGCTGTCGCCACGCTACAGCGCCAGCGCCTACGCCTTCAGCACGCGGTATCAGAACTGCAACCAGTGGGTCGCGGAGCTGATGGGCTTTGCGTGGGCGCCGCGCGATGAGCACGCCGCGGCGGCCGCGCCGGTCCAAAGCGTCCTCCCCGTCGAGGGCGTCCCTGTCGAGGGCGACATCCCGACGCGCCGGCAGGCACAGCGCTGGTTGAAGGACCTGGGTTACGACCCCGCGCCGGTCGTCGTGCCGTCGCACGCCGTCATGTTCGCGGCCCAGTTCGTGCCGCTGATCCACAGCGACGATCACCCCATCGACGACCTCTACGCCATGCGCCTGAGGGTCTCGACGCCGGCGGCGCTGGAAACCTTCGCGCACCGGCTCGTGCCGGACGCGCAACGCGTCGAGTTCTGCGCCTCCGGCTCGACGATCATCGTCCGCCGGGGTTGGACGCCGCTTCCTGCCGACTGCCGCGCCTCCGGAGGCGACGAGGTGCTGCCGCTGGCCGGCGCGGTGTAAGACCTGTTTCAGGGGACCTGCGCCCCTCAGGGTCATCATCAAACCTTCATCCAGTGGGCCCTACGCTTGGGACACCAACCGAAGGAGACACCCGATGACACTGCTTCGCACTGCCGTCCTCGCCACCGTGGCCGCCGCCTCGCTGGTCACCGCCGCATGCGCCCACGGTGGCCAACAGCCGCCGCGCGCCAAGGAACCGCTCCTGATCGCGCATCGCGGCGCCAGCGGCTACGTCCCGGAACACACGCTTGCCGCCTACTGGCTGGCGATCGAGCAAGGCGCCGACTATGTCGAGCCCGACCTCGTGCTGACCAAGGACGGCGTCCTGGTCGCGCGCCACGAGAACGCCATCGCCATCCTGAATCCCGACGGCTCGGTGCGCGAGGCGACGACCGACGTCGCCGAACGGCCCGAGTTCGCGTCCCGCAAGGCGACCAAGTCCATCGACGGCGTCGCGATCACCGGCTGGTTCACCGAAGACTTCACGCTGGCCGAGCTCAAGACGCTGCGCGCCCGCGAGCGCATTCCGCAGATCCGCCCGGCCAACACGCGCTTCAACGACATGTTCGAGGTGCCCACCTTCGAGGAGGTGCTGCAGCTGGTCGCCCAAGCCAACGAGCGCCGCAAGGAAGACGCCGAGCGCGCCGAACGCGACGCGAAGGAAGGCAGGAACGGCCGCGGCCACGGTCATCACGGCGCCAAGGTCAAGCCGATCGGCGTGTATCCGGAAACCAAGCACCCGACCTACTTCGCCGGCATCGGCAAGCCGCTGGAGGAGCCGCTGGTGCGCACGCTCAACAAGTACGGCTACCGCAGCCCGGACTCGGCGGTCTTCATCCAGTCCTTCGAGGTCGGCAACCTGCGCAAGCTGAACCGCATGACGCGCGTGCCGCTGGTGCAGCTGATCAACGGATCGGGCCAGCCTTACGACTTCACGGCGAGCGGCGATCCCCGCACCTATGCGGACCTCGTCAAGCCCGCGGGTCTCGCCGAGATCTCCAGCTATGCGCAGGGCATCGGCGCCAACACCAGCCTGATGATCCCGCTGGTCGCCGGCCGCCTGGGCACGCCCACCACGCTGGTGAAGGACGCGCACGCCGCCGGTCTCATCGTCCACGGCTGGACCTTCCGCGCGGAGAACGCCTTCCTGCCCGACGACTTCGACAGCAGCGCCGATCCGACGGCGATCGGCAACCTCGCCGGCCAGATCGAGGCCTTCCTCAAGCTCGGCATCGACGGCCTGTTCAGCGACCAGTCCTTCCTGGCGAGGAAGGCGATCGACGCCTACGGGAAGCAGTAGGCCGGACGTCGGGAGGCAGGGCGGCGCGGGGCCGTCGGAGAGGGGTCATGGCACTTCGCTAGACTCCCCCTATCCGACTGGAGTGTCCCGCCATGC
>SEFA01000122.1 GCA_004210455.1 Rubrivivax sp. | reverse complement strand
GTCAGGGGTTGCGGCGCGCCCGCCGTCGAGCCGCGGTCGACCCCGGCACCCGCGCCGGTCGCGCCGCAACCCCTGACCCCGCCGCCGGCACCCGCTCAGGTGGCCGCCCCGGTCGTCGCTCCGGCGCCCGTCGCGCCCGTGCCCGTGCCCGTGCCCGTGCCCGTGCCCGTCGCGCCTGTGTCTGCGCCTGTCGCCGCGCCGAGACCCGCTCCGGCTCCTGGTCCGGCGCCCGTCGCCGTGACCCCGGTCCCGGTGGCGGTACCTGCGACTGCGCCTGCGCCATCGCCTGAACCCGCTCCGCGCAAAAGCTGGATGGACAAGCTCCGTCAAGGTCTGCGCAAGACCGGGTCGAGCATCTCCCAGGTCTTCACCGGCACGCAGATCGACGACGCGCTGTATGAAGAACTCGAAGCCGCGTTGCTGATGGCCGACGCCGGCGTGAAGGCGACCGAGTTCCTGCTCGACGATCTGAAGCGTCGCGTGAAGGACGCCAAGGCGACCGATCCGTCCGCCGTGCGGCAACTGCTCGTGGACGCGCTGACGGACCTGCTGCAGCCGCTGCAGCGTCAACTCGTGATCGGCGAGCACTCGCCGACCGTGATGATGGTGGTCGGCGTCAACGGCGCCGGCAAGACGACCAGCATCGGCAAGCTCACGCGCCATCTGGCCGATGCCGAGGCCAACGTGCTGCTGGCCGCGGCCGACACCTTCCGCGCGGCGGCGCGCGAGCAGCTCGCCGTGTGGGCGGACCGGAACCGCGTGCAGATCGTCAGCCAGGAGGGCGGCGATCCGTCCGCGGTGACCTTCGACGCGGTGGTGGCGGGCAAGGCGCGCGGCTGCGACGTCGTCATCGCCGACACCGCCGGCCGGCTGCCGACGCAGCTCCACCTGATGGAGGAGCTCAAGAAGATCAAGCGCGTGATCGGCAAGGCGCAGGAGACGGCGCCGCACGAAGTGCTGCTCGTCGTCGACGGCAACACCGGTCAGAACGCGCTGATGCAGGTGAAGTCCTTCGACGACGCGCTCGGCCTCACCGGCCTGATCGTCACCAAGCTCGACGGCACGGCCAAGGGCGGCGTGCTCGCGGCGATCGCGCGCGAGCGGCCGATCCCGGTCTACTTCATCGGCGTCGGCGAAAAGCTCGAGGACCTGCAGACCTTCGACGCGCGCGAGTTCGCGCAGGCGCTGCTGGAATGACGACCGACGTCCTCGGTCGCAAAACCGTCGAAGGACGGTGGTGATCGGGGGCGGTGAGGTGTGAGGTTTCGGCGCTTGCCGCCGGGGCCTCATACCTCGGCGACCAACGCACCGAACTACGAAGAAGGCACCAAGAGAAAAGGGCTCCGTGTGGAGCCCTTCGTCTTACATCGGGAAGCCGCCGCCTCCGCCGCCCATGAGGTTCTTCAGGCCGCCCATCTTCTTCATCATCTTCATCAGGCCGCCGCCCTTCATCTTCTTCATCATCCCCTGCATCTGGTCGAACTGGTTGAGCAGGCGGTTGACTTCCTGGATGTGGACGCCGGCGCCCGCGGCGATGCGGCGCTTGCGGCTGGCCTTGGACTTGCCGTCCATCAGCAGCGCGGGCTGGCGGCGTTCCTTGGCGGTCATGGCGTTGAGGATGCCTTCCATGCGCTTCATGTCGCGCTCAGCCTTGTCCATGTCGGGCTGGCCGGCCTTGGCGGTCATCTGGGAGGGCAGCTTGTCCATCAGCCCGGACAGCCCGCCCATCTTCTTCATCTGCGAGATCTGCGCGAGGAAGTCGTTGAGGTCGAAGCCGTCGCCGGACTTGAGCTTCTCGGCCAGCTTCTGCGCCGCCTCGACATCCACGCCCTTCTGGACTTCCTCGACCAGCGCGACGATGTCGCCCATGCCGAGCACGCGACCCGCGTGACGCTCGGCGTCGAAGACCTCCAGGCCGTCGATCTTCTCCGACACACCCGCGAACTTGATCGGCGCGCCGGTGATCTGCTTGACCGACAGCGCCGCGCCGCCGCGCGAGTCACCGTCCAGCTTGGTCAGCACGATGCCGGTCAGCGGCAGCGCTTCCTTGAAGGCTTTTGCGGTGTTGATCGCATCCTGACCCTGCATCGCGTCGACGACGAACAGCGTCTCCACCGGCTTGAGCGTCGCATGCAGGTCGCGGATCTCGGCCATCAGCGCTTCGTCGATCGCCAGGCGGCCGGCCGTGTCGACCAGCAGCACGTCGAAGAAGTGGCGCTTCGCATGGTCGAGCGCGGCCAGCGCGATGTCGTGCGGCTTCTGGTCCGGCGCCGAGGGGAACCATTCGGCGCCCGCCTGCTTCGTCACCGTCTTGAGCTGTTCGATCGCGGCGGGGCGGTACACGTCCGCGGAGACCGTCAGCACCTTCTTCTTGCGCTTCTCGGTCAGGTGCTTGGCCAGCTTGGCGGTCGTCGTCGTCTTGCCGGCGCCCTGCAGGCCGGCCATCAGGATGATGGCGGGCGGCTGCGCGGCGAGGTTGATGTCGGCGACGCCGTCGCCCATGGTCGCGGCCAGTTCCTTGTGGACGATGGAGACCAGCACCTGGCCCGGGTTCAGCGAGGCCGCCACCTCCTGGCCCAGCGCCTTCTCCTTCACGCGGGCGACGAAGTCGCGCACCACGGGCAGCGCGACGTCCGCCTCCAGCAGCGCCATGCGGACCTCGCGCATCATGTCCTGCACATTGGACTCGGTGATGCGGGCTTGGCCCCGCATGGTCTTGACGAGCCGGCTCAGTCGATCGGTCAGGGTGGATGCCATCGTTTCGGCCCCGCGCAAGCGGGCGCGCCTCATTACACTTTGAGGATGATTTTATCGTCCGCCTCCGCCGAGCCCAGCGGCCTGCTCCTCGCCGCCCTCAGCGCCGCCGGGGGCCTGGCCTATGCCGCCGCCGCCGTCTTCGCCCACCGCCGCCCCCGCACCTGGCGCGCGGTGCTGGTCCTGGCCTGGCTGCTGCATCTGGCCGCGCTGGTCGTGGACATCGGCGGCATCGGCGCCGCGCCGGTCAACGGCGGACATGCGGCGCGCTTCGGATTCGCGCCCTCGCTGTCGATGACGATCTGGCTCATGATCGGCGTCTACCTCGTCGAAAGCCGCTTCCTGCCGCTGCCGTCCGCGCAGCGGCTGCTCAGCGTGCTGGGGCTGGCCGTCATGCTGGTGGCCTGGGCCTTCCCCGGCGAGTACCGGCCCCAGGCCGGATCGCCGCTGGCGCCGTTGCACTGGGCGATGGGCCTCGCGTCCTACGGCCTGTGCGGCGTCGCGGTGATGCACGCGGTGATGCTCAACCGCGCCGAACGCCAGATGCGGTCGCAGAAGGGGCAGGGCGCTCCCGCCTTCGGCACGCCGCTGCTGCGGCTCGAGCGCCTGACCTTCCAATTCGTCGGCGCCGGCGTCGTCGTGCTGTCGATCGCGTTGCTGCTCGGGGTCGCCTTCACGCCGGAATGGCGCTGGGACCACAAGACGCTGTTCGCGGTGCTCGGCTGGATCGTGTTGACGGGATTGCTCACCGGGCGCCGCGTGTTCGGCTGGCGCGGCAAGCGGGCCACGCGCTGGCTGTACTTCGGCGCCGCGCTGCTGCTGCTGTCCTATGCCGGGTCGCGCTTCGTGCTCGAAGTCGTCCTGCAGCGCGCGCCGCTCTGATCGCAGATCGCCCTGTCATGTCCTGCCCCTCGATCCCTTCGATGGCTCTTCCTACCGCTCTTTGGACCGTCCTTCCGGCGGCCTCATCGTGATCAAGCTGCTCTTCTGGATCGTCCTGCTGGCGGTGGTCGCCTTCATGCTCGGCTTCAAGCGCGGGCGGCCAGCCTCGCGGGACGACCGTGCCTCAGCACCGCCTGCAGCGCCTGCACCGGCGGCATCGCCGGTGCCGCCGTCCGCGCGTGAACTCGAATCCATGGTGAGCTGCGCCGAGTGCGGCACCCACCTGCCGGCCGGCGAGGCCTTGCCCGGTCGCGGGGGCCAGTTCTGCAGCGCGTCCCATCGCGCCGCCCACGAAGCCCGGCTGGACGCGGCCGCCACGTCGCGCGCCCGCGACGGCGCCTCCGGACCCTGAGCGCCGGAGCACGCATGGCCAACAACGAGGCCCGCGGCGCCATCAGCGCCAGCACCATCCAGCGGCTGTACCGCGCCTTCATGGGCGCACGCGCCGCGCTCGGTCTGGCCTTGCTGGCCACGCAGTCGCTGGCCGGCCTGATGGGCGCGCGGCCGACGGGCTGGGTCGCGCTGCTGGCGCTGGTCTACGGCGTGCAGACGGTGCTCGCGTGGCTGCTGCCGCGCTGGTTCGGCGGCGGCGAGGCGCCGCCCAAGGATCGCGCCGGCCTGAGCGCGCGCCAGTTCCTGGTCAGCATCGGCGCCGACTTTGTCCTCTTCACGGGCCTGCAACTGCAGGACCCGGGCGGCCCCTACGGCGCGTTGTTCTTCATGCCGGCGCTGATGGCCGGCGCCCTGCTGCCGCGCCTGCGGGCGCTGGGCTGCGCGGCGCTGCCGAGCCTGATGCTGCTGACGCTCTCCGGCTGGGCCGTGATCAGCGAGCGCGACGGTGCGCTGCGCATCAGCCAGGCGGGCCTGCTGGGCTGCGGCCTGTTCGTCGTCACCTTGCTGTCCAACGAGATCGCTTCCCGCCTCGCCCGCGAGGAGCGCGCCGCGCGCGGCAGCCTCGAGTACGCCCGCCAGCAGGCCGACCTGAACCGTCTCGTCATCGAGGAGATGGAGGAGGGCGTCCTCGTCGCGGACCGCCGAGGGCTGGTGCGCACTGCCAATCCGGCGGCGCGCGCGCTGCTGGCCGAAGGCGCCGCGCTGCGGTCGGGCGCGTTCCGGCTCGATACGACGCCGGCCTGGAAGCCCTTGCTGCGCGCCATCGAGAAGGCCTTCGGCGGTGAGCAGTGGCCCGAGTCCGGCCGCGACCTGCTGCTGGAGTTCGGCCGCGGCAAGCAGCGCTCGCTGCGCGTGCGGATGCGCTTCACCCAGCGGCCGGTCGACGGCGACGACCTCTGCGTGCTGTTCCTCGAGGACAACCGGATGCTGGAGGCGCGCAACCGCCAGGAGAAGCTGGCGGCGATGGGGCGTGTCTCGGCCGGCATCGCGCACGAGATCCGCAATCCGCTGACGGCGATCGCGCAGGCCAACGCGCTGATGGCGGAGGACCTCGCCGACGACCCGCGGCTGGAGCCGCTGACGCGGATGGTGACGTCCAACGTCGAACGCCTCAAGCGCCTGGTCGACGACGTGATGGAAGTGGCGCCGGGTATCGCGCCGGTGTCGCTGACGCTGGCCGTCGCCCCGCTGGTGCGCGAGTACTGCGCCGACTGGGCCCTCACGCAGCGCCTGCCCGAGGGCGATGCCAGCCCGCTGCGCATCGAGATCTGGCGCGACGGGCTGCTCGTGAGCTTCGAACCCGAACATCTGCGTCGCGTGCTGATCAACCTGCTGGACAACGGGCTGCGACATGCGCGGCCCGGCCCCGGTGCCCTGCGCGTGCAGGTGGCCGAGTCCGATGAATGGGTGCGTCTGTCGGTCTTCAGCCGCGCCGAGGCCATTCCGCCGGAAGTCGAGCGTCATCTGTTCGAACCCTTCTTCTCGACGCGCAGTCGCGGGTCCGGCCTCGGCCTGTACATTTGCCGCGAGCTGTGCGAACGCTACGGCGCCCGCATCAGCTACCACCGCCATGCCGCGCCCTCCGGCGGCCCGGCGGATGCCGAAGCCAACGAATTCCGCGTGCTGCTGCCGCGCCCGGTGACGCCGGCCGGCGTGCTGGCCTCGATCCCGTCCGCGGGACCCGACACCTTATTCCCCGATACCGAACTCCATGAGCGCTGATCCCCGCCTGCTGGTCGTCGACGACGAGCCCGACCTGCGCACCCTCTACGAGATGACGCTGCTGCGCGAAGGCTTCACGCTGGACAGCGCGGGCACCGTCGAGGACGCGCTGGAGCTGCTCGGTTCGCGCCGCTACGACGCCGTCATCACCGACATGCGGCTGCCCGACGGCACCGGGCTGGACATCCTGCGCTGGCTCGAGCAGCAGGGCCGCAGCGAACGCGCGCTGGTGATCACCGCCTACGGCTCGGCCGAGAACGCCGTCGAGGCGCTCAAGGCCGGTGCCTACGACTACCTGACCAAGCCGGTCGACCTGCGCCAGTTCCGCATGGTGGTCGCGTCCGCGCTCGGACGCGCGCCCAAGGCCGAAGGCACCGTGCCCCGGCCGTTCTCGTCGGCGCCGCCGGTGTCGACGGTGTCGCCCCCGGTCGCCGCGCCGCCGGCCCGCCCGGTCGCCGCGGCCCCTGCTGCCGTCGAACCCGTGGACGACGCGTTCGCGCCGACGGCGCCCGGCGCCTTCGACGTCCTGCCCCCGGCCGACACACCCAGGTCGGGCGCGCCCGAACGGCGCAAGGCGCCGCGTCCCGCGCCGCCGCTGACCGGCTCGACCTCGGCGCTCGCGCGCCTGGTCGGCGACTCGGCGCCGATGCGGCAGGTGCGCGAGCTGATCGAGAAGGTCGCGCGCAGCATGGCGCCCGTGCTGATCAACGGCGAGTCCGGCACCGGCAAGGAACTGGTCGCGCGGGCGATCCATGACGTCAGCGCGCGCCGTCCGCAGCCCTTCATCGCGGTCAACTGCGGCGCGATTCCGGAGCAGCTGCTGGAGGCCGAGTTCTTCGGTTATCGCAAGGGCGCGTTCACCGGCGCGAGCGAAGACCGCGAGGGTTTCTTCCAGGCCGCCCAGGGCGGCACGCTCTTCCTCGACGAAATCGGCGACCTGCCGATCGCGATGCAGTCCAAGCTGCTGCGTGCGCTGCAGGAGCGTTCGGTGCGTCCGGTCGGCGCGGTGGCCGAGGTCCCGGTCAACGTGCGCCTGCTCAGCGCCACGCACAAGGACCTGACCGCGGAGGTCGCGGGCGGCCGCTTCCGGCAGGACTTGTATTACCGGCTCAACGTCATCCAGATCCGTGTCCCGCCGCTGCGCGAGCGCATGGAGGACCTGGCGCCGATCAGCGCCCGGATCCTGCTGCGCATCGCCGCGGACGCGGGCGTCGAACCGGTGCCGGTGTTGACCCCGGCGGCGCTGGCGACGCTGTCGCGTTACAGCTTCCCCGGCAACGTGCGCGAACTCGAGAACCTGCTGCATCGCGCGTTGGCGCTGTCCAGCGGCGACGGCATCGACCTGGCCGACCTCGGACTGCCCGACAGCGTGCTGGGCCTGGACGATGCGCCCGCCGATGCCGCCTTCGGCGCCGAAGCGTCGCTGACGGCGACCCTGCCCGCCGAGACCGCGGGTGGCGCGCCGCTGCCGTCCGATCTCGCGGCCTACCTGGACGAGGTCGAGAAGCAGATCCTGCTGCGCGCCCTCGAGCGTCATCGCAACAACCGTACGGCGGCCGGCGCGAGCCTGGGCCTGTCGCTGCGGCAGATGCGTTACCGGATGGCCCGCCTGGCCATCTCGATCGGCGGCGACGAGTCCTGACGGGGCAGTCTTCTGCGCGCATTGCGACCATGACCCCACCGCCAGTGGCGGCTAGAGGGGGGGCCTGATCGGGACTTGTCCTACCCCCCGGGGACACCCCGCGAAGGCGTCATCGGATTGTCATCGTCGCAAGCGCAGCAACCATGGGCGTTCGCAGCACATTCGCGCCGCCAGACCGCGTGGATCCTCACGATCCGGACACGATGCGCGAATCCATCGGGGATGTGCGGGGTCAGGTCTTCCGGCTAGACCAGCGGGTCCCCCACGTCAAGCGGGTGGGGCACTAGCGGTAGTTCCTTGAAGGTCGGGGAGCCACTAGATATAGTGTTTTGCATGCTATCCTGCTGACTTCGCAAACACGGCGATGAATGCTCCATCAGAAGTCTTGTCCGCGGTGCCGGCCCCTCAGCCGGAGGCGCGGAATCACCAAGCCGAGGCGCATCTTCAGCATCGCGAGCACCACCTGACCCCCTGATGTTTGGCCCTTCGGAAAAGCCGGGCCGGGCGCAGCTTTTTTTGTTTTCAGACCAGAACGAGGAACCCATGCAGACAGTCGCCGCCACACCGACCGCTGAAAAGGGCCTGGCGCAGGCTCCGCGCGAGTCCGCCGCCGCTTCGGCCAGCTTCCCGCAGCACCAGATCATCCGCCGCAACGGCGCGGTGGTGCATTTCGAGCCCAGCAAGGTGGCGGTGGCGATGATGAAGGCGTTCCTCGCGGTGCACGGCACCAGCGGCGCCGCCTCCGCCAGCGTGCGCGAGACCGTCGACGCGCTGACCGACTCCGTGACCCGCGGCCTGCTGCGGTCGCGTCCGGCCGGCGGCACTTTCCACATCGAGGACGTGCAGGACCACGTCGAGCTGGCGCTGATGCGCGGCGGCCACCATGAGGTGGCGCGCGCCTACGTGCTGTACCGCGAGCGCCGCACGCAGGAGCGTGCCCGCCAAGGCGAACAGCAGCAGGCCGCCGTGCTGGAGTCCGGCATCTCGGTGACCGAGAACGGCGTGCGCGTCCCCCTCGACCTGAACAAGCTGGCCGCGCTGATCGCGTCGAGCTGCGAGAACCTGGGCGCCGACGTGAAGCCGGATCCGATCCTGGCCGAGACCAAGCGCAACCTGTACGACGGCGTGCCGATCGACGAGGTCTACAAGGCCGCCATCCTGGCCGCCCGCACGCTGATCGAGAAGGATCCCGGCTACACGCGCGCCACCGCGCGTCTGCTGATGCACACGATCCGCCGCGAGATCCTGGGCGAGGAAGCGACGCAGGCCGAGATGGCCACCAAGTACGCCGACTACTTCCCGGGCTTCATCAAGAAGGGCGTGCAGGCCGAGCTGCTGGACGAGAAGCTGCAGCAGTACGACCTGGCCAGGCTGGGCGCCGCGCTGAAGGCCGAACGCGACCTGCAGTTCGACTACCTGGGCCTGCAGACGCTGTTCGACCGCTACTTCCTGCACGTCGACGGTACCCGCATCGAACTGCCGCAGGCCTTCTTCATGCGCGTCGCGATGGGCCTGGCCCTGGGCGAGATCGACCGCGAAGCCCGTGCCATCGAGTTCTACGAAGTCCTGTCGACCTTCGACTTCATGAGCTCCACGCCGACGCTGTTCAACGCCGGCACGCGCCGCTCGCAGCTGTCGAGCTGCTACCTGACGACGGTGGCCGACGACCTGGACGGCATCTATGAAGCGCTGAAGGAAAACGCGCTGCTGTCGAAGTTCGCCGGCGGCCTGGGCAACGACTGGACCCCGGTCCGCGCGCTGGGTTCGCACATCAAGGGCACGAACGGCAAGTCGCAAGGCGTCGTCCCGTTCCTGAAGGTGGTGAATGACACGGCCGTCGCCGTGAACCAGGGCGGCAAGCGCAAGGGCGCCGTCTGCGCGTATCTGGAAACCTGGCATCTGGACATCGAGGAATTCCTCGAGCTGCGCAAGAACACCGGCGACGACCGCCGCCGCACCCACGACATGAACACGGCGAACTGGATTCCCGACCTGTTCATGAAGCGCGTCATCGAAGGCGGCGACTGGACGCTGTTCAGCCCGTCCACCTGCCCGGACCTGCACGACCTGTTCGGCAAGGCCTTCCAGACCGCCTATGAGGCGTACGAAGCCAAGGTCGACCGCGGCGAGCTCAAGCTCTACAAGCGCATGCCGGCCCGCGACCTGTGGCGCAAGATGCTGACGATGCTGTTCGAGACCGGCCATCCCTGGATCACCTTCAAGGACGCCTGCAACGTGCGCTCGCCGCAGCAGCACGTCGGTGTCGTGCACTCGTCCAACCTGTGCACCGAGATCACGCTGAACACCAACGACAACGAGATCGCGGTCTGCAACCTGGGCTCGGTCAACCTGTCGCAGCACGTCAAGGACGGCCAGATCGACCAGGAGAAGCTGAAGAAGACGGTGTCGACGGCGATGCGCATGCTCGACAACGTCATCGACATCAACTACTACGCGGTCAAGAAGGCGCGCGACTCGAACCTGCGTCACCGCCCGGTGGGCCTGGGCATCATGGGCTTCCAGGACGCGCTGTATCAGCTGCGCGTGCCCTACGCCTCGGACGCCGCCGTCGAGTTCGCCGACCGTTCGATGGAAGCCGTCTGCTACCACGCCTACTGGGCCTCGACCGAACTGGCCGCCGAACGCGGCCGCTACAGCAGCTACCGCGGTTCGCTGTGGGATCGCGGCATCCTGCCGATCGACTCGCTGGACCTGCTGGCCGAAGCCCGCGGCGGCTACGTCGACGTGGACCGCTCGGCGACGCTGGACTGGGACGCGCTGCGCGCCAAGATCGCCCGCGACGGCATGCGCAACAGCAACTGCGTGGCGATCGCGCCGACCGCGACGATCTCCAACATCATCGGCGTCGACGCGTCGATCGAGCCCTGCTTCGGCAACCTGTCGGTGAAGTCCAACCTGTCGGGCGAGTTCACCGTGGTGAACGAGCACCTGGTCCGCGACCTCAAGAAGCTGGGCCTGTGGGACGACGTGATGGTCATGGACCTCAAGCACTTCGACGGCTCGCTGCGCCGCATCGACCGCGTGCCGGAGGAGCTCAAGCAGCTCTACGCGACCGCGTTCGAAGTCGACACCGTGTGGCTGGTCGAAGCCGCCGCGCGCCGCCAGAAGTGGATCGACCAGGCGCAGAGCCTGAACATCTACATGGCCGGCGCGTCGGGCAAGCGCCTGGACGACACCTACAAGCTGGCGTGGCAGCGTGGTCTGAAGACCACCTACTACCTCCGCACGATGGGCGCGACGCACGCCGAGAAGAGCACCGTGCAGAACGCCGGCCAGCTCAACTCGGTGAGCAGCGGCGGCGGCGTGAGCGCCGCGCCGGTCGCGGCGGCACCGATCGTCGTCGCTCCGGTCGCTGCGTCCGTCGCTGCGTCGGCGGCGCCGGAACTCGGCGACGCGACGCCGGCCACCGACGTCACGTTCTGCGCGATCGACGATCCCGGTTGCGAGGCCTGCCAGTAATTGAAACGAGGGGTGTCGACGAATTCCGCCGACGCCCCTCTGCCACCCCGACGCTCGCGATGCGAGTGTTCATCGATGTTTGCGGCGATCGACGGTTTTCTCCGCGGCGCCCGCAAGCGATCGATGAACGCTTGAAACGACGCCCCGCCGCGCTCATCAGGAGGCGCGTTGCACACGGTCCCACGCGACGAATGCGATGCGGACCAGCAACAGCGAAGCGGCGTCAAAGTCAAGAAGTCCTTTGTGTTTGAACACAACACTCCGATAATCCGCGACCATAGGAAGACCACCATGCTGGTTTGGGAAGAAGACCGTAAACCCTCGAGCAACGCGCCGCAGTCGGGCGCATCGAACCACGCAGCGACGCAGCCCGTCGCGCGTGATGTCGCCGCCTCCGCGACGGCCTCGGTGTCCTCTTCTGAATCGTCGACCGCCGATGCCAGCGAGCGCCGTGTGAACGTCGCCGACAAGCGCATCATCAACGGCCAGACCGACGTCAACCAGCTGGTCCCGTTCAAGTACAAGTGGGCGTGGGAGAAGTACCTCGCCACCTGCGCGAATCACTGGATGCCGCAGGAAGTGAACATGTCGCGCGACATCGCGCTGTGGAAGGACCCGAACGGCCTGACCGAAGACGAGCGTCGCGTGATCAAGCGCAACCTCGGCTTCTTCGTCACCGCCGATTCGCTGGCCGCCAACAACATCGTGCTGGGCACCTACCGCCACATCACGGCGCCCGAAGCCCGCCAGTTCCTGCTGCGCCAGGCCTTCGAGGAAGCGATCCACACGCACGCGTACCAGTACATCGTCGAGTCGCTGGGCCTGGACGAAAGCGAGATCTTCAACGCCTATCACGAGGTGAAGTCGATCCGCGACAAGGACGAATTCCTGATCCCGTTCATCGACGCGATCATGGATCCGAACTTCGTCACCGGCACGCCCGAGAACGACCAGACGCTGCTGAAGTCGCTGATCGTCTTCGCGTGCCTGATGGAAGGCCTGTTCTTCTACGTCGGCTTCACGCAGATCCTGGCGCTGGGCCGCCAGAACAAGATGACCGGCGCGGCCGAGCAGTACCAGTACATCCTGCGCGACGAGTCGAT
>SEFA01000121.1 GCA_004210455.1 Rubrivivax sp. | reverse complement strand
CGGCCCCCGCCGGGGCGACTCTCCGTTTATCTGGCGGGCAGCGGCAGCGGCCGGCCCTGCGCCTGCTTGGGCGCGGGGAGGTGCAGCAACGCCGACAGCGTCGGCGCGAGGTCGACGATCTCGACGCGCTGCTCGATGCGGCCCTGGCCGACCCACGCCGGGCCCCAGGTGAGCAGAGGGACGTGGGTGTCGTTCTCGTAGGGGCTGCCGTGGGTGGTGCCTGTCACGCGCGAGCCGAACATCCAGCCCGCCTTCGGCACCACCTGCAGCGGCGCGGCGACGCCGGGATACCAGGAACGGCGGAACTGCTCGAGGTAGGGCGTCGTCGTGTCCGTTCCGGCCAGCTGCGCGCGGGTGAAGGCGGTCTGGACGCCGTCGACCTGCCGGGCCAGCGCCTGCGCCGCCGCGTAGACCTCGTCGGCGGCCAGACCGCGGCTCTTGATCGCCGCCTCATCGAAGATCACGCCGGAACCGGACATGCCGACCGCCCAGCGGCCCTCGCCGAATTGCCTGGCCAGCCCCGCATTGATGAAGCCCACCAACTGCGCCGGGGGGATCCGGCCCGCGTCCCGGCCCTGCGACTTCGCCCACTCGGGGGTGTCGGTGAACCCATGGTCGGCGGTGAGCACGGCGACGTAGTTGTCGCGACCGACCTTGGCGTCGAGGTACCTGAACCAGTCCTGCAGGTAGGCGTCCAGGTGCAGGAAATGGTCGTGCGACAGCCGCGATTCAGGGCCGAAGGCGTGGTTGATGTAGTCGTGGCTGGACAGGCTGACGGACAGGATGTCGGTCTGGTCGTCGCTGCCCAGGCGCTCGCCCTCGACCGCGGCTTTCGCAAAGGCCAGCGTCAGTTCGTCGCCGAACGGGGAGGGCAGGATGTTGCCGTAGAAGCGCGGTCCCGGGCCGTCCATGCCGGCGCCCAGCACGGCCGGCAGCCGGTTGCCGTTGCCGCTGTTGGCCTGCCAGGGCTGGCCGTCCGGCACGCTGCGGGCGTAGGCCGCCTCCGGCAGCATCGGCGACCAGGTCTTGCCGAAGAACCGGTCGGCCGGCTTGGCCGCGTTGAAGGCGTCCACCCAGGCGGGGTGCTTGTCCATGTAATAGGTGGACGATGCGAATTCGCCGCTGCCGCCCATGTACATGTAGGCCGTGCCCTTGTGGCCGGCCGGCAGGATCGCACCGCGGTCCTTGCCCGAGATGCCGATGACTTTCGAACCCGGCTGCAGCGTGCGCAGCACGTCGCCGACGGTCTCGACCTTGTAGTTGTTCGGGCTGGTGCCGGCCAGCGGCTCCGTCTTGTTGCCGATGTACTGGTAGCGCGCATCGCCGGTGTTGTACTGCGGGGCGCCGGTCATCGGGTCGCGCCATTCATTGCCGATGATGCTGCTGCGCTGCGGGTAGGCGCCGCTCAGCATGATCGAGTGGCCGGCCGCCGTGACGGTGTAGCCGTGGCCGTAGTACGCGTTGGCGAACCAGGCGCCACGGTCGAGGAAACGCTTGAAGCCGTCCGGCTGGAGCTGGTCGCGGTAGCCCAGCACCTGCCGGATCGGCAGCCCGTCGACGACCATGAAGACGACCAGCTTGGGCGGTTTCTGCGCCGCGAACGCGGACGACGCGGGGCCAGGTGTTGCCGGAGAGGCGCCGGCGACCGGGGTCGAGGAGGAGGGGGCGTTGGCGCAGGCGGCCAGTGCGGCCAGGACGGGCACCAGCAGCCAGGTGCGACGGGTCAGGGTCATGGCGGATCGGGGCTCCGGTCGAAGCCGCTGAAACAAATATGACAGGGGAGTATCCGCCTGGGCCCGCCGGGTCGGGGCGTCTGGCGCGACGTCTGCTCGCTCTGCGCGACGGGGAAACCCTGACGGGCGTCGCGGCGTGGGATCGTCCGGACGGAAAAAAGGCCGGTCACCACACGGCGACCGGCCTATTTCACTTTCTGATTGGATCGCTTGCGCGCTCCCCTCCTGTTATGGGAGGCGATTCTGCGGGCGGCAGGCAATGGGCATGCCCGGGTTTGCCCGGAGTGAGGGCTTTGAGGTGAGAACTCCTGCGCGGATGGCAGCGCTTTCAGCACAAAGTGATGCGCCGATACGACGATTCGCCAAGAGGATCGGGGCTTGAGTCAATGACTCATCCTTGTAGAAGTGCCTCATCCAGGACTTCGATCCAGTGCCGGACCGGGACGTCGCTCCCGCTCTGGAGGTGCTGGATGCAGCCGATGTTGGCCGACACGATGGCCTCGGCGGCCAGGGGCGCCAGTGCGGCGAGCTTGCGGTCCCGCAACTGCTTGGACAGCAGCGGTTGCAGCACGGAATACGTGCCGGCGGAGCCGCAGCAGAGGTGGCTCTCGGCGGGGGCGATGGCGATCTCGAAGCCGAGCTCGCGCATCAGGCCCTCGACGCCGCCGCGCAGCTGCTGGCCGTGCTGGAGCGTGCAGGGCGGGTGGTAGGCGAGCTTGGGCCGCTGCGCGGTCGTCCCGGGCGGGGCCAGCCGGGAGCGCAAGGGTTGGACCAGTTCCGGCAGGTACTCGCTGAGGTCGCGGGTGAGCGCGGCGACACGCGCGGCCTTCTCCGCGTAATCGGGGTCGTGCGCGAGCAGCCTGCCATAGTCCTTGACCTGCACGCCGCAGCCGGAGGCGTTCATCACAATGGCTTCGACCTCTTCACTGTGGCCGTCCACCATCGGCCACCAGGCGTCGATGTTGCGCCTGGCGTCGTCCAGGCCGCCGTGGTGGTCGTTCATGTGCGCGCGGATCGCTCCGCAGCAGCCCGCCTCGTCGGCGACCAGCGTCTGCACGCCGGCGGCGTCGAGCACGCGGGCGGTGGCCGCGTTGATGTTGGGCATCATCGCTGGCTGCACGCAGCCGAGCAGCATCAGCACCTTGCGCGGGTGGGTTCGTTGCGGCCACTGGTGCGCTCGCGCGTCGGGCCGGGGCGGGACCTTGTCCTTCAACGCGCCCGGCACCAGCGGACGCAGCGCCTGCCCGAGCCGCAGCGCGGGCTTGAACAGCGGCGAAGTCAGGCCCTCCTTGAGCAGCCAGCGCTTGACGCGTTCCTCGCGCGGACGCTCGACCTTGGCGTCGACGATCTGCCGGCCGATCTCCACGAGCTGGCCGTACTGGACGCCGGAGGGACAGGTGCTTTCGCAGTTGCGGCAGGTGAGGCAGCGGTCCAGGTGCTGCTGCGTGGCGGCGGTCGGCGGTTCGCCTTCCAGCACCTGCTTGATGAGATAGATGCGGCCGCGCGGCCCGTCGAGCTCGTCGCCCAGCAGCTGGTAGGTCGGACAGGTCGCGGTGCAGAAGCCGCAGTGCACGCAGCGCCGCAGGATGGCCTCGGCGGTGCTGCCTTCCGGGGTGCCTTGGAATTCGGGGGCCAGGTGGGTTTGCATCGGTCGGCTTGCTGTCGCTTGCTATGGCTGGCTATCGGCTTGCTGCGCGTCGTGGGCGTGGGGAGACTTCGCGCCTTGGGGGCGATCAGAGATCCGGATACAGCCGACCCGGATTGAAGATCCCCGCCGGATCGAACTGCCGCTTCAGTTCCTTGTGGATGCGCGTCAGCTGCGGTCCGAGCGGCGAGAAGGTGCCGGCCGATTTGTCGCTCGCATAGAACATCGTCGCGTGCCCGCCCGCCGCGGCCACCACGTCGCGGACCTGCGCGGGCGCCATCGGCGTCACGACCCACCGCTGCGCGCCGCCCCACTCCACGAGCTGCTCGCCGTGCAGCGGCATCGCAGGCGTCGTCGACGGCACGGCGATACGCCACAGCGTCGCGCCGCCCTGGACCGCGCGGCGCGCGCCGAGGAAGAACTCGTCGCACTGGTCGCGCAGCCCCCGCCAGAACGGCGCGGCCATCGGCTCCGGAATCACCGAACCGCCGAGCTTGTGGATCGCCGCGCGCACCGCCGCCTCGGCGCCGGACAGCCGCACCACCAGCGCGCCGTCCCACCAAGCGCTGGCCGAGATCGGCAGCGGCTGCCCGCCCCAGCGGTTCATCCGCAGCAGCGCCTTGTCCTGCGAGGCTTCGAAGCGCAGCGTCGCCGTCGCGACCGGCTGCGGCAGCACTTTCAGCGTGACCTGTGCGATCAACCCGAGCACGCCCATCGATCCGGCCATCAGCCGCGACACGTCGTAGCCGGCGACGTTCTTCATCACCGTGCCACCGAAGTGCAGCAGCTCTCCCTTCGCGTCGAGCATCGTCAGACCGAGCACGTGATCGCGCACCGCGCCGGCGGTCGCGCGCGCCGGGCCGGACAGCCCGCTCGCCACCATGCCGCCGATCGTGCCCGTGCCGCCCGAGGCCGCACCCACGAAACGCGGCGGCTCGAAGGCCAGGTGTTGTCCGTGCTGCGCGAGCAGCGCTTCCACGTCCGCCACCGGCGTGCCGGCCGCCGCGGTCACATAGAGCTCGCTCGGCTCATAGGCCATCACGCCGTTGAGCGACAACGTCGACAGCGGCTCGGCGTCGCCCAGCGGGCCACCGTAGAAGTCCTTGCTGCCGTGACCGGTCAGCCGCACCGGCCGGCCTTCCTGGAAGCGCGCCGCCATCGCCTCCAAGGTCGCCATCAATGGCGTCGAGGGGACGAAGCCGCCGATCGGCTCCGGGTCCGCCGCCGCCCCTGCTGCTTGCACTGCCATCAGAATCGCTCCAGTTCCGGGAATGAAAGTGCGCCGCGCTTCACATGCATGCGGCCGTATTCGGCGCAGCGCTGCAGCGTCGGGATCACCTTGCCGGGGTTCAGCAACCCCTTGGGATCGAAGGCCCGCTTCAGGGCCAGCATGCGTTCGCGCTCCTGCGGCGAGAACTGCACGCACATGCTGTTGAGTTTCTCCACGCCGACGCCGTGCTCCCCGGTCACCGTGCCGCCCATCGCGACGCTGGTCTCGAGGATGTCCGCACCGAAGCGCTCGCAGCGATGCAGCTGGTCGGGATCGTTCGCATCGAACAGGATCAGCGGATGCAGGTTGCCGTCGCCGGCGTGGAAGACGTTGGCGCAGCGCAGGTCGTACTTGCGTTCCATCGCCTGGATCGCCAGCAGGATGTCAGCCAGGCGCTTGCGCGGGATGGTCGAGTCCATGCACATGTAGTCCGGGCTGATGCGCCCCGACGCCGGGAAGGCGTTCTTTCGGCCGCTCCAGAAGCGCAGCCGCTGAGCCTCGGTCTCGCTGACCTCCAGCCGCGTGGCGCCGCTGGCCTGCAGCACCGCGCTCATGCGGGCGATCTCCTCCTCGACCTCCTCGGGCGTGCCGTCGCTCTCGCACAGCAGGATCGCCTCGGCGTCCAGGTCGTAGCCGGCGTGCACGAAATCCTCGACCGCCGCCGTCATCGGCTTGTCCATCATCTCCAGGCCGGCGGGGATGATGCCGGCCGCGATGATCGCCGCCACCGCGTCGCCGGCGCGGCGCAGGTCGTCGAAGCTGGCCATGATGCAGCGCGCCAGCTGCGGCTTGGGCGTCAGCTTGACGACGACCTCGGTCACCACCGCCAGCATGCCTTCGCTGCCGATCACGACGCTCAGCAGGTCCAGGCCGGCGGCATCCAGCGCCTCGGAACCGAACTCCACCGGCTCGCCCTCGACCGTGAAGCCGCGCACCTTGAGCACGTTGTGCAGCGTCAGGCCGTACTTCAGGCAATGCACCCCGCCGGAGTTCTCCGCGACGTTGCCGCCGATGGTGCAGGCGATCTGGCTGCTGGGGTCCGGCGCGTAGTAGAGGCCGTGCGCGGCG
The DNA here is from genome assembly GCA_004210455.1 of Rubrivivax sp. Classification (GTDB taxonomy): domain Bacteria; phylum Pseudomonadota; class Gammaproteobacteria; order Burkholderiales; family Burkholderiaceae_C; genus Roseateles. Next base: position 6,512 of record SEFA01000121.1, on the reverse strand, counting down.
GCGGCCTCGGAGATCGCCAGGTTGCGCACGCCGCACTGCACGCGGGCCGTTCGCGCCAGCGGATCGATGGCGACGATGCGGTTGAACTTCGCCAGCGCCAGCGTCAGGCCTTCGGCGTGCGGCATCGCGCCGCCGGACAGGCCCGTGCCGGCGCCGCGCGCCACCACCGGCACGTCCAGCGCATGGCAGGCCTTCAGCACGCCGGCGACCTGGGCCTCGGTCTCGGGGAGCGCCACGGCCAGCGGGCGCTCACGGTAGGCGGTCAGGCCGTCGCACTCATAGGGGCGCGTCTGTTCGTCCTGCCACAGCAGCGCGTGCGCGGGCAGCTCGGCCCGCAGGGCCTGGACGAGCTGCGCGCGACGCCCGGCGCGGAAACCGGCCAGCGCGGCGGCCTGGTCACCGGGCGGCTGGTGGGTGGAAGGGAGGACGGCGGTCATGGCGTCGAACTGTAGCCCCGCGCGCTGACCCCGGACTGAACCCGCATCCCCCCGTCGGCGGGAGCCCGTCAGCGGGAACCCGGCAGCGGCCACCACAAGGCCTTGCGATCCAGCGGCGTCTGCGCCGGCAGCAGCGGGTTGCGCAGCCGCAGCACGCGGCGCTGGTCGATGCGGTGGCGCTGCAGCAGATCGCCGAAGATCTGCCGCGACAGCCGCTCGAAGGTGCCGTCGGCCACGAGCGCGTTCATGCCGCGCGTCAGGTCCGCGGCGAGCCGCGGACGGCCCGGTCGGACGAACATGTAGAGCGCCGCGGGATAGTGCAACAGCAGGTAAGGGTCGATGACGAGGTTTTGCTCGGCGAAGCTGGCGAGCTCCGAATCGACCTCGAAGATCGAGCGCGGGAAGTAGTCGAAGCGGCCCTGCGACAGCATCTGGAACAGGCCCTGGTAATGCGTGCTGACCTGCACCGGCAGGCCGTTGGCGCGCAGCACGGCGGTGTCCGGCCAGTCGTGCATCTGTCCGGCGGTCAACCGGGCCAGGTCTTGCAGGTCGCGAATGTCGCGCAGGCGGTCGCGATCGGCGGCGCGGGTCAGGCACAGGCGCCAGCCGATCAGCCCCCGGTCCAGCGGCACGCGGATCGGCAGCAGGGTCTTCTCGCGCTGCGGATCGGTCATCGTCCAGAACACGTCGATGCCGGGATCGTTGCTCGCCATCTCCAGCAGCGCGCGGCTCTGGACCATCTCCGACTGCGTCTGGATCAGCGCGTAGCGCGTGCCGCTGCGCTGCAGCGCGGCGTGCAGCAGGCTGATGAAGTAGTCGACCTGCTTGTCCTGCTGGGGGAGATGGCGCGGATAGATGACGGTGGTCGGTTCCGGCGGCGCCGAGGCCGGCGAGCCGCTGGACGCCGGCCGGGCCGCCGCCGCGGCGCCCGGCAGCAGGGCGAGCGCGGGCAGGGCGGTGCAGAGGGCCGAGGCCGCGGCAGCCTGCAGCAGGTCGCGGCGGCCGGCCATCAGGCGTCCAGGAAGACCGTCAGCACGCCGGTGTAGCCGTGCAGTCGCGCGTGGGCGATCTCCCCGTTGGCGAAGAATCCGGCCAGCGGCACCTCGCCCAGCGCGTGCTGGACCCACTGCAGCTCCGCCGACGGCGAGCCGAAGTGCGGGCCGCCCCGCCCGGTGCAGCTGAAGTACAGGGCGCCGGCCATGCGCGCGCCGCGTTCCTCCGCCTCGGCGCGGATCTCGGTGCAGATGCGGACCAGGTCGCGGCGGGCGGCGTCGGGGTGACGTTCGCAGAAGCTCAGGAGTTCGCCTTCGCGCATCTGCTCGGCGACCGCGATGCCGCGCCGGCCGGGGTCCAGCCCGACGAGATGCCGGACGCGGACTTCGGCGCCGTACTCGCGCCGGGCGCCGGGCTCGTCGCTGAGGCCGACCAGCGTGCGCCGGAACAGCGGCATGGCCTGCCGCAGCGAACCGGACTCGCCGGTGTATGCCGGCAGCTTCAGGTCCTCGAGCAGCGCGTCCAGCGCGGGCTGCCCGTCGAGTCCGGTGACCAGCGGCCCGTCGCAGGCGGTGACGCGGCGTTCGCGGCCGAGCGGCTGGCAGCCCTGGCTGACGCGCGAGATCCAGCGCACGTCCGGCCCGAGCGCCAGGCCCGACAGGCCGCCCGCGAAGATGCCGTCCGCGACCTGCACCGCGTTGTCGCCGCCGCTGACCAGTCCGCCGAAGAGGTAGCCGCTGCTGCAGCGCTGGGAGAGCTCGCTGATCAACTCCTGCAGGTCGGGCGTGCCGCCGTCGGCGTGCAGCAGCAGGCTGCGGGATTCGCAGTCCGGCGTCAGCGGCCGCAGTCCGGAGAAGACCCGCCACTGGTCCGCGGGCAGGTCGCAGAGCATGACCACCAGCGCCGGTTCGTCGAAGTATTCGACGCCGCTGGCGCTGACCGCGAGCGCGGAGGCACCGACCCAGCCGCAACCCGGCCAGCGCTCGCGGACCTCGTCCAGCAGTGCCTGCGCGTGCGGCACGTAGGGATGCGTCAGGTAGAGGAAACCCAGCGTCGGCGACATGCCGGCGCGCTGTCCCTCCAACTGCGCGCCGACGAGGGCCAACGCCATGTGGGGATCGGGATGGGTGGCGTGCGCCTGGAGAAAGCGAGGCATGAACGGCCCTCGGGAGGCTGGTGGGCTCAGGGCGCCTTGCGTTTGGCGGCGGGTTTGGTCGCCGGTCTGGCGGCGGTCTTGCGCGCGGGCGCCGCCTTCCTGGCGGCCCCCTGGGTCGCGGCTTTCGCCGCAGGCCTGGCGGGTGCCTCGGGCGCGGGCTTGGCGGCGGAGGCTGCCGTCGCGGTCTGGGCCGTCTTCATCGCCTGGGACGCGACCTGCGTGAACTGCTGCGTCAGCGCGTTCCACCATTGCATCGGGTCCGCGCCCGCGGTTCTCTGGCCGGCGGCGTCGCCGGACTTCGCGTCGGGCTTCGCGTCCGATGTCGCATCGGCCTCCGTTCCGGGCTCCGCTTCGGCGACCGCCGCGGGCTTCGCGGCAGGCGCCGTCGGCGGCACCGGCGGTGTCTTCAGCACATCCTTCAGGTCGGCCATCGGCACGTTCATCGCGTGCAGCGTCGACAAGGTCATCCGCTGCACTTCCAGCGCCTGGATGGTCGCGGTGAGCATGCGGGCGTTGTTCTCCAGCCAGAACTGCACGGTGCGCAGCTCGCTGATCCGCTTGTCGAGCTCCTCCGGATCCAGCGTCGGCGCGACCCATTGGTTGAAGCCGGGGATCGCCGAGCCGGCGTTCTTCATCAGGCCCTGCAGGAAGTCGAAGCCCGGAACGAATTTGCTGAAGTCGGTGTCCGCCATGGTGTCTCCTCGCCGCCGTTCTCACCGGGGTTCCGCGTGCGCGACGGGAAGACCGGGGGCGGCCGTGCACCCGATCCTACGTCCTGGCGGCGACCGTCCGGTGTCGGGAAGGGCGCTGGGCGCGTCAGGTCGGAATGTGGTTCAGGTCGGCCCAGCCCGTCCACAGGATCTGGATGCCGATGCACAGCAGCACGAAGGCCATCAGCCGCATCATCACCAGCGTGCCGACCTCGCCCATCTTCATCAGCAGCCGCCCGCCGTTGCGGTAGACCAGGTAGACCACGGCGGCGGTGAAGGCCGCGCCGATGGCGGCCACGCTCGCGCCCATCACGTAGGGCACCGGCGATCGGGGGATCTGCGCGCCCAGCGCGATCGCCGCGGCGATGCTGCCCGGGCCGGTGGTCAGCGGGAAGGTGATCGGGAAGAAGCTGCGGCGGACGATCTCGGCCTCGGTGATGTCGCCGGGCGAGGCGTGCACGACGGCGGTCTGGACGTCGTCGGTCTCGTTGCGCGTCAGCATCACCCAGGCGCTGTAGGACACCAGCAGGCCGCCGCCGACGCGCACCACCGGCAGCGAGATGCCGAACAGGTCCAGCACATAGGTGCCCACCAGCAGCGACACCATGATCACGACCCAGCCGTTGATGGCAACCTGGCGTGCCAGGCGCTTGAGGACCTTGTCGTCGCCGCCGGCCGCGCCGATGACGATCGGGGCCACGCCCACCGGGTTGATGATGGGCAGCAGCGTCAGCGGCACCAGGAAGAGCGATTGGAGGAAGGACGGCAGGGGGTCCAAGATGGGGACTCCAGGGAAAAGTCAGGGGGAAGCCTGGGGAAGACAAGGGCCGGAACGGCGCGCGGCCCAGTGTGCCGCAACTGGGTCACCGCGATCCGGTCCGCGGCATCAGGGTTACCTCGAAGCCCTGGTCCGTCAGCAGCGCCGGGATCGCGCGCGGTCCGGTCATGTGCATCGCGCCCACCGCCACCAGCAGCGACTGGCCGCGCTGGTGCAACTCGGAGATCCGACGGGCGAGCTCGGGATTGCGCCCGTCGTTGATGCGCTGCAGCGCGGCGCGGTCGGCGGCGTCGGTGACGCAGTCGCACCACTCGGCGTAGCGGTTCAGCCGGGCGAGGTCGCCGCGGTCGTAGACCCCCACCATGGTGTCCAGCGTGCGCAGCAGTGATTTCGGACGTTCGAGCTGCTGCAGGTTGGCGCGCAGTTCATGGCGTGCGGCGTCGGCGTCGGCGGGCAGCAAGGCCTCGAGCTGGCCCTGCAGCGTCTCCAGCGCCAGTACCGGCAGACCGCGGTCGCGGGCCCACTGGCTCAGCAGCATCTCCTGGCCGTAGCGCACGTCCAGCCCCAGCGTGCGCGCCCGCAGCAGCATGTAGGTGCTGGTCTGCAGCAGCGGGTGCATCGCCGCGAGCGCCTGCGGTTCCAGGCAGACCGCGGCGGCCTGCGCGTCCAGGCGCCGCCGCAGCGAGGCGTCCAGCGGCAGGTCGGGCGTGGGCGGCATCTTCCAGGCGTCGCGGTCCAGCGGATCGAGTTCCAGCGCGACCGCGTCGACCTCGTCGAGCGCCTTGCGCAGTCGCGGTCCCGGGGTGGCCCAGCCGGGTTTGCCCACGTGCAGGCTGGCGTAGAGGTAGGAGGTCCGTCCGTCGCGCTTGAGCGTCCACATCAGGCCGCGGTCCCTGGCCTGCGCGGCGAGGCGGTCGGCGGGCAGCGGCGCGGGCTCGGGCGGACAGGACGGCTTGGACGGCGCCGCCAGCGCGTCGCCGCCCAGCACCGCGAGGAGGGCGAGCGTGCCGGCGGCGAGCGCGCGCGAAACGCGCCTCAGAAGAGTCGACGGGGACGGATGCAGCATGGACGGGACGATGCCATAGAACCGGCGTCGTCAAAGGCAAGCGCAGCACCTGCCGAAGAGGGACGCACCGTCGGCACCCCGGGACGGGGCGCGGCTGCACGATCCTGGCGCAGCGAAGGGGGGCAGGGCAGGCCCCGGATCGGCGGGCGGGCCGCCGGGGATCAATGCATGATCACGGGCTGCTGGCCCAGGTCGGCGTACTGCGCGATGAAGGCGTCGAGGTCGTCGACGTCAGGCCCCTGTTCGATGAGCGCTTCCACGCCTTCCTGGAAGGCCTGGGCGAGGGCTCCCTCGATGAAGATCTCCTTGCGGGTGAACTTGTCGACGATCTCGAACCCGTCCCGCTGCAACGAGGGCAGGTTGGTGTGATCCACCTGGGCGGCGTGCGCGGCGTCGCCGGCGGACGGAGCGACCGGAACATCGAACTGGACGACGATGTAGCTCGGTGAGTCGTAGAGCATGTGCATGAAGGACTCCTTGGTTGGAGGAGTTATGGCCTGTTGCGACAGATTCAAGACCCGTCGCTCCCAACCAGGCCATGACCCATGGTGGCAGAACTTGCGGAACACGCTGACCGTGTCCCAAGCATTTGTGGTGCCAACCGCACAAGGTTTCACGGATCAACGAACCGTAACGCGCACACCGGGGGTCGAGGTCGGACGGACATGTGCGCGGCTGACAGGCTCACTCCAGCAAGCGGAGCGCCCACTGTTCGTCGTCGTCCAGGCTGAAGCGCAGATCGACCGGCAGGAAACCGCGCCGGCCGTCCAGCCAGGCGGACCATTGCAGCGCCGGTCGACCGGCGCCGCGCGCCAGGTCGCGCCGCAGCAGCCAACGGTCGCCGTCGCGCGCCGCCACCTCGAAATCCCAGTCGTTGACGCCCGTCGGAGCGGCCACCGGCACTCGCAGTCGCTGACCGAGATGGGGCGCCGGTTCCGCCGCCATCATCGCGGCGAGTTGCAGCCACCAGGACAGTCGATCCTGAGTGCCCGCCGACATCGGAAAGGCACGCGCGCCTACAAGCAGCACCGGTCGCGAGGACGCGCGGTCGAAGATCAGCAGCTCGCGTTCGCGGCCCTGGCGTGTCACGCGATGACGTTCGGGTTGCAAACCCTGCGCGCCGACACGGCCCTCGCTGTGCCAGACCGGCAGTTCGCGATCACCCGCGCGGCGTTCAAGCGTGATGTCGAAGCGGCTGGCGTCGATGCGGTAACTCAACGCTGCCTCGCCCGGTTGGCCGTCGATGATGAAGGCATAGGCCAGCGTGCCCGCATTGCTCGCGTTGCCGCTGCACGGCGCGGGCACGCTGGCCTATGCCTTCATCATCGACGGCCAACCGGGCGAGGCAGCGTTGAGTTACCGCATCGACGCC
>SEFA01000165.1 GCA_004210455.1 Rubrivivax sp. | reverse complement strand
GTTCGGTGCTGCTGGGCGGGGCGCTGGGGGTGGGGTACGAAGACTGGTCGCATTGGCTGCCGTGCGACAGCGCGATTGCGCTGCAGACCGCGTCGGTGCGGGAAGCCGTGCCCTACACGCGATCGATCGCGCATCCGTGGGGCTGGCAGTGGCAGATCCCGCTGCAGCACCGCGTCGGCAACGGCGTGGTGTTCAGCAGCCGCTACACCGACGACGAGACGGCGCGCGCCGCGCTGCTGGGCAACATCGAGGGCGAGGTGCTGACGCCGCACCGGGTGATCCGCTTCAAGCCGGGTCAGCGCGAGGTGGTGTGGAAGCGCAACTGCGTCGGTGCGGGCCTGTCGAGCGGCTTCCTGGAACCGCTGGAATCGACCAGCATTCATCTGATCCAGCGCACGGCGATCCGGCTGCTGCAGATGTTCCCGAAGGACGGGATCCGGCAGTCCGACATCGACGAGTACAACGCGCAGATGCGCCACGAGCTGGAGCACATCCGCGATTTCATCGTGCTGCACTATCACCTGCAGCAGCGCACGGACTCGCCGATGTGGCGCGACATGCGCGAGATGCCGGTGCCGGCCTCGCTGCAGCACCGGCTCGATCTGTTCCGCGAGACGGGGCGCGTGTTCCGCGTTCCCAACGAGCTGTTCACCGAGAACTCGTGGGTGCAGGTGCTGCTCGGTCAGGGTTTGATGCCGGAGCAGCATCACCCGTCGGCGGACCTGATGGGCGACCGGGAGCTCTCCAGCTTCCTGGGCGGGATCACCACGCGGATCGAGAAGACCGTGGTGCAGATGCCGTCGCATCAGCAATACGTGGCGCGGTATGCGCCGGCCGCGGTCGTGAAGGCACCGGTTCCGGCGTGAGCGATCGTCGGCGGGCGCTCGATCTTCGCGCCCGCCGCGCAGCGCTCAAGGCAAGCCGAACAGCCTGCGCGCGTTGCCGTAGCGGATCTTCGCCTTCTCCTCGTCGGTGAGTTTCAGCCGGTCGAGCGCGGCGAGCGTCTGCGGCAGCGTGAGCTGCGGGAAGTCCGATCCCAGCAACAGATGGTCGATGCCGACGTTGCGCAGCGTCCAGACGAATTCGTCGGCGATGGGCGAGCCGGCGACGACGACGCTGGTCGCGGAGATGTCGAAGTAGATGTTGTCGCCGAAGAGCCCTTCGGCGGTGCGGGCGAGCGCGAGGATGTTCCAGAAGCGGAAGTTCAAGCCGCCGATGTGGGCGAAGATGAACTTCGTCTTCGACGCCTTGAGCGCGAGATTGAAGAGCTTCTCGCTGTCCCCGGGCAGGATGTTGGCGTTGTCCATCAGCACGATGACGTCGAGCTCCCCGGCGCGCTTCACGAGCGTCAGCACGCGCGGGTCGTCCGGATCGAAGCGCTGCGTGTGCGGATGGATCTTCAGCACCTTCACGCCGAGCTTCGCGAGGCGCGCGAGCTCGGTCAGCGCGGCGTCGCCGTCGTAGGGATGCACGGTGGCGACAGGCAGCACCTCGGGATGCTGCTTCGCGAGCGCGACCACGCTGTCGTTGCCGGCGCGGATCTTCTCGACATCGCCGGCCAGCGCCTGATTCGGTCCTCCGAACCACATGGCCGCCAGACCGTCCACGGGCCGGCCGGCGGACTTCACTTGCTGCTGGTACTCCCGCAGCGAGGTCTCGCCGTTCCACAGATGGACGTGGGAATCGAACACCTTGTCCTGCGCACGCGCCAAGGGCGCGGACAGCAAGGCACTCAGGAGGATCAAGGGCAGCAGGCGCATGAGGTCTCCGGGCACGTGGGCGTGACCGTCGATTGTGCGGGTACGTCTCCGGACACCGTATGCTTCACCACACCGGAGGAACCATGCCAGCCCACAACGATCCGTCATCCGATGATTTCGTCTGCGTCGCGACGCTGGACTCACCGACCGAAGCCCACCTGCTGAAGGGCGTGCTGGAGGCCGTCCACCTCACGCCGCATCTCGCGGACGAGCACATGGTCCGGAACTACTCGCTGCTGTCGCCGGCGCTTGGCGGTGTGCGCGTGCTGGTGCCGGCATCGGAAGCTGCCGTGGCCCACAGGACCATCGCGGAATTCGAGGCCGGGGCCTATCGGCTCGAGGACGACGACTGGCGGGAGCAGCCCGCGCGCTGAGCTGAACGCCGGCGACTCCGCTTGGCGCACCGATTGCCGGATAGGCCAGTTCCGGAGACCTTCTATGCGCGGCGCCCTCGACTTCACTTCCTGGCAGACGATGCTCTCGACGTTGATCGGGCTCGTCATCGTGTCGCTGATCGCCGTCGGCGTCCGTCTGCTCGTGATGCAGTCGGTGCAGCAGCGGCGCGAGCGCGCCAACCGTCAGATCAATGAGCGGCTGAAGACGCTGATCGCCGCGTACAAGACGCTGGGCGGATCGTTCACCGGCACGCTCGCCGTCGATCCGCGCCACCTGCGGGAACTGCGCCAGCTCGCGGAGCCGGGAACGATGGGGATTGGCGCGTCCGATCGCGCACGCCGCATGCGCGACGCCGTCGAGGCTGCGCTGTCGGACATCATCCTGCTCGGCACCGACGAGCAGGTCCGGCTCGCCGCGCAGGCGGCCCAGGACATGGTCACGGGAAAGCCGGTGGAGACCGCGGCGCTCGTCGCGTCGCTGCGCGACTTCATCCGCGAGGTGCTGGAGCTCGATCCGATCCCCGCGTCCGTCGTGATCCCGAAGCAAGGCCCGCTGAGGCCCGCGAGCAGCGGCGGTGGCAAGGGCGGTGGTGCCGGCGGGCGTGAAGGC
>SEFA01000044.1 GCA_004210455.1 Rubrivivax sp. | reverse complement strand
GTAGTACCCGTTGACACCGCCGCCGCCGCCGCCGCCGTAACCGCCGTCGCCGCCTGATTGCGCCCCGACGTCACCCGCGAAGCCGTCGCCGAAGATGACATCGTTCCCGTCGCCCCCGTGGATCACATCCGCCGCTCCGCCGCCGCTGCCGCCGGCGCCGTTGCCCTTTGCGCCCTTCATGCCGCCGCCCCCGCCCGAGCCGTCGCCGAAGATCAGATCGCCTGCCGCCGTGCCGAGCAGGTGGTCCGCGCCACTCCCGCCAGCTCCGCCGGCGCCGCCGGCGGAGCTGGAGAGCGGAGAGGTCCTGCCGCCGTCCCCGGACCCATCGGCAAAAATCACCGCGCCCTTGTCATGAAGCATGGCGAGATTGAGATGATGAGCTTCGGTGTCGGTGGTGGCGCTGGGCCGCGAGACGAGGAAGTCCGCGTCCGCGAACGTGCCGCTCGCTGCCAGCGAGGCGTCGCTTTGCGAGTAGCGCACGGTGATCCGACCATCCGCCAGTTCCTTCAGCGTGAAGATGTCGGAAGTCGACAGCGGCTGCCCGTCGCGGAATACCTGCAGGTTCTCCAGGGAGGTTGTGCTGATCAAAACGTCTGCGGCGCCGACGTCGGCGATGAGGCCGAGGTGGGCGGCGGTGAGCTTCTCGCCGGAGCTGGCGCCGTTGATCACGAGGCCGTCGGTGGGATCACCGTCATAACCATGCCGCGCGTCCAACGTCAGCAGTTGCGGGGATGCAGCGGGGGGCAGGCCCGCGATGACTTGCACGTCCAGCGTTGCTGCCTGACTGGCGTTGCCGACGGCATCGTGGCTCACTGCCACGAAGTGGCTGGCGCCCGGGGTGGTCGTGACTGTCACCGAAGCGGATCCGTCATCGCCGAACACGCCATCCTTGCGGTGCTCTCCCTCATCCATCACGCCGTTGTTGTTGACGTCCTCGAAGACATCGAAGCTGGCCACCGCCTCACCGTGCAAATTCAGGGTCGCCTGGTGGGCCGCAGTGATCTTGTCCCCGGCAATGCCGGTATCACTCGCCGCGTCCAACTCGATGGTCGGTTTAACCGGTGCGGTGAGGTCGACCTCGACCGTCAGATTGGCGGACACGTTGCCAGCGATGCCGTAGTCGTTGACCAGGAAGGCACGCAGATGATGGGTGTCTTCCGTCAGTGTCACCTGCAAGGTCGTTGACGTCTCACCGGCTTGCAATGTGCCGGTGCCGATCCGCTCTCCGTTGTCCTCAACGCCGTTGTCGTTCTTGTCGTCGAACACGACGAGCTGCGTGCCGGACGGGCCGGAGGCGATGATGTGCACCCGCGACAGCTGCGTCCTCCCATCGGCGTCGTTCGTGCCGGTATCGTCCCCGGGCATCAACTGCAGCTGCGGGGCCGCGAGGGGATGTGCGGATACCGTCACGGCGCGCGGCGCGGACGCCGCCTGATTGCCGGCGGCGTCGGTGACTGCGACACCTACCATGACCTTGCCGTCGTCCAACGGCATGTCGGCGTGCACCGTCTGCTGGGCTTCGGTCTGCAGATAGTGCGTCAGCACCTGATCGGCGGCATCGAACACGCCGTTGCCGTTCTTGTCGGCATACGCCGTGACGTCGCTGCCGACCTCGGCGTCGATGCGCAGCGTCAACTTGCTCTCGAGGGCCACCATCGTGCCGTCATCCGAAGTGGCGTGTTCGCCGGCGAGTTGCATCAGCGGCGCCGTCGTCTGCGTGTCGACGACGACGCTCCTGATGGCCGAAACGGGCCCCGTCCGCTGCGAATCGTCGGTCTGGTAGACGCCCAGGGAATGGCTGCCTGCGTTCAACGTGGCCGACATCACACCGGAGACCTTGCCCGGCTTGATCAGCACTGAGCCGAGTTCCTCGCCGTCGTCGACCTGACCATTGCCGTTCAAGTCGTCGAACAGGTGCACCGTGTTGCCGGGCTGTCCCGACACCACAACTCGCAGTGTGCTCTTCTGCGTGATCCGATCGGCGGCATCGAGACCCGTGTCGTCTCCAGACGCGAGCGACCAATCAGCCGCATCGACGGGCAAACCCACGGCGAGGTGGCTGGCCGCAGTCGCGGCCGGCATGTCGCTGGACACCGCGGTCCCCGACGCGCCGACCAGGGCGCTGCCGGCGTCGGATTTCATGCCGACCACAGTCACGCCGTCCTGCGGAGCGAAGTCGCCTTTCGACACGGTGTACTCGAAGATCAAGGCGCCGTCTTCGCGCTGGCCGACGAAGGCAGCATCGACGTTGCGATCGCCGATCTTCAAGCTGATCGTCGCGTTTCCGAGTGCATACAGCGCCACGTCGCCGGACACCGCCACGCGGAGCTTGTCGCCGATGGCGAGCTGGTCCTGCTTGTCGTGGCCCTGCGCGTCGACACCGGCGAACGAGACACCGCTCACGCGGGGCGTTCCGCCGTCGGCCTGGAGACCGAAAGCCTTGTTCATCACGGCGAGCGTAGCCGCCGACCGGTCCGGGGCGGACAAGCTGTTGAAGGCTTGGGTCAACCGTTCCCCGAGGACAGTGCCGTCGTCGGCGGTGGTTTTCCAGTGCCAGGTGTCGCCGCCCTCATCGAGGAATTTGGCAAGCTGCGCCTGCGCGCTTCCGCCGTCGGCGCCTCCCTGGGCATCGACCTTCTCCAGACCCGAGAGGATCGCGAGCAGACGACCGTAGTCGTCGGCCTTGGCGGCGTTGCCGGCTTGATCGACGGTGGCGAGCGGCGCACGTTGCGTGAGCTCGGCGTCTCCCATGCCGAGCAGCTTCGCGATCGCGGCGTTGGTCTTGGACACCGTGGCCGCATCCGGCAAGGAGTTCTCCGGGGGCAGCTTCATCGACTGAACGGCGAGTTCGGTGACCGGCGTGACGTTCACCTTGACCTGGGGCTCGTCGTTGCGCGAAGTCGCGGCGCGCCACGGCGTCTTGAGATCGACGGCCAGACCGGTCGCCTCGTCGCGATAGTCGCCTGCGTTGCCGTCGCTGGCGATGGTGACCAGCAGTGCCCCGTGATAACCGCCCGGCAGGCCGGCGATCTGGTAGCGGCCGCTGGCGTCGATGGAGCCAATGCCGAGCAGCTTGCCATCGGCACCTCTGACCTCCACCCGCAGGTCGTTGCCGGCCACGACGGGCCCCCCGGTCACGGTGCCGTACACGGTGAACGGCGCGGGCGTCGCTGCCGGCTCGGCAGGCGGAGCCGCCGCAGCCGGCGGAGCCGCCGCCGGAGTGGTGCCTCCCTTGCTCCCACCGGCCCCGGCGGCAGCGATTCCCAGACCGGCCACGCCGGCTCCCAGGGTCGCCCAGGGCGACCACTTCTCCGCCCAGGACCGCTCCGCTGGCGAGGGCGCCGCGCCCGGTGCGGCGACGTCCCCACCCACATCGCCGGATGGCGCGGCGGCGCGGGCGGTCGATCCGTTCAGCCACATCGTGTCGTCCTTGCGAGCCGGCGTGCTGACGGCGACCGAGGACAGCTCCCCGATTTCCATGCGGCCCGCCTGGCGCAGCAACACACTGCCGGGCACCTCGCTGTCCTCGAACTGGAGAGCGAAGGTCGGGTCGGTCATCGATCGGATCGCGCCGTCGGGCACGACCGCTGTCTCGCCGGACTCGAGGGTGATCACGAGGTCGGTGTCCAGGACGCGGATGTCTCTCACCTTGGAGAGCGGGGCCTGGATCTTGGCCGTGGCTGGCCGTCTGCCGGTCTCGATAGACGACGGGGAGGGGAGGTTGGGGTTGGTCGTGGTCATGAGGCGTCGGAGTTCAGGCGGAGGGCGGGGCAGTCCACGGCGTCAGGCGCGGACCGGGATGGAGGTGTTCAGCAAGAGCGTGCGCAGCCGGCCGGACACGTCCTCGAAGGCGTCCCGGCAGCCCTGCAGCGACTGCTGCAGCGCCGCGTCGCGCAAATCGCGCTCGGAGGCGGCCGTCCGGTCCGCCTCGTGAGTCAGCGTCGCCAGTTCGACCAGGCGATGAGCGGACTGCTGCTGCGATTGCAGCGCGTGCAGCACGGCGCGCGCGGTGCTCTCCTCAAGGCTGCGCAATTGGGCGATCTGTTCCCGCAGTTGCGCTCCCTGATCCAGCCAAGCCGGAGTCTGGTCGAGCGCCTGCGCCGCGATTCCGACCAGACATTCCAGAGCCGACTCAACGCGCACGAGCGGCGCCATTGCCGCCGCAAGCTGTCGGTGATGCATGTCCTGCAAGCCTTCGATCGCGCGCAGCACGGCTTGCCAACGCGCGTGCTCGGCCTCGGACTCCTGAGGCAGGCGGGGCAGCGTCGGCGCTCCGCGACGGGCGCGGTCGAAGGCGTCGATCAGGACGTCATGCACATGGTTCGTCACCCGCAGGCGAATCTTCTGGACGGCCACGAGCGTGACGCCGAGCAGCAGCGAACCCAGCAGGCCGTAGAGCGAGGCAATGAATGCCGTGCCCATGCTCTTCATCGGCGCTTGCAGCTTGGCCATCATCCCGCCCAGCATTGCGGCGGGGTCGGAGCCGCCCCCGGTCATGCCCGAGAACAGTTGCGCCAGCTCGTTCAAGGCGCCGAGCAGGCCGATGAAGGTGCCGACCAGCCCCAGGCCGACCAGTCCGCCCGCAATGAAGCCGGGGAGGGACAGGCGCTCGCCAAAAGCGCGCTCGCCGGCGTGGAGCCGACGCTCCAGCTCCCGGCGGCCGTCTTCGGAGGCGCGGGCATCCTGCTGGGCGAGCAGGGCGTAGGCATCCCGGAACGGCGAGCCGCGAGGCACGGCGGGCTCCGAGGCGGCGAATTCATCGACAGACAGCTTTTCCCACAGGTGCGCGAGCCGCTCGTCGCGATGCAGCTGGAACAGCACCAGCCAGGCGCTCAGGAGGGCGACGACGAGTGCGCCGAAGATGATGTAGACCAGCGCGGGGTGCGGGGTGGATTCGATGGACGCCACGATGGCGTGCCCAAAGAAAAGGCCGCCGCCGGCAACCGTGAGGAGAAAGGGCCAGCCGGCCTGGATCCAGTCGCTGGCAGTTGAAAGCTTGTGTCGAAGTGGCATGGCGTCGCTCGCAAAAGTTCGAAAACGACGTGATTCTGAAAATTGGCACCTGTTCTGTGAATGACTGCTTCTTGTCAAAGGACGAACAGGCACGGCATAAACAAGTAGTCGCCTGACGTCTATGCGACAGCGCGCCCGGAGGGGCTTCCGGCACTATCGCCGCAGCCACTGCAAACAAACGTCATATGCGGACATTCGAACGACTGGAAGAACTGGGAGGCTGGGTCGGTCTGGAGATCGGTGTGTCCGACTGGATCGCGGTGCACCAGCCGCGGATCCAGGCCTTCGCCGACGCCACCGAAGACCAGCAATGGATTCACACCGACCCGGCGCGCGCCGCGCGAGGCCCCTTCGGCGCCCCCATCGCGCACGGCTTCCTGACGCTCAGCCTGCTGCCGCGTTTCTACGAGACCGCCTTCCGGGTGACGGAGGTGCGGATGGGGATCAACTACGGCCTGGACCGGGTGCGGTTCCCGGCGCCGGTGCCGGTCGGCAGCCGGCTGCGGGGCCGCTTCGTGCTCAAGCGGCTGGAGCCCGTCGAGGGAGGCGTGCAGATGATGGTGGAGGTGACGGTAGAAAGCGACGCCGGCGGGAAGCCGGTCTGCATCGCTGAATCGCTGACACGGCAATACCGCTGAGGGGCGCGTGCCGACGCCGCATAGACGTCGGATCGGCGTGGGCGCCAATCGCCCGACGATGTCGTTTTCATCATTTCCGAAGCACCGTATTTCTGTCGACACACTCGACGGACAGCCTTCACACGACGACACCGAAATGTGCGAATAAAAAAATAGTGGTTCGCCAATAGAACTTTCTATGGGATGAGATGCCACCGTAAGGGGGAGTGCCTGCCCGGAGGTGCCCGCCTATGATCTCGGCTTCGTTCGAAAGTTATTCGGTATGGCCGGTGGGGAGGCTCCCCTCGTCGCAGTCCGACCATCCAAGGAGAGACGCCCGTGAGGGTTTTGCTGATCGACGACCACCCGCTGATCCTGGCCGCGCTCCAGACTGTGATTCAAGGTCTGGGAGAAGACGTGCAGGTGCTGGGCGCCGACAGCGCGGCTCAGGCGCGCGACACGCTGAAGTCGCGCCAGGACTTCGACCTGGTGCTGCTGGACCTGAATCTGGGTGATGCCAGCGGCTTCGACGTGCTGGAGGAATTCCGCGCACAGTACCCATCGCTGCCGGTGGTGGTGATTTCTGCCTCCGACCGTGCCAGCGATGTGATCCGCGCCATCGACCAGGGCGCGATGGGATTCATTCCGAAGCGGACTGGCAACGACGTGCTGGCACAGGCGTTGAAGCTGGTGATGTCGGGCGGCATCTATGTGCCGCCGATGTCGCTGGGCTCGGATGCGCCGGCGGAGCCCGAACCGGCCACCGCCGCTGCCGCCGTCGCAGCCGAGGCCGCGCCGGGCAACAACGCCAAGCTGAACCAGGTCCAGGCGCTGGCCAGCCAGGCCGGCTATCAGACCACGGAAGGTCTGGAAAGCCTGCAACTGACGCCGCGTCAGACGGATGTGCTGGCGCTGCTGCTGCAGGGC
Organism: Rubrivivax sp.; assembly: GCA_004210455.1. Classification (GTDB taxonomy): domain Bacteria; phylum Pseudomonadota; class Gammaproteobacteria; order Burkholderiales; family Burkholderiaceae_C; genus Roseateles. The sequence continues at coordinate 43,088 of SEFA01000044.1, read as the reverse complement.
AAGCCGAACAAGATCATCGCGCGCGAACTGGGCGTATCGGTCGAGACGATCAAGGACCACGTCGCCGCCGTGTTGAAGGCGCTGGGCGTCAGCTCCCGCACGCAGGCCGTGCTGGCCGTGGGGCAGATGGTCCAGCGTCAGCCCAACGCTGCGTTCACCACCTTCCGCTGAAGCTCAAGGGCGCTCAGGGCGAGGCCCAGGTCGGCGTTCAGGTCGGCGAATAAGCCAGCCGCACGTAGATCGGCGCGAAGGCTTCCGCCTGCGTGATCTCGACCAGGCGCTCCCGCGCCAGTTCGAGCATCGCGATGAAGGACACGACGACCACCTGGGTGCCCTTGTCCAGCTCGAACAGGTCCTCGAACTCCACGAAGCGTTGCCCCTGCAGCCGGCGCAGGAGGTGCGACATGTACTCGCGCACCGACAGCTGCTCGCGCGAGATCTTGTGATGCTGATTGAGCTTGGCGCGGCGCATCAGGTCCGCCCAGGCCGCGCGCAGGTCGTCGACGTGCACGTCCGGCAGCCGCGGTGCGAGCGACTGCTCGATGTGGATCTGCGCCCGCAGGAAGTCGCGTCCCAGCACCGGCATCTGGTCGAGCCGCATCGCGGCCTGCTTCATCTGCTCGTACTCGAGCAGGCGACGGACCAGTTCCGCACGCGGATCCTCCACCTCGTCACTGCCCTCGACCTTCTTGGGCGGCAGCAGCATGCGCGACTTGATCTCGATCAGCATCGCGGCCATCAGCAGGTACTCGCTGGCCAGTTCGAGGTTGTGCTTGCGCAGCTGGTCGACGTAGCTGAGGTATTGCCGCGTGACCTCCGCCAACGGGATGTCGAGGATGTTGAAGTTCTGCTTGCGGATCAGGTACAGCAGCAGGTCCAGCGGCCCCTGGAACGCTTCCAGGAACACCTCCAGCGCATCCGGCGGGATGTAGAGGTCCTGCGGCATGGCGAACAGCGGCTCGCCGTACAGCCGGGCGACGGCGACATGGTCCACCGTATCGGGCGTGGAGGCGTCGCCGCCCTGATCCGCCGGTGGCTCCGGCAGCGTCAGGGCGGTGTCGCGATGGTCGTCAGCGTTGCTCACGCAGAGAACGACAGTCGAGCGGCGAGGTCGGCAGGGCCGGCGGCGTCAGCTCACTCGGACTTGGTCTGGTACACGTAGGCCTGCTGCGACACGCGGGCGTCGTTATAGCCGGCCTGCGCCTGGCGGTCCTGCTCGCGGTCCCAGAGCAGGGCGCGACCGGCACGTTGCTCGGCTTCCAGCGTCGGCTTCTTGGCCTTCAGTTCGTTGATGAACTGAGTGGCTTCGGACTCGTATTTCTTCCAGAACAGCGGCATGGCGAAGTCTCGTGTATGAGAGGTGAATCTTAAGGGATTGACCAAGCGGAGTCCGGGGCACCGGCTTCGCCGGGCCTGCGGGCTCGCCCCCTTGAGGGGGCCGGCGTCAGCCGGTAGGGGGTGGGCTTATCGAACACGCATGCCGGGTTGGGCGCCTGGGAAAGGTTCGAGCACGAAGATTCCCGGGTTTGCCTTTTCATCCGCATGGCTGGCGGCCAGCACCATGCCTTCGGAGACGCCGAACTTCATCTTGCGCGGCGCCAGATTGGCCACCATCACCGTGAGCTTGCCTTCCAGCTGTTCCGGCTGATAGGCGCTGCGGATGCCGCTGAACACGTTGCGCAGGCGGCCCTCGCCGACATCCAGCGTCAGGCGCAGCAGCTTGTCCGAGCCGTCGACCAACTCCGCCTTCACGATCTTGGCGATGCGCAGGTCGACCTTGGCGAAGTCGTCGATCTTGATCTCGGGCGCGAGGTCCTCGCCGCCGGGGACGACCTTGGGAGGCGCGGGCGGTTCGAACAGCGCTTCCAGCAGCTTCGGGTCGACGCGCTGCATCAGGTGCTCGTAGCCGCCGATCTTGTGCGCGCCCAGTGCGCGCTCGGCGTCGACGAAGCTCATCGGCGCGACCTGCAGGAAGGACTCGACTTTGGCGACCAGCGCCGGCAGCACCGGCTTCAGGTAGATCGACAGCAGGCGGAAGGCCTCGATGCAGACGGTGCAGACGTCCTGCAGGACCTGGTCCTTGCCTTCGAGCTTGGCGAGGTCCCAGGGCTTGTTCTGGTCCACGTACTCGTTGACGCGGTCGGCCAGCAGCATGATCTCGCGCAGCGCCTTGCCGAACTCGCGGGTCTCGTACAGCTCGACGATGGTGCCCTTGTGAGCGCGCAGGCCGTCCAGCAGTGCGCGGCCCTCGACGCCGACGTCGGCCGACAGCTGGCCGCCGAAGCGCTTGGACAGGAAACCCGCCGCGCGGCTGGCGATGTTGATGTACTTGCCGACCAGGTCCGAGTTGACGCGGGCGACGAAGTCCTCGGGGTTGAAGTCGACGTCCTCGACCCTGCTGTTCAGCTTGGCGGCCAGGTAGTAGCGCAGCCACTCCGGATTCATGCCCAGCGACAGGTACTTCAGCGGATCCAGGCCGGTGCCGCGGCTCTTGGACATCTTCTCCCCGCCGTTGACGGTGAGGAAGCCGTGGACGTAGACGTGGTTGGGCGTCTTGCGGCCGCTGAAGTGCAGCATCGCCGGCCAGAACAGCGTGTGGAAGTAGGTGATGTCCTTGCCGATGAAGTGGACCTGCTCGGTGGACTCGTCCTTGATGAACGCATCGAAGTCGCGGCCGGTCTTGCCGAAGTAGTTCTTCAGCGAGGCCAGGTAGCCGATCGGCGCGTCCAGCCAGACGTAGAAATACTTGCCCGGCGCGTCGGGGATCTCGATGCCGAAGTAGGGCGCGTCGCGGCTGATGTCCCAGTCGCCCAGGCCGCCGTTGCCGTCCTCGTCCTTGGTGAACCACTCCTTGATCTTGTTGAGCACTTCCGGCTGCAGCCGGCCGGGCGCCTGCGTCCACTGCTCGAGGAACTCGACGCAGCGCGGGTCGGACAGCTTGAAGAAGTAGTGCTCCGAGCTCTTCATCACCGGCGTCGCGCCGGTCAGCACCGAGAACGGGTTCTTCAGCTCGGTCGGCGTGTAGACCGCGCCGCAGACCTCGCAGGAATCGCCGTACTGGTCCTTCGCCCCGCACTTCGGACACTCGCCCTTGATGAAGCGGTCGGGCAGGAACATCGCCTTCTGCGGATCGAAGAACTGCTCGATGGTCTTCACCGAGATCAACTCGTTGGCGCGCAGCGAGCGGTAGATCTCCTTGGACAGTTCGTGGTTCTCGGCACCGTCGGTGGAGTGCCAGTTGTCAAAGCTGATGTGGAAGCCGTCGAGGTACTGCTTGCGGCCCGACGCGATGTCGGCCACGAACTGCTGCGGGCTCTTCCCCGCCTTCTCGGCCGCGATCATGATCGGCGCGCCGTGTGCGTCGTCGGCGCAGACGAAGTGCACCTCGCTGCCCTGCATCCGCTGGAAGCGCACCCAGATGTCGGCCTGGGTGTACTCCATGATGTGGCCGATGTGGAAATTCGCATTGGCGTACGGGAGGGCGGTGGTGACGAAGAGCTTGCGGGTCATGGCGCTTTTCAGTGCTGCAGGGGCCCCGGGGGATTTCCGGGGAACCGGTCATTTTAGGCGCCGGAAGCCGGCCTCGGGCGCGACGCGTAACGCTGGGCCAGCCAGGAGCACAGGATGAGCTGCAGCTGGTGATAGAACATGATCGGCAGGACGATCACGCCGACCGCCGGATGCGCGCCGAACAGCAGCTTGGCCATCGGCACGCCGGAGGCCAGCGTCTTCTTGGAGCCGCAGAACACGGCGGCGATCTCGTCCTCGACCGGCAGGCCCATCGCGCGCGAGGCCAGTCGGCTCAGCGCGATCACCACCGCCAGGAACAGGGCGGCGCCCAGGGCGGCCTTGACCAGCAGTTCCGCGCCGTGGTCGCGCCACAGGCCCGAGGCCACCGAGTCGCTGAAGGCCGACAGCACCAGCAGGATGATGACCCAGCGGTCGACCAGCGTGATGCGCGACTTGTGGCGCATGTAAAAGCCCAGCAGCAGCGGGCGCAGCAACTGGCCGGCGACGAGCGGGAGCAGCAGCAGCTGGGTCAGCTTCCAGACCGCTTCGCCGAAGGGCAGGGTGGCGCCGCTGGTGCCGGCCATCAGCGCCACCAGCAGCGGGGTCAGCACGATGCCCAGCAGGCTGGAGACGCTGGCGTTGAAGATCGCCGCCGGCACGTTGCCCTTGGCCAGCACGGTCATGGCGACCGACGAAGAGATGGTCGACGGCAGCGCGCAGAGGTAGGCGAAGCCCAGGGCCAGGTCTTGCGGCAGCCAGCGGCCGAACAGCGCGCTGAAGCCCCACCACAGGAGCGGGAAGAGGGCGTAGGTGCTGAGCTGCACCAGCACATGGACCTTCCACTTGAGCGCGCCGTCGCGCAGCGCGGCGGCGGACAGGCCCAGGCCGGTCAGGAAGAACACGAGGGCCACGCCCCAGTTGCTGACGACCTCCAGCCGGAGGAGTCCGCCGCTGCGGCCTAGGTCGGGCCATACGCTGGCGAGCGCCACCGCGCCGACCAGCGCCAGCAGAAACCACTCCTTTCGGAGCCAGGACCGGATACCCATCGCCAACCTTTCGCCGGCGTTGCCGGCACGTCGCCCATCGGAGGAAAGCAGGGACTCTATCGGGCCCGCGACTTGCCCACCTGTCCTTGTCCTTGCCGCCCCGATGATTTCTCCGTCCGACGACACGCTGCTCGCCCCGGATGTCGGATTCGTGACGCGACCCGGTGCATTCATGACGGCATTCGCACGCTCGGGCGAGCCGGCGACCGGAGGATTCGACCCGACTTGTAACGGCAGGCGGACCTGTCGCAAAGGCCCAGACACCCTCCGGCGCCCCGCCGAAGGGGTGGTCGACCTCGTCCGGCGGTTCAAGGAATGACGCTAAATGCTTGATTTCAAAGACCCCGGAAAGCTATCCACCGAGACTGTGGATAACTGTGTGGGAAACCTGCCCGGGATTGCTCTAAACCCTTGATCGACGGCCCCCCGAGGTTCCGTGCCTCATTTCTGGGCAAGCGAATTCCCGCTATATGAATCAACGACTTAGCGGATTGCCGGGAAAACGAGCAGCTGCGATGCAGCAGCCGGGTGTGCGGGACCGATGGAGCGGCTGAATGGGGATAAGTCAAGCCCCGCATCCTCGATTTTTGGGTTGACAACCCTCCGATGACGCCGGAACGGGCGACCCGGGCCTGGCGGTGCCGCCCCTGCCGAATGGTGGAACTATCCCCCGCCCCTGTGGACAAGCATGTGTGTCACCTGCCGATGACGCTTGCAAGTGCTTGTCACGAGCGGTATTCCAGTGGCTTGCTCAAAAATGAGGCAGTCCATGGCCCGATCGAACATTCCCGATGACGTCGCGTGGCAGGGACATGACACGCTTTCGACACGGGCCTGAGGGCCTTCGGGACCACACGGCCTGGGCAGGCCCCTAAAGAGAGGCCCTCGCGCACCGCTAAAATCCGCGACTTTGCAAACGCATTCCTCATTCCTTTCATGACGCAGGCAGTGGCGGGCAATTCATCCGGGCGATCGTCCGCCGGCAAGACGCCGGAACTTTTTGAACTGAAGAGCGCCTCGCTGAGCCTGCTCTCCCTCGTCCTGAAGACGGCCGACGCGGCCGCGCTCGACGCGGAACTCCAGGCCAGGCTAGGCGAGACGCCCGATGCGTTCCACCACGATCCGCTGCTGCTGGACCTGAGCCAGTTGCCTGCGGCGGCCGCGACGGCAGTCACGACGGCGGACGCGGTCGAGAGCCAGGGGCAACTGAGCCTGGAGTCCGAGACGCCTGTCGCCATCGATGCCGCCGAGCCGGTCTCCCGCGTCGACATCGCCGCGCTGCTGCCCCTGCTGCGCCGTCATCGCCTGCAGCCGGTGGGCGTGGTCGGCGCGAACGCCGCCGAACTTGCCCAGGCGGCCGAGCTCGGCCTGGCCGAGGCGCCCGACCAGCCGGTGCGCGATTCGCGTGAACCGCGTGAACCGCGCGAACCCCGGGTCGAGCAGGTCGTCCAGCAAGTCATCAAGGAAGTCATCGTCGAGCGGCCGGTGGAAGTGCCGGTGCCCACCGAGGCCAAGACCGTCTACGTCGACAAGCCCCTGCGCTCCGGCCAGCAGGTCTACGCCAAGGGCGCCGACCTGGTCGTGCTGGCGGCGGTGAACCACGGCGCGGAAGTCATCGCCGACGGCAGCATCCACGTGTATGCGCCGCTGCGGGGCAAGGCCATCGCGGGCGCGCGCGGCAACGCGGACGCGCGCATCTTCGCGCAGCAGCTCGAGGCCGAACTGATCGCCATCGCCGGCATCTACCGCACCAGCGAGAACCCGCTGCCCGACAACGTCCGGGGCAAGGCCGCGCAGGTGCGGCTCGACGGCGAAAAACTGCTGATGGAGCCGCTGGGCGCATGACCCGCGGATCCTCCCAACCAGACACTCTGAAAAAAGGACCTTCCCCCATGACCAAGATCGTTGTGGTGACCTCCGGCAAGGGCGGCGTGGGCAAGACCACGACCAGCGCCAGCTTTGCCACCGGCCTCGCCATGCGCGGCTACAAGACGGCGGTGATCGACTTCGACGTCGGCCTGCGCAACCTCGACCTGATCATGGGGTGCGAGCGTCGTGTCGTGTACGACCTGATCAACGTCATCAATGACGAGATCAAGTTGAGCCAGGCGCTGATCAAGGACAAGCAGCTCGACAAGCTGTTCATCCTGGCGGCGTCGCAGACGCGCGACAAGGATGCGCTCAAGCAGGAAGGCGTCGAGCGCGTGCTGGACGAGCTCAAGGCGATGGAGTTCGACTTCATCGTCTGCGATTCGCCGGCCGGCATCGAGACCGGCGCGCTGATGGCCATGCACTACGCCGACGAGGCGCTGGTCGTGACCAACCCCGAAGTCTCCTCGGTGCGCGACAGCGACCGCATCCTGGGCATGCTCAACAGCAAGACCAAACGCGCGATCGAAGGCAAGGAGCCCGTCAAGGAGCACCTGCTGATCACCCGCTACAACCCCAACCGGGTCGAGGGCGGACAGATGCTGTCGCTGGAGGACATCCACGAGATCCTGCGCACGCCGCTGATAGGCGTGATCCCGGAAAGCGAAGTGGTGCTGCAGGCGTCCAACCAGGGCCTGCCGGCCATCCACATGAAGGGAACGGATGTTGCCGAGGCCTACGCCGACGTCATCGCCCGCTTCCTGGGCGAGGACAAGCCGATGCGTTTCGTCGAGGCCGTGAAGCCGGGCTTCTTCAAGCGTCTGTTCAGTCGCTGACCCCAAAGGGAAAGACCATGGGATTCATGTCCTTCTTCCTGGGCGAAAAGAAAAGCACCGCCAGCGTCGCCAAGGAGCGCCTGCAGCTGATCCTCGCCCATGAGCGCAATGGTCGCGGCGCCAGCCCCGACTACCTGCCGCAACTGCAGCGCGAGCTGCTCGCGGTCATCTCGAAGTACGTCTCCATCAACCCGGACGACATCAAGGTCCACATGGAACGCCAGGACGACCTCGAAGTCCTGGAGGTCAAGATCGAGCTGCCGGAAGGCCGCAAGCTCTGACCCTCAGAGCCTGAAGACAGCCACCGCCTGATTCAACTGGGCGGCCTGGTGCTTCAGGCTCTCGGCCGCCGCGGCGGCCTCCTCGACGAGCGCGGCGTTCTGCTGCGTGACCTGATCCAGCTGCGTGATGGCGTCGCCGACCTGGCCGATGCCCTGACTCTGCTCGACGCTGGCATGGCTAATCTCCGCGATCAGGTCGGAGACCCGCTTCACCTGATCGACGATCTGGCCCATGGTCTCGCCGGCCGAACCGGCGATGCGCGTGCCGGCCTCGACCTTGGCGCCGCTGTCGACGATCAGCGTCTTGATCTCCTTGGCGGCCGCCGCGCTGCGCTGTGCCAGCGCGCGCACCTCGCTGGCAACGACGGCGAAGCCGCGTCCCTGTTCGCCGGCACGTGCCGCTTCGACAGCCGCGTTCAAGGCGAGGATGTTGGTCTGGAAAGCGATGCCGTCGATCGTGCCGATGATGTCGGTGATGCGGCGCGAGCTCTCGTCGATCTGATGCATCACCGCCACCACCTGCTGCACCGCCTGGCCACCCTCGGCCGCGACCGTGGACGCGCTCTGCGCCAGCTGCGTCGCGGTGCGTGCGGTTTCGGCGTTCTGCTTCACCGTCGCGGTGAGCTCCTCCATCGACGCCGCCGTTTCCTCGAGGTTCGAGGCCTGTTCCTCCGTCCGCTGCGACAGGTCGGCATTGCCGCTGGCGATCTCGCCGGTGCCTGTCGCGATCGAGTCGCTGCTCATCCGCACCTGACCGACGATGCGCGTGAGACTCTCGTTCATCCGCTGCAACGCCCCCAGCAGCTGTCCCGTCTCGTCGCGGCTCTCGACACGGATCTCCGACCGCAGATCGCCGGCGGCCACGGCCTCCGCGACCTTTACCGCCTGCGCCATCGGCGTCACGATCGCGCGGCTCAGCAGCCACGCGGTGAACAGCCCGACGGCGGCGATGACGAGCGCGCCGAATCCCGCCTGCCAGCGCAATGCCGCGCGTGCGTCGGCCGCGGCCTGGCGCGCCTCCCGCGCGTGGTCCTCCTGCATCGCGACGAACTGCCCGATCGCTTCCAGGTAGATCTTCACCGACGGCACGTACTCGTTCTGCACGATGCGGCTGGTGGCGCTCCAGTCACCGGTCGCACCGGACTCTCGCGCCTTCTTGCTGGCCGCGAGCAGCGTCTGTCCCAGACCGACGATCTCCTTGAGCTTGGCCTGGTCCTCCGGGCGTGTGGCTTCCGCGGCGATCTGTTCGCGCAGCTTGGCGACTTCCGGCGCATCGTTGGCGATGTTGGCCTTGAAGAGTTCGCCGACGGCCGGGTCGGAGCTGATCGCGCTGGCCATGCTGCGCGCCACCGCCGTCTGCGTCATGCCCTGCCACTGCACGGACTTGCGGATGATGTCCTGCGCGGCCTCGATTGCCGCGCTGGAGTCGCTGGTGATGCGATCGCCGCGCCACAGCGTGAACATGCCGACCACGAGCATCGACACGAGCAGCAGCATGATCGCGCCGTTGAGCTTGCTGGTCAGGGGAAGGTCGTTGAGCCGCATCGTCGTCTCCTGGGGGTTCTGGTTTTTCGATGTGAGGGCCTGGACGCACCGAATCTGAGCACCGCCGCCTGTCGCTGCCAAGAGAGCTTGTGCCCGCCGCGGTCCCGTGTATTCCCCTATGCCGGAAACGCCGCCGCGTCACTAGGGTGACGCGAGGCGCTCGGGGTGGTCGATAGACTGACTCGAACAGCCGAAATCAAGGCGCCCGAGCGCTGGCCCGATCGCGTTGCACGCGGTCCGGCCGCCGAGAGGTTCCGCGGAGACAATTTCCAGGAGACGACATGGCACTGATGGGCCAGATGATGTCGATGCCCTTGCTGATCTCATCGTTGATCCAGCATGCGGCGCGCCATTCCGGGGAGACCGAGATCGTCAGCAAGCGGGTCGAGGGCGACCTGCATCGCACCACCTGGGGCGAGGTCGAGTTTCGCGCCCGGCAGCTTGCCCAGGCCTTCGCGCGGCTGGGGCTGAAAGCCGGCGAACGCGTCGGCACGCTGGCCTGGAACGGCCATCGCCACCTCGAGATCTATTACGGCACCTCGGGCTCGGGCCTGGTCTGCCACACGATCAATCCGCGCCTGTTCCCCGAGCAGATCGCCTGGATCGCCGGCGACGCCGACGACCGCGCGCTGTGCTTCGACCTGACCTTCCTGCCGCTGGTCGAGAAGATCGCACCGCAGCTCGGCCAGGTGCGCCACTTCATCCTGATGAGCGACCGCGCCCACATGCCGGCCGAGTCCTCGATCCCGAACCTGCATTGCTACGAGGACCTCGTCGCCGCCGAGGACGGCCACTACGTCTGGCCCGAGTTCGACGAGAACACCGCCTCCAGCATCTGCTACACGAGCGGCACGACCGGAAATCCCAAGGGCGCCGTCTACAGCCATCGCAGTTCGGTGCTGCATGCCTACGGCGCGGCGCTGCCGGATGCGATGGCGTCCTCGCGCCGCGACGTGATCCTGCCGGTGGTCCCCATGTTCCACGTCAACGCGTGGGGACTGCCCTACAGCACTGCGCTGGTCGGCTGCAAGCTGGTGCTGCCCGGGCCGCATCTGGACGGCAAGTCGCTGTATGAGTTGTTCGAGACGGAGAAGGTCACCTTCAGCGCCGGCGTGCCCACGGTGTGGCTGGGACTGCTGAACTACGTCGGCGCCAACGGGCTGAAGTTCTCGACCTTCAAGCGCACGGTGATCGGCGGCTCGGCCTGCCCGCCGGCGATGCTGCGCACGCTGATGGACGACTACGGCGTGGAGGTCATCCACGCCTGGGGCATGACCGAGATGTCGCCGCTGGGCACGCTGTCGCGGCTCAGCAGCCGCCAGCTGGAACTGCCCAAGGAACAGCAGCGACATCTCCTCGAGAAGCAGGGCAAGGCGATCTACGGCGTGGACATGGCCGTCGTCGACGACGGCGGCCAGGCGCTGCCGTGGGACGGCAAGAGCTCGGGCAACCTCGTCGTGCGCGGGCCCTGGGTGATCGACAGCTACTTCGGGCATGACGGTTCGCCGCTGATCCGCGTCACCGGCGGGGACGGCCGCGACGCTGGCCTGTGGTTCCCGACCGGGGACGTCGCCGCGATCGACGCCGACGGCTTCATGCAGATCACCGACCGCAGCAAGGACGTGATCAAGTCCGGCGGCGAATGGATCAGCTCGATCGACGTCGAGAACATCGCGATGGCGCACCCGGCCGTCCACGAAGCCGCCGTCATCGCGGTCGCGCATCCGAAATGGGACGAACGCCCGCTGCTCGTCGTGGTGCGCAAGCCGACGGATGCCGGCGCGGCGCTGACGCGCGAGGCGGTGCTCGGTTTCTACGAGGGCAAGATCGCCAGATGGCAGGTGCCCGACGACGTCGTGTTCGTCGACGAGATCCCGCATACCGCCACCGGCAAGATGCTCAAGCTCAAGCTGCGCGAGCAGTTCAAGGGCCACAAGCTGCCGGGCTGCTGAGCCCGCCGGTCCCGCGCCGTCCGCAGGAGGTCCGCCGCCACCGTTTTTCCTCTCCGCAGTTCACCGCAGTCCGCTGCGGTCCGTCGTACCCGCCGCTTCACGCCCTTGCACACACACAAAGCACATCAGGAGACAAGCATGAGCAAGCACAGCACGCGTTCGATTTCCTTGCCGGTCCGTCCCGTGGCCCGCGCCATCGCGGTCGCCGCCTTCGCCGTCACTGCAGCCACCGGCGCGCAGGCGCAGAAGGGCGAGACGGTGAAGATCGCCTGGATCGATCCGCTGTCGGGCCTGATGGCGCCGGTGGGTCAGAACCAGGTGAAGTCCTTCCAGTTCTTCGCCGAGAAGTTCAACGCCACCAACCCGGCGGGCGTGAAGTTCGAGGTCATCCCGATCGACAACAAGCTCAGTCCCGCCGAGTCGCTCAACGCGCTGAAGTCGGCCATCGACCAGGGCGTGCGCTACGTGACGCAGGGCAACGGCTCGGGCGCGGCGCTGGCGATCATCGACGCCGTCAACAAGCACAACGAGCGCAATCCCGGCAAGGAGGTCGTGTACCTCAACCACTCGGCCGTCGACCCGGACCTGACCAACAGCAAGTGCAGCTACTGGCACTTCCGCTTCGACGCCGACACGTCGATGAAGATGGAAGCGATCACGACCTTCCTGAAGGACCAGCCCGACGTCAAGAAGGTCTACCTGCTCAACCAGAACTACGCGCACGGCCACCAGGTCGCGAAGTACGCCAAGGAAGGGCTGGCCCGCAAGCGTCCCGACGTGCAGATCGTCGGCGAGGACCTGCACCCGCTGGCGCAGGTGCGCGACTTCGCGCCGTACGTCGCCAAGATCAAGGCCAGCGGCGCCGACACGGTGATCACCGGCAACTGGGGCTCGGACCTGGCGCTGCTGGTGAAGGCCGCCTCGGAGGCCGGCTACAACGGCAAGTTCTACACCTACTACGCCGGCGTCACCGGCACGCCGACGGCCATCGGCGCCGCGGGCGCGGGGCGCGTCTACCAGGCGGCCTACAACTACAACAACATGGGCGGCCAGATGGACACCTGGGCCAACGAGTTCAAGGCCAAGTTCAACGACGACTTCTACACCGGCAGCGTCATCCACATCTACTCGGCGCTGGGTGCGGCGATGGCCAAGGCCAAGAGCACCGATCCTGTGAAGGTGGCCGCGGCCCTCGAAGGCCTGAAGTTCAAGTCCTTCAACGGCGACGTCGAGATCCGCAAGGGCGACCACCAGCTGCAGCAGCCGATCTACATCTCGCGCTGGGAGAAGGTCGACGCCAAGCATCCGTACAACGTCGAGAACACGGGCTTCAACTTCGCACCGGTGAAGACCTACGACGCGTATGTGTCGAGCACGCCCACCTCGTGCCAGATGAAGCGCCCGGGTTGACGCGTCTCCCTGCTGCGCGAGCGGATCTCGGGCCTGCAGTGCTCGCCGTACGGGAGTACGGCTCCGCGCTTCGGCCCGACCTCCGCCCGCTCGCGACGGGATCCGCGCCAACCCGGCTCGTTGAATGAGGATGATGTCTTGGAACAAATACTGATCAACCTGCTGAACGGCCTGTCCTCCGGACTGCTGCTGTTCATGCTCAGCTCCGGACTCACGCTGATCTTCAGCATGATGGGCGTGCTGAACTTCGCGCATGCGAGCTTCTACATGCTGGGCGCGTACGTCGCGTATTCCATCGCCGGGTGGATCGGGTTCTGGCCCGCGCTGTTCCTCGCGCCGCTGGTGGTGGGCGGACTCGGGGCCGTGTTCGAACGGGGCGCGCTGCGGCGCGTCCACAAGTTCGGCCACGTCCCGGAGCTGCTGATCACCTTCGGGCTGTCGTATGTCGTGCTGGAACTCGTCCAGCTGGTGTGGGGCCGCACGGCGGTCCCGTTCCCGCCGCCGCCCTCGCTGCAGGGCGCGGCCTTCACGCTGATCCATGCGCCGGGCCAGGCGCTGCAGATGGCCTGGGGCGACGCGCCGGCCGCCGTCTGCGCCGCGGCCAGCTGCTCCAAGTTCCCGCTCACGCGCGCTTTCATGATGCTGGTGGCGCTGTTCATGCTGCTGTCGCTGTGGCTGCTGCTGACGCGCACCCGCATCGGCCTGGTCATCCAGGCCGCGCTGACGCATCCGGAGATGGTCGAGTCGCTGGGCCACAACGTGCCGCGCGTATTCATGCTGGTGTTCGGCAGCGGCTGCGCGCTCGCGGCGCTGGCCGGCGTCATCGGCGGCGTCACCTTCGTCACCGAGCCGTCGATGGCGGTGCTCGTCGGTTCCATCATCTTCGTCGTGGTCGTCATCGGCGGCATCGGCTCGCTTGCCGGAGCCTTCGTCGCCTCCATCGTCATCGGGCTGCTGCAGACCCTGCCGCTGACCATCGACGTGTCCCTGGCCCAGGTGTTCAGGCTCGGCCCCGACAGCTTCGGCTATCCGCTGCTCAAGCTCACCCTGGCGCAGGTCGCGCCCATCCTGCCCTACCTGCTGATGGTGCTCATCCTGATCTTCCGGCCCAAGGGCCTGCTCGGCACGCGGGAGGGCTGACCGATGTCCGTCGTCATGCCTTCTTCGTCCTCTCCCACGCCCGCCGCTCCCGCCGGCTCCGCGCCGGGCTCGCCGTCCGCCGGTCCGACCCACGGCGGGACACGGCGCGTCCATCCCCGCGCCCGGCGCGGCGAGACCTACCACTTCAAGCCGCACAACGTCGGCCGCTGGCTGATCTGGGGCGTCTACGCCCTGGCGCTGCTCGCGGCGCCGCTGATGTGGACCAGCAGCCTGGCGCAGACGATGCTGTCGCAGATGGGCATCGCCATCATCGCGTGTCTGTCCTACAACCTGCTGCTGGGGCAGGGCGGCATGCTGAGCTTCGGCCACGCCGTGTACACGGGCCTGGGCGCCTACCTGGCGATCCACACGCTGAACGTCGTGGGCGCGGGGCAGCTGGCATTGCCAGTGGGGCTGGTGCCCGTCGTGGGCGGCCTCGCGGGCCTGTTTTTCGCGGCGCTCTTCGGCTACGTGTCGACGAAGAAGTCCGGCACGCCCTTCGCGATGATCACGCTCGGCCTGGGCGAGCTGATCTGGTCGATGTCGCTCATGCTGCCGGAGTTCTTCGGCGGCGAGGGCGGCGTGTCCTCCAACCGCGTCGTCGGCAAGGCGGTGTGGGGCATGAGCTTCGGACCGCAGATCCAGGTCTACTACCTGATCGCGATCTACGCCTTCGTCTGCACGGCGCTGCTGTTCGCGTTCACGCGCACGCCGCTGGGACGCATGCTCAACGCGGTGCGCGACAACCCCGAACGCGTCGAGTTCATCGGCTACGACACGCAGTGGGTGCGCTTCCTCGCGTTCCTGATCGCGGGCTTCTTCGCCGGCGTGTCCGGCGGGCTGTCGGCGCTGAACTTCGAGATCGTCAACGCCGAGGTCGTCGGCGCGGCGCGCTCGGGCGCGTACCTGCTCTTCACCTTCCTCGGCGGCGCGACCTTCTTCTTCGGGCCCATCATCGGCGCGGTGCTGATGGTCGTGGCCACCGTGCTGCTCTCGGAGCTGACCAAGGCCTGGCTGCTCTACCTCGGCCTGATCTTCCTGTTCATGGTGATGTACGCGCCGGGCGGCATCGCCTCGCTGATCATGATGAACCTGCGGCTGGCGGCCTTCGGCAAGCTGCGTCCGCTGTGGCCGTCCTACCTCGGCCTGGCGGGCGCGGCGCTGACCATGCTGGTCGGCGGCTCGGCGATGGTGGAGATGCTCTACCACCTGCAGCTCAACGAGGCGCTCGGCCCGAAGATGAGCTACCTGGGCGTGGCGCTCGATGCGAAGAGCGTCGAGTCCTGGTTCGGCGCCGGCTTCGTGCTGGTCACCGGCCTGGGCCTGTTCGAACTCGTGCGGCGGGAATTCCGCGCCGAGTGGGACCGGGCGCAGGAAGAGATCGAGAAAGAGATCAAGCGGAGGGAGAGCCTGTGAGCGCGCACCACGCCCCGTATGCCTTGGAACTGAAGTCCGTCCGCAAGAGCTTCGGCAAGAGCGAGATCATCCGCGGCGCGGAGCTGGCGGTGAAGCCGGGCGAACGCGTCGCGATCATCGGCCCGAACGGCGCCGGCAAGTCGACGCTCTTCAACCTGATCAGCGGCCGCTTCGCGCCCACCAGCGGCGAGATCCGGCTCTTCGGCGAGCGCATCGACCAGTTGCCGCCCTACCAGATCAACCGCCGCGGCCTGTCGCGCAGCTTCCAGGTCTCCAACCTGTTCACGCGGCTGTCGGTGTTCGAGAACATCCGCTGCGCGCTGCTCTGGTCCATGGGCCACAAGTACGCGTTCTGGAAGTTCCTCGCCGGCATGGACGACGTCAACGACCGCGTCGAGGAACTGCTGGAGATGCTGCACCTCGACAAGAAGCGCGACGTCCCGGCGGTGAACCTCACCTACGCCGAGGCGCGCGTGCTGGAGATCGGCATCACCATCGCCGGCGGCGCGCAGGTGATCCTGCTGGACGAACCGACGGCGGGCATGAGCAAGAGCGAAACGAAGCGCTTCATCCAGCTGATCCGCCAGGTCACCGAGGGCCGCACGCTGCTGACGGTGGAACACGACATGGGCGTGGTCTTCGGCCTGGCCGACAAGATCGCGGTGCTGGTCTACGGCGAGGTGATCGCCTTCGACACGCCCGACGCGGTGCGTGCCAACCCGCGCGTGCAGGAGGCCTATCTCGGCTCGGTGCTGGCCGAGTCGCAGTCCGCGGGAGCGCATGCATGAGCGTTGCGATGAATGACAGCAACATCGGCGCGATGCGCGCCGCGTCGACCGGGGCGACACCTGTGGCGGGCACGCGTGCGCTGCGGCTCGACAACGTCCACGCCTTCTACGGCAAGAGCCACGTGCTGCACGGCGTGTCGATGGATGTGCGGCCGGGCGAGATCGTCAGCCTGCTGGGCCGCAACGGCTCGGGCCGCTCGACGACGGTGAAGACGATCATGGGCCAGGTGGACGGCACCGGATCGATCGCCTGGGGCGGCGACGAGCTGCTGGGCCGCAAGGCCTACGAGATCGCACATCGCGGCATCGGCTACGTGCCGGAGAACCGGGATATCTTCCCGAAGCTGACGGTGCATCAGAACCTGATGCTCGGAGAGAAGGGCGGTCGCAAGGGCGCCAAGCCGCGCTGGGCCTTCGACGACATGTACGCGATGTTCCCGCGCCTGAAGGAGCGCCAGCACACCGAGGCCGGCGTGCTGTCCGGCGGCGAGCAGCAGATGCTGACGCTGTGCCGCACGTTGATGGGCGATCCCGACCTGATCATGATCGACGAGCCGACCGAGGGCCTGGCGCCCAAGATCGTCGAGCTGGTCGCCGAGTACCTCAAGGAGCTCAAGCGGCGCGGCGTGTCGGTGCTGCTCGTCGAGCAGAAGCTGGCGATCGCGCTGGAGATCTCCGAGCGCTGCTACGTGATGGGTCACGGCCGCATCGTGTTCGAGGGCACGCCTGCGGACCTGCGCGCCAATGCCTACGTGCGCAAGGAGTGGCTGGAGGTCTGAGGCCGCGGGTCGCCGATACCGGCTTTGCGCAATCGCGCCAGCGCGGGTCGCAGGTGATGCTCAAGCCGCTCGACCCGGGCCCGGATCAAGGCGGCCTCCTTGCGCAGGAACAGCTGCGTTCCGACTTCCGGATCATCGGGTGCGCGGTCGAAGGCCTCGCCATACGCGCGTTGGAATGCGGTGTCGATCGCCGATCTGGTGCGGCGGAACGGCTCGTCCTCCTCCAGAACGTCGGCCATCCGCGCGCTCAGCGCATGAGCATCGGAGGCGAACATGGCGAGCGTGGGAAACCCCTCGCGGATCTCGGCGGCGATCAGCGCGTCGGCGGCTTGCGTCAACACGCAGGCATCGCCGAGGCGGATCGCCTTGGTGAGCTCGGTCGCCTGGTCGAAGGTGAGTCGACGGCGGCCGGAGAGCCGACTTCTCGGCGCGGCCTCCAGGAGGGCCAACGCGGTGTCACGCTTCACGACATCCTTCGGAAGCAGCACCCCTGAGGGCAATGCTTTCAGCGCGAGAGCCATCTCCCTCGCCGACTTCGAACTCAATCCGGTCGGGGCGCTGCCGCAGTGTCTCCCGGACTGCGAGGCCTTCAGCTTCCTGCACCACCGTTCATTGCGCATCCAGTCGACTGCTTCCGGTGCTGACGCGGACAAGGGTGACGGTGACGGGACCGCCGTCCGGTCGTCGGTACCGGGTATGCCGGTCATGTTCGGGATGAGGCTGGAACCATGGGAGAGGAGGGGCATGGGCTTCGCTGTCGATTGGCAAGCGGGAATGCCACAGTGGCGCGCCGGCGCCAATCGGCCCAACCCGACATCGCCACCCCCCACGTTCATGGTCCCCGCGCGGCGTTGCGCCGTCCCCTGATCCGGGTGGACCGACGCTCCTCTTCGCGCGCACGCCGGACTACATTGGCCGGCAGGAACAAGAACAGGGATCCCCCCATGAATTCGGTGCAGCCATGGATGGTGGCCCTCGGAACCGTGGCCGGACTGGCCGTCGGCGGCGTCGCCGCCAGCGGCTGGTGGTGGCCCAAGCTCAAGCGCGCGCGCCGGTTGATCGATCGGATCGAGGCCTCGCGCCTGCTCCTCAACGAACAGACCTCGCAGGCGCGTCGCCAGATCGAACGCCAGCAGATGGAGCTGGGCGAACTGCGCCTGACCGTCGAGCGGCTGCGTCGCAAGCTGGCGGTCGCCGCGCCGCAGGACTCGAGCCACGGCAGCACCGACTCGCTGCTGCCGCTGGATTCGGTCTCGCCGGTCAGCGCGCCAACGCCACTGCCGGCCTTCCGTCCGGTGGAGACGCCGCGCGCCGCGCCGGCGCCGACGGTCGCCAGCGTCGATGCCGCGCTGGCACGTCAGGACCACCTGCGCGATCGCGCCGCCCAGGGCGGCTTCGCGCGCACGGAGATCGAGGACGACGATGAGGACGCCCACTCGCGCGGCTTCCTGCCGACGCAGCTGGACAAGCCGTTCTGAGTCCGTCCTGAGTTTGTTCCGAGGCCCTCGCGCCCTGCCGACGCGCACGTCGCACGCCTGACGTCGCCCGCGCACCTCCTTCCGCACGTCCCTCCGCACTTCCCCCGTAGCGCCCTGTCACAGCAGAGACAATCCGCGCGCCTCGCCGCTGCCTAGAATCGAACGATCGTTCTTTTCGCCGGCGGCCTCCGGGAGACACGCGACCGCGGCGAGGCGACTCTTCAGCATCGGAAGGAACAAGCATGGGTGCCAGCTACGAAGTCCGCGGTCAGGTCGCGGTGATCACGCTCAACAATCCGCCGGTCAACGGCCTGGGCCACGCCACGCGCCTGGCCGTCGCCGACGGCATCGAGAAGGCGGAGAACGATTCCGCCATCAAGGCCGTCGTGATCACCGGCGCCGGCAAGGCCTTCTCCGGCGGCGCGGACATCCGCGAGTTCGGCTCGCCCAAGGCGCTGGCCGAACCCAACCTCGGCTCGCTGATCACCCGCGTCGAGTCCTGCACCAAGCCGGTCGTCGCCGCCATCCACAGCGTCGCCATGGGCGGCGGTCTGGAGCTGGCCCTGGGCTGCCATTACCGCGTCACCGCGCCCGGTGCCAAGATCGCGCTGCCGGAGGTCAAGCTGGGCCTGCTGCCGGGCGCCGGCGGCACGCAGCGCCTGCCCCGCGCGCTGGGCGTCGAACCCGCGCTGAACATGATCGTCAGCGGCGAGCCGGTCGCCAGCGAACTGCTCGCGCAGGTCCCCGGCCAGGTGCTGTTCCAGAAGGTCATCGACGGCGACCTGATCGACGGCGCCGTGCAGTTCGCGATGAGCATCGCCGACAAGCGCCCCCTGCCGCGCGTGCGCGACATCAAGGCCCAGCATCCCGAGGCCCAGGCCTACTTCCAGTTCGCCCGCAACACCGTGGGCGCGATGTCCAAGAACTTCCCCGCGCCGCTGCAGTGCGTGGAGACCGTCGCCAACGCGGTGGCCATGAAGTTCGAGGACGGCATGGCGGCCGAGCGCGACGCCTTCCAGCAGCTGATGCTGACGCCCGAATCCAAGGCGCTGCGCCACGCCTTCTTCGCCGAACGCGACGCGTCCAAGATCCCCGGCGTGCCCGCGGACACCCCGCTGCGCAAGGTCGAGCAGGTCGCCATCATCGGCGCCGGCACCATGGGCGGCGGCATCGCGATGAACTTCCTGAACGCCGGCATCCCGGTGACCCTCCTCGAGATGAAGCAGGAGGCGCTGGACCGCGGCGTCGCCACCATCCGCAAGAACTACGAGGCGCAGATCAAGAAGGGCAAGCTCAAGGAAGACAAGTACGCCCAACGCATGGCGCTGCTGGACACGACGCTCAAGTACGCCGACATCGGCCAGGCCGACCTGGTCATCGAGGCCGTGTTCGAGGACCTCGACGTCAAGGAGAAGGTCTTCAAGCAGCTCGACGAGGTGATGAAGCCCGGCGCGATCCTGGCCACCAACACCTCGACGCTGGACGTCGACAAGATCGCGTCCTTCACGAGGCGCCCGCAGGACGTCATCGGCACCCACTTCTTCAGCCCCGCCAACGTGATGAAGCTGCTGGAGGTGGTGCGCGGCGCGGCCACCGCCAAGGACGTGCTGGCCACCGTGATGGCGCTGGGCAAGAAGATCCGCAAGACCTGCGTGGTCTCGGGCGTGTGCGACGGTTTCATCGGCAACCGCATGATCGAGCAGTACAGCCGCCAGGCCGGCTTCCTGCTGGAGGAGGGCTGCACCCCGCAGCAGGTGGACAAGGCCGCCGAGCGCTTCGGCTTCGCGATGGGCCCCTTCCGCATGGGCGACCTGGCCGGCAACGACGTGGGCTGGTACATCCGCAAGCGCCGCTACCTCGAGAAGCCGGACCTGCGCTACTCCAAGACCGCCGACCTGCTGTGCGAGATGGGCCGCTTCGGCCAGAAGACCGGCGCCGGCTGGTACGACTACCTGCCCGGCAAGCGCGACGCCATCCCGTCCAAGACGGTGCTGGGCATGATCGACATGCACCGCTCGGCGCTGGGCATCACGCCGCGCAAGATCAGCGACGAGGAGATCGTGCAACGCCTGGTCTTCGCCCTGGTCAACGAGGGCGCCAGGATCCTGGAGGAAGGCATCGCGCAACGCGCCTCCGACATCGACATGGTCTACCTGACCGGCTACGGTTTCCCGCTGCACCGCGGCGGCCCGATGTGCTACGCCGACACGCTCGGCCTCTACAACGTGGTGCAGGCGATGAAGCGCTTCGCCAAGAACCCGCTGGACGACGGCAAGTTCTGGGAGCCCGCGCCGCTGCTGCAGCGCCTGGCCGACCAGGGCAAGGGCTTCAACGACTGACCCCCGCGGACCGCATCAGGAGAAAAGAATGAGCAAGGCATTGATCGTTTCCACGGCCCGCACCCCGCTCGCCAAGAGCTGGAAGGGGTCGTTCAACATGACCCACGGCGCCACGCTGGGCGGCCACGTGGTGCGCGCATCGCTGGAACGCGCCGGCATCGAGGGCGGCGAAGTCGAGGACGTCCTCATGGGCTGCGCCACGCCCGAGGGCGCGACCGGCAGCAACATCGCGCGCCAGATCGCGCTGCGCGCCGGGCTGCCGGTGAGCGTCGCCGGGCAGACCATCAACCGGTTCTGCTCCAGCGGGCTGCAGACCATCGCGACGGCGGCGCAGCGCATCATCGCGGGCGAGGCGGACGTGTTCGTCGCGGGCGGCGTGGAGAGCATCTCCTGCGTCCAGAACGAGGCCAACCGCCACATGATCCATGAGAGCTGGCTGTCGGCGCACAAGCCCGAGATCTACTGGTCCATGCTGCAGACGGCCGAGAACGTCGCCCAGCGCTACAAGATCCCCAAGGAGCGCATGGACCGCTACGGCGCGGCCAGCCAGCAGCGCGCCTGCGCCGCGCAGGCCGAAGGCCTGTTCAATGCCGAGATCGTCCCCATCACCGTGATGGCCGGCGTCGCCGACAAGGTGCGCGGCATGATGACCCGCGAGGTCACCGTGAGCGTCGACGAAGGCCTGCGCGTGGGCACCACCTACGAGAGCATCAAGGACATCCGCACGGCGACGCCCGGCGGCGTGGTGACGGCCGGCAACGCCAGCCAGTTCAGCGACGGCGCCGGCGCCTGCGCGATCGTCAGCGAGTTCTATGCCGAGAAGAAGGGCCTCAAGCCGCTGGGCCGTTTCCTCGGCTTCGCCGTGGCCGGCTGCGAGCCCGACGAGATGGGCATCGGGCCCGTGTTCGCCGTGCCCAAGGTGCTCAAGCGCCTGGGACTGAAGGTCTCGGACATCGACCTGTGGGAACTCAACGAGGCCTTCGCGGTGCAGGTGCTGTACTGCGCGGACAAGCTCGGCATCCCGATGGAAAAGTTGAACGTCAACGGCGGCGCGATCGCGCTGGGCCACCCGTACGGCGTGTCGGGCCAGCGCCTGACCGGCCATGCGCTGATCGAAGGCAAGCGCCGCGGCGCCAAGCACGTGTGCGTGACCATGTGCATCGGCGGCGGCATGGGCGCCGCGGGTGTGTTCGAAGTCCTCTGATCGTTCAACGTCACCGCCGAGGTCCGCATGCGCCAGACGCTGGAATTTTTCCTCTACGACTGGCTGAAGGTGCAGGACCTCGGCCGGCGCGAGCGCTTTTCGGAGCACTCGCGGGAGACCTTCGACGCGGTGCTCGACACCTGCGAGAAGATCGCCCGCGAGAAGTTCGCGCCGTTCAATCGCCTGGCCGACACCGAGGAGCCGCGCTTCGACGGCGAACGCGTTCATCTGCCGAAGGCGACGCACGAGGCGCTCGCCGCCTACGTCGGCTCCGGCATGCTGGCCGCCGCGCAGGATTACGAGCACGGCGGCATGCAATTGCCCTGCGTGGTCGAGATGGCCGCCAACTGCTTCTTCAGCAAGGCCAGCGTGGCCCTGGGCGGCTACGCGATGCTGACCAACGGCAATGCCAATCTCCTGATGGCGTACGGCACGGACTTGCAGCGCGAGGTCTTCGCGATGAACGAGCTGTCCGGGCGCTGGTTCGGCACGATGTGCCTGTCGGAGCCACAGGCGGGGTCGTCGCTGTCCGACGTGGCCACGCGGGCCGACCCTGATGCGGGCGGCGACGGCGCCGACTTCGAGACCGACCCGCTCGGCCCGCGCTACCGGCTCACCGGGAACAAGATGTGGATCTCGGGCGGCGAGCACGAGATCACCGAGAACATCGTCCACCTCGTGCTGGCGAAGATCCCCGGTCCGGATGGGAAGCCGCTGCCGGGCACGAAGGGCATCTCGCTGTTCATCGTGCCCAAGCACCTGGTCGGCACGGACGGGCAGCTCACCGGCGAACGCAACGACGTGGCGCTCGCGGGCCTGAACCACAAGCTCGGTTATCGCGGCACGACCAATTGCCTGCTCAACTTCGGCGAAGGGCGTCAGACGCCGCGCGGGAAGAAAGGCGCGATCGGTTACCTCGTCGGCCGGCCCGGCGACGGCCTGCGACAGATGTTCCACATGATGAACGAGGCCCGCATCGGCGTCGGCCTCGGCGCGGTGATGCTCGGCTACGCGGGCTACGAGGCGAGCCTCGAGTACGCGCGCCAGCGTCCGCAAGGCCGCCCGGTCACGACCGCCGGTGTCAAGGACGCGGCGCGTCCGCAGGCGCTGATCATCGAGCACGCTGACGTCAAGCGCATGCTGTTGGCGCAGAAGAGCTATGTCGAAGGCGGACTCGCGCTGGAGCTGTTCTGCGCTCGTCTGGTCGACGAGCAGCACACCGGGTCCGAAGACGAAGTGGCTGCGGCGAAGCGGCTGCTGGAGGTGCTCATCCCCATCGCCAAGAGCTGGCCCAGCGAGTGGTGCCTGGAGGCGAACTCGCTCGCCATCCAGGTGCTGGGCGGCTACGGCTACACGCGCGATTTCCCGGTGGAGCAGTACTGGCGCGACAACCGCCTGAACATGATCCACGAGGGCACGCACGGCATCCAGGCGCTGGACCTGCTGGGTCGCAAGGTCGTGATGGACGGCGGACAGGCGCTGATGGCGCTGGCCGCGCGCATCAGCGACACGGCGCAGCGCGCCGGTCAGGTGCCGGGTCTTGCCGAAGCGGCGAACGAGCTCGGCGCGGCGCTGGCCGCCGTCGGCGGTGCGACGAAGAAGGCCTGGTCCACCGGTGAGCCGGAGGCGGCGCTCGCCAACGCGACGCCCTATCTGCAGGCCTTCGGGCACACGGTGCTGGCGTGGGTGTGGCTGGACGTGGCGCTCGCGCTCGACGGCCGGGACGACGACTTCGCCCACGGCAAGCGCGCCGCGCAGCGCTATTTCTTCGCCTATGAGCTGCCGAAGATCCACGCCTGGCTGGGCGTGGTCGCGCGGCGCGAGGCGCTCACGCGCGAGATGCGCGACGAGTGGTTCTGAACGACATCAAGGAGACGACGATGAGCAGCAAGGTGCAAGACCTCTTCGACCTGACCGGCCAGGTGGCGCTGGTGACCGGCGGATCGCGCGGCCTCGGGCTGCAGATCGCGGAGGCGCTCGGCGAGGCCGGCGCGACGCTGATGCTGAGCTCGCGCAAGGCCGCCGACCTGGACGAGGCCGTCGCCCATCTGAAGGCGCGCGGCATCCAGGCGCAATACGTCGCCGCCGACGCGTCCGACGAGGCGCAGGCCCGCGGCATCGTCGAGCAGACGCTGGCGAAGCTCGGCCAGATCGACATCCTGGTCAACAACGCCGGCGCGACCTGGGGCGCCCCCGCCGAGGACCATCCGGTCGAGGCCTGGGACAAGGTGATGGACCTCAACATCCGCAGCCTGTTCGTGATGAGCCAGGAAGTCGCGCGACGCAGCATGATCCCGCGCAAGTCCGGCCGCATCATCAACGTCGCCTCGATCGCCGGCCTGGGCGGCAACAGCGGCATGATGAAGACCATCGCCTACAACACCAGCAAGGGCGCGGCGGTGAACTTCACCCGCGCGCTGGCCGGCGAGTGGGGCGTGCACGGCATCACCGTCAACGCGCTGGCGCCGGGCTTCTTCCCCAGCAAGATGACCAAGGGCCTGATGGCGGCGATCGGCGAGGACAAGCTCGCCGAACACGCCCCGCTCAAGCGCATCGGCGATGATGAGGACCTCAAGGGCGCCGCCCTGCTGTTCGCGAGCCGCGCCGGGAAGCACATCACCGGACAGATCCTCGCCGTCGACGGGGGCGTGTCCGCCGTCCATGGCAGCTGATCGCCACCTAGCTATCCCATTCCGATGTCCGAGCCGCTGAAGTTCCCCGTCCACATCCCCTTCGTCCAGCAACTGGGCTTCGAGCTGACCCGCATCGACGAGGGCGAGGCCGAGCTGCGGGTCGACATCCGCGAGCTGCACCTGAACTCGTGGGAAGTGGCGCACGGCGGCGTGCTGATGACGCTGCTGGACGTGGCGATGGCCCATGCGGCGCGCAGCGTGCACCGCGACCTGCCGGACTTCGGGCCCGGCGTCGTCACGGTGGAGATGAAGACCAGCTTCATGCGCCCCGGCGAGGGCGCGCTGCGCGCCGTCGGCCGGCTGCTGCACCGCTCGACGACGATGGCCTTCTGCGACGGCTCGGTCTACGGCGAGGACGGCAAGCTCTGCGCCCACGCCACCGGGACCTTCAAGTACCTGAAGGCGCTGCCCGGGAAGGGCCGCAGCCTCAAGGCGCTGCAGCGCGCCGGGGACTGAGGACGGCCGCCGCTCAGCGGCCCGCGCCCGGCGAACGGCCCCTGCGCGGCGGCGGCAGATCGGGGGCGGTGCCCAGCGTCCCCGCGGCCAGCTGCTGCGCCGTCCTCATCGCCTGCGTCAGACAGACGATATCGTCGATGCCGAGGGGCAGGACCTTGCCGGGTCGGCGTTGGGCCAGCAGACGCTGCGAGACCAGCAGGGGACGTTGCAGCTCGGGCATCGTCCACTCGGTCGGCGACAGACCGGCCAAGGACGCGGAGACCGTGTTCGCGTCATCCGGCGACATCGGCCAGAACGCCGGCTCGGCCGCTTTCTCGCGGGACTGGGAGGCCCACACCGCCGCCGGCTTCAGCACGGCGATGGCGCGAGCCAGCGCCTTCACCCTCGCGAGCGGGAGGGCTCGCAGTCCCTCTTCGAGGGCCGCACGTTGACGCGATGCGTCGTGGGTCTGATGCGTGCGTGTCGGGCGCGATCTCAGGACGACGTAGTCGCTGACCTCGGTCGACTCGGCGCCAGCCGCGACCGGACGTCCTTGCTTGGGCGGCGGACTCCGCGGCCTCTCCGTCGCCAGCGGCGCTGCCTCCGTCGTCTCCGGCAGGGCGATCCGGCGGTCGCGCCGGGGAAGCGTCTTGTAGGCGCCGTCATCCACGCGACGCGGCGGCACGTCGTAGATCGCCTCGTCGGCGGAGGGCGCGGTGGACACGGAGGAGGCGGCGGACAAGGCGGCGGATACGGCGGATACGGTGGCAGGCGGTGACGCGGCGTCGTTCCCCGCGCGAGGCCGCGCGGTGCGAGCCCCCCCGCCCGCATCTGGGGTCTTGGGGGGGCGCAGCAGCGGCATGAAAATGTCCGGAGACACCTTCGTCAGCCAGGGAAGGTGGCGTATCAGCCGGTCCGCGAGCCTCAGGGGACAATCGTCGGGCAGCAGCAGGGAGCGGGTGTAGTCGGCCAATCGCGCCAGCAGGGTGGGCGGCAGCCTGTCCAGCACGTTGGTCTCCCCGGCGGAGAAGTCCAGCGTGCCGGTGCGGCGTACGAGTTCCTTCTCCATCACGCGCGCGACGAGTTCCACGGCCTTGTCCGGCAGCTTGACCTGGCGGGCCCAGTCGCGGACCTGGGCGTCCTTCGGGGCCTGCGACGGCAGTGGGCCGCCCGTCAGGAAGGCGGGCAGATGCGATCGGCGGAAGAGGTTGATGGGCATGGCGCTGCGCTCAATCGTCTTCCGATGGGAGCGTCGGGATTGCCAGGCGCGCATCGAGGTAGGCGCGACGCGACGGGTCCGCGGCGTCCACCCGTGTCTCGATGATCGACAACGCCATGTCCAGCGCATGACCCTGATCCGCCGAGAGTGCCAGCGGTTTCCCGGCCGTTCGCGCGGCCAGCAGGCCCTGCGAGGTCGTGAAGGCGCGCTGCTCCCGGGCGGTCAGCCCGCGAGGCTGCAGCAGCAGCGCCCTCGCGATCGCGTCCGCCTCGTTGGAGGCCAGCGAGGCCCTGCCGTCGTTGCCTTCGCTGAGCGCGTGATGCAACAACCAGGCGCGCATCGGTCGCGCGGCGGCCAGGGCCTCCCGGAGTTCCTCGCGGGCGGGCGTGTCGCTGGGCGGTGGCAATGCCGCCCCATCGATCGCGGCGCCCGGCGGGCGCGGCGTCTCGACCTTCAACGACCTTATCGCGGGAGTGCGCCCTTTCGCGCCACGGATGAAGGCCCATTTCGCCTCATCGGGCGTCTGGGGGTCGCTCGCCCGGGCGTCGGGCGGCGGCGTCACCACCGTGTGAGGCAGGTCCATGGCCCAACGTCGCCGGAGATCGTTCGAGCACCCGACGGGAAGATCCAGCTGCTTCACATGCGCGCCCAGACGCTGGATCAGACCGGCAGGCATCTTGTCCAACGCCTTCGGATCGGCGGTCGACAGATCCAGCTGCGCCTCCTTGCGCGCCAATGATTTCTCCATCAGCCGCGCCAACAGTTCGAAGCCATGCTTGTCGCGCGCACCCGGCGCTTGCGCTGTGAGCCACTTCCGGATGCCTGCATCTTCGGGCGCCTTCGGCGGCGGCGGCGTCGAGAACAGGAACGAGGGGAGGTTCGAGCGACGGAAGAGGGAGAAAGGCATGGCGGTGACCGGCGTTGTCAGAGGGATGCTCAGTGACAACCTGCCGTCTGCGGTTGGTGACTCGAATAGGTGGGACTTCATCCTCCGAACCTGAAAAAGCACGCTCGTTCTTTTCTGTCGCGCGAGGGACGTGAGGGGGGCAGGCGTCGTGGTTCAATCGCCGGCATTCCGTCACGGATCGAGGCGTCCGCGCCCGTCGATCCCGTTTCACGCGCCACGCACTGACGTGACCGACATTGACCGAGGAGCTTTCGATGAGCCAAGTGAACCGCCAGATCCATCTGGTCTCCCGCCCGACCGGGGAGCCCGGCACTGACAACTTCAAGCTGGTCGAACAGGCGATTCCCGACCTCGCCGACAGCCAGGTGCTGGTCCGCAACCATTACCTGAGCCTCGATCCGTACATGCGGGGCCGCATGAACGACAGCAAGAGCTACGCCGCGCCGCAGCCCCTGGACGCCGTGATGATCGGCGGCACGGTGGGCGAGGTGGTGAAGTCGAAGAACGCGCACTTCGCCGTCGGCGACAAGGTCGTCGGCATGGGCGGCTGGCAGGAATACCAGCTGGTCGACGCCAACCAGCGCGGCGTGCTGCAGAAGGTCGACACGACGCATGTGCCGCTGTCGGCCTACCTGGGCGCGGTCGGCATGCCGGGCGTCACGGCCTGGTACGGCCTGGTGAAGATCATCGATCCGAAGCCGGGCCAGACGGTGGTCGTCAGCGCCGCCAGCGGCGCGGTGGGCGGCGCGGTCGGCCAGCTGGCCAAGGTGCGCGGCGCCCGCGCGGTGGGCATCGCCGGCGGCGCGGACAAGTGCCGCTACGTGGTCGAGGAACTCGGCTTCGACGCCTGCATCGACTACAAGCGGCACACCGACCTGAAGTCGTTGTCCGCCGCGCTGAAGGCCGAATGCCCGGACGGCATCGACGGCCACTTCGAGAACGTCGGCGGCATGATCCTCGACGCGGTGATGCTGCGTTCAAACGCCTTCAGCCGCATCGCCCTGTGCGGCATGATCGCCGGCTACAACGGCGAGCCGATCCCGATGACGCTGCCGCAGTTGATCCTCACGAACCGGATGAAGGTCGAAGGCTTCATCGTCTCCGAGCACATGGACGTGTGGCCGGAGGCGCTGAAGGAACTGGGCACGCTGGTCGCGACCGGCAAGCTGAAGTTCCGCGAGAGCGTCGCGCAGGGTCTGGAGAACGCGCCTGAAGCGTTCCTGGGGCTGCTCAAGGGCCGCAACTTCGGCAAGCAGCTGGTGAAGCTGGTCTGATGCCCGGCCCGCGCTGGATCAGCCAGCCCTTCGATGAACTGGGCGTGCGAGGCCTGTATCGCGCCCTTCGGTTGCGCGCGGAGGTCTTCGTCATCGAGCAGCGCTGCATCTACCTCGATCCCGACGGACTCGACGAGCACGCGTGGCATCTGCAGGGGGTGGGGCAGGGCGTTGGCGGTGGCGACGAACTCTTCGCCTACGCGCGCCTGCTGCCGCCCTCGATCGGCGACGGCGCGGCGCGCATCGGGCGCGTGATCACGGCGCCCACCGCGCGCGGCGGCGGCCTGGGCCGCGCGCTGATGAGCCAGGCGCTGCGCGAATGCCAGAGGCTCTGGCCGGGTCAGCCGATCGAACTCGGCGCGCAGGCCCACCTGCGCGAGTTCTACGGCAGCTTCGGGTTCACGCCGATCTCGGACGTCTACGACGAGGACGGCATCCCTCACATCGACATGCGCAAGGAGGCGACGCCATGAGCGAACCCCGCCGCGACACTCAACGCGACACCCAGCGCGACACCCAGCGCGAACCCGGCCGCGAGGCCGCGCCTGCCGCCGGCTCGCCGTCGTCCGACGACCTCGTCCTGCACCACTACAGCAGCTCGCCGTTCGCCGAAAAGGCGCGGCTGATGCTGGGCCTCAAGGGCCTGGCGTGGCACTCGGTGACGGTGCCGATGGTGCTGCCCAAGCCCGACGTGGTGGCGTTGACCGGCGGCTACCGTCGCACGCCCTTCCTGCAGCTCGGGGCCGATATCTACTGCGACACCGCGCTGATCGCCGAGGTGCTGGAAGGCCGCCGCCCGACGCCCAGCCTTTACCCCGCGGCCGTCGCCGGCCACGCGCGCACGCTCGCGCAATGGGCCGACACGGACCTGTTCTGGACCGCGCTGCCCTACGCGATGCAGCCGGCGGGCGCGACCGCGCTGTTCGCCGGCGCGCCGCCGGACATGCTCAAGATCTTCGTCGCCGACCGCAAGGCGATGAGCGAAGGCATGCCGCAGATGCGCGGCGTCGACGCCGGCGCGGCGCTGACGCAGTACCTCGACTGGCTGTCGGGCATGCTGGCCGACGGCCGGCCCTGGCTGCTCGGCGACCAGACCAGCATCGCCGACCTCAGCGTCTATCACCCGCTGTGGTTCGTGACCCGGACCGGACCGCTGGCCGAGATCTTCCAGCCGCATGAGGCGCTGCGGGCCTGGATGGGCCGCGTGGCTGCGATCGGCCACGGCGAGCGCGCCGGCAAGCTCGACGGCGCCGGGGCGATCGCGCTGGCGAAGGCGTCGACGCCGCGTCCCGCGCTGGTCGAGGAGGGCCTCGGTTTCTCCGCCGGCGACGCCGTGACGGTCACGCCGTACGACTACGCGCGCGACGCGGTGGCCGGCACGCTGGTCGGCCTGAGCTGCCGCACCGTGACGCTGGCGCGCGAGGACGAACGCGCGGGCCGCGTGCACGTGCACTTCCCGCGTATCCGCTACTCGCTGAGGGCGGCGTAACCCGGTCCCCAGGACATCGAAGATCAAGGAGACAGGCGCATGAAGGACTATCAAGGCAAGACCGCGGTCATCACCGGCGCGGGCTCGGGCTTCGGACTCGAGGTGGCGCGCATCGCCGCCGCGCGCGGCATGAACCTGGTGCTGTGCGACGTGCAGCAGGACGCGCTGGACAAGGCCGCGTCGGAATTCGCCGCGCACCCGGTGCTGGCGCGTCGCGTCGACGTCGCCAAGGCCGACCAGATGGAAGCGCTGGCGACTGCGGTGAAAGAGCGCTTCGGCGCGCCGAACGTCGTGTTCAACAACGCGGGCGTGGGCTCGGGCGGGCTGATCTGGGAGAACGCGCTGTCGGACTGGGAGTGGGTCCTCGGCGTCAACCTGATGGGCGTGGTGCACGGGGTGCGGCTGTTCACGCCGATGATGCTGGAGGCGGCCGGCCAGGATCCGGCGTGGCAGGGGCACATCGTCAACACGGCCTCGATGGCGGGCATGCTGAATCCGCCCAACATGGGTGTCTACAACGTGTCCAAGCACGCGGTGGTGTCGCTCAGCGAGACGCTGTACCAGGACCTGGCGCTGGTGACGGAGCAGGTTCGCGCGTCGGTGCTGTGCCCGTTCTTCGTGCCCACCGGCATCACGCAGAGCCATCGCAACCGGCCGGGCGAACTCGGCGCCGACAAGCCGACGAAGAGCCAGGTGATCTCGCAGGCGATGACCGACAAGGCCGTGAGTTCGGGCAAGCTGACGGCGGCGGATGTCGCGCGGATGGTGTTCGAGGCGATGGACGAGGAGCGCTTCTACATCTTCAGCCACCCGCAGGCGCTCAAGGCCGTGCAGACGCGGCTGGAGGACGTGATGCAGCTGCGCAACCCGACGGATCCGTTCGAGGACAAGCCGGAGATCGGCCAGAAGCTGAAGGCATCGCTGCGGGCCTCGCTCGGCGCCTGAGTCGGAGCGGACGCTGCACGTCAGGTGTCGGCGGCACCTGACACTTCTGACAGGGGACCACCCCTGGATGCGGGAGAGTCCTTCCCCTCCAAAGGGGGAGGCGGGCTCACAATGGATCCGTGGTCCCGTTCGCACCCCCCCGAATCTTCCGCGTCCTCCGCCTCCTGCCGCGCCTGCTGCCTGTCCTGGCGGTCGTGCTGGCGGCATGGCTGGCATTGGCGGGGCAGGGACACGCGGATCCGCGTGACTGGCTGACGGCCGAAGAGCGCGCCTGGGTGGCGCAGCATCCGGTGCTGCGGGTCGGCGGATCGGCCAGCTACGGACCGTTCACCTACGTCGACGAGGAAGGCCGGCTCACCGGCCTGTCGCTGGACTATGCGCGGCGCCTGTCGGAACTCACCGGGCTGCGCTTCGAATTCCAGCCGCCGCGCCCCTTCGCCGACAACCTGGACGCGCTGGCCGACGGCACGCTCGACGTGCAGATGTCCCTGCGCGAGACGCCGGAGCGCGCGCAGCGCTTCGGTTTCACGCGCGCCTACATCACGGTGCCGGCGGTATTGCTTCGCCGCGCGGGCGCGGGCGACGATCCGCTGCGTCCCGGCGAACCGGTGGCGGTGGCGCGCGGCTATGCGGTGGCGGAGTTCCTGCGCGACCGCTATGCGACGAATCCGCTGCAGGTCGAGGTCGACGACCGTACCGTGCTGCGCCGGCTGGCCGGCGGACAGGTCGGGGCGGCGGTGGTGGACCTGGCCGGCGCAACCTACCTGATGCGGCGCGACGGCATCGGCAACCTGCGGGTGGTGGACGACATCGGCTTCGCGTACGGGCTGGGCATCGGCTACCGGCGCGACTGGCCGATGCTGGGCCGCATCCTGGACAAGGCGCTGGTGCGCATCGGCGACGGCGAGCGTCAGGCCATCGCCGACCGCTGGATCACGCAGGACACGGTGGCGATGCGCTGGCAGCGCCGGGCGCTGTGGGGCGTCGGCATCGCGCTGGCGATGGTGATCGCGGGACTGGGCGTGGCGCTGCTCTGGAACCGCGCGCTGCACCGTCAGGTGCGGCTGCGCGGCGAGCTGCTGCAGCGCGAACTCGGCGAGCGCATGCGGTTGCAGGACGTGGACCGGGCCCGCGAACTGGCCGAAGTCACCAGCAAGACCAAGAGCGAGTTCCTGTCCCACGCCAGCCACGAGCTGCGCACGCCGCTGAACGCGGTGCTGGGCTTCAGCCAACTGCTCGCCCACGATCCGAAGCGACCCCTGGACGAGGTCCAGCAATCGCGGGTCAAGCACATCGACGACGCGGCCAAGCACCTGCTGGTGCTGATCGAGGACATGATGACCCTGTCTCGCGTCGAGGCGAACACGCTCAGCGTGCAGTCGCTGCCCTTGCAGGCCGGGCCGCTGCTGCGCCGCGTGGTGGAACTCGCGCAACCCGCGGCCGCGGCGGCCGGGGTGGACCTGCAGGTCGGCATGACGCCGGAAGAGGACAGCACCCTCCCGCTCGTCCAGGCCGATCCGATCCGGCTGGAACAGGTGCTTCACAACCTGATCTCCAACGCCATCAAGTACAACCGCCGCGGCGGCTGGGTGAAAGTCCGCGCCCGCGCGGAATCGCGCGGCTTCCAGATCGAGGTCGCCGACAACGGCATCGGGCTCAGCCCGGAGCAGCGATCCCAACTGTTCCAGCCGTTCAACCGGCTCGGGCGGGTGGATCAACCCGGGCACGGGATCGGGCTGGTCATCTGCAAGCAACTCATGGAACGCATGGGCGGCCGGATCCTCGTGGACAGCGAAAGCGGGCAGGGATCGAGGTTCACGCTGGAATTGCCGGCCGTGCCGAGCACCGTCTAGACCGAGCACGATCGGGGCGACCAGGCCCCCTTTCCTCCATCTCCCTCCTTCACTTGCCTGCCGGCAAGTGAATTCCCTCCTTGAGTTCCGGAAAGGGGGCCTGGCCGCCCCGATCCGAGCGACCGAGCAGCTCTGGCACACTGCGCGGCCTTGCGCAGTACCCTCCATCCCATGCCTACCTCCGAATCCACCCGTCGCGCCGTCGTCATCGGCGGCGGCCCCGCCGGCCTCATGGCCGCCGAACGCCTCGCCCACGCAGGACTCTCCGTGGACCTCTACGACGCCATGGCGTCGGTCGGCCGCAAGTTCCTCCTGGCAGGCAAGGGCGGCCTGAACCTGACGCACTCGGAGCCACGACCCGTTTTCGATTCACGCTACTTCGAGCGCCAGACCCCGGTCGGCACCTGGCTGGACCGCTTCGACGGCGAAGCCGTTCGCGCATGGGCCCAGGACCTCGGCGTCGAGACCTTCGTCGGTACCTCCGGCCGCGTCTTCCCCAAGAACCTGAAGGCCGCACCGCTGCTGCGCGCCTGGCTGTCCCGCCTGCGCGCGCAGGGCGTGCGCTTCCACATGCGCCATCGCTGGCTGGGCTGGAACGAGACCGGCGCGCTGCGCTTCACCTCCCCCGACGGCGACACCGCCGTGACCGCGGCGGTCGTCGTGCTCGCGCTGGGCGGCGCCTCGTGGCCGCAACTGGGGTCGGACGGCGCCTGGGCGCCGCTGCTGGCAGAGACCGGCGCGACCGTGGCACCGCTGCGGGCCGCCAATTGCGGCTTCGATCTCGGCGCGCCTCGCGACGGCGCGGCACCGGGCTGGTCGCCGTTCTTCGCCGAAAAATTCGCGGGCCAACCGCTCAAGCCCGTGGCCCTGAGCGCCGACGGCGTCGACGGCCGGAGCTTCTCCCGCCAGGGCGAGTTCGTCGTGACGGCGACCGGGATCGAAGGTTCGCTGGTCTACGCCGCCTCCGCGCTGCTGCGCGAGAAGCTGGAACGCGACGGCCAGGCGCTCGTGCACCTGGACCTGCTGCCGGGCCGCGACGCGTCGTGGGTGCTGGAGCAGGTCGCGCATCCGCGCGGCTCGCGCTCGCTGTCGTCGCACCTGAAGAGCCGCCTGAACATCGAAGGCCTGAAGGCCGGCCTGCTGCACGAGGTGCTCGCCAAGGACGAGTACGCCGACACGGCAACGCTGGCACGCACGCTGAAGGCGCTGCCGCTGCGCCTGCGCGCCGCGCGCCCGGTCGCGGAGGCGATCAGCACCGCGGGCGGCGTGACGATCGAATCGCTGGACGAGCGGCTGATGCTCAAGTCGCGTCCCGGCGTGTTCGTCGCCGGCGAGATGCTGGACTGGGAAGCGCCCACGGGCGGTTATCTGCTGACGGCGGCGATGGCCAGCGGTCTGGTCGCCGGAGAGGGCGCGGCGGCGTACCGGCGCTGAACGGGAGCCTTCAAGGTGTCGGCTTGATCCCCATCTTCTCCATCGTCAGCGTCTCGTCCGCGCGGCCCCAGCCGCCGTCGGCGACGTCCTCGACCAGGACCATCGAGTAGGGGCGGGCGCGTTCCCCGAAGTACTCGACGAACATGGCCGTGACGCGGTGGATGATTTCCTCCTTGCGGGCGGCGTCGGCGACGCCTTCGGGGAGCTTGATGTTGGCGAAGGGCATGGTGGCCTCGTTCAGATGAAGTGATGACGAGGTGACTCTTCTGAATCGGCGTGCGTCGACAAAGGGGCCCGGCGCTGCCTTCACATGGCAACGGGTGCCAACAATGCTCCGGTGCCACAAGTTCGCCCCCGCATGCGACGGGTTGTGAACGGCGTGTGCATGACTTGTTCGCGGCGCGTCGTTTTGTGGCCAGGTCCTGTAGGACCACGCCGACGGCAGGACGCGTCGCCCGCCTTCACGCGCCGGAACGCGCCGCGCCTAGGATGAACTCCGTGCCATCGCACCCTGCGAGATACGCAGTAACTTTATGGAGTAGACGATGAACAAGGACCAAGTGAAGGGCGCCGTCAAGGACGCAGCAGGCAAGGTGCAACAGAAGACCGGTGAGGTCGTCGGCAGCACCGAACAGCAGGCCAAGGGCCTGGCCAAGCAGGTCGACGGCAAGGCCCAGAAGGCCTACGGCGACGTGAAGGAAGCGGCCAAGGACGCAGGCAAGCACTGATCGCCAGGCGCCAATGAGAACGCCGGCGGGACTCGCGTCCCGCCGGCGTTTTTCATTGCCGGATCGTGGATTCCGGACGAAACGGGAATCAGGCCGGCTTGTTCTTCAGCTTGCCCTTGGGCATCACGGCCGTCATCGGCGCGACCGGCCGGGTGGAGACGGAGGACGACTCCTTCGGCGTGCTGGTGTCCTTCTTGGGCTTCTTGTTAGCCTTGTCGTTGCGTTGCTCGCCTTTTGCCATGGCTCGGTTTCCTTCTGGTGGTTCAGGGTCGTGATGGCGCACTCTACTACTGCCGGGACCCTTCCTGCCACTGGGGCGGGAGCAAGCATTGAACTGATCAGCCCGGCAGTCCCGGCCTGATCCCGTACAACGCCAGCATCCCAAAGACATGCCCGATCGCGACGCCGGGTTCGCCGGACTCGATGCGCGCGATGGTCTGGACGTGGACGCCCAGCCGCGCACCTGCCGCGCCCTGACTCTCGCCGGCAGCCGTGCGCGCGGCCTTTGCCGCTATGCCCAGCGCCTTGATCGCCTCAAGAGCGCCGTCGTCGATGTCCACGGAGATGCGTTTGCCTTGTGCCATGGGAGGGCATTCTCGCCGGACGGCGACGTCAACCGAACCCGTGCGGATCCGCCACCCTCGGCCAGTAGTCCAGCGACCTCAGCCGATAGGGCGTGCGCGCGAAATCGCAGTTCATCGCGCCTGGCGTGGTGACGTAGAGCACGGCCTTGGCGATGGGCGCGAACTCGGCGTGGAAGTGTTGCGTCGACTTCACCACGATCAGCGCCTTGTTCTCCAGCGTCAGGCCCAGCCCGGTGAACGCGTCCGTGCCGTAGGTCTGCGTGCGGATCGAGCAGAGCACGATGTGCACGCCGTTGGCCGCCTCGACGCGCACGCAGGTGCCGAGCCGCTCGCGCGTTCCCAGCGCCGACTGCGTGTGGTCCTCGACCACCGCGCGCACCACCACCCGCAGGTCCAGCGGATCGCCGGAGGCCGGTCCGCACTTGCCGCCGATGCGCAGGTCGAGTTCCGCGCCGACGCCCGCGTCACGGCAGATGTGCACCGCGCCCAAGTCCCACAAGGCGCCGACGATCACGTTGCCAATGCCGCGCTGGACGATGCGGCGCAGGATGAAGGTGCTGTCGCACGGCGCGCCGCCGCCGGGGTTGTCGGCGATGTCGGCCAGCACCACCGGGCCTTCTCGCAGCGCCAGCGCGCGGTCAAGCGCGCCGTCGACGTCGATCAGTTCAGGGCCGATCGCCTCGCGCATCTCCCAGAGCTCGCGCCCCAGTTGTTCCGCGAGTGAGCGCGCCAGCGCGGCGTCGTTGTCGGTCACGACCCAGAGTTTCGCGCCGGCCTCCGGCACGTCGCCCCAGGGGAAGCCGTGGCCGAGCGACACCGACAGCACGCGCGGTTCGCGCTCAAGCGCCTGCATGCGCGCGACGAAGGACTGCATCGGCTCACGCGTCGTGTGCCAGAGTCCGACCATCTTGCAATCGACGGTCGCCGTGACCGGGCGTACGCGGCCTGCGGCCGTGTCGACGAGGATCCGGTACAGCTCGCGCCCGCGGGGCTCCGCGTCGATGTGCGGGTACTCCTTGAACGCCACGATCGCAGTCGCCGAACGC
The DNA here is from genome assembly GCA_004210455.1 of Rubrivivax sp. Classification (GTDB taxonomy): domain Bacteria; phylum Pseudomonadota; class Gammaproteobacteria; order Burkholderiales; family Burkholderiaceae_C; genus Roseateles. The sequence continues at coordinate 6,888 of SEFA01000044.1, read as the reverse complement.
TGCATCAGCGCCGTGAGATGGCAGTGGAGATCGAGCTCCAGCCCGATCGGGACGTCCGGCCCCACGACCTCGCGGATATGCGCGGCGAGATCGCCTTCGCAATCGTCATACCCCTCTGCAGACATCGCGCCGTGCAGCAGCAGCTGCACCGCATCGACCGGCATCGCCGCGCGCAGGTCGGCGAGGATCTCGTCGCGCAGCGCTTCGTAGACATGCCGCACCGTGCGACCTGACGGCTGCGCGATGGCGCAAAGACTCTCGGCGACCTCGTGACCTTCCGACTCGATCAGGTCGCGCAGGAAGCGCATGAAGGCGCCTGTGCCCCCGGGGTCGCGCCGACTGGCGTCGCCGTGGAAGATCCCGTATTCCTCGAAGCCGCCCAGCCCCGTCGGCGCCGGCGCGAAGGTGTTGGTCTCGGTGGCGAGGTGGGCGATGAAGAACTTCATGGATCGTTCCGTGCTCATGGCGAGGGCAGGCGTGTGCATGCTCAGTAGTTGAGGTTGAGGCTCATCAGCTGGCCGACGACGCCGATCCAGACCATGCCCGCCAGGGCCATCGCGACCAGCACGCTCCAGGCTCTCGACAGGCGCGTGGCGTCGACGCGGAACAGCTTCCAGGCGACCCACGCGCCGACCAGCGCCGCGGCGATCGCGAACACGCCGCTCAGCTGCATCAGGCCGAACAGCCAGTCGTTGCCGCCGTTGTAGAGGGCCAGGTCGGTGCTGAGCACCGGCATGATGAGCACCAGCCACGCCCCGACCCAGACGAGGTCGACGACGACCGCGATGCGCTGCCAGCGGCGCAGCTTGTGCAGCGCGGGCGACGCGCCGCTGGTGGCGCGATCCGCGCGCCGCAGCAGCGCGCCCAGCGGCCAGGCCGCGAGCGCGCTCGCCAGCACCAGCAGCGACAGTCCCAGGATGCTCAGCGTCAAGGGCGCGGAGCGGAGGAAGGGCGCTTCCTGCAACACGGAGACAGGGTTCTCGCTGTCGATCACGGTCTTCACGCCGTCCACCTCGACGAGCGCGAGTTCCTGCATCGCGCCCTGCTTGCGCCACAGCTGCGGCGCCACTTCGCGGAAGGTCGCCATCTCGCCGGTCGGGCCCGAAGGCGCCAGGATGGTGCCGTCGGGATTGGCGGCGATCACCGTCTGGTTCATGAGGTACAGCGCGCTGAGGAAACCATGCTCGACGCGGCGCGAGGTCTGGTAACGCCCCGCGATCAGTTGCGCGTCCTTGGTCGCGGACGCCAGCACCGGCGCGTCGACGACCGGCTTGCCGGGGAAGTAGCGGTCGAGGAAACCCTCCATCAGCGCCTTGCGCGCGAGGTAGACCGCCGAGTCCTTTCCCCGGCTGTTGAAGGACACGAAGATCCCGACGCCTTCGTCCGGCAGCAGGCTCAGGTCGGAATGGAACACGACGGTGTCGCCGCCATGACCGAGCAGCGTGCGGCCGTTGCGGAACTCGCGGAAGAAGCCGTGCGCCATCACGTTGAAGCCGGGCCGCGCCTGCGCGGACGGGCTGTGCATCAGCGCGGTGGTGGCCGGACTCAGCATCTCGTGGCCGTTGAACCTGCCCTGCTGCAAGTGGGCGAGCATGAAGCGCGCCATGTCCGACGCGGTCGCGCTGCCGCTGCCCGCGGGCGCGGTGACGACGAGTTCGAACGGGGAGGGCTCTGGATCGCTGGCCTGCCGATACCCCTTGGCGATGAAAGGCGCGAACTTCGCCGGCAGCGGTTGCGCCGTCGTCGAATGCAGCATCCCCAGCGGCTGGAATATGTGGCCGTCGACGTAGGCGTCGAAGGGCTCGCCCGAGACACGCTGCACGATGTAGCCGGCCAGCGCGACGCCGTAGTTGGAGTAGCCCGGCGCCTGCCCGGGCGCGAACAGCATCGGTCGCGGATGCTGCTTCAGGTAGTCCTCGTTGGACGGCGCGAGCTTCGGGTCGTAGGCGAGCAGGTCCTTCAGGCCCTCCTCGAAACCGGCGGTGTGGTTCATCAGATGCCGCAGCGTGATCGGCTTGCCGAAGGTCTGCGGGATCTTGAAGTCGAGGTAGTCGTTGACGTCGCGGTCCAGATTCAGCTTGCCCGCCTGGACCTGCTGCATCACCGCCGTCCAAGTGAACAGCTTGGACGTCGAGCCGGGCCGCACCATCGTGGTCTCCGCGCTCATCGGCACCTTGGCCTTCACGTCGGCGTAGCCGTAGCCTTTCTGGAACAGCACCTGTCCGTCCTTCACCACGGACACCACGGCGCCCGCGATGTCGCCCGCCTCGAGCGAGTACGCGACGCGACCGTCCAGCCAGGCTTCGAGGTCGGCGGCGGTCAGCGCGGCGGCCGCGCGGGCCGCGGAAGCGGACGGCGCCGGCGGCTCGGGCGTGGCGGCGACCTTGGGCGCGAGCGGCTTCTCGGGCGGTATCGCCGCGGGCTGCCCGCTGGGCTGCGAGTGAGACAGCGACGCCGCGGACATCGCCAGCGCCAAGGTCACGAAGCCGGCGAGACCGGCCCTCTTCATCGGGTTCATCGAGCATCCTTCAAGCGAAACAGGCGCGCCTTGTGGGCGCGCCTCGACTCCATCCCGGGAGCCTCGGGGTCAGAAGTTCTGGTTGAAACTCATCAGGTGGTGGGCGGCACCAATCACGATCAGGACCGCGAAGGCCAGCACCCAGACCACGGCCAGCGCCTTGGCCCCCTTGCCGCCGCCCGCGCCGCCGCCCTGGAAGGCGAGCCTCGCCTGCCACAGCGAGGCAAGCAAACCGCCGATGAACGCGACCAGGGTCAAGACTTGCGCGAGGGGCAGGACCACGCTCAGGTCGCCGTCGCCTTCGAGGCGCGTGAACACCAGCGTCCACAGCGCGACCGTCAGCAGGACCAGGACGCTGGCGATGCGCACCGCGAGCAACGGACGGCCCGGCGCCGCGACGCCGTGCCTGCGCCGCAGCACCGCGGCGACCGGCCACAGCAGCGCCGTGAGCAGCAGGCTCACCAGCGCGAGCCCGACCAACAGCAGGGCCAGGCCGCTCGACAGCGCCGGCACCGGCTCGAACACGAAGGCGAAGACGTAGGGCTCCAGACCCCATCGAACCACGCGGCCGTTCTCGACGATGGCCTGCAGGCGGCGCTTGCCGTGCTCCTCTTCCCACAGATACGGCTTGACCTCGCGGAACACGCTGCGCGAGCCCGCGAGTTCCAGCGCCACGCGGCCGTCGTCCAGCGCCTCCACCTTCAGCGGGCTCAGCAACGGCAGCAGCGAGAAGAAGGTCGAGTCCTCCCGACGCGTGCTCTGGTACGACCCTGCGAGTTGCCGCGCATGCTGCTTCGCGGTGGCGTCGTCGACCTGGCGCGCCGTCGCCGGGCGGGCGTCCGGCAGGTAGCGGTCGGCGAAGGACTCCAGCACGCGGTCGCGCAACCACTTGCCCTGGCCGTCCTTGCCCGGCGAGTTGACCGAGATGTAGAGCCCGATGCCGTCGTCGACGAACAGCAGCAGGTCGGTGTGGAAGAGGATGGTGTCGCCGCCGTGGCCGACGACGCGATGGCCGTTGATGTCGTGCTGGTAGAAGCCCAGCCCGATGCCGAGCAGGTCCGGCATCGGCTTCGTCAGCTGCCCGTGCATCTGCTTCACGGTCTCGGGCTTCAGGAGGCGCGCGTCGCCGAGCTGCCCCTGCTGCAGGAAGGCCTGCATGAAGCGTCCCATGTCCGCGCCCGTCGCCGACAAGCTGCCGGCGGGTGCCAGGCTGACGATCTCGAAGCCCTTGCCCGGATCGCCCTGTTTCTCATAGCCCTGCGACATCAGCGGCGCCAGCGCCGGCGGGAGCGGCTGACGGAAGCTCGCGTGCCGCATGCCCAGCGGCGTGAAGATCTTCTGCTCGACGTAGTCGTCGAAGGGCAGACCGCTGACGCGCTGCACGATGTAGCCGGCCAGCGCCGTCGCGTAGTTCGAGTAGCCCGGCCGCGCGCCCGGCTCGTAGAGCGCGGGCGGGATGTAATCCTTCAACACCTTCGCCAGGTCGGGCGACTTGCCGGTATAGGTGATCAGGTCGCGCGCCGTCTCCTCGAAGCCCGTCGTGTGCGTGAGCACGTGCCGCAGCGTCATCGCCTTGCCGTTGAACTGCGGGATCTTGAAGTCCAGGTACTGGTTGAGGTCGGCGTCCAGGTTGAGCCGGCCCTGCTCGACCAGCTGCATCACCGCCGTCCACGTGAACAGCTTGGACACGGAGCCGGGACGGAACAGCGTGCGCTCCGCATCGACGGGGACGCGCCGGTCCCAGTCGGCGTAGCCGTAGCCTTTCTGGATCAGCGGCTGGCCGTCCTTCACGATGACGACGACGGCGCCCGGCACCTGCGCCATCTTCAGCGCGGCGGGCATCAGCCCGTCCAGCCAGGCTTGGGTGTCAGCCAGCGTCATCGGCTGGGCGGATGCCTTGGCAGTGGCAGGGGAGGTGGCAGCCGCCGCGGCGGAGGCGGCCGACGCCGGTGCCGTCGCGGTGATCGGCGCGATCGGCGCCGACTTGGGCGTGGTGGTCGGCGTCTGCGCGGAGGCGTGCGGCGCGGCGCCGAACGCGGCCAGCATCAGCGCGACGAGGCGCAAAGTCAGTGGCTTCATGGGACGGCGTTCAGAAGTTGTAGGTGACCGAGGCGCCGATCGTGCGCGGCTGCGCCGGCGTCGCGCGCAGCGGACCGCCGAAGGCGGTGAGCGCGGTGTCGGCGCCGAGGATCGCGCGCTTGTCGGTCAGGTTGCGGACGAAGGCCGACAGTTGCCACGCGCCGAAGTCCATGCCCCACTGCGCGTCGACCAGCGTGTAGGCCGGCATCACGAAATTGGGGATGGAGGTCGTCTCGCTGTCGAAGCCGGCGTTGCGCTTGCCGACGTGCCGCACCTGCAGGCTCGCATAGGACGGCTTGCCGGCCAGCGCGAACGCGTAACGCGCGCCCAGCGACACGGACAGCTTGGCGGAGTTGGGCAGCCGCGCGCCGGACGGACCGAGCGCGGGCGCGTCCTCCTTGAGCTTGCCGTCGGTCCAGGCCAGGTTGCCTTCCAGGCGCCAGTCGTCGTTGATCGCATAGCGCGATGCCAGCTCCAGGCCCTTGACCTCGGCCTTGCCGGCGTTGCCCATCACGGTCGTCGCGCCGAAGGCCAGCGGCTGTTGCAGCTTGCTCCAGCGGATGTCGAAGAGCGCCACCTCCAGCGACAGCCGCCGGTCGAGCAGGTCGGCCTTGTAGCCGGCCTCGTAGCTCCACAGGGTGTCGGCCTCGAAGGAGGTCGGCGCGCCCGGGATGACCTGGCCGTTCTCGTCGATGGCCTGCGGGTTCGGGCCGCCGGGGCGGTAGCCGCTGGCGGCGCGCACGTAGACGCTGCTCTGCTTGTCGAGCGAATAACGTCCCGTCGCGAGGTAGGTGTTCGAACGGTCCTTGGACGTGGCCGGCGTCTCGAAGTCGGGCACGTCGTTGGTCAGCGTCTCGTAGGCCTGCTTGTTGCGGGCCACGCGCGCGCCCAGCGTGAAGGACAGCGCCGAGGTCGGGTTCCAGGTCACGTCGCCGTAGACGGCGTTCTCTTCGTAGCTCGCGGGCTGGCCGACGCGCACCAGCTCCATGTCCGCGTCCGCGCCGGTGGGCAGGCCCCACAGGCGCTGGTTGTAGTTGTTGCGCTCCTTGTTGTGATACAGCCCGACCAGCCATTCGATGGTGCCGCGCGCCGAGGTCAGGCGCAACTCCTGCGTTTCCTTGCGCAGCCTGGTGCGGTTGTCCAGCTGGACGAAGTCGAAGGCGCCGCCGCCGAGGATCTCGGTGGCGTCGAGCAGCGTGTCGCCGTTGAAGCGCTGGCTGGAGACGATGGCGTTCAGGCGCGCCCAGCCGAAGTCGTAGTCGACGTCGGCGGACAGCAGCCGCGTGCGGATGCTGTAGGGCTCGGAGATCGACAGGTCGTGCGTCAGGTCGCCGTGGATCGGCTGACCGGTGGCCACGTCGTACTGGACCACGCCGGTGCCGTCGCGCTCGATCTTCTGGTCGACCGCGGAGAGGCGGATCTTCATCTTGGACATCGGCTCCAGCAGCAGCGCGACCCGTCCGCCGCGCGTGTCGCCGTCGTTGACGTGCTTGCCCGGCGCCAGGCCCGAGGCCTTGATGTAGCCGCCGTCGTGGTCGTTGAACGCCGCCACGCGCAACGCGGCGACGCCGGCGCTGAGCGGCACGTTCACGACCGCGTTCTCGGTGTGCCCCAGCGCGCCGCCCTTGATGCCGCGCACGCCGAAGCCGACCTTGCCGGAGAACTCCAGGGTGTCGGGCTCGTTGGTGACGTACTTCAGCAGGCCGCCCATGGCGCCGGCGCCGTAGAGCGTGCCCTGCGGGCCGCGCAGCAGCTCGATGTGGTGCAGGTCCAGCAGCGACATGTCGAGCGCGGCGACAGCGGCGCCGCCGAAGGCGGTGCTGGAGCCGTAGGCCACTTCGTCCACATAGGTGCCGACCGTCGCCGTGCCCGCGCTGCCCACGTTGACGCCGCGGATGCTGACCTGGCCGCGACCGGGACCGCCGTCGCTGCTCACGTCCACGCCGGGCAGGTTGCCGACGTAGTCGACCAGCGAGCCGGCGCCGGAGCGCTCCAGGCCTTCGGTGCTGATGGTCTCGACACGCAACGGCACGTCCCGCAGCGGTTCGCGGCGGCGCGTGGCGGTGACGGTCACGACTTCCAGCTTCTCCGCCTTGACCGCGGCGCGCTCGTTGTCCTTCTCGACCGGTGCCGCCGCCGCCGCCGCGGAGGCGGCCGGCGCGGCGGGCGTGGCGGACTGGCTCCAGGCGGGCATCGCCTGCATCGCGGCCAGGCAGGGCAGCAGCAGCGGCGCCAGGGCGAAGCGGCGCACGCCGGGCGCTGGGCGGCCGGCGCGGGGGGAGCGGACTGAA
>SEFA01000120.1 GCA_004210455.1 Rubrivivax sp. | reverse complement strand
ACCCCGCAGCATCAAGCTGAAAGCTTCTGCGCGAACTGCCACCCCAGTTCCGCCATCGGCTTTGCGCCCGCGCCGGCCTCGCGGGCCTGCTGGCTGGACGCGGTGCCGTCCTCGACGCGCTTGGCGATGCCCTGCAGGATCGCGCAGATGCGGAACAGGTTGTAGGCGAGGTAGAAGTTCCAGTCCTTCATCACCGTCGCCACGTCGCCGCGACCGGTGCGTTCGCAATAACGGCGCACGTAGTCGAGCTCGCTCGGGATGCCCAGCGGCGCCAGGTCCACGCCGCCCAGGCCGCGCGCCGCGCCGCTCTTGCGGATGTGCCACGACATGCAGTGGTAGCTGAAGTCCGCCAGTGGATGGCCCAGTGTCGACAGCTCCCAGTCCAGCACCGCCAGCACGCGCGGTTCCGTCGGGTGGAAGACGAGGTTGTCCAGCCGGTAGTCGCCGTGCACGATCGCGACCTCGCGCTCGTCTCGCGCCGAGTCGGGGATGTGCGCGGGCAGCCACTCGATCAGGCGGTCCATGGCCTCGTTCGGTCCGGTGATCGTCGCCTGGTACTGCTTGCTCCAGCGGCCGATCTGGCGCTCGAAGTAGTTGCCCGGCTTGCCGTAACCCTCCAGCCCCAGCGCGCGGAAGTCCACCCGATGCAGCGCGGCGATGACGCGGTTCATCTCGTCGTAGATCGCCGTGCGTTCCCCGTTGGAGGCGCCGGGCAGCGTCTGATCCCACAGGACCCGGCCCTGCATGAAAGCCATGACGTAGAACGCGCGGCCGACGACGGACTCGTCCTCGCACAGCGCGAGCATGCGCGGCACCGGCACGTCGGTACCGGCGAGCGCGCGCATCACCGTGAACTCGCGCTCGATCGCGTGCGCCGAGGGCAGCAGCTTGGCCACCGGCGCCGGCTTGGCGCGCATCACGTAGGTCGCGCCCGGCGTGATCAGCTTATAGGTGGGATTGGACTGGCCGCCCTTGAACTGCTCGATGGTCAGCGGGCCGGCGAAGCCCTCGATCTCGCGCGCCAGCCAGGCGGCGAGCGCCTCGGTGTCCATCGGTTGCGAAGGGGCGCGGGTGCCGGTGAAAGCGTCGTCCACAAGGTCTCCTGGAGTTGTCGTGATTCGTGATCGACGCGTCCCCGGAATCCTCCGCCTTCGGCAGGCGGGAACGTGCCCGGGACGCTCAGCGGTTGGCGATGGCCAGCAGCTTTTCCTTGCTCAACACCACCAGCCGGGTCGGCTCGACGCGCACCGCGCCTTCGCGCTCGAAGCCCTTGAGCTCCTGGTTCACGCGCTGCCGGGACGCGCCCAGCAATTGCGCCAGATCCTCCTGCGCCAGCTGCAGACCGATGCGGACCTCTTCGCCTTGCGACACGCCGTAGCTGCGCGCCAGCAGCAGGATCTGCTTGGCCAGTCGCGAGGCCAGGGGCCGGGTGTTGAGATCCTCGACCTGATCGAACATCAGGCGCAGCCGCCGGCAGTTCAGGCGCAGCAGCGCTTCGTAGAGTTCGGTGTGACGCTGCAGCAGGTCGCGGAAATCGGGTTTGCGGATCACCAGCAGCGTGGTCTCGCCATGCGCGCTCGCGTCGTGCGTGCGCGGCAGGCCGTCGAACAGGGCGATGTCGCCGAACCAGATGCCGGGTTCGACGTAGGTCAGCGTCACCTGCTTGCCCGACAGCGACACGGAACTCACCCGCACCGCGCCCTTGGCCACGCCGATCCATTCCTCGGCCGGTTCGCCGCGCACGGACATCAGCGCGCCGTCGGTCAGGCGTCTCACGGTGGCGCGCGCCAGAATGTCGCTGCGCAGCGGCAGTGACAGCTTGGAAAACCACGGCCCCGTCTCGATGTTGTTGCGTTCCGAAATTGTAAGAACCGAGCTGTTCATGCTTTGTCGCTGGCGTGACAAGCCAGCCGTCTCCTGAATTGTGGGGAGGGGCCGCCGCCATGGCGGCCTGTTCCGGGTTGTTTCTGGCCTATTGTGAGGGACCCGCGCGCTGCCTGCGGGTGCCTCGGCGATGCGCGCATGATGCGTGGGCGATGCGCATCCGGGGGGAATGCAGGGCGCTTTTCCGGGTTTGTCCCTGTAAGCACCGTGCTAGAGTGAAACGCACACCAACAGCAAGAACAGCGGGAATGGATCGAGACCTTCACGACCCGCGCGGCGCGTTGCCGTCGCACAGCGTTCTCGTGCTTGCCATCCTCATGATGTCGACGCCGGCGGCCTGGAGCCTCGGTGTCGGCCGCCCCCAGGCGGCCTCGTCATTGGGACAGCCGCTGAACCTGCTGTTCCCCGTCCAGCTCAATCCCGGCGAGACCGTGACGCCCGAGTGCGTGCGCGCGGAAGTCAGCGCCGGCGAGAACGCGCTCAACGCGTCGGGCCTGCATTGGCAGGTTGAGGGCGACGGCTCTCGCGTCACCGGCGTGCGGCTGCGGAGCATGCAGCGCATCGACGAGCCCATCGTCTCGGTGCAGTTGAGCGTCGGTTGCCCGACGCGCCTGACGCGCCAGTACACCGCGTTCATCGACCCGCCGGGCCTGAACGGCGAGGTGATCGGCGATCCCGGTCTGACGACCACGCCGGCCGTGTCGCCCGCGCTGCAGGCGCAACAGGAAGGTCAGCCGGTGCGATCGTCGGAGGCCGCGTCGCGTCAGGCGCCGCGTGCCGGCAATGAACTGGCGATCGCCGCCGCGGCGACGCCCCGTGCCGCCGAAGGTGCCGCCAATGCCGGCAAGGCCGCCACTGAACGCCCGCGTCGTCCGGCACGCCGCACCGCCGAGGCAAGTCCTGGCTCCGAGGGCAGCGGCAGCTCGACCTCGCCGCGGGAGGCGCGGCAGAACCGCAATCGAACACAGACACCGACGCGCGAGGCGCGCGTCGTGCGTCCCGCCACGCCGCGCCTGTCGCTGGAGCCGGTGGAGGCGCTGCAGCCGCCAGCGCCGGCCTTGCTGGCGGCCGAGGCCGCCGCCAGTGCCGCGAGCGCCGCGGAGGATGCTCGCCAGCAGATGATGGCGATGCAGAAGCAGCTCGCCGACATGCAGGCCGAGCAGAAGCGCACGCTCGCCGCGATGACGACCTTGCGCCAGGAGTTGCAGGCCGCCCGCGCGGAGGCCGAGAAAGGCGGCAACGCTTCGTCGGTCTGGGTGCTGGGCCTGAGCCTGCTGAGCCTGGCACTGGCCGCCAGCAGCCTGCTGCTCTGGCGCAGCAACCGCGTGCAGAAGCGCGAGGCCGGCCAGCACTGGCTGGGTGATTCCCGTCACGAGGACGCCGGCGCCGAGACGGTGCTGCCGCCGGTCCCGACCGGACCGTCCCCGTTCACGCCCACCGATCCGCACAGCTCGCCGGCGCCGCTGATGTCGCACCTGTCGAGCGACGGCCCCGTGGCGTCGCAGGCGCCGTCGACGATTCCGATGCCGCTGAGCCTCGACGAGCCGCCGACACGGCCCGCGCCCTTGATGACGCCGACGCCGCCGGCCCCGCCGGCGCCTTCCGCGTTCGCCAGGTCCGCCTCACCGTCCCGACCGCCCGCCCGGGCCCCGACGACCGCCGCGGACGATGCGCTCGACGCCCTGGCGGCTCTCGACGCGATGGAGCCGCTGAGCCTGCAGTTCGAGCGCGGCGACACGCGGCCGGCGCCGCTCTCGACCGATCTGGGCGGCGGCGGCGTCACCGTCACCGTGGAGGAACTCATCGACCTCGAGCAGCAGGTCGACTTCTTCATGGTGCTGGGCCAGGACGACGCGGCGATCGAGCTGCTGTCCTCGCGCCTGAACCATCGCGACGCGGCCAGCGGGCTGCCCTTCCTGAAGCTGATGGAGCTCTATCAGCGCCGCGGCGACCGCGAAGCCTTCGATCGCATCGGCACGCGCTTCTCTTCGCAGTTCCACGCCCGCGCCCCGTCGTGGAGCGACGACCTCAACGAGGGCAACGCGTTGGAAACCCACGGTGAACTGATCACGCGGCTCGAAGCGGCCTGGTCCGATCCGGAAGGCAGCATGAGCCTGCTTCAGGACCTGCTGTCCAACCACCAGGAATACAGCGGGGACCTGGGGCTGCCGGCGTATCGCGATCTGCTGCTGCTGTACGCGGTGGCCCGCGATCGGGCCGAGCACGAGATCGACGGCAATTCGATCGATGTCGTGTTGCCGTTGGACGCGACCGCGCCGACAGATCAGATGGCCACGATGGTCTGGCAGTCGCCGGCGCCGTCGCGCACGCCGCTCACGCAGTCGATCGACCTGGATCTGTCGCTCGTCGAGGACGACACGCCGCGGGAGCCCAAGGGGCGCTGATCGTTACTGCGGACGGCCAAGCGCGGGCTCTCCGCGACGCAGGGGGCATCGCGTCCGCGAACCCCCCGCATCACTCCGGCCCCAGCAGCACTCGCTGGTCGCGAGCCCGGGGGCGCGCGATTGACTCAGATCTTCTTCAGGCGGTCCAGTGCAAGATCCAGCGTCTCGTCCTTCTTCGCGAAGCAGAAGCGGATGACCTTGGCGTCGCTGCCGCCGGTGTAGAACGCCGACAGCGGAATCGCGGCGACACCGATCTCGCGCGTGAGCCACTGGCTGATTTCCATGTCACCCATCGCCGCCTGCGCCGCAGGCAGCGCGCTGTAATCGACGCATTGGAAGTAGCTGCCGGGGCAGGGGCGCAGCACGAAAGCTGTCTCGGCCAGTCCCGCACGGAACCGGTCGCGCTTGCGCTGATAGAAGTCGCTCAGGCCCAGGTAGGGCGCCGGGTCGCGCATATAGGCCGCGATGCCGTGCTGCATCGCCGAGTTCACCGTGAACACGTTGTACTGGTGGACCTTGCGGAACTCGGCCATCAGCGGCGCCGGCGCCGTCACGTAGCCGACCTTCCAGCCGGTCACGTGGTAGGTCTTGCCGAAACTCGACACGACGAAGCTGCGCGCGGCCAGCGCCGGCAGGCGCGACACGCTCTGGTGCGTCTGGCCGTCGTAGACCATGTGCTCGTAGACCTCGTCGCTGATCACCAGCACCTCGGTGCCGTCCAGCAGTTCGGCGAGTTGCCGCAGTTCGTCCGCGCTCCACACCGCGCCGCTCGGGTTGTGCGGGCTGTTGATCATGATCGCGCGGGTGCGCGGCGTGAGCGCGGCGCGAATGCGGTCGAAGTCGGGACGGAAGCTCGCCGGATCCAGCGGCACCGGCACCATGACGCCGCCGGCCAGCGCGATGTTGGGCGCGTAGCTGTCGTAGGCCGGCTCCAGCACGACCACTTCGTCGCCCGGGTGGACGATCGCGAGCAGCGCCGTCAGGATCGCCTGCGTCGCGCCGGCGGTGACGGTGATCTCGGTGTCGGGGTGGTAGGCGTGGCCGTAGAGCGTCTCGATCTTCGCGGCGATGGCCTGGCGCAGCGCCGGCACGCCGGGCATGGGCGGGTACTGGTTGTGGCCGGCGCGCATCGCGGCGTCGACGGCGTCCAGCAGCGCCGGGTCGCCTTCGAAGTCCGGGAAACCCTGGCCGAGGTTGACCGCCTGGTGCTGCTGCGCCAGGGCGGACATGACGCTGAACACGGTGACGCCCAGTTGGGGCAGCCGGCTCGCGGGAACGGGGGTGTGAATGCGCATGGTGGGGATCACAAGTCGTAGTCGCTGGCTTCGCCGCTCATCGCGCGCTGCAGCAGCGTGCGGTTGAGCCGGTCTGAGAGCAGCTCCGCGAAGCTGTAGACATAGTTGCGCAGGTAGGCGCCGCGCTTGAAGGCGATGCGGGCGACGTTCTGGCCCAGCAGATGGCCGAGCGGCCGCGAGACGAGTTCGCCGCCCGGCGGGTCTTCGCGCACCGCCATCTCGGCGACGATGCCTACGCCCAGGCCCAGCCGGACATAGGTCTTGATGACGTCGGAGTCGATCGCCTCCAGCACGATGTCGGGCTTGAGCTGGCGTTGCGCGAAGGCGCGGTCGATGCGGGTGCGGCCGGTGAAGCTGGGGTGGTAGGACACCAACGGCTGCGCGGCCAGGTGCTCGAGGTCGATGCGCTCGAGCTGCGCGAGCGGATGCTCGGCGCGCATCACCAGCACGTGCTGCCATTCGTAGGCGGGCAGGGTGACGAGCTCCTCGAACTGCGACAGCGATTCGGTCGCGAGGCCCACGTCGGCGGTCTCGTCGATCAGCATCCGGGCGACCTGGTCCGGGCTCCCCTGGTGCAGGCCGATGTTGACCTGCGGGAACTGCTTGCGCAACTGCGTGACCGGGCCGGGCAGCACGTACCTCGCCTGGGTGTGCGTGGTCGCGATCGACAGCGTGCCGACGTCCTGCTTGGAGTACTCCTCGCCGATGCGCTTGAGGTTGCCCACCTCGCGCATGATGATCTCGATGGACTTCAGGACCTGGCGCCCGGGCTCGGTGATGCTGCGCAGGCGCTTGCCGTGGCGCGAGAAGATGTCGACACCGAGCTCCTCCTCCAGCTCCAGGATCGCCTTGGAGACGCCCGGCTGCGAGGTGTACAGCGCCTTGGCCGTCTCGGTCAGGTTGAGGTTGCGGCGCGCGGCCTCTTGAACGAAGCGGAACTGGTGCAGGTTCATGGCGGGGTCATCGCAAGGTCGGCGGGATGGTCGACGGGACAGTCAGACGGGACGCTCAGGACTGGGGCAGCACGGTCGGCGTGGCCGGGTTGAGCGGATCGGCGGGCAGGGTGACGGACGTGATCAGGTCCAGCGTGGCGCCCGCCATCGCGCGGATCACCGAGGGCTGTTCGCCGATGGCGTCGTGCAGGACGAACAGCACGCGGGGGTGCGCGGCGCGCAGCGACTCCACCAGCGGCGGGACGTCGCGGCGCACATGGCCGCTGGCGCCCAGGAACATCGGCACGATCTGCACGCGCGTGCAGCCCACCGCGACCAGCGCGCCGGCGGCGGTGGCCAGGTCGGGCGCCATGAGTTCCAGGTAGGCGAGGGCGATGGGCAGCTCCGGCCGCCGGATCTGGAGTTCCGCGGCGATGGCCTGGAACGGACCGGCCCAGGCCGGATCGCGGGCCCCATGGGCGAAAAGCAGCAGACCGTCCATCAGCGGGTCCCCTTCCGGCGAGAGGTGGAGTCGGGCCGGCCGTCGGCCGGGCAGGCGGCGATCCCGCGCTGGATCGCCAACGTCATCGATAGCGCACCAGCCAGTAGAACGCCCCCATCGAGATGCCGAGGTACACCAGGCTGGGCGCCGAGGCGACCAGCCAGGGCGTCCAGTCGCGCAGCAGCCCGAGGTGGCCGGTGATGGCGTTCAGCACCACGAAGCTGATGCCCAGCATGATGCCGCCGAAGACCTTCACGCTGATGCCGCCCGAGCGGAAATGCAGGTAGGCGAAGGGCAGCGCCAGCGCCACCATCACCATGCAGGCGAACGGATAGAAGGCCTTGCGCCAGAACTGGATCTCCGGCTGCGCCGACGACTGCTCCTGCGAGGACAGGTGGCGCGTGTAGCGGTAGAGCTCCAGCGTGGACATGTTCCAGGTCGGCTGCACCGCCGCGGCCACCACGCCCGAGGGCAACTGGCTCTGCCATTCGTAGGTGGGCACCAGGATCTCGCGCACCGCGGGGTTCTCGGCCAGCTTGTCCTGCGGCGCCGCGGGATCCGCGTGCTGCGGCGCGGACATGGCGGGCTGGTTCAGCGGCGTCGGCGTGCGCGACCACAACATCAGCTGCACCTCGTTCATCAGCCAGCGGCCGGTCAGGTCGACGGTCGCATGCTTGGCGGTCAGCCGCGTGGCCATGGCGCCCTTGCTGTCGAACTCGAAGATCAGCACGTCCTCCATCTGCCCGTTGGCGCGGGCCCGCCCGACGTGCACGGCGTAGCTGTAGTCGCCGACGCGGTCCTTCAACCACGCGCCCTGGGCGTTCGTGACGCCGCCGCTGGCGCTGGACTTGAGCAGCTGCGCCTGACGGTCCGCCCACGGGTTGACGAAGTCGCCCACCACGAAGGCCAGCACCGCGAAGGCCAGGGCCATCACGCTCAGCAGGCCCAGCGCGCGCTGCGGGCCGAGACCGCCGGTGCGCAGGATGGTGAACTCGCTGGACTGCGCCAGCCGCGCCATGCTGAAGATGGTGCCGATCAATACCGCGATCGGCATCAGCTCGTAGAAGCGGCCCGGGAGCTTGAGCATGCTGGACCAGACCGCCGTCCCGATGCCCAGGCCCAGGCGCTGGAAGCGCTCCAGGTCGTCGATGAAGTCCAGGAAGAAGAACAGCGCCAGGAACCCGGTCATGACCAGGGCGAACGAGCTCAGGATGTCGCGGTACAGCAGCCGCCGGACGGTTCTCATGTGGGCACTCCCGGCGTGGACGAAGACATCGATGCCGGCGCGATCACCAGACCGGCGGGAGGCGCGGAGAAGACCGTCTCGGCATAGGCCGGGTTCTCCGGCGGAGGCGGGATCACGCCGCTGCGCGGCGCGCCCAGTCGCGCGCCCTGTTCGCGCCACAGCATCAGCAGCATCGCCACGACCAGCGCGCCGCCGTGCAGCGCGAGCAGCGCCGGGCCCAGCTTCACCTTGTTGCCGACCACCCAGGTCTGGCTCAAGGTCGTCAGGTTGTAGTAAACGATGAAGGCCAGCAGCGCGAACAGCAGGTTCCAGTTGCTGGCCCGGCGCGGATTGGTCGCGGAGATGCCGATGCCCAGCAGCACCAGGTTGACGCAGGCCAGCGCCATGCCGAAGCGGAAAGCCAGTTCACCGTCGCCCTGCGGCGTGCGCTCGACCAGCAGGTCGATCGTCGGTCTGGCCTTGGGCGGCAGCGTGCCGCCGACGCGCATGACCTCTTCGTCCACCACGACCTGGTACTGCTGGAAGCGGGCCACGGACTTGTCGCCGTTGCGCCGGTCGACGTCGTTGCGCTGGCCGTGCTCCAGCACCAGCACGCGCTGGTTGTCCTTGTACTGCAGCGCGCCGCGCGCCGAGGTCGTCACCGACTCCAGGTGCTCGGTGTTGTTCATGATGAAGACGTTGCGCGCGGCGGCCTCGTCGGCCGGATCGCGTTCGATGAAGAACACGCGCGTGCCGTCGCTGGAGGTCTGGAACTGGCCCGGCGCGACGCGCGACAGGTCGCTGCGCTGCTCGAACTGCGCACGGAGCTGCGCGCTGCTGTCGTTGCTCCACGGCGAGACGATGGTCAGCAGGATCAGCACCACCACCAGCACGGGCGCGGCCATCGTCAGCACCGGGCGGGCGAAGCGCGTCAGCCCCAGGCCGCTGGCGAACCAGACGGTCATCTCCGATTCCTTGTACATGCGCCCCAGCGACATGACGACCGCCACGAACAGGGACAGGCCGAGCATCAGCGGCAGCTGGGTCAGGGTCAGGTAACCCAGCGACAGCAGCACGTGCTGCGGGGCCACCGTCCCCTTGGCCGCCATGCCGAGCGAGCGCACCAGCAGCATCGTCACGACGATGGTCAGGATGACCACGAAGGCCAATCCGAAACTGCGGGCCAGTTCCTTGCGTACGGTTGAATCGAATAACATCCGGGCACTTTATCTACTTCTCGGCATTATGGACTTCCGCTCTCAGCTCGTTTCCCTCGACGCCCTGTCGTCGCACGGCGCTGACGCCCTCGTGCTGGTGGTCGCGGGCGACAGCCTGCCGGCCTCGCTCGACAAGACCGTCGCCGCCCTGGTCAAGGACGCCGTCAAGCTCGGCGACTTCGAGCTGAAGGCGGGTCAGGTCTTGTCCCTGGTCCGTCCCGCCGGCCTGAAGGCGCCCAGACTGGTCGTCGCCGGCAGCGGCCCGTCGCTGAAGGCGGCACGCGCCGCGCTGGGCGCCGCGCTGGGTCAACTCAAGGGCAAGGGCGCCGCCGGCGCCTCGATCGCCTATGTCGGTTTCGGCGCCGAGCTGACCGAGTCCCTGGCCGAGCAGACCGCGCTCGCCGCCCTCGAAGCCACCTACGTCTACCGCGAGACCAAGCCGAGCGCGCCCGCCGCCTCGAAGCTGACGAAGATCGCCCTGCTGCACGGCAAGGACGAGGTCAAGGCGGTCAAGGCCGGCCTGACCCGCGGCCAGGCCATCGGCGCCGGCATCGCCGTCGCGCGCGAGTGCGCCAACCTGCCGCCGAACGTGGCCACGCCGGCCTATCTGGCCGACCAGACCAAGGCCCTGGCCAAGAGCCACGGCATCAAGGTCGAGGTCCTGGACCAGAAGGGCATCGAGAAGCTGGGCATGGGCTCCTTCCTGTCCGTGGCCAAGGGCTCCGACGTGCCGCCGCGTTTCATCGTGGCCAGGTACGAAGGCGCCGCCAAGACGCAGGCGCCGGTCGTGCTGGTCGGCAAGGGCATCACCTTCGACTCGGGCGGCATCTCGCTGAAGCCGGGCGCCGGCATGGACGAGATGAAGTTCGACATGGGCGGCGCCGCCTCCGTGCTGGGCACGCTGCGCGCCGTGGTCGAGCTCAAGCCCAAGATCAACCTGGTCGTGCTGATCGCCGCCTGCGAGAACATGCCCAGCGGCCGTGCGGTCAAGCCGGGTGACGTGGTGACCTCGATGTCGGGCCAGACCATCGAGATTCTGAACACCGACGCCGAAGGCCGACTGATCCTGTGCGACGCGCTGACCTACGCCGAGCGCTTCAAGCCCGCGGCCGTCGTCGACGTCGCGACGCTGACCGGCGCCTGCGTGATCGCGCTGGGCGGCGTGCGCTCCGGCATGTACGCCAGCGACGACGAACTGGCGGCCGCGCTGAGCGCCGCCGGCGAGACGGCGCTGGACCCGTGCTGGCGCCTGCCGCTGGACGACGACTACGCCGACGGCCTGAAGACCAACTTCGCCGACGTCGCCAACGTCGCCGGCCGCGAGGGCGGATCCATCACCGCCGCGAAGTTCCTGCAGCGCTTCGCGTCCAAGTACCGCTGGGGCCACCTGGACATCGCCGGCACCGCCTGGAAGGGCGGCGCCGCCAAGGGCGCGACCGGCCGTCCGGTCGGGCTGCTGACGCACTTCGTGCTGTCGCAGGTCCGCTGAACGCCCGCGGCGTTCTGACAAGGGGAGGGCGGGTCCGGTGACGGAAGTCAACTTCTATACCGGCGTGCCCGACCGTCAGGTCTATGCCTGCCGCCTGCTGCGCAAGACGCAGGCGGCGGGTCTGACCGTCGGCATCTGGGGGCCGATGCGGCTGCTGGAGCGACTGGATCAGACCCTCTGGACCTTCGAGCCCGGCGAGTTCCTGCCGCACCTGCTGCTGCGGGCCGACACACCGGAGGCGCTGCGGGCGCGCACCCCGATCCTGCTCTCGGACCAGCTCGACGCGCTGGCCGGGTGCCAGGTCTTGCTCAATTTCGAGCCCGGCGTGCCGCCCGGCCTCGAACGTTTCGAGCGCGTGCTGGAGCTGGTCTCCGCCGACGCCGAGCAGGTCGCCGCGGGACGCGGACGATTCAAGGCCTACAAGGCGCTCGGTCTGACGCTCAATCACCACGTGATGTCGGCTTGAGCCGACGGATTTCCGCTGATTTCTGTCATTGCTTCGCAGGCCCGAGGTCTGCGCCAAGCGGGTGCCAGCCCGCGCCGCCGTGGTGCCGCGAAGCCCGTGGACAGGGCGCTGAGTCGCGTCGCGATCGTCGATCTGGGCGGAAATCCGCACTCCGCGTGCGGGCGGTGTGTGCGACGTCGCACTCCCGCGAAAACCATCCGGGTTTGCCCCGGTGACAGGGCTGCCACAACGTCTGGCCCGTGACCGCGTTCACAGCATTTTCACTATGGAAACGCTTCCGTCTTTCGGGGTATGGTCGCTCGCGTTGAGAACTCAACGTCATTCCACATATCCCGAGTCGGAGGTTCCTAGATGCAATCCAAGCTGAATGTGATCGTGGGCGCAATCGCCATTGCCGCAAGCGGCGCCGCCCTGGCGCAGGATGCGGTGGTCAAGATCGGCCACGTGGGTCCCACCAGCGGCGCCATCGCGCACCTGGGCAAGGACAATGAACTGGGCGCCAAGATGGCCATCGACGAGCTGAACGCCAAGGGCGTGACGATCGGCGGCAAGAAGGTCAAGTTCGAGCTGCTGGCCGAAGACGACGCCGGCGATCCGAAGCAAGGTACCGCGGCCGCCCAGAAGCTGGTCGACTCCAAGGTCAACGGCGTGATCGGCCACCTGAACTCCGGCACGACCATCCCCGCGTCCAAGATCTACAGCGATGCGGGCATCCCGCAGATCTCGCCCTCGGCGACCAACCCCAAGTACACCCGCAACGGCTACAAGACGGCGTTCCGCGTCGTGGCCGACGACGTGCATCTGGGCGGCACGCTGGGCAAGTACGCGGTGACCTCGCTGAAGGGCAAGTCCATCGCCGTCATCGACGACCGCACCGCCTACGGCCAGGGCGTCGCCGACGAATTCGAGAAGGGCGTCAAGGCCGCGGGCGGCAAGGTCGTCGGTCGTGAATTCACCAACGACAAGGCCACGGACTTCACCGCCATCCTGACCTCCCTGAAGGGCAAGAAGCCCGACGTCGTCTTCTTCGGCGGCATGGACGCCGTGGCCGGCCCGATGCTGCGCCAGAT
>SEFA01000164.1 GCA_004210455.1 Rubrivivax sp. | reverse complement strand
GCTGCGGCTGGATGCCGGTGCGACGGCGTTTCGGAGCGGCAGCGGCCTCGGACTGGCTGCCATCATCCTCGCCGCCTTCGCTGTCGTCGTCACCATCGACGTCGTCGCACCGGCATCCAGCCGCAGCCGCCGGACGAAGAGCAGCTCGCGCTCGCGGCCGCGTTGTCGCCGAGGATCCGGCTGGGGACCTCGTCATGGAGCTATCCGGGCTGGCAGGGCATCGTCTGGGCAGGCCGGCACGGCGAGTCCAACCTGTCGCGCAATGGCCTGACGGCCTACGCGCAGCAGCCGCTGCACCGCGCGGTGAGCATCGATCGCGGTTTCTACCAGTCGCTGACGGCCAGCCAGTACGAGCGCTACGCGCAACAGGTGCCGGAGGACTTCCGCTTCACGGTGAAGGCGCCGAGCGCGATCACCGATGCGCAGGTGCGCACCGAGGACGGTCGCGGTCGGCAGGCCAACACGGCGTTCCTCGATCCGCGGCTGGCGGTCCAGGAGTTCCTGGTGCCGGCGATGGAAGGCCTGAGCGGGCGCATCGGCGCGCTGGTGTTCCAGCTGAGCCCGTTGCCGCTGGCGATGCTGGACCGCATGCCGGAGCAGCTCGACCGCCTGCACGCGATGCTGGCCGCCCTGCCCTCGCTGCGCGACGTGGCGCCGGAAGCGGTCGTGGCCGTGGAGGTCCGCGATCCCGAATGGCTGACGCCGGACTTCGTCGCGGTGCTGAAGGATTGCGGCGCGCGCTACTGCCTGGGTCTGCATCCGAAGCTGCCGTCCATCCAGGAACAGCTGCCGCTCCTGCGCGCAATGTGGCCGGGGCCGTTGGTGTGCCGCTGGAACCTGAACCGCATCCACGGGCCGTTCGGCTACGAGGACGCAGAGAAGAAATACGGCGAGTACGCCGAGATGATGGACCCCGATCCCGAGACCCGCGCGGTGCTCGCGAAGGTGATCCGCGCGACCGCCGAGGCCGGGCATCCCGCTTACGTCACGATCTCCAACCATGCGGAGGGCTCGGCGCCGCTGACGCTGCGCGCGCTGGCGCGGGAAATCGTCGCCCCTGGCGAGGCCTGAACGCGACGACGCGGAACTGCCGGTACGACGGCGACTGCGACTGCGACGTCGACTGCGACCAGGGCCTGGCGCGCTCAGGCGAGCGGCCAGCGCGCCAGTTCGACGTGCGTGGACAATCCCTGCAGACTGTCCATCAGCACGAGGTCCGTCGCCGTCCATCCCGGGACGATGAAGGGCTGCGGCTCGACGGCGACGTCGTCGTAGAAGAGCGTCAGATGAGGGGTGAAGTGCGGATCGACCCGCAGCCCGCTCGCCTGCAGTCGCTCTCCCAGCGCCGCACGCAGCGCCCGCACGGGGTCGAGGCACGTGCCGCCGCTCAGCACCAGCGGCAGGTTCTTCCGCTTGCGCGTGAAGCTCAGGAGCTGATCGAAGTCCACGCGCACCGGTGCGTGCCGCAGCGCTGCGGCGGCGGTTTCGGCGAACTGCCTCACTTCCGCCATCACATCGGCCTGCTCGCTCTGATCGTCGTACCAGCCGAGGTGATGCAGCGTCACATGGAGGCGCTCCACCCGCGACGCCTTCGTGCGCAGGCCGAGCCTGTGCACGAGCTCATCGGAGACCGCGCCCAGCCTTTGCGCCGTGGCCGCATCGGGCCGCAGGCAGAAGAAGAGCGCGTGGACGGTCAAGGCGCGATCACTCCGCGTCGGAGGCGCTCCGCTCGCCCTGCTTCATGAGCCCTTCGACCTGGCGGCCGACGGCTTCCGGCTGAGGCAGTCCCGACGAGGACGCGGAGGAGGATGCGGACGTTCCCGGCTTCGCCGAGGCCGGCGGCTTCATGGCCTGCATCTGCTTCTTCGCGGTCAGCATCACGATGGTGAGCACCACGACGAGGAAGAGGATGGACAGGGCGCTGCGCATGCGAGGACTCCGGAAAGGAAGCGGGGATGGCGCGAAGCATAGCCACAGCGGGCCGCGCCGCCCGCGTCCGGCGCCTCAGCGCGGGCCCGAGGCGACGCCCGGTCGCAGCCGCAGGATCTGCGGCGAGCGTTCCTGCGCGTCGCGCCAGCGCGGCTCGATCGCGCGCCAGGCGGGCGAATGCCGGCAGGCGCTCCAGCGGATCGCCCAGTCGTCGGCGTCCGCGGCGCGGGTCATCCAGACGAAGACCTTTTCGCCCTCGCGCACCGGCAGGCGCGGGAAGTTGTTGGGCGAGCGCTCCGGCACGAAGCTGCCGATCACCGGCAGGCCGGCCGCCTCGATGACGGGGGCGACCTCCTGCTCGAAGAAGCGGGCGAAGCCGTCCTCCGGATCGGCAGGATCCTTCCACAGCGTGCAGAGGTGCAGGACCACCAGGCCCGGCGTGGCGCCGCGTTCGAAGAGGCCCGACGCGCGCGCCGCGTCGATGCGCGCAGGAGGCGTGCGCACGCCCGGGCTCCTCAACAGCAGCACGTTGTCGTTGTCGACGAGCAGCGGATTGGCCTCATCGCGGTGGGCTTGCCACACGGGGCCGAAATAGAACTCGTTGAGCGTGCGTTCACGCCCAGCCATGTCGTCGAAGCCGCGGATCCAGACGAAACGGTCCGGATCGTCGAGATCGGCGAACTGCCCGTACAGCCGCATGCCGACGGCCTCCTGCGAGTCGACGAAGGCCGCATCGAACAAGCGCATGAAGCGGTCGCGCTCGCCCTTGACGATCTTGTACTGGCGCAGCTCGTAGACGGGATGGTCGTCGGCCATGGGGTCTCCCGAAGGATGTCGAAGCGATCGGGCGATTCTGGACACGGGCCCTGACATCGCGTGTCAGCACTGAACGCCACCTTCCGGCACGACCTCTAAAATCGCGCCCCCCAGCCGCCGCCCGCCCGCCA
>SEFA01000043.1 GCA_004210455.1 Rubrivivax sp. | reverse complement strand
GGCAGGCCTTCGCGGCGGCGGGGTGGTCGAGCCGTTCTTCGCCGCCGCGAAGGCCTGCCAGTATTCGAAGTCGCGGGTGTTGGCGCGGCTGTATTCGCCGAGCGCGCCGTTGCCGACGCGGTCGCGCTGCGCGGCCCAGTAGGACAGCAGGCCGACGCCCTTCTGCTTGGCGAAGTTGGCCACCGTCACCGCATCGGCCGGTGTGAAGACCTCGGACGCCACATCGTTCTGGCCGATCATCGGCGTGATGCCGATCATGGCCCACAGCTGCGCGTCGGTCCTGGCGGGATACAGCGACTTCAGCTGAGCGACGGTCTGCGTCGCGGCGGAGATGGCCAGGTCGCCCATCTTCCTGCCGCCGCTGTAGTAACTGCCGTAGTCCATCGTCATCAGGTTGACGATGCTGATCTTCACGCCCGACTGCGACGCGCCGCGCAGCAGCTCGACCGCTTCGCGCTGCAGGCCGCCGGTGTCGTTGGCGTTGACGTAGGGCACCACCGGCAGCGTGAACGAGGTGTAGAGGTCCGGATAGATCGATTGCAGTTGCAGGATCGCGGCGTTGCGCACGCCGTTCAGGCGCGTGTCGCCAAGCTGGCCGCCTTCGATGTCCCAATCGATGGAGCGCGTGCCGTTGGCGTCGATCAGGCGGCGCAGCTGCGCGACCAGGTCGTTCACCGAGCAGGTGGACTCCAGGTAGGTGCCGTTCGCGCCGCCGAAGGACAGGATCACCCGGCCGCCGGACTTGATGTAGGCCTTGATGTCGGCCTGGAAGCTGGGGTTGCTGACGGTGGTTTCCAGACCGCCGCCGACCGTGCAGCCGCCGCCGGACACGCCGAAGGCGAGCGTCACCGCATCGATGCCGGCCTTGGACTTGGCTTCGCTCAGCGTCTTGATGCCGTAGGAGCCGCCGCCGAATCCCCACGTGAAGAAGTAGGGCGCGACGACCGTGCCCGCCTGAGCCTGCGACCCCGCAGCCAGCAGCGCGGCGGCCAGCGCCACCGCCTTGATTTGTCCAATCTGTCCGGCAAGCATCGAATCTCTCCTGCTGTCCCCGCACGAGGTGGGCGTGCGGGGGATGTTGTTCGCGATAAAACCACCATGAAACCAGTGGCGGAATGTAGGAACAGCAGGGCGTGGACGCTGTGACAAGCAGTATGTCGAGGTGGTGTCGGAATGTGTCGGATACTGCAAAACATCGCGCGACGTCAGCGCTGATGTCAGGCCTGTGGCCGGAATATGGGACGACGGCACCTGAACGGTGCGTCTGCGCCGATGAGCGGTGAAAGCCCTTGATGTGTAAGGGATTGAAGGCGATCCGACGAACGGTGCATCGGCGTGAAAACCCTGTGGCGGATCTTCATACCTCTTTCGGGCGGGCGACTGACAGGTTTGAAAACAATTGTTCCGGCCAGCCTCGGTATTTCCGGCAATCCAAGGGGCATGGCGGGGCGATCGGGATATCTTCGACCGTTGATCGGAAACAGCCGGACACGGTCGAAGTATTCGATTGGTATTGCTTCTTCCTAGACTCGCGCCACTTTCAGGAAGGAGATTCGTCATGGCATGGAATCAAGGAAGGGCGTGGCCCTTGCACGCGCTGCTGGCGGCGGGCTGGATCGCCGCATTGACGCTGTCGGCGGACGCGGACGCCGCCACGCTGCGCGCGGTCGCCAACAACAACTTCGTCAGTGCGACGGCGACCGGCACCTCGTATCTGACCGCGACCGCGGGCGCGGCCCAGAGCTGGGAACAGTTCGACGTCGTCAACAACGCCAACGGCACGGTGTCGTTCCGGGCGCGCATCAGCGGCAACTTCGTCTCCGCCGACATCGGCCTGTCCGCGCCCAACACCGGCCGCCTGATCGCCAACCGTCGCACCGCCGACGCGTGGGAGCAGTTCACCGTCGTGCCGCAATCCAACGGGACGGTGGCCTTGCGCTCGGTGGCCAGCGGGCTCTACGTCTCAGCCGACCTGAACCTCGGCGGCGTGCTCGTGGCCAACCGCAACGCGGTGCAGGCCTGGGAGCAGTTCGTCCTCGCCGATCAGCCGACCACGCCACCGACGAATCCGCCGACCACCGGCACGCCACCGGACCTGGGTTCGAGCGTGCACATCGTCAGCCCGACCACGCCCAACCTGCAGGGCGTCATCGACGGCATCTACAACGCGCAGCAGCCCAACCATTTCGGTCCGCGCCGCGACGCCATCCTGCTGACGCCCGGCACCTACAACAACCTGCGCATCCCGGTGGGCTTCTACACGCAAGTGCTGGGGCTCGGCAGCCATCCGGACCAGGTGCACGTCAACGGCGACCTGCGCTCCAACGCTTTCCTCGGCGGCGACAATGCGACGCAGAACTTCTGGCGCGGCGCCGAGAATTTCTCCGTCACCCCGAGCCTGGGCATCGGCAACAACACGATGCAATGGGCGGTCTCGCAGGCCATCCCGTTCCGGCGCATGCACGTGCGCGGCAACATCAAGCTCAACCAGAACAGCGGCTGGTCCAGCGGCGGCTGGTTCTCCGACGTGCTGGTGGACGGGCAGGTGAACTCCGCCAGCCAGCAGCAATGGATCTCGCGCAACAGCCAGTGGGGCAGCTGGACGGGCTCCAACTGGAACATGGTGTTCGTCGGCGTGCCCAATGCGCCTGCGGGCAGCTTCCCGACCGCAGGCCAGCGCTACACCAAGATCGCGCAGACGCCGGTGATCCGCGAGAAGCCCTTCCTGTTCATCGACACCGACGGTGGCTACGCGGTGCGCGTGCCCACGCTGCGGCAGAACAGCAGCGGCATCTCCTGGAACAACGGCGGCGCGACGCCGGGCCGCACCCTCCCGATCGGGCAGTTCCACATCGCCAAGCCGGGCGACACCGCGGCCGCGATCAACGCGCAGCTGGCGGCCGGCAAGCATCTGCTGTTCACCCCCGGCACCTACGTGCTGACGCAGACGCTGCGGGTCAACAACCCGGACACGGTGGTGCTGGGCATCGGTTTCCCGACGCTGCGCTCGGACAACGGTCAGCCGCTGATGCAGACGGCCGACGTCGACGGGCTGACGATCTCAGGTCTGTTCTTCGACGCGGGCGCGACGGAATCCGGTGTGCTGCTCGAGGTCGGTCCGAACGGCGCCGCCGCCAACCACGCGGCCAATCCGACGGTGCTGCACGACCTGTTCTTCCGCGTCGGCGGCGCGGCGGCGGGCAAGGTCCGCATCGCGCTGAGCGTCAACGCCAACAACACCATCGTCGATCACACCTGGGTCTGGCGCGCGGACCACGGCGCGGGCGTGGGCTGGACCCAGAACCCGTCGGAGAACGGCCTCTGGGTCAATGGCAACGACGTGACCATGTACGGCCTGTTCGTCGAGCACTTCCAGAAGCATCAGGTGGTCTGGAACGGCAACGGCGGCCGCGTCTACTTCTATCAGTCGGAGATCCCGTACGACCCGCAGAGCCAGGCCGGCTGGAACAGCCCGACGGGCCGCGGCTGGGCCTCGTACAAGGTGGCGGACCACGTCACCAGCCACGAGGCGTGGGGACTGGGCGTCTACAGCGTGTTCACCAACGGCGGCATCCTGCTGGATCGCGCGATCGAGGCGCCGGTCAACGGCAACGTGCGCTTCCACAACATGATCTCGGTGTGCCTGGGCAACAACGGCGGCATCGTGCACGTCATCAACAACACCGGCGCGCAGACCGGCTGCAACGCGTCGTTCACGCCGACGGTGACCAACTTTCCCTGAGCGGGCGTCGACGCCTCGCTCGTGTGAGGCTCCCTCTCCCGCAGTGCGGGAGAGGGGCTCCAAGTCATGTCGGCTCGGTGCGTTGTCACGCTGTGCTTCAGCGCGACTCCGTCGCGCCTTCCAGCCCGTCGACGAACTTCGTCATCAGACGCACGAGGTCGTCGACTTCCTCAGGGCTCCAATCGCTGAAGATGCGCCGCCCCATCTTCTGACGTGCGACATCGAGCCGGTCCGTCATGGCTCGTCCCTCGTCGGTGACGACGGCCTCGCGCACGCGGCTGTCCGTCGCGCTCTTCTGCCGGCTGACCAGGTTCAAGGACTCCAGCTTCGCCACCTGCCGGCTGACGGTGGTGTAGTCGCGCCCCACACGATCGGCGAGCTCCACGACCCCGATCGGCCCGACGCGCTCGATGCCCACGAGCAACGGGAACAGCGCCCGGTCCAGCAGCACGCCCGCCTCCTCGATGAGGCGCTCGTCGTTGCTCGGACGGTTCATCACGCTCGCGATGCGGATCAATGCCCCGTGCAAGGCCTTCAGTTGGGTCGACATATGTGCATCTTGCACATTTTTTCGAGCCGGCATACCATCCCTTCAGTTATGTGCAAACTACACTCAATTGGAGCGACATGAACGAATCTTCTTCCACCCCGGTCCTGATCGTCGGCGCCGGCGCGGCGGGCCTGACGCTCGCCATCGACCTGGCCCGCCGCGGTGTCGATTTTCAACTGATCGAGCAGGCCGCCCAGCCTTTCCACGGATCGCGCGGCAAAGGCATCCAGCCGCGCACGCAGGAGGTGATGGAAGACCTCGGCGTGCTGGACCGGCTGGTGGCCACCGGCGGCACGTATCCGCCGCAGCGTCACCATGCCGCCGACGGCACTTTCACCGAGACGAGCTTCGAGACCTCGCCGCTGACGACGGCCGAGCCGTTCCAGATGCCGCTGATGGTGCCGCAGTTCCTCACCGAAGCGGTGATGCGCGAGCGGCTGGCGGAACTCGGCCACGCGCCGCGCTACCGGTGCGCGCTGGTGGACTTCGAGCAGGACGAGGACGGCGTCACCGCGCGCGTGACCGTCGGAGGCGACGGCGCGGCGAGCGGGGTGGTCGGTCGCCAGGAGACGATCCGGGCACGCTACCTCGTCGGCGCCGACGGCGGTCGCAGCGACGTGCGCAAACGGCTGGGCATCGAGTTCCCCGGGAAGACGCTCGGCGTGCGCGCGGTGGTGGCGGACGTGACGCTGACCGGCCTGCCGCGCGACGCGTGGCATCAGTTCAACGACGGCTCGATGGCACGCCAGCTCGCGATCTGCCCGCTGGCGGGAACGGCGCTGTTCCAGGTGCAGGCGCCGGTGCCGCTGGAGGGCGAGGTCGACCTCGGCGTCGACGGACTCCAGGCGATGGTGAAGGACCGCTCCGGCCGCGACGACATCCGCATCGAAGCGGTGTCCTGGGCGTCGGCCTACAACATGAACGCGCGTCTGGCCGATCGCTACCGGGTGGGTCGGGTCTTCCTCGTCGGCGACGCCGCGCACATCCATCCGCCGACCGGCGGGCAGGGCCTCAACACCAGCGTGCAGGACGCCTACAACCTCGGCTGGAAGCTGGGCGCGGTGCTGCGCGGCGCGCCCGACGCGTTGCTCGACACCTACGAAGAGGAGCGACGCCCGATCGCGGCCGGCATGCTGCAACTGTCGACGCGCCTGCTCGACGCGGCCAGGCGAGGCGACAACCGACGCGGTCGCGAGGTGCATCAGCTCGACCTCGGATATCCCGGGTCCTCGCTGACGCTGGAGACGTCTGCCCGCGAGCAAGGCCTGTCGGCGGGCGACCGCGCGCCCGATGCGCGCCTGCGCGGCGCCGCGGGGCAGGGGACTCGGCTGTTCGAGCTGTTCAAGGGGCCGCACTGGACGCTGCTGGGCCATGGGACCTCGCGCGACGCCGTGCCCGCACGGCCCGGCTTGCGCGTCCACGTGATCGGCCCTGCGGGCGACAGCATCGACGAACACGGCGACCTCCGCGACACCTACGCGCCCCGCGACGGCGACTGGTTCCTGGTGCGGCCCGACGGCTACCTCGCCGCGATCGTGGCGGCGGAGAAGCTCGATGAGCTCGAGCGATTCATGGACAGCTGCGGTCTGCCGCGGCCCTGAGCCGGCTTGGAAGCCGGGCGCCAAGACCGGCAAAAAAAGACCCGGGACTCGGCCCGGGTCTTGAACTTGCAGGAGCTTCAGGAATCGATCAGGTGTCGATCAGGTGTCGATCAGAGCTTGTAATCCAGCGACACGCCGTAGCTGCGAGGCGCGCCGTAGATGGCGCCGTAGGCCAGACCGCCGACGTACTTCTTGTCGAACAGGTTGTTGACGTTGGCGCGAAGCGTGGCGGCCTTCGACAGCTCATACGACGCGAAGGCGTTGGCCACCACGTAGGCGCCTTGCGTGGCGCTGCCGATCTTGCTCACCGCCGACTGCCAGCGGCCGCCCAGGCCGACGCGCAGGGCCGGCAGCATCGGCACGCGGGTGTCCGCGCGGAAGTTCACCGTGTGGCGCGGCACCCATTCGTAGATGTCGTTGCCGTCCGGGCCGGTCAGCATCAGGCGCGTGTAGCCGACCGTGACCTTCGCGTCCTTGCCGATGCGACCCGTCGCCTCCACTTCCCAGCCCTTGGACTTCACGTCCTTCGGCTCGTACCAGCTCTGGCCGTTGAGCGGACCCGGATCGGTGATCGTGCCGGCATAGGTGGCGAGACCGTCCTGCTTCGCGCTGAACACGGCGAAGGTGGTCAGCAGCGCCTTGTTCAGCCATTCGGCCTTGACGCCGGCCTCGGTGTTGACGCCCTTCATCGGGGCGAGGTACTCGCCCTTGATGTCGGTCTGGTCCTGGTTCTGGAAGATGTCCGAATACGACACGTAGGCGGTGAGGTCCGCGGTGATGTCGTAGGTCAGGCCGGCATAGGGGCTGGTCTTCTTCGTGTCGGGGTAGAAGGTGTTGGTCGCCGCGCCGCCGTAGATCGACGCGCCGCTGCGCTCCAGGCGCATCGCGTTGAGGCCCAGCACGGCGTGCAGCTTGTCGGTCAGGCCCAGCCGCGTCGCCGCGTACAGGCGGGTCAGGGTCTGCTCGCCGCGGGTGCTCGGCTGGCGCGGGCCCCAGTCCGGCTGCGTGTAGACGCCGTCGCCGTACGGGAAGGCCGGGAGCGGGTCCAGCATGTGGTTCAGGACGTCATAGTTGTCCGTGGCCGTCTTCTGGTGCGACTGGCTCAATCCGGTCAGGACGGTGTGCTCGCGACCGAACAGCGTGAACTTGCCGTTGATGTTGGCGTCCAGCACGTTGTTGTCCGAGCTGCCGAGGCTGCGGTAAGGCCAGCCCACCAGGCCCGTGTCGTCAGGGTTGAGCACGCCCGTGTTGGAGTAGGCGTACAGCAGGCGCGTCGCTTCGTTGCCGTGGCGGTAGTTGTAGGTGACCTTGGCTTCCCAGTGCTTGCCCAGCTGATGGGTGTACTCGGCGAAGGCGTTGTAGGACTTGGTGTTCCAGTAGGTCCACTTCTGCGAGGTGGACGAGCCCACCGGGAAGTCGGCCTGCGTGCCGTCCGAACGCAGCAGCGTCAGCGAGCCCCACATCGGCGAATCCTGCTTCGCGTCCACGGCGGTAATGCCGACGGTCAGCATCCCGTTCGTGCCGATCTGGCCGTCCACGACGCCGTAGACCGAGGTGCGCTTGTCCTTGAGGTCGCGCAGGTAGGAGTCCTTGTCTTCGGTCGCGACGACGAAGCGGCCGGCCCACGAGCCGTCTTCCGTCAGCACCTTGTTGTAGTCCAGCGCCGCGCGCTTCTTGCCCCAGGAGCCGAAGGAGACGTTGAACTCGCCGCTGTCCTCGTTCTTCGGACGCTTGCGGATGTAGTTGATCGTGCCCGACGAGTTGCCCACGCCGGTCAGCAGTCCGTTGGCGCCGCGGATCAGCTCGATGCGCTCGAACAGGAAGGTGTCCTCGCGACCGACCACCGTGCCCCAGGAGTTGGTCATCCCCAGGCCGTCGACCTGCGTCAGCTGGATCTCGAAGCCGCGGGCGTTGAAGGTCGCGCGGTTGGTCTCGTACTGCTCGACGTTGATGCCGGTCGCCAGCGCCAGCGCTTCGTTGCTGCCGGAGAGGCCGAAGTTGGCCATGTCTTCCTGGTCGATGGTGCTGATCGTCTGCGGCGTGTCCTTGATGTCCATCGGCAGACCGGTCGCGCCCTTGGAGACGCGGTTCGCGCGCTTGCCGGTCACGGTGATCTTTTCGAGGGTGGCATCCTGCGCATGGGCCAGATCGCCGATCGCCAGGGATGCCGCCAAGGCGCACGCGGTCAACAGGAATTGCTGCTTCATCGAGTAGTCCAGGAGAGGTAGGAGGATGACTTTCGGGCGGCACTCTAACGCAGGTGAGAGTGATTCGCATTAATGGAAATGACAAAAACGTGCCATGTCGTTCTTCACGTGGTAGCGATACCACATTGGGTGCGTGGTGACGGAATGACGCAAATAGGGAGCGGAAGGCTGCAGGTTGCCGGCGATTCCGGCAGGGCGGATGCTCGATTGGGCACTCAGGGCTGGCGCTGTTCTTTCGCTACCGGCCCCAGGAAAGTCAGGGTCAGCCGCGTCAGCGACTGCTCGAGTTCTTCGCGACTGCCGTAGTCCGCAGGCTCGGCCATCACGGCCGCGCGCATCACGCCGTTGAACGCGTGCGTCATCACGAAGGCATCGGCCGGCGACATCGGCTGCAGGCCGCCCTGCGATGCGGCTATCCCGTGCTCAACGAGGACCTCTACCTCTCGCTGGGTCGCAACCTGCTGGCGCGGGGCTACTCGGTGGCGATGGCGGATCTGCCGGGGCAGGGCATCACGATGATGGACGAGCTCCACTGGGAAGCCGAGGCGGAGAAGCCCATCGCGGCCGTGACGCAGCTGCTGGTCGATCGCTTCGGCGCGAAGCCCGGTCGGATGGCGCTGATCGGTCTGAGCCTCGGCGGCTACTTCGTGGCGCGAGCCGCAGGCGAGCGGGACTGTCCGACCACTTCGCGACGGTGATCGCCAGCACGCCGTTCCCGAGCCCGGCCGAGCTCTTCGCGCTGTCCGCGCAGGCAGCGATCGAGGCCAATGCGAAGGCGGCACCGACGCCTGCGGCGATGCGTTCACGGATGGTGTCGATGTGGAAGGCGGGTGCGAAAACGCCGGAAGAATTCGTGTCGAAGACGGCGGGCATGGTGGCCGATCCTACGCGCGTCGCGCTGCCGTTCCTGTCCATCCTCGGCGCCGGCGATTCACAGGTCTTCGCGCGGCAGGCGCGGGCGTGGCATGAGCAGATCCGCTCGCCGAAGAAGTCATTCGTGCTGCTCGACGCCGCTTCTGGCGCCGACGGTCACGTGCAGGTCAACAACCGGCTGCGCCTGTGCCAGCAAAGCGTCGGATGGATGAACGAGGTCATTGGCGTGATGGGTGGCGATTGACTCGCCCATCTTTTCCAGTCGCCTTAAAAAAGTATCTGATCGAAATAATCTAGTCTGACCTTTTGGATATCCGCAAATATCTTCGCAGCACCATCCAATGCACAACGCATGCCGGAATGAAGAGGAGAAGTAACACCTGAGACATTGACCATTCGCTCAGCGCGGAAGTCCCTTGAAGCGCCGCAGCAATCAGCCAAACCGGAACAATCCCAATCAATGATTCAATCAGGCTCACCTGTCTGAGGTTGCTTGCCACTGCCCTCCCGCAGGTCGAACACTTGAAGTGTGGTTTAAGAACTGCCACTGGAGTAGCCGCACCGCAGTTCGGGCAGCTGAGGTGATTATTCATTCGCAACCTTCTTGCAAACAGACGGCTTCCCCCTGCGGCCAGGCGATCAGACCGATGCGCGTGGTCCATCGCGCCCCGCTCGCGACCAGACGGCCAAGCGTAGCCGAAGCTGAATTGTGCTTGTCGTTCTTCAAGGCAGATCCTCCCGAGCACCGTCGGGTGGACCGCCTTCAGGACATGCGCTGAGGCGACCGGCCGCGCATGCGGCAGCCGGTCGGCTTGTCTTGAAGTCCCTCCCTGCTGAAACTCACATCGTTGTTTGTCTTTTCGCCGGGCGCCGCGCTGCCGCGTTGTTCGATTCCGGTCGCGCCCATGCTAGATGAGGGTCCCTCGAATTCCCGGTCGGGGAACCCTCTCGCTCCGATTGGGGGCAGGACTTGCCCGGAGGCAAGGGTTGCAAACGGGGCCCTGTCAGTTCAGGACCTTGCTACCGACGTATTCCCAGTAGGCGTTCGACTTCTGATTGATCGGGAACCAGAGGCGCTCCTGAGCGTAGTAGCCGGCCCGACGCGACTTGAAGTAGTCGATCGTATGGCTGTGGGGATTCCGGTATTCGTAGAGGTCTCCCACCTGGGCGTATCCGTCCGGGACCCAGCTCCGCGCCGTCGACTGCGTGGGGAAATCGTGACCGAGGAAGATCCAGTCGCCGTTGTCCCTGTGGTCCGTCGGGAAGTACCAGTAGGCGCCGCTCTTCCTGGCGGCGAAATAGTCCGTCGTCTTCAGGTAGGGGTTCTGGTAGACGAAGACTTCGCCGGCGCTGGCGGTGTCGTTGTCTCGCCATGTCCTCGCGTTGCGCTCGATGATGGCGTCGACCAGCGGCTTGCCGGGGAAATCCGCGACGATGATGCCGACATGGGACGGCTTGTTCTTCTCCAGGTACTCGGCGGTCAGCTCGTTGAGCCCCTTGAAGTAGATGCTGCAGATGCCGATGAAGCACGAATCACGCGGGAAATCGGGATAGGAGTGGGACCACCCCGGCGTCGTCAGTCCGGTGACGAGGTGACCGCCATGAGGGCTTGAACGTCCGCCGGACACGAAGTACGGGAACGACCCGCCGGAGCCCACGATGTTGATGATGGTCGCCTCGGGCATCTTGCCTTGGGTCACGTCCGAGAGAGCCGACTTCACCGTTTCCCAATGCGAGTACAGGTCCCAGTTCGTGGTCATGCT
This sequence comes from Rubrivivax sp., assembly GCA_004210455.1. Taxonomy (GTDB): domain Bacteria; phylum Pseudomonadota; class Gammaproteobacteria; order Burkholderiales; family Burkholderiaceae_C; genus Roseateles. Next base: position 43,260 of record SEFA01000043.1, on the reverse strand, counting down.
GTAGTTGTCCACGACCGCGAACGACGAGTAGGTCAATCCGTTGGGAACGACTTCATTGAACCGCTTGATGAAGACGATCTTCCCGCGGACATCACCCAAGGTCGGACTCGACGTCTGCGTGTAGCCCTGCCAGATGGCGCCCGACAGCGGCGCGATCATCTTGTCGAAGGCCTTCTGGAAGTCCGGATTCGAGGCGGTGGAGTACTCCTGCTGGATCTTGATCAGGACAGCTTCGCTGGGATGCTTCTTCAGGAAAGCCGCGACGTCCGCCAAGCCGCTGTCACACGTCTTCTCGAGCCCGACGAAGCCGTGATGGAGCTGCAGTCCGCCGTCCACCAGATCGCAGCGGAAATCCAGGTATCTGACGCCGCCGACGAGCTGTTTCGTGATCGACATGGATTGCGTCTGCGCGATGTCCCCGCCGTATCCGACGGATGCGGAATCGTGGGTGCCGGGAATCGACATCCTGAGGAGCGGCACGTGGTCGGCGACGGTCTGCATCCAGGTCGACTGGGTGGTTTCCGCAGACCACAGCTCGTCGTGCCAGTACGCATTGTTGTAGGCCCATTGGGCGTGGGCCAGCGGATACGCGAACAGTGCCGCCGAGGCGGCGATCCACTGCAGCGATTTCTTGAGGGAGATAGGTTTCATGTTGACGACAGAGAGTTGGGACGACGTTAGTTTTCGTCCGACACCACTCATGCGTCGCCTCGACGCCGCGCCGCCGCCTGCTTGTTGAATAAGTCACACCTCGTCAGGACGAGCGCCCCACGCTCATCGCCTTGCCCCCCATCCGATCCGCCTCCGCTTCGAGCCCGACGTCGTCGTTGATGTCGACGCCGGCCATCTGCATCGTCGGCTGCACGCGTCCTTCGCGCTGCTGCACGACGTGCCAGGCCTCGTGCGGAAGATGCGCTTCCTGACCCGGCCCGAGGTGGATGTCGTTCCCCTGCGCATAGGCGAGCGCGTTCAGCTGCGCGGGCTGCGACGAGTTCCGATGTACCCGGACGTCCGACATGTCCGCCCCTGACAGCGATTCGATGCCGGACTTCAAACCGTCCGGCATGCCGGTCCGGTTCTCCTGGCGCTGCACCGGCGCGGCCTTGGCCTGCGCAGTGCCCAGCTCCTCCTCGTCGAGCGCGCCGGTCGCGCGTTGAGCCGCCTTCGCCTGAGCCGTTCCCAGCTCGTCCTCATCGAGACCGGTCTCGCGCTGCGCGACCGGCCCGAAGGCCGCATCGATGCGCCGCCGCTGCGCGAGCTGCCGCGGCGATCCGTCCAGCACCGCGGAGAGTTCTCCGCCTTCCTGTTCACGCCGCTGCAGCGGCGCGGCTGCGGGCGCGTGCTCGAACGCGCCGCCGTCGTTGGTCGAGTCCTTCATCAGTCGCTCCTCTCGTGATCGATCCGCCGCGGTCCTGCTCGCCGCGGTCCTGCTCGCCGCGGTCCTGCTCGCCGCTGTCCTGCTCGCCGCTGTCCTGCTCGCCGCTGTCCTGCTCGAAGTCTCCGCGTGTTCATGGCGCCTCCACCCGGGGCTTGAACGTGACGATCAGCCCGCCCACGATCAGGAGCAGGACGATCCCCACCAGCAAGGTATTCCCCGTCCTCAACTGGTTGAGCGTGGGATCGCAGGAGAAGATCGCGCTGGCCATCGCCAGCGTCAACAGCGCCCCCGCCCACAGCACCAGCAGGATGACCTTGCCCATGCGCCGCACGCGGCAGTTCCAGCCGTAGAGCAGCAGCGTCGTGCCCACGATCACCAGCAGCGCCTCCAGCCCCAGCCGCAGCGGCACGCGCATCGGACACACGATCTTGCAGAAGCGGGTGTCCTGGTCCAGGAAGGACCAGAAGCGTTCGTGCAGCACGTCCAGCACATCCGCGCCCGCGCCGGCGTTCGCGACCGGCAGGGGCCACAGCGCCACCCCGCCGAAGGACCAGCCGATGTAGACCATGTCCCGGTCCATCGCGTCCTTGCCCTTGAACGCCTCGGCCGGGCCGCCCGGATACACCAGCATCGGCATGACGCTGCCGAGCAGCGCCATGCGATCGGACCCGCTCAGCTCGTCGGTGAAATCCGTGCGGTTGCGCAGCTGCATCTTGTTCATGTCCGACCCCACGCCCAGCGGCGCGAGGAAATGCACCGTGACGGGCGAACTGCCGACGTACTCGTCCGTCGACTTGTAGGAGGCGGCCGCGGCCCCGCGGTCCTTGAAGTCGACGCCGGCACTCTTGTCCCGCCTCGGCTCCGCGGCCTTCATGATCGCAAGCAGATTCCGGAACCGGAACGCCGTCGCCGACTCGCCCAGCAGGTGCTGCGGCACCACCACGTTCAGGTGGAAGGCCCGCTCCTTGCGGCGCTGCATGGCGGTCAGCAAGGCCTGCACGTAGTCGATGAAGAAACGCTCGAAGCGAGGATCCTTCGCCTCCTCGTCCGTCGGCTCGAAGAACACCGTGAGGCCGTCGTAGACGTGCGCCTCCTCGCGCCATCCCGGCGGCAGGAGGAATTCCAGGTCCCCCTGCCAGTCGCTGTGCCGCAGGTCCAGCATGGCGCCGACGCCCGCGGCGGTGGTCGCCAGCAGTTCCTGGCGGCGCGCTTCCGGCAGACTCGTCAGCACATGGAAATCGCGGCGGTACAGGACCAGGTCCAGCCCGGCGCTGTGCTGGGCCACGCGCCGCGCGTACCCGCCGCGCGGGCTCTGCAGGCCGGGCGGCTGCAGGTAGCTGCCGTCATTGCGAAGGATGGCGCCCATGTACTGCAGGCGCGTGAACCGGTCGAACCGGACCGGGATCGGCGTGTCGTCCTTGCCCTGCATCCAGTAGCTCAGGAAGCCGTAGACCTCGTTCTCGATGTCCGGGAGGCCGCAGCCGCAGTCCGCCTCGGGGACCAGGTTCAGCGGCCGTGCGCTTTCCAGCGGATGGGTCTCGCCCGCCGCGTCGGTGATCTCCTCTCGCAGGTGCGCCGGCATCAGCATGTCGAGGAACCTGTCCAGCGCCAGGTTGCCCGGGGCCAGCACCAGATCGGGGACGGCCGCCTTGTCCTGCGCCTCCTCCCGCTTCTGCTTTGCCATGGCCGCGCCGATCTGCTGTTCGATCCTGCCCGCGCCACGCCGCGGCGCCTCGACCGGCAGCGATGCCCCCGGCGCCTGCGGCTCCGCGGACTCCCGGTCCGCCAGGTCCGGCTTGCGCGGGCAACGCTGGACCTGGTCCCGGTCGAGCTCGCGCGACAGCTCGTTGACATGGCGCAGGTAGTACGCGCACTGCATCGCGCTCAGCGAGTCCTGGAAGACCGCGCGCGTCGGATGCTCCACGTCCTTCAGCGGCGTCAGCATCTCGCGCAGCTGATCCAGCGTCGGCCCGAGGACGGGCGTCCCCACCGCCATCGGCCTGGGCGGCAGCTTCCGGGCGTCGGGATCTGCGTCGCCCGAGGCGGTCTCGACCACCAGCGACGCGCTCGTCGAGGCCTCCGCGTTCTTGAAGATCTCGTCCAGCTTCGCCTGCGTGAGCACATAGGTCATCGGCATCGGCGGGTCCGACGGGACGGTGCGGTTCGTCTGGTCCTCGGTGATGGACTTCAGGGGATTGGACGTCGGCCCCTTGGCCTTGGGCCTGCCCGAGGACGGCGCGGACGCCGGAGCGCCGACGGGCCCGGCCACCGGCTTCGGATCGGTGACGCGGATCTCGTAGAGCGCCTGTTCCAGGTTCCTCGTGCGCGAGGCGTCGGTGGCGGTGAGCAGGAATCGGAAGTTGCCGGTCTTCGTCGGCGTGCCGGCGAGCGCGCCGTCTTCCTCGACGAACATGCCGGGCGGCAGTTCGCCGTCGATGGCGATGCGATACGGCGGCTTGCCGCCGCGCACCAGATCGCGCGCCTTGTATGAGCGGTTCAGCCGCGCCGACGGCAGCGGAATCGTCTGGTAGACCAGCCACATCGGGTCGCGGCCAGGCGAGGAGGCGGTCATTGAAGCGGCCGGGGCGGGCAGGGGAGCGGAGGCGATCGGCTGCTCTGGCCGGGGCGGCAATGCGAGCGGCGTCGCGACGTCGATGGTTGCGTCCGTCGCGGGCGAAGCCGCGGAGGGCGCCGCGCCCATCGGCTTCGATGCGGAAAGCGACGGGGACGGCGCGGAAGGTCTCACGGGCGATTGAGCGCTGGCGTGCAGGATCAGCAAGGCTGCGGCCAGCAGCACACCGCCGACGAACCAGCGCAGCCGTGCGCAGTTGCGGCAGGGGGGCGATGGCGCGCGTCGCGCGTTGTCCGGCGCCGCTGGCCTCGCGTCGGCGGCGGCATCGGCGGCATCGGCGGCATCGGCCCATTCATCGTCGCCCCACCGGCGGCGCAGCGACTGGAAGAAGGAAGAGCGTGTTCCCATGGCGGCTACACCGTGCGTCCTTCCTTGCGCAGTTCCTTGGCGATGCCGCGGCGCAGGTCGGCGGCCAGGATGCGGTCGCGTCCGGCCTGCATCGCGTTGATCGCGCCGAAGCGCACCACGTTGGCGATCGCGCCGCCGGCCAGCTCGTGCCGTTCGGCGAAGTCGGCCAGGTCGACGTCCGCGTCCAGCCGCCCGGTGTGCCGCACCATGCCTTCCCAGAGCCGCAGGCGCTGCTCGGCGTCCGGCATCGGAAAATACACCGCCGACTGGAAACGCCGCGCGAAGGCGTCGTCGATGTTGCCCTTGAGGTTGCTCGCCAGGATCACCGTGCCGGGGAAGTCCTCGACGCGCTGCAGCAGGTAGGAGACCTCCTGGTTGGCGTGGCGGTCGTTGCTGCTGGAGGTCGCGGTCCGCTTGCCGAAGAGCGCGTCCGCCTCGTCGAAGAACAGGATCCAGCGCCGGTGCTGCGCCTGGTCGAAGACCTGCGCGAGGTTCTTCTCCGTTTCCCCGATGTACTTGGACACCACCATCGACAGGTCGATGCGGTAGACGTCCGCGCCGACCTTGTCGCCGATCAGCGTGGCGGTCAGCGTCTTGCCCGTGCCCGGCGGGCCGAAGAACAGGCAGCGGTAGCCGGGCTTGAGCGCCTTCTCCAGCTGCCAGTCGCGCATCAGCGCGTCGCCGTGGCGGGCCCAGGTGATGATGGCCTCGACCTCTTCCATGACGTCGGGATCCAGCACCAGGTCGTTCCAGCCGAGCTTGGTCTCGATGAGCTTGGCGGGGAACTGCGTGCTGTAGTCCGGCTTGCGCGATTCACCGGTGCACAGCAGGTCCAGCGTGTCGGCGCCCGCCAGCAGCGCCGAGCCGTACCAGGGTTCGCCCGGCGCCTCATGCGCGAGCCGCACCAGCCCCAGCCGCCGCAGCGGCGCCGTCTCGTCCAGCATCTGACGCAGCGCGAAGCGTCGCGACAGGTCCTCGCCCGCGAGCAGGAAGGCCGCCGTTTCCACCGTCGGCAGGAAGCCGCCGTGATGGCGACCCTTCCAGCCGCCGAATTCGCAGAAGCCGCGGTCCAGGTTGCGGTTGCTGACGAAGAGCAGGTCCATCAGCTGCGGACGCAGATGCGGCGCCAGCGCCAGCGCGAGCACCAGCCGTTCGGCCGGCCCGAGATCGCCTTCATGGATCAGCCGCGAGAGGTCGTCCCCGGGCTCGGCCGAAGGCGCGGGCAGTGGCGGGGGAAGCGGCAGTTCGCCGCGATCCGCCGCGGTGCGCGGCGACGACACCGCGGCGTCCTGCCCGAAGTACCCGGCCAGGCGCTGCTGCAGCACGCGGTCCAGCCACTGCAGTTCGGCTTCGAGGGCCCGCGCGTTGGTCGTCGCGCGCGGCGACGGGTCAGCGCCAGTCCACATGAATCACCCTTTCCATCCACGGATGCCGCACGGTCGCGTAGCCCCATGGCAATTGATCGATCAGCATGTCGAAGGGTCCCGGCTCGACCGAGAGCTGCCAGGCTTCGTCGCGACGCTCCAGCACGCCGGCGCGGCGCAGGAAGCTGCCGCGCAGCCCGTCGATCGAGGTCGTGCCCAGGATGCGCCAGTGCTGGATGACCGCGCCGATCAGGCCGTCGATCGCGTTGCGTTCGGCATCGGAGACGTCGATCAGGCGCGGCAGCGGCGAGTCCAGCGGCAGGCCGCAGAGCAGCTTGTTGAGCGCGAGCTCCGATTCCGGTGCGGCCGCATGGCCGGTCGCGAGCGCCTGCAGCAACAGCGCGGCGCGCGCAGCCGCTTCCGGGCCGACGAAGGCGCGATCGTCGACGAGACCGAGCATCGAGAACAGCCGCGACAGGTAGGGCGACACCAGCACGAGGCCCGCGTTGCCGACGGCGATCTGCTCGTTCGACGGGTCCGTGTCCGATGCTCCGGCGGCGCGTTTCTCCTCGGACGTGCGCGGCGCGGCGGGTGCCTTGCGCCATGGCAGCCGCAGCACGTTCAGCGCGGCCGCCAGCACCGAGGTGGCCGCGCGCACGGCGCGGTCGAACCATCGTGCGGGCGGCTCCGAACCGGGCGGCGCATGCCGTTCCAGGTCTTCGCGGACTTCCGCTTCGTAACGGGCCGGATCGAAGCTCGAAGCCGGATGGCGCACCGCGTGTCCGAGCGTCGCCTGCCAGAGCCGGCGACGCCGCGCTTCAACCGTCGCGCTGTCGGTCGCCGAAGTCGTCGGATGCATGGACGAGGCGCCGCGAGCGCCGAGGGCGCCAAGGGCGCGCATGCGGGATCCGGGCGATCCTGATGCGCCTGCCAAGGCGTCGTCGGGCACCTGGCCGGACGCCACCGCGGCGATCCACGCGGCGACGGCCTGCGCCGCGGGTTCCGCCATCCAGAGGCTGAGCAGCCGCGGCAGCAGCGGCTCGGGCAAGGCCAACACCAGCCGCTCGCGCACGGTGGCCGTCTCGCCGACGCGCTGCAGCGTGGCGCGCAGCCAGTCGCGGTCCTCGCGCAGCAGCGGCGCCCACGCGTGAGCGACGGCGATCAGCGGATCGCTGCCGCTGGAGAAGGACGCGCCGGCGTCCAGCGCCGCGAGCAGCTGCGCCCGCAGCAGCATCAGCGCGGCCGGTCGCGGTGCGATCGCATGGTCCATCGCCTGGCCGAGCACCGACTCCCACAACGCCGCGCGGGTGCGCGGCGACCGGCCGTCGCGACGGGACTGCGCCACGATGTCGAGCAGCCGCGTCGCCGCCGCCGGCTCGCCCGGCATGAAGGCGTGGACCAGCGCGCCCAGGAGGTCGTCGTCGAATTGCGCCGACAGCCGTTGCAGCAGCACCGCCCGGTCCGGTGCGACGCGCAACGCGGCGATGAGCGCGCCGGCGTCCTCGCGCAACGCGTCCCGCGCGAGGCTGACCGGATCGTCCCCGCGTCCCTGCCAGGGCAGCCGGCCGTGACGAAGGAAATGCAGCAGCGCGTCCCGTCGCGCCTGCGGCCGCGTGCTGACGCGCAGGCCGGTCGCCCGGCCGGAGGCACTGGTGGCGCCGGGACCGCGCAGGTCCTCCAGCACGCGGCGCAGGCGCTTGCGCAGCACACGGGGCGCCTCGGTTTCCCACTCCGCGGCGGGCAGTTCGCCGAGGTCGATCTCCAGTTCGTCCAGCCGCCAGTGCTCCTCGGGCGGGCAGCAGGCGTCGAAGACCTCGTCGATCACGCGCAGCATCGGCCCCTGCACGCAGGCGACCAGGCGCGCTTCCATCTCGCCTGGCGTCATGCCTAGCGTCATGCCTGGCGTCATGCCCGGACCCTGTCCGGCGCCGGGAGCGTTCACCAGGCCGGCGCCGAAGTCCGCGTCGATGGTCATGCGCTCGACGAGGTGCGGGGAAACGCCGTCGGATTCACGCATGGCCTTGCACGACGGGCCCGTGGCCGTCGTCCTCTCCGCGCGATCCGGGGTCGCGGCCGTCACCGCTGCCACCGCCAGCCATCGCCGGGTCGTCCTCGATGCCCAGGCGCTCGATCACGCGGCAGGCCGTCTCGTCCGCCGACGTCATCGCGCGCATGTCGTCCGGCGAGCCGGTCCATGCCAGACGCGCCGCCAGCCACGCCGACCAGGTGTCCTCGAAGCGTTGCATCGGTTCCGCGTCCAGCCACACGCAGCGCAACGTCAGGTGGGCCGGACAACTGATGCGCAGCGTCTCTTCCGCGAAGTGGCGGAAGGCGGGCTGGGACGTCCGCTGCGTCCATCCCGGCAGCACCACCGTCACGCGGAGCTGATGGAAGTCCTTCGACAGCCCCAGCCGCGCATGCGCGAGCGCGTCCTGCCGCAGCGGGCGCAGCAGCACGTGCTCCACGACGTGCATGCCTTCGCTCTCCTGGTCCAGGTGGCGCAGGTAGAGCCGCAGGCTGGCCGCGCCGCGCCGCGCGGCGGCGTCGTCGGGGAACTCGCCGAGCAGCCACCAGCGTTGGTCCTCGTCCGGGCCGAGGATGAGCCGGCAGGCGCCGCGGGCGCCCGGCATCAACCGGTAGCGCGCGCTGCGCTGGCCGGCGCGCAGCAGCCCGGCCGGGATCGGCAGCCGCAGCCAGGGCATGCGCTGCAGGTCCTCGCGGACCTGCGCGCGGTCGGCCGGCTGCACCGCATGGCCGGCGGACGGGGCGAACCGCACCGCGTCGTCCTGGCCGTCGAGCAGCCAGGGCTGATGCCCGGCGCCCGGCTTCGCGACGATGGCGAAGCGCTGCTCGCGCAGCACCCGCGTCAGCGGCCGGTCGTGCCATTGCCGGAAGCCCAGCAGCAGGCTGGCGCGGCGCTGCAGTCCGCCGCAGTTGTCCGCCGCGTCCCACGACGGCCGCGACGGATCGAATCCGCCGGCGCGGTCGCGCGTCAGCTGCACGATGTCGCGCAGCCAGGTGGCCTTGTTCTCGAGCAGCAGCGTCTCGGCTTCCTCGGGGCTGAGGTGACCGAGGAACTGCCGCATCGAGTTCTGCGTGTAGGTCTCGCCGTGCAGCGCCAGCAGGTGGTCGAGCGCCCGGTTCTTGCGCCTCGTCGAGCGGTCGAAGGGGCGGTACACCGCGTCGGCCACGACCTGCGGCGGGTGGACGTAGAGCTTGTCCAGCCCGGGCACGGCGTCGGCACCGATCATCTGCGTCCACAGGCCCTGGCGCGCGCCCGGCGTGACCGCGAACAGCTCGCGCAGATGATGAAGCTGCGCCAGGCCTTGCGCGATGGCCTGTTCCTGCATCGCCAGATAGGCCTTCAGCTGCTTGGCGCGCGCCTGCCGCTGCGGCGGCGCGGACGTCGGCACGCCGTAGCGTCCCAGGCCGTAGATCGCGGGCAGGTGGTCCTGCACCGAGACGTAGGCGTCCAGGCGCCGGTGCACGCCGCGCGGCAGCAGCTCGGCGGCGCGCGCGGCCTGCTCGCTGCGCCCGCGCGCCCGGTGCGATCGTCCCGCGGAACGCAGATCCTCCAGCCGTCGGCGCAGATCGTTCCAGGCCACCGGCACGACGTTGCCGCGGCGCCGCACGCTGATGGTCGAAGGCACGTCGCGGTCGGGCAGGCGCAGCGACAAGGCCCAGTCCGCCCCGCGCCATTCGACCGAGCCCGCCGCCGCCTCGCGGCCCTCGGCCCGCAGCGCGACCACCCGCGCGTCGACCACGCCGGGCACCGACAGCACCACCGTCGTCAGGTCCGACAGGAACAGCCGTTCGGCGGCGTAGCCCGCCTCGGGCGCGGGTGCGTCCTCGATGAAGCCGTTGCACAGCGCCGGCCCCGTGTAGATGCGCTCCAGCGAGCGGCCTTCCCGCAGCAGCTCGTCCAGCGTGCGCGAGACCGCCGCCCGCGCGATGTGGCGCGCGCAGCGGTCGTAGACCTCGGCCAGGATGTCGACGCCGTCGCGCGGGCCGGCGATGTCGATGTCGGCGTGCAGGTCGCAGGGCACCTCGCGCATGCGGACGATGTCGGGATGCAGGTCCTCGCCGAGGTTGCGACGCTCGAAGTAGGCCGCGCGCGCCGCGGCGACGCGTTCGGCCGCGACCTCGTCGGACAGGGGCGCACTGTCCGACGATCGCCCCGTCGACCGGCCCGTCGATCGCCCCATCGAGCCCGCCGTCGGCTCCCCCCCGGCGCTTCCTGCCTCTTGCGACAGCTGCAGCCGCAGCCGGTACAGACCAGTTCCCGGCTCCGGCACCAGCGTGGCGTCGTCCAGGCCGGGCGTCGCGTCGAGCAGGTGGCGCCGGTAGTCGGCCGGCGTCGTCGGCCGGCACGGGAAGACCTCCGCGGGCGGATGCAGCGACAGGGCCTCGTAGTCGATGACGCCGTCCGGACCGGTGAGGTGGTCCGCGACCGGGAAGCCGGCGCGGTAGACCACATCGGTGAGCCCGAAGCACAACTGCTCCAGCATCGTGATGCCGGGGTCGTGCAGGTTGTGGTCGGTCCAGACGCCGCCGCTGAGTTGCTGCAGCAAGGTGATGCCGCGCGCGCGCAAGCCATCGAAGCCGGCGTCGCGTTCCTCGTCTGTGATCGGCGGCAGATGGGACGGCGCTTGGGACGGCGCTTCGGACGGCGCGTGGGTCGGCGCGTGGGTCGCCAGCCCGGCCGGCAGCTTGGCGGACTTCACGGCGTGCCTCCGGACATTTCCGGGTCGAACCACAGCTGGGACACCGACGCCTGGATGACCTTGCCTTCGCCGTAATCGCATTGCGTGCGGATCTGCAGGCGGTAGCTGGCGCGCCGGCCGTGGCCGCCGGCCCAGCGCAGCTGGAGGCGGTCGCAGCGGCGGCCGTACCAGGCGTGCTGGCTGCGGATGCGCTTGCGCGGCGAGAGGAACTCCAGCCAGCCCGGCAGCGGGTTGTAGGTATTCATCGCGATCGCGTGCAGCATCGCGAAGCGTCCGCCGTCCTTCTGACCGACGCCGGCCATCACCTCGAAGGCCTGGCAGCCGCTCAGCGGGCCGGTGAGGTCATGCCACTCGCCGTCGGCCTGGAGCGGCTGGCCGGTGTCGGTCTCGCGCCGCAGGTCGCCGAGCCGTCCCGACGAAGCGATCACCCCGGCCACCTCCAGCGCCTGGCGCGGCCGCGCGGTGCCGATGCCGACACGGCCCTCGGTGTCCAGCGCCAGCACCGGATCCTTCGCGCCGGCCGAGCGCGCGTCGCCGTGATGGAACAGCAGCTGGTCGCGGTCGCCGCCGTAGGCCATCGACCAGATCGCCTCGCGGCCGCCCTGCTCGCGGTAGAAGCTGACCAGCGCGTCGTGGCTGATCGGCGTGGAGACCTCGAAACCGTTCTCCGGCGTCTTGCGGAAACCCTCGTCGCTCATGTTGAGCATCGAGTCGATCAGGTCGCCGAAGTGGTCGCTGGTGGGCAGCCGACCCTCCTGGAAGAACTGCTTGAGCGTGTCGCGGTTGCGGGTCGTCATGGCGCGCCCCTGCCGATGACGAAGGCCGGCCCGGCGTCCTGCCGGTCCGGAGCTCCGATCACGAAGGTGCTGCCGACCGCCAGCCGGTCCACGCCGGTCGCGCGCGGCGCCACCGTCTCCGGAAAGCGGTCGACCGCGGTGAGGATGTGCTGCGGCATCGGCAGCGCGATGCTCCACGGCAGTCGCGCGCGCGCGTGAGCCGCGCCCGTGGCCGGCGGCGCACCGTCCTGGCCGTCCTGACCGTCCTGGCCGGGCGGCTCGGCGCCGGGCCGGGCGCGGGCCGTGTCGGCCAGCGTGTAGACATCGCGGTCGTCGCAGGCCACGGTGATCAGCGACAGCTGCGTCACGAAGCTCACGCCTTCCAGCGCGCGCAGCCGGGCCTCGAGGTCCTCGCTGCGCACCAGCCAGTCGAAGCGCGCGCCGTAGCCGTCGTCGAACCACGGCGAAAGGTAGTGGACGATGGCCTCGTTGACGCGGCGCAGCGTCGCGCCCTCGTGCGCGCCGCGCGTCAGGCCGAGCGTGGCGCGCAGCTGCAGCCGGTCGTAGGCGGGATTGCGGACCTGGAAGCGCGCGAAGGGCGAGGCGATGTCCTCCAGTGCGGCCGTCATGCGGGCGAGCTCCACCGCGTTGAAGCGCGGCGCGGCGCAGGCCAGCGCCGGGAGGTTCCGCGGCAGCGTCGGGATCACGACCGCGGTCACGCCGCCGCTGCCGTCGCGCGCCGGGAGGCAGCGCGCCTTCAGCACGTCGGGGAAGCGCGAGAGCAGCAGCCGCTCGACGTCCCAGGCCACCGAGGCCCGGCCCTTGTGCTGCAGCCGCTCGCCGGCGCGCGTGATCATGGCGCGCTCGTCCTCCTCGCGCCGCAGGCTGAAGGAGCGCCCGACCTGTGTCACCGAGGCCAGCCCCGGCACGGTCGTCGACGACCGCACGATGACGCCGTCGACCAGCGGCTCCGGCGGCGCGGGCGGCGTGCTGCTGTGGCGAGGCGGCGGCGCGCCCGCGTCGCCCGGCATCTGCCGGCGCAGCCGCAGACCCTGCGTGCGCACCGACACGAGGCCGGCGAAGGTGTCGAAGGCCGCGCGCGCCGACAGCCGCAGCCAGTACAGCCCGGCCGGCATCACGGTGTGGTCGGTGCTCATGTCGCGCGGCAGGTCCAGCGTCACGATGCCGGAGGTGAGACCGCCGTGCGTGGTGTCGCCCAGCACGCGCGAGGGCGCGAGCGTGCGCCACTCGTCGTTGGCGAGCGTCGCCCACTGCACGCTGCGCGGGCGGTCGCCGTTGAGCAGGCTGCGCGCGGAGGACTCGCGCAGCTGGAACAGCAGCGTCAGCACGCCGCCGGGGTCCGTGGACGCCAGGCCGATGTAGAGATTGCCGTCGGCACCCAACCGTGGGAGCAGGTCGTGCCCGCCGCCGGACACCGCCGAATACAGCGTCTGCAGGCCGAAGGGATGCAGGTGGAAGAGCCGCTCGCCGTCGACGCCTTCGGGCGGATCGTCGTCCCGGTCCAGCGCGATGATGCTGGCCGCTTCGTAGTTCAGCGAGATCCGCTCGATGACCGGCGTGTAGGGCGGATTCGGCAGCGGGCTCGGGCGCTTGGTGCGCGCGTTGGCGGCCACGGTGGCGGAGAGTTCGATCGGATAGGCCGCATGGCCGAAGGCCGCGCGCGGACCGCTGAGCTGCAGCCGGCACAGGCCGTTGCGCGGGATGGCCATCGCCGACCAGTCCTCGTCCGTGGCGCGGCTGAGCTTGCGCACCGAACCCGGATCGATCTCGATCTGCTGCGCCGCGATCAGTTCGCCGGCCGGGTTGGGATCGGCGAACAGCGGCTGGTTCGCCGAGCGGTTCGCGCACGGCTGCCATGACCCGTCGCGCAGCCAGGCGATCTCCGTGGTGAAGCGCCCCTGGCGGAGTTCCTTGCCGGCCGCGCCGCCGTAGCCGGCGTAGTGCGTGTCGAAACCGCCAGGCTCCAGCGGCAGGCCGCCCCATTCGATGTCCAGCGACAGCCGGTCCAGCGTCTTGCGCGCCGCCTCGGGCGAGCCGACCACCAGATAGGACGACAGGCCCGGCAAGGGGCCGAAGGGCGCGAAGGCCTTGGATGCATCCAGCCGCCCCAGGCTGTTGGCCAGGCGCACGTCGCGCACGCCCCGCACGCAGACGCGCAGATCGACCTCCGCCAGCGGCAGCCGCGCGAGCAGCGAGTACGGATACAGCCGCCCCTGTGTCGCGACCTCCAGGCGCAGCACCGGCAGCCGCGTCGGCCATTCCGCGCCGTGCATGGCGGGATCGCAGCCGGTGATGGGGGGCGCGTCGGCGCGCAGGCGGATCAGCAGCGACAGGCCCGCGCCGGCGGCGCGGTCGAGGCGGCTCTCGACGGTCCACCAGCCCGTCGCCGTGCTCAGGCTGAGCCGGAAGGCGCCTTGCAGCAACCGGTCGAAGATGAGCGCCCGGTTCGGCGAGCCCGAGCCGTCGAACATCGTCGGCAGACCGGTGCCGAGCAGCCGGTGCGCCGCGTTGCGCATCGACACCCAGTCGGTGTCGCGAAGGTCGCGGTTGTCCGTGTCCTCGCGGGCCGTGTCCTCGCTGGCCGGTTTCCGCCTGGCCGGGTCCTGCGTGGCATCGCGGCCGGCCAGCAGCCACTGCGGCACCAGATCCCCGAAAGCGTCGCGGAAGGCGTCGGCGGTCTTGGCGCGCAGGACCGCGTCGCGAAGACGGCGCAGGTCCGGCGCGGCGCCGGACGAGGTCTGGCGCAGGATCACGCGGATCTCGCGCTGGCCTTCGCGCAGCAACAGCAGCGGCGACGCGATCGCCAGCCCGATGCGCGCGTCCTCGGCGCCCGCGCCGCCCGCCGCGCCGAAGAGCGGCCAGACGGTGCGGCCGTCGGCCACCGGCTCCGCCACCTTGGCGCGGGTGACGTAGTTCAGGTCGCGTTCGGGCGCGATCAGCCGGTCCCGTTCCAGCCGCAGTGTGCGCAGCGTCTCCACGCGCGCGTCGGTGACCGTGAGGGGCCCGTCGCTGACGAAACGCACCGGGCGGCCCGCCGCGTCCTTGCCCGCGTCGAAGGCGGTGCCCGGCGGCAGGACCACGTCGCCGGGCGCGCGCAGGTCGCGCTGGCAGGCGAGATGGACGGTGTCCGCGCGCGACGGCGCGAGATCGAAGCCCAGGCAGTCGCGGTAGTAGAACGCCGTGTGCCGGGCGGGGAAGCGGTTGACCTCGCGCTGCGCCGTCTCGCAGACCTTCAGGAAGGCGATGAGCAGCGCCGCCGCGGGCTCGTGGTTGGCCGTGGCGATGCTGTCGGGCAGCAGTTCGCGCGCCAGCCGCCTCACGTCCTCCACCGCGCTGAGGAAGGCGAAGAAGCGCTCGCGCAGCCGTTCGCGGTCCTCACGCTCGGCGGCGGGATCGAGGGTCGCCTCCTCGCCGATCTTGCGGTGCCACATGCGCGAGAGCTCACGCTCCACCGGGCTCGGCGGGGGCGAGGCGGTGACTGCGTTGGGTCCGCCCGCCCCGGCGGCGGCCTCGGCACCGAGCAGGAAGCGTCGCTCGACCCAGCGCAGATCGGCCGCCAGCTGCTGGTCGACCAGCAGCTGGATGCGCTCGCGCAGCACGCGCGGCGCGGTGTCGTTGATGCCCGCCAGCGCGCGCCACCACAGGTCCAGCCAGCCGGCCAGCGTGAGCACCTGGCGCGCCAGGTGCGGCAGCGGCGCGGCGTCCACCTCGCGTCCGAAGTGCTGCTGCATCGGCCACGGATCGACCGCCGCGATGCGCGCCATCACCAGCGTCGGGTCGGTGGCGAAGAGCGTGCTCCAGTCTCCGGCGTCATGGTCGTCCAGGTCGATGAAGCGCAGGTGCCGCGCCAGCTGCGAGGTCATCTCGACGCGCTGCTCGAAGGCCAGGTCGTCCGGGCGGAAGTACCCCGGGGCCAGGGCTTGCGGGAAACGGTCGCGCTGTTCGGTGCCGGTGTTCATGCGGGCTGACTCCCCGGCGCGTCCAGTCCCAGCACTTCGCCCTCGCGGACGTAGAGCGGGAACACGAAGTTATAGCGGCTGTTGCTGCTGCGCAGCGTGTAGTCGAGCCGGATGCGCAGCACGCCGTCGTAGAGCCCGGAGGCATCGATGTCGATGGCGTTGAGCGCGATGCGCGCCTCGAAGAACAGGATGGCCTGCCGGATCAGGCTGCGGATCTCCGTCAGCGTGCTGTCGTTGACGGTCTCGAAGACCATGCGCCGCAGGCCGCAGCCGTAGGTCGGGTGCATGATGCGTTCGCCGGGCGCGGTGGTCAGGAGGATGCGCAGGCTCTCCTCGACGTCGGTGACGCCGGACACCATCACGCCGCCGCGGGTGCGCCGGTCGAAGGCCGGCGGGAAGGCCCAGCCGGTGCCGAGGAAGTCGTGTTCCGCGTCCATCTCAGCCCCCGATCAGCACGGTCGGCAGGCCGACCGCGATGTTGCCGCCGTGGGCGGTGGTGTCCCCGACGCGCGCCGCCGGCCTGTTGCCGATCAGCACCGTGGCCGAGCCTTTCACGATCGCGTCCGGCGGCCCGACGCAGGTCGCGTTGTCGCCCACGACGGCCGCGGGCAGCATGCCGATGAGCACCGTCGGCACGCCAGGTCCGATGACCGGACCGCCGACGTGGGGGATCGGCGGCAGGCCGGGCGTGAACATGGGGCAGACGTGCAGGTCGGTGAGGCGGGCGGCGGGCGGCACGGAAGCTCCTTCCTCGGTCTCAATTGATCATGACCATCGCGCCCTTGACCACGGTCTGACCCGCGGCCGAGAGTTCCGCGCTGGCGTTGCCCTTGGCGGAGAAGGCGATCTGCGCCTCGCTGCCGATGTTCAGGCCGGTCGTCTTCACGTCGGCCTTGGAGGTGATGGACACCGCGCCGACCGCGTCCAGCCGGATCTGCCCCTTGGCGGTCACGGTGATGTCCTTGGGGCTGTCGAGCGCGATGCCGGCAGGCTTCAGCTCGACGGTGTTGCCGTTCTGGTCCGAGAGCAGGATGGACTTGTCCTTGTCGCTCAGCACGATGCGGTTGTTGCCCGGCGTGGTGACGGTGATGACCTTGTCCTTCTCGTCGAACTCGATCTTGTGCCTGCAGCGCGTGACGAAGGCCTTGGTGTCGTTGGGCGCAGCCAGCGCGTAGGGCGGCGTGCGGCTGCTGCTGTAGAGGCTGCCCAGGATGACGGGATGCGAGGGGTCGCCGGCGAAGTAGCCCAGCACCACCTCGTCGCCGACCTCGGGGAGGAAGAAGGCGCCGAAGCCGCTGCTGGCATGCGACTGCAGCAGCCGCGCCCAGACGCCTTCGGTCTCGGCCTGCAGCACCGGCACCTTGACCTGGATGCGCTGCTCCCCGGCCGGATCGGCGTCCAGCTTCATCACCACGCCGACCTGCAGTCCGGGTACCGGCGGCAGCAGGCCGGCGGCCGGCTGCGCCGGCACGTCGGGCCGTGCGCTGAACCAGTCGGGATCGAGGCCGAAGTCGGCCTCGGTCGTCCAGGCGCCGTCCTCGATGTGGTGGCGCAGCCCGGTGATGTAGACCGAGCCGCTGAAGCGCTTGCCGACGCCCTTGAGGTCGATCAGTCCGCCGACCTTGGCCTTGGCGCTGCCCTGGAAGCTCAGCCGGCCGCGCAGCCGCGCCAGCCCCGACTTGAGCTGCTGGGCCTTGGCCCACTGCGTCAGCATGTCGCGCGACTGCGGTGCGCCGGCCTGCAGGCGGAAGCTGGCCAGGCCGATGACCTCAGCCAGCGTGCTGGTGTCCAGGTCGCCCTGCACCGGCAGCGTCGCGGGATCGGCGGCGGTGCCTTCGAGCGCGGCCTGCGCCTTCGGATCCCAGGACACCGCCATCGCGCTGCCGTACTGGTGGCGCGCGTCGACGTCGCCCTCGAACGAGATCAGGTCGATGCCGTAGGTGACCGAGAGCGCCGCCTCGCCGGCGGCCTTGGGCGCGGCGACGGCCAGCGCGCCGTCGGTGACCGAGACCAGCATCCCGTTGGCGTCCGCGCGCGTCAGCAGGAAGTCCCAGTCGCTGCAGAAGTGCTGCACCAGCTCGGGATGGGTGATCGTGGTCGCCTCGACGTCGGCGGCCAGGCCGTGCGCCCCGGCCAGCGTGCTCATGATGTCGCTGTCGAGCTGGTCGACGTAGTTCACGTTGCGGCGGCCCACCGTCATCTTCACCGCCTTGTCCCGGCACTCGACGATCAGGCGCGCGTCGTTCTCGCCCTCGACGCGCAGCCCGTGGCGCACGACCAGGCCTTCGAAGATGGTCTCCTCCTGCTGGCCGTAGCCGGCCTGCACGGTCAGCGCGGCGCCCGGCTTGAAGTGGGCGGCGTCGCTGAGCGGGAACTCGCGCTCCGGCATGTCGCCGTCGTTGAACACCAGCCGCGCGCTGGGCACGGTGTTGGCGGCGCGGCGCACGGTGACCGACATCAGGTCGGCGCTTTCGGGCAGGCGCTCGCCGTCGACCAGCACGCTGATCGACACGACGCCGACGGTCTCTTGGAGCGGGGAGACGGCGGGCATGTCATCTCCTCAGCGGGGGGAAGATCAGCGTCTGGCCGGGCTTGACGTCGCGTGCGCTGGCCAGCCCGTTGACGCGCGCGACCTGCAGGAAGACGAGCGGGTTGCCGTAGATGCGCTGGCAGGCCTGCGGCAGCGTTTCGCCGGGCAGCAGCTTCTCGCTGCGCGTGAGGTCCGAGCTCGAGCGGCGGCTGGTCACGCGTCGGTTCTCCTCCTTGCTCATCGCGCCGACGAAGCTCAGGTCCACCTTCGCCCGCAGCGGGTCGCCGCCGGGCTTGAACAGCGTGTACTGCGTCTTGAGCGACTCCAGGCGTCCGAAGAAGATCAGCGTGCCCCACAGCACGCGGGTGTAGGGCGTCTCGCTGTAGAGGTCGACGTAGTCGTAGACCACCTTGTTGAGCTGCGCGATCTGGCCCTTGACGTCGGGCGGCTGGCCGGCCACGGCCGGCACCACGCCCGTGCCGTCGAGCACGATGCTGAAGTTGACGCGTTCATCGTCCATCGCGCTGAACTTGGGCTCCTCGCCCGCCGAGCCCAGCGACTTGCTCTTGTCGTAGTGGATGCCGAAGCTGTGGCTGAAGTCGGCCGGGTTGATCTGCGCCTGGAACGTGGTGTCGCGGTCCAGCTGCATCGTGCCGTCACGCTGGATGCTGTAGCGCATCAGCAGCAGCCGGGTCAGTTCGGCCGAGCCGCTCGTGCCGGAGGCGCCCGCGGACGACGCGGCGGCGACCATCTCAGCGCTCCCGCTGCGCGCGCAGCCGGTCGGTCAGCCAGGCGCGGCATTCGGCCAGCAGCTGCTCGCGCAGCCGCTGCAGGTCGCGAGGCGTCATCGCGGGCGCCGGCGGCGCCGGCGCGGGCGTCACCTGCGAACGGATCAGCAGTTGTCGGATTTCGATGCTCATGGTTCCCGTTCCTGGGCGTTTCCTGGCGCGTTTCCTGGGGCGTTTCCTTGGGCGTCGAGCCCTGGCTCACATCAACCGGCTGGAGCCGGCGTAGGCCAGCTCGATGCGCTCGATGGCGACCTCGTTGCGGGTGGCCTGGAAGGCCTCCACCGACCACTTCACCGGATACGCGTTCTGCACCGACCACACCCGCAGCGGCCCGCCCTGTTCGTCGAGCAGGAAGACGTGCAGCTGCTTGGGGAAGATGGGCTGCGCCAGTCCGCCTTCCAGCACCGACTGGCACCACAGGAGCAGCCGCGACTCCATCGTCGCGATGCCGCGCGAGAGCACCAGCTTCGGATGCTTCACCGCCTTGGGCAGCTGATGCACGAAGGCGTTCTGACCGCCCTCGACCACGCTTTCCGTTTCCATCTCCGGCCCCAGGCCGGTGACTTCGCGGAAGGCGCCGTCCGCGTCCTTCGCATTGGCCCCGAAGGTCACCGCGAAATGGAAGGCCGGGGGCGGGTAGAGCGCCTCGGCCTGCTTGCCCTGCGGGCCCTGCGAGGGCGGCGCCCCCGTCGCGCCGGCCGGTCGCGCGGCCGGCGGCCGGGTCACCCGGGCGGACGGTCGCGCCGCGGGCGGCAGCGGCGGTGCGGGCGGGACCGCCATCAGGCGTTGGCGATGACGAGGCCTTCGTGCGCGATCACGATGGTCTCGATCGCCACCTCGTTGCCGGTGGACTTCAGGTCGGTGCTGGTGATCTTGGTCGGCCAGGCGTTGGTCAGGGTCCAGACCATCGTCGGCTTGCCGGCCTCGTCCAGCAGACTGATGGTCACCGGCTTGCGCTTGATGGTGTTCATCTTGATCTCGTTGAACCAGTCCCAGAACTTGTTGTCGCCCTTGAAGACGCCCTTCTTCATCGTGACGTCGCTGTACTTCTTCATGCCCGGCATCTTGAGCACCGAGAACGCGGGGCTGTCCCCGTGCCGGTACTCGATGGGCTGCGCTTCCACGTCCAGTCCGGAGACCTCCTGGAAGGACATCACCGCCGAGTCCCACTTCACTTCGAAGCGGAACTTGGGAAGGGGCCATACCGTGGCCGATTGCGCTGATCCGTCGTCTGCCATTGCCTGCCTCCGCGAGGGTTATGAGGTCGAAAGTTGGAGTTGCGGGTTTCGTGTCGCGTGTTGCGTGTTGCGGGTCGGAACCTCGACGCTCACGACTTCTGCATCTGCTGCTGGAAGGTGATCTCGATGAATTCGGCCGGGCGGCTGATGGCGACCAGGACGGTCACGCGCAGGATGCCTTCGAGGATGTCCTCGGGCGTCATCGTCTCGCCCAGGCCGACGTGCACGCTGAAGGCGTCGTCGGGGACCGCGCCGGCGAGGCCGCCGCGCTTCCAGATCCCGGTGAGGAAGCTGGAGATCATGCTCTTGATGGTCACCCAGGTATTGGCCACGTTGGGCTCGAACACCATCGCCTTGGACGCGAGCCGGCAGGACTCCTCCAGCATGATCATCGTGCGGCGCACGTTGATGTAGCGCCAGTCCAGGCTGTTGCCGTCCAGCGTCCGCGCGCCCCAGACGAGCACCCCTTCGCCGATGAAGGACCGGATCGCGTTGATCGACTTGCCCTGCGTGGTGACGTTGAGGTCTTCCTGGTCCTCGTGCGAGATCGTGACCTCGGGCGAGACCACGCCGTTGAGGCTGACGTTGGCGGGCGCCTTCCAGACGCCGCGGCTGTTGTCGACCATGGTGTAGACGCCGGCCATCGCGGCCGAGGGCGGCAGCAGGTTGAGCCGGTTGCGCGCCTCGGTCATGACGGTGTTGTAGAGCGGGCTCATCGAGACCAGGCTCTTGTGCAGCAGCGACTTGTGCGTCTCCACCGCGACGGCGAGCGCGGCGGGCGTCAGCGCCTTCTGCTTCTCGAGGTCGGACTTGGTGGAGGTGTTGACCAGGTCGGTCACGTACTTCGTCCAGTCGTCGTCGGTCTTGACGATGTCGGCCACGGCCTGCGTCTGCTGCGCGGTGCGCGGCGGCATGGCGGGGTCGACGGCGTCGGGCAGCGACAGCTCCTTGCGCAGCAGCTGGGCCAGCAGCGCGGGGTTGGCGATGCGGGTGTAGTCCAGGTCCTTGTCCTGCACCACGGTCGTGTTGACCCACGGGTAGTAGGCCGCGGCGAAGTCCAGGAAGTTGACGCCCAGGTCGTTGCGGAAGCCCTCGATCGGATCGCCGCCCGGGTCCTTGCGGTCCAGGTAGCCGTTCCAGACGTCCAGGATGGCGATGCGGTTGCGCATGCGGCCGCCGCAGTGCTGCAGCATGGCCTGCTGGACCGCGACGCAGTCGGCGCGCTTGAGCAGCACCGCGTCGGGGATGACCAGCAGGGTCGGCTCCTGCTCCTTGATCAGCGTGTCGATGCCGTCGGTGAGCTTCTGTGCCTCGACCAGGCCGTCGTAGTAACCGACGGAGACGATGTAGCAGGGCCCGCCGCCGTTCTGGAAGAAGTGCACCATGCCGTGGTACAGCAGGAATCGCCCGCCGTCGGCGCCGTCGGCCTGCGTCAGCGCGTAGTCCTTGTCGTCGCCGCGGAAGTCCGAGCGCGTGTTGGCCGGCGCCTCGGCGATGGTCAGGTGGGGATCGGGACCGTGGCCGAAGTAGGTGTGGTACTCCGCCATCGAACTGATGCGCCAGGGCTTGTTCAGCAACGACTTGCCGCCGTTCTCGGCCCGGCGGGTGTAGCCGACGAAGGCGGGCACCGCGGTGGCCACCTCGACGACCGAGTTCGGAAACGCATTCTTCTCGACGATATAGACACCGGGTGTCTTCATAGCCATGGCGGCCTCCTCTGCGGGTTAGCGATGCACGTGAATCTCGGAGACGAGCGCCGGTCGGCCGGCGATCGTTTCCCGGGCGAGCCGTTGCGCCGCCGCCGAGGGCAGGCGGCGGATCAGCACCTTGTCGTGGGTCCTGGGGGTCCCGTGGGCCGCGCTGGCGCTGCCGTCGCCGGCCGCGCCGTCGGGACGGCTGCGCAGCTGGAACCGGTGCGCCGGGCGCTGCGCCAGCGGCACCAGGCCGTGCGAACGGATCGCCAGCATGGGCGTGCCGTCGTCCAGGCGTTCCGGCACGGGCGCGGTGAAACCGGTCTTGCCGGCCAGGTCGACGACGGCGAGCGCGGGCTCGGTCCAGTCGCCCAGCAGGCAGTACTTCCAGACCGTGGCGCGCGGCGCCAGCGGCCAGCGGTAGCGCACCGGCCAGCCGGCCGGATCGCGCGACGGGCCGTGCGCGGGCAGGCGCGACAGCGGCAGGCTCAGCAGCGCGAAGGGGATCACGCGACGGTCGTGCGGCGTCAGCAGCGGGGTGAGTTCGGACGCGTCGAGCGCCTTCGGTCGGGCCTCGAGCGTGCCGACCGCATCGACCGTGCCGTCCGCATGGTCGGCATTGACCGCATGGCCCGCGCGGGGCGGCTCCACCCACAGCAGTTCGCGCGGGCGGTCGGCGGCGTCTTCGGTGCCGCAGGCGAAATCGTCGTCGGTGGCGAAGACCGCCCAGCTCAGCGCGGCGCCTTCCTCGAAAGTGCCGGAGAGGTCCTCGGCGTCGGAGCGCAGGCGATCGATCGCCTCGGCCGGGCCGTGGACCCGCAGCGAGCCGCCGTCGGCGCGCACCAGCGCGTCGGCGCGACGCAGCCGCTCGGCGGTGGTGCCGGCCGGGACGAAGCGCAGGCCGCGGCAGCGGCCGTCGGCGTAGTAGCCGTGGGCGACGTCCACCTGGAGCAGCGGGTGATAGGGTCCCATGTCGTGCCCCCGCCGTTCAGCCGTGGACGCCGACGGCCGGCGTGCGCACCGACGGCAGTTGCGCGTCGGGCTTGCGGGCGTCGATGGAGAGCAGGCGCACGCGGTAGAGCACCGACGGCACGTAGCGGCCGCCGAGAACCCCCCACAGCGTGGCCAGGTCGTGCAGGCCCAGCGGCTCGATGTTGAGCGTCAGCTTGTCGATGCGCGGATCCAGCCCGGGGGTGTTCTGCGGGTCGAGCACCGGTGTCGCCTGGAAGCAGGCGATGGCGCTGCCGATCAGCTTGAGCGCCTCCGGATAGGTGCTGCCGCCGTAGTTGGCCGCGATCATCACGAGCAGGTTGAGCTGGACCGGCGGGGCGACGCGGGCCAGGCGCTCGCCGCCGCCCAACGTGGGGGAGGGCATGCCGGGGACGGCGTCGCGCTCCAGGTTGACCAGGAAGGCGCAGAGCCGGTGCGCGGCGCCGGCGGCCGGCGCCCCGTCGGCCTCGTGCAGGGCGGTCACGGCGACGAGGTCCTCCGCCGACTGGTGCGAGCGGCGCAGCACGGCGTTGAGGTGGCCGGCGATGTGGAGGAGGGCGGCATCGATCATGGGTTGAACGATAGGAGCGCGAGCCGCGGCGTCCCATCCGACGGATGCCGATGTCGGGCGCCAGGAATGCGGAGATTCGACTCGTCGCGCCCCGGCGGGCGGCTCGCGGCTCCGGCGCAAGCCCGCGCTGTCCCCTGTCAAGCTGTCAACCCTTGCGGGGTGGAGATGCACACGCGCGAGGCCGTCGCTCCTAGACTCCGCGCCATCACGGCCCGAAGAGGCCGGTGCAGGAGGTGAGAGATGGATCCGAGCATCGAGGAGGGGCCGCCGCCCGCGACGACCGTGCGCGGGACGAAGGCCGGCGAGCCGCTGAGCTTCCTGCTCGGCGACTGGATCGTGGACGTGCCGACGCGTCGGCTGAGACGATCGCAGCGGGATGACGAGACCGTGACACTGGAGCCGCGCCCGATGGCGGTGCTGGTGGCGCTGTGCCGCCATCCCGGCGAGGTCGTGTCCGCCGAGGCGCTGCTGCAGGACTGCTGGCCGGAGGCCACGACGCTGGGGGACAACCCGGTGCACAAGGTCGTGGCCGGGCTGCGGCGCGCGTTGGGCGACAGCGCCACCACGCCGCGGTACCTGGAAACCATCCGCAAGCAGGGTTACCGGCTGGTGGCGAGCCTCGGCGTGCTGTCGGCGGAAGGACCGCGCAGCCATGCGGGCGGCTGGCGGGGGCTGTCGCCGTTCCGCGGCCTGGAGCCCTTCGACGCGGCGCATGCAAGCGTGTTCTTCGGCCGCGACGACGCGGTCGCCGCGCTGCACGCGCGCCTGACGCGGCAGTGGCGGCTGGGCCACCCGCTGGTGGTGCTGCTGGGGCCGAGCGGGTCGGGCAAGACCTCGCTGGTGCAGGCCGGGCTGATGCCGGCGTTGATGCGGCCGCCCCTGTCGGGGCCGGCGCCGGACAACAACCCGGGCGCGGCGTTGCTGCGCGTCGGCGCCGCGGCGCTGGTGGACCTCGGCGCGCTGGGCGGGCTGGATGCCTGGGCCGGTGTCGCGGGCGCCATGCTGGACTGGGAGTGCGAGGGCGTGCCCCTGCTGTCCGGCTACAGCATCGACACCCTGGCCGCGGACCTGCGCGAGGCACCGGGCGAGGTGCTGCGGCAGCTCTCGATCGGGCTGGACGCGACGCGCGCCCTGCGCACTTCAGGCACTTCAGGCACTTCAGGCACTTCAGGCACTTCAGGCACTTCAGGCGCTTCAGGCGCTTCACGCGGCGAGGGCGGCATGGGCGGCATGGGCGGCATGGGCGGCGGCGGGCAGGCGCCGCCCCTGCTGGTGCTGGACCGTCTCGAGGCGCTCTTCCAGGTCCAGGACGACGAGGGTCAACTCGGCGCGTGGTTCGCCATGCTCGACCGGCTGGTAGGCAGCGCGCGGCTGGTGGTGCTGGCGATCTGCCGCAACGACTTCTACGCCGCGCTGGCGCGCTGGCCGGCGCTGATGCGCGGCAAGGAGGAGGGCGCCCACCTGGACCTGGCCCCGCCCGACGCGCGCGCGATCGCGCAGATGATCCGCCTGCCCGCGCGGGCCGCGGGGCTGAGCTATGGCGCCGACGAGAGCGGCCTCAACCGCCTGGACGACCGGCTGTGCATCGATGCGATGCAGGCGGCGGACGCGCTGCCCCTGCTGCAGTACACCTTGCAGCAGCTCTACCTGCACCGCGGGCCGGGCGAAGTCCTGTCGTGGTCGGCCTACGAGGAGCTCGGCGGCCTGGAGGGCGCGATCGGGCGCCGCGCGGAAGCGCTGCTCAGCGAATTGCCGGTGGCACAGCAGGAAGCGTTGCCGCGGCTGCTGCCCCGGCTCGTGATGCTGAGCGGCGAGGAAGCGTCGCCGACCAGCCGATGGATCGCGGCGTCGGCGCTGACCGATCCTCAGGAACAGGCGCTGGTGCGCACCTTCGTCGACGCACGACTGCTGGTGGCGGATCTGGCGGGCGGCGTCAATGGCTACCGCGTCGCGCACGAGGCACTGCTGCGGCGCTGGCCGCGCGTCACGGCGTGGGTGGCGCAACATCGGGCGTCGCTGGCGGCGCGCGACGAACTGCGGCCCTGGGTGGCGCGATGGATCGAGGCGGACCGGGCGGGCCCGCTGCTGATGCCGCGCGGCTCGACGCTATGGACGGCGGCGCGCGCGCTCGCGGAGGCGCCGCAGCTGTTCGGCGAGCAGGAGCGGGCGTTCATCGAGCGCTCGCAACGGCGCCTGCGCCGCCAGCGCTGGGGCCTGGGCGCGGCGAGCGTCGGCGCTTTCCTGCTGGCGGGTTTCGCCGGTGTCGCGGCGCTCGGCTACGCGCGGCAGGCCGATGTCGCCGCTGAGCGGCAACGGCAAAGCCGGCAACTGGCGTCGTTCATGCTGGGGGAACTCGCCGACAAGCTGCGGCCGATGGGACAGCTCGACGTGCTCAGCCGCATCGGCGAGCAGGGCCTGAAGCTGCTCGCGCCGGCGGAGGGCGGCAGGGAGACCCCCGCCGACGCGCTGCAGCGGGCGCGGGCGCTGGTGGTCATCGGCGAGGTCAACAGCAGCCGCGGGCAGGGGCGGACCGACATCGCCGCCGACGCGCTGCACGCGGCGTTGAACCTGCTGCTGCCGCTGGATCGCGCGGCGCAGCAGGATCCGGCCGCGTATTACAAGACGCTGGGGGCGGCGTCGTTCTGGTTGGGCCAGATGGCCTTCGACGCCGGCGACCTGGACGCGGCCGCGCGCGAGATGGCGCGTTACCGCGAGGCTTCCGAGACCTGGGGCCAGGTTTTGCCCGAGGACGTCGACGCCCGGGCCGAGCTCGGATTCGCGGTGAACAGCCTGGGCTCCATTGCGTTCCGGCGCGCGGCCTGGGACGAGGCCCAGCGCTGGTTCGAGCAGGCCCTCGCGTTGAAGTTGGCGGCGCTGGCGCGCAAGCCGGGCGACGCCGATGCGCAGGAGGCGGTCGCCAGCTCGCGCGTCTGGCTGGGGCGGGTGGCGCATATCCGCGGCCAGCCGGTGCAGGCGCTGACGCTGTTCGATGTCGCCCGTCAGCCGCTGGCCGAGCTGGCGGCGCGCACGCCGGATGCGCTGGTGCGGCAGCGGGATCTCGCGATGGTCGAGCTGCGGCGCGGCGATGCGCTGCGGGCGTCGGGGCGGCTGGGGGAAGCGGTGGCCGTGACGGCCACGGGCGTGGCTCTGCTGCACGACGCGGAGCGTCGCGACACCAGCAACCGGTACTGGTCGACCGATCGGCGGCATGCGCAGGCCAATCTGCTGCTGCTCAAGACCGACGCGGGCATGGACGTGGGCGAGGCGCTGGACGCGCTCCGCGCGGAGGTGCCGTCGCGACCGGAGTCCGATCCCGGACGCGAGCGGTTGCGACGCGAGATCCTGGCGCGGCTGGCGGTGGCCGAGGCGGCGATGGCCGCGCGGGCGGGCGACGTTGCGGCCTTCCATCGGCTGCAGGCGGCGGCCGGCGCGGAGCTGGAGACGCTGCTCGCGTCGTCGCCCAAGCAGTGGCAGAACCTGGAACTCGTTGCCCGTCTGGGCCTGATCGCGCTGGCGATGCCGAGGCCGGACGCGCCGGCCTCGCAGGGCGTCGCCGGCGCTCGCGCGACCTGCGAGCGTCTGCGCGACACGCTGGCGCCGGCGGTGACGGCGGGTCAGGCCGGGCTCGCGCTCGAGGCCTGGCTGGCCGCCCGGCGCTGCACGAAACAGGATGCCGACGACGCCGCGGCGGCGGCGCGTCTGCGGTCCGGCGGTTATGCGCCGGGTCTCTTCGATTTCTCCTCCACTCCCTCGACCAGAAGGAAGCAGTCCTCATGAGTTCGCTTGCCAACACCGGCACTGCCGCCAATGCCGATACCGATTCCGATCGCAGTGCGGCCTCCACCGAACTGCCTCCCGCGCCGCCCCTGCAGCCGGCGCAGTACTACGTCGTGCCCTGGGCGTTGACCAAGAGCGGGGGAGAGCCGATCTCCCTGAAGTGCCTCTACTTCGATGAGAGCGGCAGGATGGTCGACTCGCAGCCGATGGCCTCGCCGAATGCGTTCTTCCGCTTCACGCAAGGCGGACCGGACACGGTCCCCGCATTGCCCATGCCGCCCGATCCGGTGGATGTGAGTCTCTTCTCCGCAGTGGCCAAGACGCTGACGACCTCGTGCCAGCTCAACAACAGCTTCCTGGCGACGGAACGCGACGGTGCGACTTCGGTCGTGCTGCCCGTGGCGCCGGCGTCCACGCGCGGGGTGATCCTCGTGTTCCGCTATCCGGCCTCCGGCGACGTCCGCGGGCTGGTGGCCACGTCCGATCCCGAGATCAAGAACAGCAGCGACACGTCTGACCATCGGGTCTGACAGGAGATCCGTGCCATGACTGGATTCACAACGAGCGGCGAGACAGGGAAGGCGACGAACGTCGCCAACGCCACCCAAGGGATGCGCGCCGCAGTCGCCGCGACGCCGGGCTTGACGCAGTTCTACGTGGTCCCCTGGGCCCTGCGGACGGTCCGTGACGGCGGCGTGGAGACGACGCTGGTGGAGTGCCGTTACTTCGACGAGCGCTGGGACCGGGTGGATCGTCCGCCCGTGAGCGGCGATCATGGGTTTTTCCGACTGACGCAATGCGCCGTGCCGAAGCGCGGCGAGCAGCCGCCGGCGGCGCTGGACCTGACGCTGATGTCGGCGGTGGCGAAGACGCGGAAGTCCCCCAAGTCGATGAAGGCGACGAAACCGCTGCATGCCCTGGGCAACCTGAGCAACAGCTTCATCGCCTCAGGGGCGCCGCGCGCCACCTCGCTGATCGTGCCGGTCCTGCCGGACACGGCGCGCGACATCGTGCTGGTGTTCCGCTCGCCGGCGAGCGGCGACAGGGTGGATTTCCTGGGCGCCACGGTCGACTCGGCAGCCCATGGCAAGAGCATCTAGCGGGCGTGCCGAATCACCAAGCATCTTGTGCAGACCGACGTAGCACTCAGGGGGAGTTGCCGACGCCCCCCGCGCGCTCCTCGTACGTCTCCAGAATGATGTCCCTGAGCGCGTGGAGGTGCTCAAGGCCATCGATCTGACGCACGCCTTCATAGCTGATATACGTGCAGAGATCGCGGAGCTTGCGACCGGACAGGAGCGAGAAGACCGGACGCAGGATCTCCCGCATGACCTTGTCCCTGCGGGGGAGGTCGGCGACGATGTGAAGCTTGATGAGGATGTTGGGTTGCAATGCGACAAGGTCAGCCATCCGCAACAGCCCTGAGTAGATGGCGGTAGTGCCCTCGACTTCAAATGCCCGAACGATGGTCCGGTCGTGCATCCAAAGTACGTCGATTTCCTCGATCGTCGCCATGGTTGCCTTGTCGTAGCCCAAAGGCAATGCGTCCATCAACTGACCAGGCTTTGGCGTCCAGGCCTGAAGCACGCGACTGCGGTCCTTCGGAGGTAGCCAGATCGAGAACCCCATGGTGGCACCGATTCGCGCTAGCTTCGCCTGAATCCTCATGGATTCCCGCAATTCCGCGCCGTGCCCGTCTGTAGCAACCAAGTCAACGACGCCATCGCGCGTCGGACGACCTTCCAAGTCCTCGCCGTCTTCCTCCTCCTCCTCCTCCTCTTCTTCCTCGTCCCCGATCGGCACGGTCACGCTGATGGGGCCGCTTGGCAGGAGCACGGTGCTAACGAT
This sequence comes from Rubrivivax sp., assembly GCA_004210455.1. Lineage (GTDB taxonomy): Bacteria > Pseudomonadota > Gammaproteobacteria > Burkholderiales > Burkholderiaceae_C > Roseateles. Next base: position 14,625 of record SEFA01000043.1, on the reverse strand, counting down.
CGCCCCTCCACGCCAGCGTGGTTTCACGGCTTCGTCATAGAAAAAGCAACTGAGCGTGCGCGCCGAGCCTGTCAATCCGAGCTTCTTGGCCGTTTCCAAGATGATTTCATTGGAATGGACGATCTTCACCCCCATGCTTGTCTGCAGGGAACGAATCGGGTTGTGGGAGTCTGCAACGCCCAGGAATTTCAGGATCTTGTCCCGGTCGGATAGCGACAGTACCGACAGGTTCTCCATGGCATTGCTAGCGGCCAACAGGGCGCTGACCGTTGTTCCCTTGGGACCCGTGAGTCGGTTTTTGCTGCCTTCATTGACCCTATAGATCTGATCAATGAGCGACTCTCGCCGCGATGGTTTGCGCTCGTGCATCGCATCGTTCAGCAGCATCTGAAGCGGCAGCGTGGTGCGCAGGATGTTGAGGAGTTTCTCCCAGGCTCCTTGGGCGACATGAGTTTGACCGACGGACTGGCTACCCTTGGTGTTGCCCCTACCCTTGCTGTCGAGCAGGCGGATGATGGGTTCAACGTCCGATGAGGTGAGTGGCCCTTGTCCACCGCCCACGATGCGTTGAATCCAGAAGGTCCTGAATACACCGTTGATTCGCTTCCATTCGTCGTCCATGGAGCTGGCGTCATAACGGGCGAGGAAACTTCGAAACGCGGCCAGGATCGGTTGCGGTGAATCCGAGGAACTGTCGTCGTCATTCATGGGATTGAGGCGGGAGTGGACGCTCGCGGATTGGTTGGCCTGCGGACCGCAGCGTACCGTTTCCGTGTGGCGAAAAGTTGAGTTTCTTTGCTCGCTACGGGTCTGTCTGACTCGTAGCCTACGCGGTCAATCCATTCTGGCGACCGTTCAGCAAGCTGCGTCCCCCATTGACGAGCAGCGCCTTGTGGTATTGCATGCTTCGCATTGGCGGGCAGGCGAGTACGCCATCGATGAATACTTTCGGCGGCAGGTACCTGTGCGCGGCGATGTAGTGAACGATGCCGATAGGCGCCACGTAGATGCAGCCGCCGAATGGGACGAAAAGGTTGCTCGAGAACCGGGGGCCTTCGAACTGGCACAGTTCGCATTGATGAAAACCGGCCGCAGCCACGGGCTGCCAAGGTTCTGCGCAAAGCGCTTTCAGCTTCTCAAAGAAGTCGGCGTGAACCTCTCCGAGCGGATAGTCGGCATCCACGCCCAGCCAACCTACCGCGAGCAGGGCCTCGCAGTCGACGGGGAAGTAGGTGCAGCGATCGAGATCCTTGAGCGTCGTCAATGGACTCACTCCTTGCCATCGAAGCGGATGACGCGACCCTTCTGCAGCAGCCGTTTCTCGATCGGCCGGCCGGCTAGCGCGGGGTTCTTGCTGATGGCCAGCTCCGTATCGCGAGTGAACTCGTCGTGGATGGTGAACAGCGTGTCCATCGCGCAGGCTCGCGGCATGAAGACTTCGCCGCCGTAGATCAGCTCGCCAGCAGCGATCTCGACCACGTAGTTCGGAATGATGATCGGGGAGTAGTAGGGATTCGCCACGAACGGCCGGATCTCATACCGGCCCGGCGGCAGCGGGACCGCATTGATCGTGCCGTGGTGGCCGGGGAAGTCGCTCTTGTAGATGTAGACGTCCACACCGATGAGGTTGGCCGAGTCCGGCTGGCTGCCGGTTTTCGCGTCAACCACCTTCAGGAAGGTCCCCATCGTGATGCACTGGGTGGGCGCGCCGGCGGACAGGATCAGCACACCCTTGTCCTTGCCGTCCAGGGTGGCGGCGGTCAGCCGGTGTACACCGGACCGGTTGTCCATGCTGCCGCATCCAGACAACAGGCCCGTTGCGACCAGCGTCATCGTTCCCATCCATCCCCGCAGGTCCATCGCCATCGCCATCGCCATCGATCCCTCCCGATCTTTTCGTGGCGCGGACGTTATCACCGCAGGCAGGCGAATCCTCGTGGTTGTCGTTCGGGGGTATCCCTCGATGCGCGGCCGGGGTCAGGACATGCCGGTCGCCGGGACGTGGGCGGCCGCCATCTGGATGAGCCGCTCCTCCACCGCGGTCGCGGCGCCTTTGAGCATGCGCACCTGGGCATCGTCGAAATCGGCGCGCGGCCGATGGTCGATGACGCATAACGAGCCGAGGCACACGCCGCGCAGGTAGATCGGTGCGCCGGCGTAGAACCGGATGTGGGGCGTGTCCACCACCAGCGGATTGCCGGCGAAGCGTTCATCTTCGCGCGCGTCGAGCACCACCATCGGTTCCGGCCACCACAGCACATGGGCGCAGAACGAGCAGCTGCGCGCGGTCTCGCGCACGGCCAGCCCGGTGATCGCCTTGAAGAACTGGCGCTCTCGGTCGATGAAGGAGACCGCGCTGATCGGCGCCTGGAAGGCCCTCGCCACGGTGATCGCGAGCGCGTCGAGGAAGGGATCGTGCGAGTCGGAGAGCAGCCCGAATCGGGCGAGTGTGCTCAGCCGCCAGGCCTCGTCCTCGGGGTAGGGCGCGCAGATCATGGCGTGTCTTCTGCGGGAACGTGGACCCGGAGGTCGCCGCACAGGATGGCCGTGCGGCCTTCGAGTTCGAAGGCGATGGAGCCGGTCAGGCACATCCAGCCGCCCTGCAGCGTGAGGTACGGCCGGGTGAGCTGGACCGACCCGGGGAAGGTCACCGCGCGGCGGAAGTACTGGCGCCGCGACCAGCGGGCGCCGGCGCAGTTGTGCAGCGGCTCGAACTGCTCGGCCCGTTGCAGCTTTGCCCGGGCCGCGTCGTCCCGGAACGCGATGTCGGCCAGTTGCCGCCCCTGGTCGTCGAGCAGGTAGCACATGGTCGCGTTGGGCGCAGACAGGAAGTCCGCGCAGGCCTCGTCCATCGGCCGTCCCGCGGCCAGGGCGATGCTGGCCAGGCGGAGGCGGTCGCAGTGCAGGGCCATGGACTCGCGCCAGCGGTCGTCCTTGCGGGACTGCGCCTCGTCGAAGCTGCTCCACGCGGCGTCCAGCGCCGCGCTCCCGTCCTCCGGGGCGAGCGTCGCCACCTGGGGTCGGCCGAAGTAGTACCCCTGGACGAAGTCGGCGTCGCAGGTGAGGGCGATGTGGGCGCCCTGCAGCGTTTCGATGCCTTCCACGAGGACCAGCGCACCGCACTCCTGGAGCAGCGACACCATGCGCTGGAGGATGCGCAGCGCCTTCGGGTCCCGCTTCGCCCGCATGAGGACGCGCCGGTCCAGCTTGACCAGGTGCGGGGCGAGGTCGAAGACACGCTCGAAGTTCGAATGGCCGGCGCCGAAATCGTCGAGGGCGATCAGGCAGCCCTTGGCGCGCAGCCGCTGCAGTGCGGGATAGACGCGCTCGTCCTCGAAGAGCGGGGATTCCAGGACCTCGATCACGACGCGCGACGGACGGATGCCGCTGGTGTCGATCGCGCGCTCGATCTCATGCAGCGCGCCGGTGGATTCCAGCAGGGTCGCCGGATGGAGATTCAGCAGCAGCCACTCCGGCGCGTCGTGCTTGCCCATGGCCACGTAAGCCCGGAGGTGCTGCCGGACGGCGCGCACGTCGAGGTCCGCGCGGGCCTGGTGCGTCGGCAAGCCGTCGAAGAGCAGGTTGGGCGCGATGGGTCGACCCTCGCTGTCGCGGGCCCGAAGCAGCGCCTCATGCCCGACCAGACGGCCATGGGTCAGGCTGAAGACCGGTTGGAACGCCGTGGCGAGTTCGCAGGTCGCCGACCCTTCGAGGATGGGGTTCATCGCGACGATGGATTGGCAGCTTTCATGCCTGCATCATCGGAGGGATCAGGGTTTTCCGGGAGAGGACGCGCACTCAAGGGCTTGTCCGCAATCGCCCTACAACCCCGCGTTGCCCGTGGGCGCGGGCTTCCTTGTGTCCTACGCGGTCGTGCGACCCGGGCCGACGCCGTCGAGCTGCGCTCTGACCTAGGCTAGCAGCATGGGATTCCACCGACTGCTCGGGCGTCTCGCGATGACGCCATTCTCCAAGGCCCTGCCCGCGATGGGCGATACCGAACGCGCGGCGCTCGAAGCCGGCACCGTCGGTTTCGAAGGCCAGCTCTTCGCCGGCCGGCCCGACTTCGACGCGCTGATCGCGCAGGGTCCGAATCGCCTCACCGACGAAGAGCGTCGCTTCCTCGACAACGAGGTGACCACGCTCATCGGCATGCTCGACGACCACGCCATCGACGAGGCCGGCGACCTGCCGCGCGACGTATGGGCCTACCTGCGGGAGCACCGCTTCTTCGGGATGATCATTCCCAAGGAGTACGGGGGCCTGGGTTTCGGTCATTACGCGCACGCCGAGGTCGTGACCCGCATCGCCACCGTCAACACCGCCTGCGCGGTGACGGTGATGGTGCCCAATTCCCTCGGCCCCGCCGAGCTGCTGCTGCGCTACGGCACGCCGGCACAGCAACAGCATTACCTGCCGCGGCTGGCCGACGGCCGCGAGCTGCCTTGCTTCGGCCTGACGTCGCCGCATGCGGGATCGGACGCCGCCTCCATTCCCGATCGTGGCGTGCTCACCGAGCGCGTCATCGACGGCAAGACCGTGCGCGGCTTCAGCGTTCGATTCGACAAGCGCTACATCACGCTGGCGCCGGTGGCCAGCGTGGTGGGGCTTGCCTTCCAGGCGATCGATCCCACGCGACGGGAGGGCGAGCAGGAGCTCGGCATCACCTGCGCGCTGCTGCCCGTGCCCACGCCCGGCATGGAGATCGGGCACCGCCACCATCCGATGGACTCGGCGTTCATGAACGGACCGATCCGCGGCCAAGACGTCTTCGTGCCGATGGACTGGGTGATCGGCGGCGAGGAGCGGGTGGGGCAGGGTTGGCGCATGCTGATGGAATGCCTGGCGGCGGGCCGCGCGATCTCGCTGCCCGCGCTGGGCGCGGCGATGCAGCAGACGGCGCTGTTCGTGGTCAACGGCTACGGCCAGGTGCGCGAGCAGTTCGGCCTGCCCATCGGACGATTCCACGCCATCGCGGGCATCACCGCGCAGATGGCGGCGCGGCTCTACGCGACCGATGCCGCGCGGCGCTATACCGCAGCCGCGCTGGACGCCGGCGAACAGCCCAGCGTTGCCAGCGCGATCCTCAAGGTGCAGCTCACCGAAGCGGGCCGTCGCGCGGTCAATGAGGGCATGGACGTGCTGGGCGGCAAGGGGATCATCTCCGGCCCGCGCAACCTGCTCGGCGTGGCCTACCGCCATGCGCCGATCGCCATCACGGTGGAAGGCGCGAATCTGCTGTCGCGCGCGTTGATCATCTTCGGGCAGGGCGCGACGCGCTGCCATCCATTCGTGCTGGAGGAGATGACGGCGGTGCAGGCCAATGACCCGGAACGACTGGGCCGCGCGCTCTCCGGCCACGTCGGTCATGTGATGCGCAACCTCTGGCGCAGCCTGGCGCACGCGCCGGTCGTCGGACAGGTGCCGGACGACCTGCGCGCCGAGGCGAAACTCATCGCGTCGCTGTCCGCCCGATATGCGCTCACGGCCGACTTGGCCATGGGACTCCTCGGAGGCAAGCTCAAGCGCATGGAGCTGTTGTCGGCGCGACTGGGCGATGTGCTCGCCGCGCTGTACCTCGCCGCCGCCTGCGTGTGGCGTTACCAGATGGAGAAGGATCCGGCGATGCGCCCGGTGGCGCGCGCGGCGATCCGCCTTCAGCTGCACGAGGCCGCAACGCTGCTGCACGATCTCTACGCCAATCTGCCGTCGCGCTTCCTGCGCGTGATGGCGCCGATGCTCCTGCACGGCACCGGACATCTCGCGCCGTTGCGGGATAAGGAATCCATCGCGCTGGCCGATGCGCTGCGCACGCAGCCGGAACTGGTACGCCGGCTCTGCCCCGACGTTTCGCGGCCGAAGCGCGGCGGCCTGCTGGACCTGATGAGCGCGCTCGAAGCGGCGCGGGCGCTGGGCGATGAAGTGCCTGCGCTCAACAAGGCGCTCCGCCGTTCCGGATCGCTGGAGGAAGTCGCGCGAGGTGCTCGCGACCCTGAGGCCGCGCTGACCTACCTGCGAGCGGCCGAGCAGGTCATCGCGGTCGACGAGGATCAGGGCGCCAGCGACACCTTCAGCCCTTTTTCCCGCTCCCTGGCTCGGCCGTCTTCCGATGCTGCTTCGCGAGCGGCTCAGCTGGCGTGAGGTTGGCCAGCACGGACTGGATCGTGTGCTGTCAGCCCCAATGGCTTCGGCCCGTCGTCCGCATGTGCATCAATCGGCGAAGGGCGTGAGCACCACCTTGCGGCAGTCCTCTTCCTTTTTGTTGAAGACCTCATAGCCCCGCACAGCGTCGGTGAGCGGAAGCCGGTGGCTGATGATGACCTCGGGACGCAGCGCGCCGTTTTCGATGTGCTTCAGCAGCTCTGGCATGAATCGCTGGGCGTGCGTCTGGCCGCTGGCGAAACTCAGGCCCTTCTCGAACGCGTCGCCGAACAGGAAGCCGTGGATGAACCCTGCGTACACGCCGGGGACGCTGACGACACCGCCTCGGCGCGTGGCCGCGATGGCCCATCGCAGCGAGGTGCCGCTGGAGCCTTCGAGCTTCAGCGTGGACAGCACCGTTTCCACCGTGCTTCCCTTGGCCTCGAATCCGACCGCGTCGATCGACGCGTCGACACCGCGATGGTCGGTCTGCTCGATGATCAGCTGCGCCGGATCGTCGACCTGGTCGAAGTCGATCGGCAGCACGCCGTAGGTCTCCTTCGCGAAGGCGAGCCGATACGGGTGGTGGTCCACCATGAAGATGCGCTCGGCGCCGAGCAGGCGCGCGCTGGCCGCCGCCATCATCCCCACCGGACCGGCGCCGAAGATGGCGACGCTGGATCCCGCCGTGACCTGCGCGTTGAGCGCCGCCTGGTAGCCGGTCGGCAGGATGTCCGAGAGGAAGAGGACCTGCTCGTCACTCAGACGGGTATCGGGGATCACCAGCGGGCCGACGTTGGCCTTGGGCACGCGGACGTACTGCGCCTGTCCGCCCGCGTAGCCGCCGTATAGATGGCTGTAGCCGAACAGGCCGGCGCCAGCGCGGATGTCCTTCTTGTTCAGGATGGCGCCGCGACCCGGGTTGGTGGTCTCACAGGCGGCGAACAGCTGACGGCCGCAGAAGAAGCAGTCGCCGCAGGAAATGGTGAACGGCACGACGACGCGGTCGCCCGGCTTGATGTGGGTGACGCCGCGGCCGACCTCCTCCACGATGCCCATGAATTCATGGCCCAGGATATCCCCGGACTTCATGTCGGGGATCTTGCCTCGGTAGATGTGGAGATCGGACCCGCAGATCGCCGTCGCGGTGACACGCAGGAGCAGATCGTCGGCGGCGGCGAGCACCGGATCGGGAACGGTGTCCACGCGGACATCCTTGGCGCCGTGGTAGGTGAGGGCGAGCATGGGAGGCCTTCCATGAATACGCGCGGATGCGCGCGGCCTGATGGTCCCGGCAAGGTGGACGCCCGGGACTCGGTCCTGATGCTCCCGTCTGCGGCCGCTGTGATCGGCACGGCTGACCGATCTGTGGCGCAGCAGGACCGGATGACCGATGCGACCGGAGAACTCCGCGGCCTTGCCCGAGGTGCGGATCGCCGTGCTGGAGAGCGACGGCAGCATCAGCATCGTCAAGACCGACCGAGGCGAGCGCGCCGATCCGGCGTGATGCGCGCCTTCAGCGCTTCTTTCATCCATGCGAGCGCCGCCTCCTTGCGCTGTTCCGACTCTGCGGCAGTGCAGTCGGCGGGCACGGCGACGCGATAGCCGCGGACATAGGCATCCATCGCGGTGCATTTGACGCAGTAGTCCGTGGCAAGGCCTGCGATGACGAGGTCCTTCGCGCCGAGCTGTTCGAGCAGAAGATCCAGCGGTGTCGCGTAGAAGCCGGAATGGCGCGGCTTCAGGATCAGCAGGTCGGCCTTCGCAGGCGGCAGCAGCCGGGCAAGCTCGGCAGCGGCGCCGCCGGCCTTGCGGCATTCGCGCAGCAGTGTCTGGACGTCCGATCGCCACTGGCCGAAGTTGTCGTTGACGTAGATCACGCACGCGCCTTCGGCGTGGCACTGCGCCCTCAGGCGCGCGGTTGCGCGCGCCGCCTCCACCGCCGCGTCGGCGATGTCCTTGGCGCCTTCGAAACGCAAGGGGTTGATGAAGTCCACCAGCAGCAGCACCCTGCGCGAGCGCGGCATCCCCGTGCCGCTGGCCGTCTCGCCGTCGATCGCGCGCGAGTGTCTGCGTGAAGGTGCCATGATCAGCGACCCCTCATGGGTCGCCTCGTCCGCCCGAGGCGCCGTAGACCTGGCCGGTGGCGTAGCTGGACTCCGACGACGCGAGCAGGACGTACACCCCCGCGAGTTCCGCGGGCTGGCCCGCCCGCCCCATCGGCGTGTCGACGCCGAACTTCTGCAGCTTCTCCTGGGTCTGGCCGCCGCACACCTGCAGCGGCGTCCAGAAGGGGCCCGGGGTGACCGCGTTGACGCGGATGCCTTGTCTGGCCAGCTGCTTGGCGAGCCCTTTGGTGAAGATCAGGATCGCGCCTTTGGTGGTCGCATAGTCAAGCAGGTTTTCTCCCGGGTCGTAGGAGTTGACGGACGCCGTGTTGATGATGGACGCGCCGGCCTTCAGATGCGGGATCGCGGCCTTGCACAGCCAGAACGGCGCATAGATGTTGGTCTTGAAAGTCCAGTCGAACTGCTCGGTGCTGATGTCCAGGATGGACTCGTGGCTCTGCTGCCGGGCCGCGTTGTTGACGAGGATGTCCAGGCCGCCGAGCTCGCGCACGGCGTCCGTCACGAGCTTCTGGCAGAACGCCTCCTCGCGCAGGTCGCCCGGCAGCGCGATGCCCTGACGTCCGGTCTCGCGGATCAGCTCGATCACCTCGCGGGCATCGGGTTCCTCGTCGGGCAGGTAGTTGATCGCGACGTCGGCGCCTTCGCGGGCGAAGGCGATCGCGGCGGCGCGGCCGATGCCGCTGTCGCCGCCGGTGATCAACGCGCGGCGGCCGGCAAGGCGGCCGTGTCCTACGTAGGTCTTTTCGCCGTGATCGGGCGGCGGGATCATGTCGCGCGCCAGACCGGGCCAGGGCTGCGACTGCTTCTGGAACGCGATCGTCCCGGACTTCTCGTCGTCGGATGAGCTCATCGGAAATCTCCTAGGCGGAGCGAAGGCGCTCCAGGTGTGCTGCAAATCCATCCGGCGCCCGGCCGTCCTGACGGGCGCTGGTGACCACGCGGACGGTGTTGGTCCAGGCAATGCGCATGCCGAGCGCGTGCAGCCGCTCCACGAAGTCGACATCCTCGCGGCTGCACAGCTGCGAGAACCCGCCCGCTTGCTGATAGGCGCTCGTGCTCACGCCCAGGTTGGCCCCGTGGATGTGGCGATGACCCTCGGCATCGGTGTAGCCGAGTTCATAGCGGATCCGTTCCTCGGCGGTGAAGCCGGTCCAGTCGTCCACTTCGACGACACCGCAGACCGCCTCGCTCCGCAACGCCAACTGGCGCGAGAACCAGCACGGCGCGACGACCGAATCCGCGTCGGTGAAGGCCAGCCAACGGGCGCCTTGTTCGATCAAGGACTGCGCGCCGGCCGCGCGCGCGAAACCGACATTGCGCGCCTCGACGGCCAGGCATTGCACGCCCAGGGCGCGGGCGATGTCGCCCGTGCGATCGCGGCACGCATCGAGGACCACGGCGATGCGGACCTCCTCGCCCTGCAGGTCGGGATGCGCGGCCGCGGCGATCAGTGCCTGGAGGGCGCGACCGATCAGCGACTCCTCGTCATGGGCGGGCACCACCGCGCCGATCATGGCCGCAGACCCTCGCGCCGCGCCACGGAACGGCTGTCGGAACTCCAGACATCGACCAGGAAGTCGTCTTCCTCATGCCGCGACAGGCGCGTCCAGCCGGACTGCTGTTCGAACGCGACGGCCATGTGACGGTGCACGTCGTCGCCGCTGCGGAAGTAGTCGCCTTCCGGATGGCGCCAGTGGCTCGCGATCAAGGTGCCGCCGTCGGCCAGGCTCGCCACCGCGCGGTCGATGGTGGCGTGGAAGGCGTCGTCGTCGAGGTAATAGCCGATCTCGCTCAGCACGATCAGGTCGAATCGGCCTTCCGGCCACTGCGCCGGAATCGGCGCGTGCCTCAGGTCGACCTGCGGCAGGTGGGCGAGTCGCCGCCTCGCGTGCGCGATCGCCGCCGCGCTGCCGTCGCTGCAGAGGAGCCGATCGCAGCGGGCCGCCAGTTCTGCGCTCAACTCGCCGTTCGCACAGGCGGGCTCGAAGCCGCTGGCATAGCGCTCCGCCGGCAGGCTGGCGAGCAGCTGCGCACGTTTGCGCCGTTCGTACCAGCGGGTGCGGTATCCCCAGGGGTCGTCGTCGTCGGCGAAGAGCGCCTCGAAGTGGTCGGCCAGCGCCGCCGACTCGGGGGGAGGGGTCACAGTGTCCATGTCGTGTCGGTGTGCTTGAGGAGTTCGTTGCCAAGCGCGACGAGATCCCGGTCGCCGTGGCATTGACGGATGAACACTGGCAAATCCGCTGCCAGACGCGCGAAGGTCCCGTCGTGGCAGAGCGGTCCCGCTCCCATCGCGCGCGTTGCGGCCCGCAGCACCTGCTGGGCGCATTCGTCGCTCGCGGCGCGCGTGCGCAGCGCCCAGGCCCGCGCGTCCGCCTGGGGACGACGATCGACCCACGCGGCCGCCTCGCGCAGCAGCGCGGCGTTCGCGCTCAAGAGGCGATCGACCTCGCCGAGCGCCAACGCGCGGTGCCAACCCGGATCTGGCACAGCGCTCCCGCCGGTGATGGCGACCGCCTGAGTCCGAAGGGCCTCGGCGACCGCGCAGGCCGCGCCGTGCCAGCACGCGGCGATGCCGATGCCGCCGTGCCAGAACCCGGGTCGGGACAGGTAAAACCCAGCATCGCCGACCAGGCGCGCCGGGACGGCTTCGAAGGCCACCGATGCGCTCTCGGAGTCCGCCATGCCGACGGATTTCCAGCGCGCCGCGTCGATCGAGATGCCGGGCTGCCGGAGATCGACGTCCGCGAGCCAGGGACCGTCGCCAGATCGGCCGTCGCCCGGCCCGGCGGGGTCAGAGATTTCCGGCCACACCGTCAATAGCGCGCGATCCAGCGACGCGGCGCCGGAGCACCAGGCCTTGGTGCCGGAGAGGACGACCGTGCCGTCGGGCTTGCGCCGGAACACCACGCGCGCGCCGGGCGGCTCTGCGGCCCACATGCCATACATCGGTACGTCAGCGCGCGTGGCGCGGGCGTGGTCCCCTCCCGCCTCTGCGAGGATGGCCATCGCGTCGGTGTGGCCCTCGAAGAGTTTCACGAGCGACAGATCCTGCGCGGCGACGGCCGCCAGAGACGACCAGCGTTCGAGCGTTCGCCCACCGCCGGGCAGCGGGAGATCGGCGCGCCCGGCATCGATCAAGGCGCGCAGGCGGCTTCCCATGGCCTTGATGACGGCGGACTGCTGCATCAATGCCTGGCCTGTTCCTGCGCCATGAGTTCGTCCTTGCGCTGCTGGATCCGTTGACCCAGATCGGCCATGTCCAGGCCGGCTTTCTTCGCCTTGGGGAACATCTCGTTCTGTTCTTCCTTGACGTGGTGCTTGACCCACTCGCTCATGACCTTGACCTTCGCGTCATAGTCGTCGCCGCCCGGCTCGACGCCTTCCACCGCGGCGATCAGGTCCTTGATGCTCTGGTGCTCGACTCGGGCCTCGGGAACCAGCTCCTTGTCCTTCAGCGCGGCCTGCACCTCCGGGTAGAAGATCTCTTCCTCGACCTGCGCGTGGACGGTCAGCTCCAGGCAGATCTGCGCGACCAGCTGCTTCTTCTTCGCGACGGAGCGCGACTTCTCGAACTGCTCGAAGAGTCCGGCGACCAGCTTGTGATCGGCGCGCAGCAGGCTCACGGCATCCGGCGACTTCGCGCGGGCCGTTGTCGTGCGACGGGTGGTCGATTTGCGGCTGGTGCTGGCGATGGTGGTCGTGGAAGGCATGACAGTCTCCTGGCAGTGATGGCTGGGGTGGCGGGAACAACGTGCCGCAGCGGCACGTCGCATCAAGTCACTTGGCAATTCGGGTGCCCGGGATGTCAATGGGCATCGTGCTTCCGCGCCGTTCCACCGCCGTCGAGAGGCGACGCGGAACGATGCTTCGCACCTGGCTCCGCGTGCTCTTCCTCCTTGTTCTTCCGGACGCCGCGGAGATTCATCGTGAACAGTCCGACCTGCAGCACGATCAACGCATACGACTGGGTGACCGCACCCCAGATGCACCACAGCACGTTGCTGAGGACGAAGACCCAGAAGCCCCAGGTCCGGCGCGTCGCGCTGCGACCGCCGACCAGCCACGCGGCCGCGAGCGTCACAACCATCGCGGGCCATTGCAGCGCGTTGAGCAGTTCGTCCATGGCCATCGATGGCAAGCGACTCGCCAGCGGTCGCGGCGCGCGATCGAGGACGAAGAAAAGCCCCGGCAAGCCGGGGCTGTCAGAGCCATCTGCCCTGAGGGTCCTCAACGGTCGTCGCGGGAGGAATCGCTGTCCTGGTCCTGATCGTCGCGGGAAGCGCGATTGGACTGATCACGCGAGGTCTGCGGGTTCTGCTGTTGCGAGCCCTGACCTTGCTGGCCCTGGCGTCCGCCTCCTGGCTGACCTTGTTGCGGCGATTGCCGCTGACCTTGCGATCCCGAGCCTTGCTGCTGGCCGCCGGGCTGGTTCTGTCCTTGCTGGCCTTGTTGATGCTGCTGCTGTTGCTGCTGCTTCTGCTGGCCTTGTCCGCTCTGGGACTGCTGCGGGTTCTGCGCGTTGGGTTGCTGAGCCATGGTGGTCTCCACGTTGTGCGCGTCGGCAAAGACACCGACGCCAGTCATGTGGCAATGCGCATGCCGCTGCGGTAGCGGTCCGCACTCCCTGCGAACTTCGCCGAAAGGTGCGTCGATTGCCGGTAGGCTAAGCATTCGCGCATCGCCTTGAACGCCTCTGACGAGCAACCTCCGCATGTCCGCCACCGTTCGCATCGGCACCGCCGCCTGGAGCATTCCCAAGGCCGTCGCGGGATCATTCCCCGGCGGCGGGAGCCAGTTGACCCGTTATGCCCGCGTGCTCGGCTGTGTTGAAATCAATTCGACGTTCACCCGGGTGCATCGGCCGACGACGCTCGAACGCTGGGCCGCCGAGACGCCGGACGGCTTCCGGTTCTCGGCGAAGCTGCCCGAGGCGATGACGCACGGCGCACGCTTGAAAGTCCCTCGCGCCGAGGTCAAGGCGTTCACGGCGTCGCTGGCCGGGCTTGGGGACAAGCTGGCCGCATTGCTGGTGCAACTTCCGCCGTCACTCGATCTGGAAACGAGGATCGCGCGGGCATTCTTCCGCTCGGTCCACGCCGGTTTCGACGGAACGGTCCTCTGCGAGCCGCGGCACCCGAGCTGGTTCACCGCTGCGGCCGAGCGGCTGCTCGTCGAGGAACGGGTGGGACGTGTCGCGGCCGATCCGGCCAGGCCACCAGGCGCGGCGTTACCCGGCGGTTGGCTCGGCGACGCGGGGGACGGGCGAGGCGCCACGGTGTATTACCGCTGGCACGGTTCGCCGCGCATGTACTGGTCGGCCTATGGCGAGGACTGGATGGCCGAGAGGGCCGCAGAGCTGGCACGGTGGCCAGCGGGCACCGAAGCGTGGTGCATCTTTGACAACACCGCTGCCGGCGCTGCAGCCGACGATGCCCTGCGCCTGAAGCGCAACTGTGACGCGCCCTAGCGCTTGAGGCCGAGTGCGGCGAGCATCTGCTCGCTGTTCTTCTGCATCTGTTCCTGCATCTGCGTGAACGCGTTGCGCGACTGCTCCAGATACGTGCCCATCATGCCCTGCATCATGGGCGACTGCACATTCATGAACTGCTTCCAGGCTTCGGGATTGACACCGGTGGACTGCTCGGTCATCTTGTGCTGCAGGTCCATGAAGATCTGCACGTTCTTCTCCAGGTACGAGCCCATGAAGTCCTGCATGGCGTGCCCATAGAAACGAATGATGTTGGCCAGCACCTGCTCGGTGAAGATCGGCACACCGGCGGTCTCTTCTTCCAGAATGATCTGCAACAGGATGCTGCGGGTGAGGTCGTCGTTCGTCTTCGCGTCGCGCACCACGAACGCCTCGTTGTCCATCACCAGCGCCTTCACTTCGGCGAGCGTGATGTACGACGAGGTGTCGGTGTCGTACAGCCGACGGTTCGGGTACTTCTTGATCACGCGCACGACGGGAGTACGCTCACCACCGCTGTCGGCCTTGGATTTTTGCACTGAGGACTTTCTGGAAAGAGCGGGCGGGTTCGCCCACGTCTGCTCGGAGGATAGGGCACATTCTAGAAAACGGACGCCCCGCAAGAGCATGGGTTTTCCCTGTGCATCCGGGGCGAAAAAGCCAAAAAAAAGCCCGGCATGTTCGCCAGGCGTTTGGGAGGGCTTGCCTCGTTCCACGGAAGAATCGGATTGGTAGGCGCGATTGGACTCGAACCAACGACCCCCACCATGTCAAGGTGGTGCTCTAACCAGCTGAGCTACGCGCCTACAAACGATTCGAAGCCTTGGAGTATAGCAGTTTGGCTTCGCTACTTTCGACGCACGACACGCACCCCAGGCACATCACCGA
>SEFA01000042.1 GCA_004210455.1 Rubrivivax sp. | reverse complement strand
GAAGGGCGTCGACCAGGTCGTCGCCGATCCCCTGCGCTTCAAGGCCAGGCTCGCCATCGGCGAAGCGGCCTACACCTCGCTGCGCATGATCAACCGCGGTCGCGAGGTGTGGGACGTGCTCGGCGCCGCGGGCGCCGGCGCGGCCGTGGCCAAGACGGGCATGGTGGCGTCGCTGCTCGGCGCGTCGGCCACGCCCATCGGCTGGGTCGCCTTCGCCGCGCTCGCCTCCGGCGGCGCCTGCTACGGCATGTACCGGCTGCTCAGCTCCACCAAGGGCGAGCGCGTCATCGAGATCCCCAAGTACCTCAACACGCCGCTGGACACGCTGGGCCTGGCGCTGTTCGACCTGATCGCGCCGCTGTCGCTGCGCCTGGCCGCCGTCGACGGCGCCGTCGAACCCGCCGAACGCCAGTACCTCATCGACCACCTGATCGCCGACTGGGGCTTGAACCGCGCCTTCGTCGAGCAGTCCGTCGCCGCCGTCGAGGCGCGTCTGGGCGGCAGCGAGCTGGAGGCCATGGCCGTCGAAGGCGCCGGCTTCCTCCATCTGAACCCCGACTGCAACCATGCCGCGATCGCCAAGGACCTCGGCGTGTTCATGCGCGGCATGCTCGAAGCGGGCGGCCCGCTGACGCCCGAGGAGACCGCGTCGCTGGACACCGTCGTGCGCCTGCTCGCGACCGCGCCGCCGGGCGAGTTGTCCAAGCGCTGGAACCAGACCGTGACGCTCGCCGGCGCCGCCGCCGGACAGGTCGCGGGACAGGTGCGCACGGTGCTGGTCGACACCGCCGACTGGACGCAGCAGCGCCTGCCGAGCGCCGACCAGGTCCGCGTCACGACGGCCACCGCCGCCACCCAGGCCTGGGACGCCGCGCGCAAGACGGCGGACTGGACGCAGCAGCAGCTGCCCTCCGCCGAGCAGGTCCGCAGCACCACGGCCGACGCGGCCAACCAGGCGGTGGATGTCGCGAAGAAGGGGCTGAACTGGGCCAAGGACCTGACCATCCGCGTGGTCGACACGACCGGCGTCGACAAGCTGCTGAAGCGGGACGAGCCGCCGACGAAGCATTGAGCGTCGCGTCCGCGGCGTTGCGCTCCCGGCACCCCGTTCAAGGCATTGCGCTCACGGCATGGCGTAATCGCGCTGCGTGACCAGATCGATCCCGCAACTGATCGTCCCCACCCAGTCGATGAACTGCCCGACGGCGTCGCCGACCAGCGGCGCGCCGTGCTGCGGCACGATCATGCGGATCGGCAGCGGCCGCACCATCTCCGCCCACAGCTTGAGCACCTTGCCGCTGACCATGTAGCGCCGGTGGAAGGCCGTCATCGACGCGATGTGCGGCCCCAGCGCCGTGATCGGCTGCGTGGGATCGACGCCGATCGACACGCCCAGGTCGCCGGAGAACAGGATCCCGCTGGTCGCGTCCCAGAACTGGAAATTGCCCTCCGAGTGCATGAAATGCGCGGGCAGCGCGATGAGTTCGCTCGCGCCGACGGCGATGCGCATGCCGCGGTCCGGGATGCCGATCACGCGGCCCGCCGTTTTCCCCGGCTTGCAGAAGTGCGGGACGAAGCGTTCCCAGATCGTCGAGATGTAGACCGGGGCCGCCGTCGCCGTCATCCACCGGTCCAGCGACGCGATGATGTCCGGGTCCGCATGCGAGGCCAGGATCGCCGACAGCCGGTGCGGCGGGAAGCAGCTCGTCATCCCGAGGTACAGGTCGTTGTAGGCCAGGTTGCCGCCCGGATCGATCACCGCGCCGGTGCTGCCGTCGACGATCAGGAACTGGTTGGCCTGCACCCCGTCGCCGTGCCCGAAGTCGCTGAACATCAGGCAGCGATGCCCGCCGCCGTTGAAGAGTTCCATCGGCATGTCCGCCTCCCCGATCGCTGTGGATCGTTGTGAAAGGCGGCGACGATAGGCGGCGCGTCCGCCGCCGCGCGCGCTGCGTGCACAGGCGCGACGAACGGATTGACCGATCGCAAGGAACCGCTTCAATCCAGGTCGGACAGCTTCCGGTGCTGGATCAGCGTCAACCCGATCAGTCGCGACACGACGGCGGCGAGGTACATGACCCCGACGAACATCTCGATCGTCGTCATCGCACGCGCCAGCGGCTTCACGGGGATCACGTCGCCGATGCCGGTGCTCGACAGCAGCGCGAAGCTGAGGAACATCAGCTCCGTCCACGTGCGCGGCGACTGCGGATCCACCGCCGCCGCGAAGCTGCCCGGATGCAGCGACTGCACCACCACGAACACATGCGCGAATCCCCACGCCAGCAGCGTGAAGGTCGCGCCGGCGGCATACAGCTCGTCCGTCGTCGCGTGCCAGTCGCTCATCATGTAGGAGATCAGGCTTCCGGCCGCGTAGAAGTAGAACAACGCCTCCAGCGCCGACGACCACGGCAGCAGCTGCTCCATGTGCCAGAACGCCTGCAGCAGCAGGAGCGCCACCGCCGGCAGCGCGATCGTCACGCTCAGCCAGGTCAGCCCCGGCGTGCTGCGCACCATGCGCGTGGTGAAAATCAGCACCACGATCCCGAACGCGCCCAGCGCCAGGGGCGCCGACCGGCTCCCTTCCAGCAGCGGGTACAGCACCAGCCCGAGCAGTTGCACGAGCAGCAGGATCGCGGACGGATGACGCCGCGTGACGACGAGGACTCGAAGGAAGCGCATCGCCGCATTCTCACCGCGTCGGCTTCCGCTGGCCCCAACGTCGCGGTTCGGCGCCTGATCGTGCCGACCCGCGATGGCCGACAGCCGGATGCGGCGTCGTCCTACGTGCGTCCGCCCTGCGAAGCGCTTCAATGAGCCACCCCGACACCGTACGGCAAGCGAGGCGACGGCCGGGGCGATTCATCTCAACATCACATCGCAAATACTGGAGGACGTCATGGGTGGCATTCGATTGATCGCGGTGATCCTGATCGTCGCGGGCGTGCTGGGCCTGGTCTACGGCGGGTTCTCGTACACCAAGGAAAACACCGCCGCCAAGGTCGGCCCGATCGAGCTGAAGGTCGAGGAGACCAAGCGCGTCAACGTGCCGCTGTGGGCCGGTATCGCCGCGATCGCCGTGGGCGGCGTCGTGCTGGTGGGCGCGGGCCGGAAGTAAGCCCCCGCGGAAGACACGACGGCCTCAGCGCCGGCCGAGGTTCATCAACGCCGTGCCCGCGATGGCCATCGTGCCGCCGACGAGCAGCGACGCGTCGATGACCTCGCCCAGCCCCAGGGCTGCGAACACCACGCCGAACACCGGCACCAAGGTGATGTAGCCGGCCGCCGCGCCGGCGCCCAGCGCCTTCACGCCGTCGAAGTACCACGCGTAGGCCAGCGCCGTCGATCCGACGACGATCCCGGCCATGCACAGCCACGCGTGGCGCGGCGCGGCCAGCACGCCGGCGACGCCCGCCGTCCCGTCGACGGCCAGCGTCAGCACCAGCAGCATCAAGGCACCGATCGCCGCAGTGACGGCGGTGGTCGTCAGCGCATCGACGCCGGCCATCACCTTGCGCCCGATCAGGGTGTAGGCGACCCAGCAGGCGACACATCCCAGCAGCAGCACTTCGCCGATCCCGACGCGGCCGTCGAGGACATGCCAGGGCTCGCCCTTCGTGATCACGATGGCGGCGCCGACCGCGGCCATCGCCATGCCCAGTCCGATCCGCTTGTTCAGGCGCTCGCGGAAGATCCACGCCGCCAGCAGCAGCGTGATCACCGGGTTCAGCGTGATCACCAGCGCGCCCTTGCCGGCAGGCACATGCTGCAGCCCGCTCATGAAGAAGGTCGCGTAGCCGAAGACACCGAAACTGGCGGCCAGCACCATGCCGCCCCAACGCTTGACGCTCCAGTCGCGCAGCGCCGCGAGCCGGCCGGTGCGCGCCAGCCACAGCATCAGGATCGCGCCCGCGAAGAGGAAGCGGCACGCGGCGGCGGCCAGCGGCGGCATGGTCTGGGCGAGCACGCGGCCCATGGGCCAGGAGGCGCCCCACAACACGGCCATGCCGACCAACCTCAGATGAACAGAGAGGAGCGAAGGAGAGTCGGCGACGGAGGGAGTCATCAGGGGAGGAACAGGCTGATCGGTTCTTACTCCCTCTCCCGCTTGCGGGAGAGGGCAGGGGTGAGGGGCGCGCGAAGCGCGCGGGGTCCCGGCAGTCATGAGGCCTTCAAACGGATCTGAGAGTCCGGATCAATGCGGATAGGCGAGGCGCTTTTCCATCCACTTCTGCACCTGCTCGAACGCGAAGCTCAAGACCCAGTAGATCAGCGCCGCGGCCACGTAGAGCGGGAACGGCTGGAAGGTCGTGGAGATGACCTCCTTGGTGGCGAGCATCAACTCGGTCACGGCGATCACCGAGACCAGCGAGGTGTCCTTGATCAGCGAGATCAGGCTGTTGGACAGGCTGGGCACGGCGGCCCTCAACGCCTGCGGGCCGACCACGAAACGCAGCGTCTGCGGACGGCTCAAGCCCAGCGAGGTGCCCGCCAGCCACTGGCCCTGCGCCACCGCGGCGATCGAGCCGCGCAAGGTCTCGCTCATGTAGGCGGCAACGTTCAGCGTCAGCGTCAGCACGCCGGCCACCAGCGGGGAAAATTCGATGCCGATGCTCGGCAACCCGTAATAGACGATGAACACCTGCACCAGCAACGGCGTGCCGCGCATCGCGCTCACATAGACCGCCATCACGCGATCCAGCAGCGGCAGCTTGAGCACCCGCACCAGCGTGATCACCCCCGCCAGCGGCAGGCCGAAAATCATCGCCATCACCGCGAACAGCAGCGTGTAGCCGGTGCCCTTCAACAGCACCGGCCAAGCCAGCTCGGCCAGGGAAAGCAGGGAGTGGAAGTCCATGGAGTTCTTGGAATGGCTCGCTTCTCAGCGGAAGGCGGCATGTTGCCATCTCCTGAACTTCCGTCGCGAAGCGCGGGCTCTGGAACCCGCTGCGACCGCCAAGCGCGGGCTCTCCGCGACCCATGGGGCATCGCGTCCGCGAACCCCAAGGATCACTCCGGCCCCAGTGAGAGCCAGGCATTCGATCAATACACGAGCGCGCGGACCTTTCCCCGGAACACGCGGTACGAGAACACCGAGTACGCCAGGATCACCGGCAACGTGAGGCCCGCGCCGACCAGCAGGAAACGCAGCGACTCATCTGCGGCCGCAGCCTCCCAGATCGTGATCCGGTCGATGACGACGAACGGATAGAGGCTGTAGGACAGTCCGAAGAAGCTGAGCGTCAGCACGACGACCAGGAGCGCGAACGGCGCCCAGCTCAGCTTGCCCAGGACGCGGTGCGAGTTCAACAGCCCGCGCAGCGCAGCCAGCGCGAGCAGCGCCGTCAACGGCAGCGGCGCCAGCGCGATCAGGCCCGGCATGTCGAACCAGCGCGCCCGCACTGTCAGGCTCAGCCATGGCGAGGCGACGGACACGACCAGCAGTCCCGCGACAACCGCCGGCCAGGCACGCTTTGCCCACCCCACCGCGCGTCGCTGCAACCCGCCTTCCGTCTTGATCAGCAGCCAGCCCGCACCCAGCAACACATAGCAGGCCGTCAGCGCGATGGCGATGCCCGCGGCGAAGACCTGCGCCGCCGCGCCGTCCTCGAACCCGGTCACGTAGCGGCCGAGCATCCAGCCCTGCGCCAGCGAGGCCAGCGCGGAGCCGCCCGCGAAGGCCGCCTCCCACCATCGCTTGTGCGCGGGATCGCCCTTGGCTCGGAAGTCGAAAGCCGCACCTCGCAGGATCAGCCCGAGCAGCATGAGCACGACCGGCACGTAGAGCGCGGTGAACACCACGCCCTGCGCCTTCGGGAAGGCGATCAGCAGCAGGCCGACGGCCAGCACCAGCCAGGTCTCGTTGGCATCCCAGAACGGGCCGATGGCCCCGACCATGCGGTCGCGATCGCCCTCTTCCGCCGCGACGGACAGCATCCCCACGCCGAGGTCGTAACCGTCCAGCACCACGTAGATCAGCAGCGAGAGCCCCATCAGGGCCATGAAGATCACCGGCAGCGCGCTCATGTGAAGCTCCTCGAGATCACGGCGGCCGAGATCGGCATCGATGGGGAGCCCACGGGCGGTTCAGCCGTCTTGGCCGGTCCGGCCGAGACGCCCTTTTCCGAGTCCTTTTCAGCGCCCTTCTCCGCCATGCGCTTGACCGCGGCGACGTAGGCGATGAGCAGCGCGAGATAGACCGTCGCATAACCGGCCAGCGAGGCGGCGACCAGGGATCCCGGGTTGTTGGCGGCGACTTCCTGAGTCCGCAGCACGCCGTAGACGATGAAGGGCTGGCGGCCGATTTCAGTGACGTACCAGCCGGCCACGGTGGCGATCCAGCCGGAGAAGCTCATGAGCGACAGTCCCCACAACCACGGTCGAGGGAGCCGCCGCCAGCCCGAGCGCCGGAACAGCCACCACCCGCCCCAGGCGAAGACGAGCATCAGCAGGCCGACGCCGACCATCACGCGAAAGCCGAAGAACAGGGGCTTGACGGGCGGATGCGCGCCGTCGAATTCATTCAGTCCGCGAATCTCGCCGTCGGCATCGTGCGTGAGGATCAGGCTGGCGAGCCGCGGAATGCCGATGGCGAAACGGTTCTCCTTCGCCTGCTCGTCGGGCAGCGCGAAGAGCAGCAGCGGCGCGCCGCGCTCGGTGGTCCAGACGCCTTCCATCGCGGCGATCTTGGCGGGCTGATGCTTCAGCGTGTTGAGCCCGTGCAGGTCGCCGGCGACGATCTGCAGCGGAATCAGCACCGCGCCCAACGTGAGGCCGAGCCGCAGCACCCGGCGCGTGTGCGGCTGCTCGCGGCCCTTGAGCATCTGCCAGGCGCTGACGCCTGCCAGCAGGAAGGCGGCGGTGAGCCCGGAGGCGAGCAGCTTGTGGGCGAGCCGATACGGGAACGACGGGTTGAAGACGATGGCCCACCAGTCGACGGCATGCAGGACGCCGTCGCGGATCTCGTAGCCGGCGGGCGTCTGCATCCAGGAGTTGAGGCTGAGGATCCAGAACGCGCTGAGCGTGGTGCCGAAGGCCACGATGGCCGTGGCGAGGAAGTGCACGCGCGGGCTGACGCGCTCCCGGCCGAACAGCATGATCCCGAGGAAACCGGCCTCGAGGAAGAAGGCCGTGAGCACCTCGTAGCCGAGCAGCGGCCCGGCGATGTTGCCGGCGCGTTCCATGAAGCCCGGCCAGTTGGTGCCGAACTGGAAGCTCATGGTCACGCCGCTGACGACGCCGAGCGCGAAGCTCAGCGCGAAGACCTTGGTCCAGAACTGGTAGGCCGCGAGCCACGGGGTCTCGCCGGTGCGCCGCCAGCGCCAGAGCATGAAGAGCACGACCCAGCCCAGCGCGATCGTGATCGTCGGGAAAAGGATGTGGAAGGTGATGTTGAGCGCGAACTGCAGGCGCGCGAGGATCAGGGAGTCCATGGCCGCGCAGTGTTCCGAAGTCGGACCGCCAGCGGAAGGGACAGATCGTCCTAGGACAAGCTGCCCAAGGACAGAATGTCCCAGGACAAAACGCCCTCTCCTGCTCCTGCTCCTGCTCCTGCTCCTGCTCCTGCTCCGGCTCCGGCTCCGGCTCCGGCTCCGGCTCCGGCTCCTGCTCTTACTCCCTCTCCCGCACTGCGGGAGAGGGCGGGGGTGAGGGTCGTCGTACTGCCACCGCCCTCACCCCACCCCCGCTCCCGCAGTGCGGGAGAGGGGCTTATGCAGGGCCAGTGGCCGTCGATCACCACCCACCTTCGTCATCCTCCCGATTGGGCTCGAAGCGCGCCATCAGGAAGTCGACGAGCGCCCGCGTCTTCGCCGACAGCTGCGCGCGCGGCGGATAGATCAGGTGGATGTCCGCCGGCGGCATCGACCACTCCGCGAGCACGGGCCGCAAGCGTCCCGATCGCAGCATCGGCGCCGCTTCCCAGAACGAGCGCATCAGCACCCCGTGCCCATCGAGTCCCCAAGCGAGCACGCTCTCGCCGTCGTTGGCGGCGAGCGGCCCGCGCACCTTCACCGTCTCCTTGCGCGCCCCTTGCTCGAAATGCCAGGTGCCGAAGGTTTCGTCGCTCTCGCGGATGAACAGGCAGGCGTGCCGCGCGAGTTCACGGGGCGTGGCGGGCTCCCCCGCGCGCTTCAGATAGGCGGGCGAGGCGCACAGCACGCGCCGGTTGCGTGCCAGCAGACGCGCCGTGAGCCGCGCATCGGGCGGTTCGCCGACGTGGACCTCCAGATCGATCCCCTGCTCGATCAGGTTGACCGGCCGATCCGTCAACGCCAGCTGCACCTCGACATCCGGGAACTGGCGCGCGAACTTCGACAGCGCCGGCGCCACATGCTTGCGTCCGAAGCCGAAGCTCGCCGCGACGCGCAACAGCCCCTTGGGCGCCGCCTTGCTGCCGGCGACCGTGCGCTCCAGCGCTTCCAGCTCCTCCAGCACGCGCGCGCCGTCGACGAGGTAGGTCTCGCCCTCAGGCGTGAGGCCGATGCGGCGCGTGGTCCGCTGCAGCAGCCGCACGCCGAGCCGGCGCTCGATCGCTGCGAGCCGCTTGCTTACCGCCGGCGGCGTCACGCCGAGTTGCTGCGCCGCGGCCGCGAGGCTGCCCTGCTTCACCAGCAGCGCGAAAAAGGCCAGATCGGAGAAGCCGTCCATTGATGAACCTCCGGAACGAAAGAACTGCCGAAACGGAAATTATGTGCGCCTCATTCACTTCCAGAATCGGGACCAACGAGGAGTCTTCCCATGCCCGCTTCCCCCAGCCACGCCGCGCCAGATGCGCCAGATGCGCCAGATGCGACAGATGCGCTCGATGCGCTAGACAAGCCAGATGCGCTCGATGCGCTTTACCCCGGCTTCCAGCACCTGAGCCTGCCCACCGCCGACGGCGTCCGCATCCACTTGACGATGGGCGGCACGGGCCCGGCATTGCTGCTGCTCCATGGCCACCCGCAGACGCGCGCGATCTGGCACAAGGTCGCGCCTGCGCTGGCGGAGCACTTCACCGTCGTCGCCGCCGACTTGCGCGGCTACGGCGACTCGTCGAAGCCGGAGGTGCCCGAAGCCCTGCACACGCTGCAGCCCGGCGCGGCGTCAACGTCGACGTCAACGTCGACGTCGACGTCGACATCGAACAACCACGCCGCCTACAGCAAGCGCACGATGGCGGCCGACATGCTGAGCGTGATGCGCCAGCTCGGGCACGAACGCTTCGACGTGCTCGCGCACGATCGCGGCGGGCGCGTCGCGCATCGGCTGGCGATGGACGCGCCGGAGGCGGTGCGGCGGCTCGCCTTGCTGGACATCGCACCGACGCTGGATATGTACGAGGGCACCAACGTCGCCTTCGCGCGCGCCTACTGGCACTGGTTCTTCCTGATCCAGCCGGCGCCGCTGCCGGAACGCCTCATCGAAGCCGATCCCGGCGCCTACATCCGCGACGTGATGGGCCGGCGCAGCGCGGGCCTGGCGCCTTTCGATCCGCGTGCGCTGGCCGAGTACAAGCGCTGCCTCGCTTTGCCCGGCACCGCGCACGGCCTGTGCGAGGACTACCGCGCCAGCGCCGGCATCGACCTGGACCATGACCGCGAGGACCGCGCCGCCGGCCGCCGGCTGCGTATGCCGCTGCTTGCGCTCTGGGGCCGCGAGGGCGTCGTCCATCGCTGCTTCGATCCGCTGAGCCTGTGGCGCGGCGTCGCCGACGATGTGCGCGGCGAAGCGCTGCCTTGCGGCCACTACATCCCCGAGGAAGTCCCGGAGCAACTGCTCGATCGCGTGCTTCCCTTCTTCACCGCCGATGTCGTTGCACATGAGGGCAAGGAGAGCCAGCCATGACCGCCACGCTCACGGATGTCGCAATGCCTGCGAATGCCGGAACGCCTGCAGGTTCCGCCCCGCGCACGCTCTATCGCAAGCTCGTCGACAGCCACACGGTAGCGGCGCTCGACGACCAGAACGTGCTGCTGTTCTGCGATCTGCACCTGATGAACGAGTACACCAGCCCGCAGGCTTTCACCGGCCTGCACGAGCAGGGCCGCGGCGTGCCGATGCCGGGGCAGAACGTGGCCGTGGTGAGCCACATCATCCCGACGCACCCGGTGGCACCCAAGCTGCGCGTGATCGCTGATCCCCCCTCGGCGCTGCAGGCGACCAATCTGAAGGCGAACTGCGATCGCCACGGCATCCGGCTCTTCGACACCACCGACGCGCTGCAGGGTATCGAGCACGTGGTCGCGCCGGAGCACGGGATGATCCGCCCCGGCATGGTCGTGATCTGCGGCGACAGCCACACGACGACCTACGGCGCGCTGGGCGCGCTGGGCTTCGGCATCGGGACCACGGAGGTGGAGCACGTGCTGGCCACGCAGACGCTGGTCTACCGGGTCGCGAAGGACATGCGCATCCGCGTCGACGGCGCGCTGCCGGTCGGCACGACGTCCAAGGACCTGATCCTCGCGATCATCGGCCGCATCGGCGCACAGGGCGCGCGCGGCTACGTCGTCGAATTCTGCGGCGAGGCGATCACCGCGCTGTCGGTCGAGGCCCGCTTCACGCTGTGCAACATGGCGGTGGAGGCCGGCGCGCGCGGCGCGCTGATCGCGCCGGACGCGACGGCGATCGATTACGTGCTCGCCCGCTGCCCCGACCTGGCCGGCGACTGGCGCGAGCCCGCCCTCGCCCACTGGGCGACGCTGCACAGCGACGACGATGCGGACTTCGACATCGAACATCGCTTCGACGCTGCCGAGGTCGCGCCGCAGGTGACCTGGGGCACGAGCCCCGACCAGGTCGCCGCGATCGACGGGCCGATCCCCGATCCGGCGCGGATGGAGGAAGGCCCGGCGCGCGCGAGCGCTGAACGCGCGCTGCGCTACGCACGGCTCGCCGGCGGCGCTGCCTTGGAAGGCACGCCGATCCAGCACGTGTTCATCGGCTCGTGCACGAACGGCCGCATCGAGGACCTGCGCGCGGCAGCGTCCGTGCTGCGCGGCCGGCACGTGGCGCCGGGTGTGCGCGCGATGGTGGTGCCGGGTTCCGGCGCTGTTCGAGCGATGGCTGAGGCGGAAGGCCTGGACCGGGTGTTCCTCGACGCCGGCCTCGAATGGCGACAGCCGGGGTGCTCGATGTGCCTGGCGATGAACGACGACGTGCTCGCCGACGGCATCCGCTGCGCGTCGACGACCAACCGCAACTTCGAGGGTCGCCAGGGTCGCGGCGCGATCACGCACCTCATGAGCCCCGCGATGGCCGCCGCCGCCGCGGTGACCGGCCGACTCACCGACGTCCGCCGCTTGACGGCCCCGCCGCCCACGGCCACGGCCACGGCCACGGCCACGGCCACGGCCACGGCCACGGCCACGGCCACGGCTACGGCTACGGCTACGGCCGCTACCGCCCAGGAGATCGCGCGATGAACCCCGTCCGCCAAGTCGAAGGCCGCACCGCGGCGCTGCGTCTCGAGAATCTCGACACCGACCAGATCATGCCCAAGCAGTTCCTGCGCGGCATCGACAAGAGCGGCCTGCGCGATGGGCTGCTCTACGACCTGCGTTTCGACGCCGACGGCCGCGAGCGCCAGGACTTCGTCCTCAACAGGCCCGAGTACGCCGGCGTGTCCGTGCTGCTCGGCGGCAACAACTTCGGCTGCGGATCGAGCCGCGAGCACGCGGTCTGGGGTCTGCAGCAGGCGGGCATCCGCGCCGTCATCGCCCCGGGCTTCGGCGAGATCTTCTATTCGAATGCGATGGGCAATGGATTGCTGCTGGTGGCGCTGCCGGAGGCGGACGTGCTCCGGCTGATGGCCGAGGCGGATTGCGTGCCTGGCAACGCCGTCACCATCGACGTCGAGACGCTGACGCTGCGCAGCGCGGGCGGTGTCCAGGCGCATTTCGACATGCTGCCGCGACATCAGCGGATGCTGCTGGAGGGGCTGGACGCGATCGGGTTGTCGATGACCTACCGCGAGCAGATCGAGGCCTTCGCCAAGGCGCACTGGGAAGCGCAGCCGTGGGTGAAGGATGTGGCGAGGCAAGGCCTGGCCCCGTGATTCGGTAAAGGAGGAGTTTCCTACTGAGATAGGTCATCGCCGGGCGCGTTCGCCGGAACTAGCATTTGATGCATCGATTCCGGTTTCTCCAACAAGGAGTGAGCGAATGCCCGACATCACCAACATCACCAACATCAACAAGGCGCGCGATCTTCCCAATTTCAAACAGCTCGAAGCCATGGCGCTCGAAGTGGGAAGGATGCTGTCTGAATCGAAAGAGTTCTGCGAGACGCTGGAAGCGTGGCACCGCGAACGCCAAGAGCGATATCCTGGGAAGCGGCCAAGCGATTCGTCGTCCGAAGTACTTGCTCGACTGATGAAGCTGAATGACCCGTTCTACTTGTCACGGAAGTTCACCGATATCTGATCAAGCGCTTTTCCAGCAGAGCCACGGTATTTCATTCCGTTATTCCTTTCATGGACATCTCTGACTTTGAACGCGGCATCGGATCGCTGGCAGTAGCCGCTGCGAGCAAGAGCGATGGCGAGCGACTCATCCTGAGCGCGATCAAGGCGAGAGGCAGACGGAAAGAACGCCGGCCGCCATCTCAAGGCCGAATCTGCTGAAGAGGCAAGAACTCGTCCACCGCGACTACAAGCTCATCGCGTGGATGGACAGCTTGAGCAGCGCACCCTACGCCTGGTGAGGCAGGAGCATCCCGGCCTGATCACACCGGGAACGGCAGACTCCTGATCCGCTTCCCCGTCAACACCGCCATCGCATTCGCCATCGCCGGCGCGATCGGAGGCACGCCGCATTCGCCCATGCCGGTCGGCGGATCGGCCGACGGCACGACGTGCAGGTCCACCTTGGGCGCATCCACATGGATGGGCACGCGGTAGTCGTTCCAGTTGCCCTGCTCGACCTCGCCGTTCTTCAAGGTGATCTGCGCCCCCG
This sequence comes from Rubrivivax sp., assembly GCA_004210455.1. Lineage (GTDB taxonomy): Bacteria > Pseudomonadota > Gammaproteobacteria > Burkholderiales > Burkholderiaceae_C > Roseateles. The sequence goes on along the minus strand of SEFA01000042.1, from coordinate 41,477 downwards.
GCAGCGTCATGCCGACGCCCATCACCAGCGCGCCCTGCACCTGCGCCTCGATCGTGCGCGGGTTCACCGCGAGGTTGCAGTGCACCCCCGCCGTCACCTTGTGCAGCACCGGCCGGCCGTCCTTGATCGACACCTCGACCACGTAGGCGACCACCGTATTGAAGGACTCGTGCACCGCCACGCCCCAGGCGTGGCCCTTGGCGAGCTTCGTCTTGCCGTATCCGGACTTCTCGACCGCCAGGTCCAGCGCTGCGATGTGCCGCGCATGCTTGGCCAACAGCTGCCGCCGGTACGCCACCGGATCGATCTTCCCCGCGCGCGCGAGCTCGTCGACCAGCGTCTCCATCACGAAGGCCGTGTGGGTGTGCCCCACCGAACGCCACCACAGCACCGGCACGTTGACCTTCGGGTGATGCACGTCCAGCGCGATCGGGAAGGGATAGGCGCTCTCGGCCACGCCCTCGGTCATGGTCGCGTCCGCGCCGTTCTTCACCATGAAGTCCGCGAAGGGCGTGCCCATCGTGATCGACTGCCCGACGATCACATGCTTCCACGCGAGGACCTGGCCCTTGCCGTCATGCGCAATCTCGACACGGTGCAGGTGCGTCGGACGGTAGAAGCCGCCGCGCACGTCGTCCTCGCGCGTCCAGATCATCTTGATCGGACCGCGCTTGCCCGCGGCGTACCGCGCCTTCGCCACCTGCGCGGCCTCGACGAGATAGTCCGAGGTCGGCGTCGCGCGACGCCCGAATCCGCCGCCGGCGGTCATCGTGTTCAACGTGACCTGCTCCGGCTTCAGGCCGAGCACACCCGCCACCTGCGCCTGGTCCACCGTCTGGAACTGCGAGCCCACCCACACCGTGCAGCGGTCGCCCCGGAAGTCGATCGTGCAGTTCAGCGGCTCCATCGGCGTGTGCGCCAGGTACGGGAAGGTGTACTCCGCCGTGATGCGGCCCGGGGCAGCTTTCCCGCCCTTCGTCGCATTCGTCGCGTTCGCCGAATCCAACGCCGACGTGTCCGCTTTCTGCACCGACGCGCCCGGCTGCTTCGCCAGCGCCCGGAACTGCTCCAGCTGCAACGCGCTGTCGACGCGTTCCAGGCCGCTCAGGTTCCAGTCGACCTTCACCAGCTCGCGCGCCTTGCGCGCGGGCCAGAAGCCGTTGGCGATGATCGCGAGACCTGTCGCCCCGCTGCTCAGCGGCACCTGGAGGATCTCCTCGACGCCGGGCACCGCGAGCGCGGCCGTCGCGTCGAAGGTCGCCACCTTCCCGCCGAAGACCGGCGGGTGGACCATCACCACCGTGCGCAGGTCCGGCAGCTTGACGTCGATGCCGAAGTCCTGGCGGCCCGTCGACTTCGCCCGCGCGTCGAGCCGGTTCATCGGCTTGCCGATCAGCTTGAACTGCGACGGGTCCTTGAGCTGCACCGTCGCGGGCACCGGCTCGGCGAATGCCGCCTTCGCCAGCATGCCGTAACCGAGCCGGCGACCGTCCGGCGCGATGACGCTGCCGGACTCCGTCCGCAACCGGGCGGCGGGCACGTTCAGTTGCTTCGCCGCCGCGGCGACCAGCATCGCGCGCAGGCGGGCGCCGATCTCGCGGTACTGCTGCCACGAGGCCTTCATGCTGGTGGAGCCGCCCACCATCTGGATGTGGAAGAACGGATCCTTGTAGGCCTCGCCCGCCGGCGCGAGCTCGCAGCGGACCTTGCTCCAGTCCGCGTCCAGCTCCTCGGCCACCAGCATCGGCAGCGCCGTCTGCACGCCCTGGCCGAAATCGATCTTGCCGATCGTCACCGTGACGACGCCGTCGCCGTCGATCGCGACGAACGCCGACGGCTGCTGGAAGGGCTTGAGGCCTTCCGGCGCGCCGGAGGCACCGGGCGCGCTCGCGGCGGAAGCGCCGCTCCCCGCGGCCTCCTGCGCGCCGACGCCGGTCGCGTACAACGCGAAGCCGGACGCGAGGCTCATCTTCAGGAAGACGCGGCGGCCAAGACCGCGCATCTCGCTCACCTCGCTCACCTCGCTGGTCCCGCTTGTCGCGGCGCCGGCGGAACCGATGGGATCGTCGATGCCCTCGGGCAACTCACCGCTCAGGTACTGGAACATGGGTCGCATGGGATGCTCCTTCAGGCCAGCGCGAGCGCCGCGTCCTTGACGGCGGCATGGATCCGCACGTAGGTGCCGCAGCGGCAGAGGTTGGCGCTCATGGCGGCGTCGATGTCGGCGTCGCTGGGCTTGGGATTGGTCTTGAGCAGCGCGACGGCCGCCATGATCTGGCCGCTCTGGCAGTAGCCGCATTGCACGACGTCGTGCTTGACCCACGCGTCCTGCACGGCCAGGCCGATGCGGTCGCCGCCGATGGCCTCGATCGTGGTGATCTGCTGGCCGGCCACCGACTCGATCGGCGTGACGCAGGCGCGGCGCTGCTCGCCGTCGATGTGCACCGTGCACGCGCCGCAGACGGCGATGCCGCAACCGAACTTCGTGCCCGTCATGCCCAGCGTGTCCCGCAGGACCCACAGCACCGGCGTGTCACCCGGGACGTCGACTTGTTGCGCTTGTCCGTTGAGACGGAACGAAATCATGGCTGGCTCCTCGAAGCTTGCTGGGCGTGGGTGGCACGGGCGGCATTGGTGGCGCCGGTGGCGTTGGCGACACCGGTGGCATCAGTGGCATCGGTGGCATCGGTGGCAAGCGCGCGCAGATGCTCGACCACGCCTTGCGTCGCGTCGGCCTTCGTGGTGCCGACGGACTTGCGCAGCGGCTCGGTGGCGTCGCAGGGCGCGCCGTTGCGGATCCAGGCCCGGACCTGTTCGTCGAAGCTCGCCTTGTCCAGCGGCGGCAGGCTGCGGCCGGGGCCGGGCTGCCAGCCCCAGGCGACCAGGTGGTCTGTCACCATGTGCTGCTCCAGCATCGCCAGCGAGCGGTTGCCGTTGGTCCTGGGCTCGCGGAAGACCTTGCACAGGGCCGCGCCCTGCAGGCCGACCCAGTTCATCTTCATGTTGGCGGGCGGCATGTGCCAGCCCGGCTTGCCATCGGTCTCGAGGCCCGGCGGCGCGTGCGGCAGCGGGCTGTTCTGCGTCGAATGGCAGGTCGTGCACTGCAGCGGCGCGACACCCTTGCCGTCCGCGCCGCGCTGCACCGGCGGGTAATGCAGGCGGCTGAAATCCCCCTGCAGCGGCGAATCCGGCACATGACAGTTCAGACATCGCGGATGCTTCAGCACGCGCTCCAGCTGCGCGAAGGCGGCGAGCCCGTCCTGCCGGTTCGGCGTGGCCGAGATCGGCGTCGGCGTGAAGGATCCAGGGCCGTCGGCCGCGTGGACCAGCGGCGTCGCGAGCGCCAGGCCCAGCACCGCCGCGCAGGCCATCGCGCAGGACGATGACAGCGGCGACCACAGCGGCGACCAGAGTGGCGGCGACAGCGGCGTTGACCACGATGAATCCCAAGCGAAGCGAGCACCCATGTCGACCTCCTGATTGCTGCGTCACGACCCCGAGCAGTCTAGGAAGGCGCCAGGGGTCACGGCTTGCCTGATGCGACGGGAAACTTGCCCGATCCAACGGCTGCGGTGGCGGGCAAGGGCGGTTCCCGTCGGCGTCGGCGCGCGTCCCCGGTTTGCGGTCGTGACTCGGCGGTCTCGATTCAGCGCGCGCGAGAGAAGTGCCGCGCCCCCGCGACGCACCCGATGACGGCGACGGTGACCGCGAGCATGGCCGGGCTCACCGGTTCTCGCAACAGGCCGGCGGCGAGCGCCAGGCCGAACAGCGGCTGCAGAAGCTGCAGCTGCCCGACGGCCGCGATGCCGCCCTGCGCGAGGCCGCGGTACCAGAACACGAAGCCGATCAGCATGCTGAACAGCGACACGTAAGCCAGGCCCACCCACGCCGGCGCGCCCACACCGGCGACGCTGACCGGCAGGCGCCACAGCGCGAGCGCGAGCATCGCCGGCAGCGACAGCACGAGCGCCCAGCAGATCACCTGCCAGCCGCCGAGCGTGCGCGAGAGTTTCGCGCCGTCCGCGTAGCCGAGCCCGCAGACGAGGATGGCCGCGAGCATCAGCAGGTCGCCGGCCGGCGAGGCGGTCAGCCCCTGCGCCGCCGCGAAGCCGATGACCAGCAGGCTGCCGAGGACGGAGAAGATCCAGAACACGGGCCGCGGCCGCTCGCCGCCGCGCAGCACGCCGAAGGCGGCGGTCGAGAGCGGCAGCAACGCGATGAAGACCACCGAATGCGCCGAGGTCACGTGCTGAAGCGCCAGGGCCGTCAGCAGCGGGAAACCGATGACGACGCCGATCGCGACGACGGCCAGCGGCACGGCCTGCGCGCGCGCGGGCCGCGTCGCCCGCAGCAGCCACAGCGCCAGCAACGCGAGCCCGCCGGCGATGGTGGCGCGCGCGGCCGTGAGGAAGACCGGATCGAAATCCGCCACGGCGACGCGCGTCGCCGGCAGCGAGCCGCTGAAGATCAGCATGCCGATGAATCCGTTCAGCCAGCCTCGCGATGCGGTGTCCATGTCCTCGGTGCCTCGGTGGGGGGAGAAAGGACGCAGCGTAGGTGAGGCTATCAATACAATCAAAGAATTGTCATGGATACAGGCGGGAACGACGCCTGGAGCGGAGGGGAAGGCATGGCGCAACCCAGGTACAAGGCGGTGGTGGATCGCCTGGCGGCGGAGATCCGGACCGGCGTGCTGCCGGCGGGCGCGCGGCTGCCGACGCACCGGGACCTCGCGGCACGAGAGGGCTTCGCGCTGGTGACGGCGACCCGCGTCTACGCGGAGCTGCAGGCGATGGGCCTGATCAGCGGCGAGACCGGGCGCGGCACCTTCGTCAAGGAGACGGCGCTCGCGACGGGCCAGGGCGTCGACCTGGACGCGGTGGCGGCGGACATGGTCGACCTCAGCTTCAACTACCCCTCGCTGCCCGGTCAGGCCGAACTGCTGCGCGGCGCGCTGCGCCAGCTGGCCGGCGCGGGCGACCTGGAGGCGCTGCTGCGCTACCAGCCGCACGGCGGCCGGCCGGCCGACCGCGCGGCGATCGCCCGTCATCTGGCGCGACGCGGACTGGCGGTCGAGGGCGAGCGGGTGCTGATCGTCGACGGCGCGCAGCACGGGCTGGCGGTGACGCTGATGGCGCTGCTGGAGCCGGGCGACGTCGTCGCGGTCGACGCGCTGACCTATCCCGGATTCCGGTTGATCGCGGACATGCAGCGGCTGGAGCTCGCGCCCGTGCCGTCCGCCGGCGCGGGACCCGACCTCGATGCGTTGGAGGCGCTGTGTCGGCGCCGTCGCGTGAAGGCGATCTACACGATGCCGACGCTCAACAACCCGCTGGGCTGGGTGATGGCCGCGACGCGGCGTCGGGAGCTGGTGGCGCTGGCGCGACGGCACGACCTGCTGATCGTCGAGGACGGCGCCTACGCCTACCTCGCCGAGGACCCGCCGCCGCCGCTGGCCCTGCTGGCACCGGAGCGCACCGTCTACGTCTCCGGCTTTTCCAAGAGCGTCGCGGCGGGACTGCGGGTGGGTTTCGCGGTGGCGCCGGCGGACCGGGTCCATGCGCTGGAGCGGGCCATCCGGGCGACGACCTGGAACACGCCGGGCGTGATGACGGCCATCACCGCCGGCTGGCTGGAGGACGGCACGGTGTCGCGGCTCGAAACGCAGAAGCGCGAGGATGCGAAGCGTCGGCAGCGGCTCGTGGCCGAGCGGCTGGGCGCGATGAAGCGCGTCGGGCATCCCTCGTCCTACTTCGTGTGGTTGCCGCTGGGCGAGGAGGTCCGCGCCGACCAGGTCGCGATGGCGCTGCAGCGCGAGCGCGTGTCGGTCTCGACGGCCGAGCCCTTCGCAGTGACGAAGCAGGTGCCGCACGCGATCCGGCTGGCGCTGGGATCGGTGGACTTCGCGCGGCTGCGCGTCGCGCTCGACCGCGTCAGGGAAGCGATCGAGGAGCGGAGCTTCTGAGCTCGGGCTGCCGGTAGACCAGGACCTTCAGCGCCCGTTCCTCCGACACATCGGCGAAGCTGTCGGGATTGGCGACGCGCTCGATGAATTCGAGGTCGGGCGCTTCCGCGGCAAGCGTCTCGCGCAGGAAATCGGTGCCGAGCTTGGGCGTGTTCAAGCAGACCAGCGCGTGGCCGCCGGGCGCGAGCAGCTCGGGCAGCTTGCGCGCGAGCCGCGCGTAGTCCTTGGTCGCGACGAAGCTGCCCTTCTGGTAGCTCGGCGGATCAAGCACGACGAGGTCGTATGGCGCGCCGCGACGGATCTTGCCCCACGAGTTGAAGATGTCGTGCGCGTGGAACGCGGCGTGGTCCTGCACGCCGTTGAGCTGGTGGTTGCGCCGCCCGGTCGCGAGCGGGCCGCGCGCCATGTCGTAGTTCTCGACGGTGCCGGCGCCCGCGTGCCGCGCCACGACCGAGAACGCGCAGGTGTAGGCGAAGAGGTTGAGCACCGAGCCACCGGGATGCGCCTGCGCCCAGCGCCGCACCCATCGACGGCCCTCGGCCATGTCGAGGAAGAAGCCGTGGTTCTGCCCGTGCGGCAGGTTGACGTGGAAGCGCACGCCGTCTTCCTCGACGACGTGCTCGTCGGGCAGCGTGCCGGCCATGAGGCGGTTGGCGGGCCGGTTCTCGTCGCGATGCTGGAAGAGCCAGTTCAAGCGCTCGCCTGGCGCGATCACGGCCCAGCGCGCGGCCAGCGCGTCGCCGATGCGGGCGAGTTCCTCCTCCGTGACCGGCGCGAAGCTGGTCAGCAGGAAGACCGGCGGATAGGCGTCCAGCGCCCACTGCTCGCAGCCGGGAAACCGGCCGCCGCGGCCGTGGAAGAGGCGGCCGGCGTCGGTCGGCCGCGTGAGGGAGGCGATGGCGTCGAGGAGCGCTTGCATGAAGAGGCTCGGAAAGGGGGCGTCAGTGTAGACAGCCAGCGGCACCCCTCCGGAGGGATGGGCCGTCCGCCAGAGACTGGGTACAGTCCTACCGTCCAAAATAACAAACGATGCCAGGGAGGGCGCCATGACATGTCGGGCGCAGAAGAACGTGCGGCGGCTTTGCTTCGAACGCCGCCTGCGGATGACGGTGATCGCCGTCGCGCTGACCGTGCCGGCCATCGCCGCGCAGGCGCAGCAGGTCTACAAATGGGTGGATGCGAACGGCCGCGTCCAGTATTCGGAGCGCAAGCCCAGCGACGCCGCCACCCGCTCGACCGAGATCAAGCCGCCACCGCCGCCGCAACCGGTGCCTGCGCCCGTGCCCGTGTACCGGCCGCAACCGGACGCCTCCGGGCAGACGGTCGCCCCTCCGGCGCCACGGCGTGAGTCTTCCGTGCCACTGTCGTTGTCGGCAGGTCTCAACCGCGAAAGCGACGCCTATCGATGCGCGTTGGCCAAGGACGTCCTCAGCGGCGCAGTCCAGCACGCGAATGGGGCCCCGACCGACGCGCACGACCGCCAGGTGGCGCAGAACGATCTCCGCTTGTATTGCAAGTGACCACGGGGCCGCACGGTCGGCCTCATGTCGCCAAAATTCCATTTCTGCGACACGTTATTCCGATATGTCGCTGGCGGCGACATGACATCGGCCTCATGTCGTCAAAACTCTATTTTTGCGACACCTTCCAGGGTCCTGTTGCCGCTGAAGACATGTCACGTCGACATGGAAACCGGCCCACCCACAGCGATATCCGTTGACGAAGCTTTACCGGCGCCGCATCAACGGCATCACATGCCGCGGCGATGCTTCAGGCTCCACTTCAGCGGAGTTCACATGAAAGCCATCCTGACCGCCATGGCCGGCGCCGTGGTCGCGACCCTGGCCCTCACCGCCCTGCCCGCGCAGGCGCAGAACGGCAAGGCCGCCCAGAAACTCGAGGACCGGTTCGCCACCGCGGACAAGGACCACGACGGCAAGCTGACCAAGGCCGAAGCCGAGGCCGGCATGCCCCGCCTGGCCAAGCACTTCGACGAGGTCGACACGCAGAAGACCGGCTCGGTCACGCTCGACCAGGTCAAGCAGTACGCGGCCGCCCAGATGAAGGACCGCAAGAAGTAATCCGGAAGACTGGCAACGACTGGCCCCATCGCGGCGCCCCGCTCTCACCGGCGTGGGCGCCGCGCCACATCCGGCGCCGGATCTGCCCTCCCGACCAGGCGATTTGCTCCCCGATCGTCATCAGCCGTTTTGGGGGATTCGACAGCAGCCTTCCCGCCACTCCTCCCTCGTCGAGGTGGGCGCTCGCGGTGCGCGACCACTCCTCTGAGGACCAGGACGGCATGGACGTGGGTGTCGCCCACACATCCGCGTCATCGACGACGCGGTGAACCTTTCCGAAGCATGTCTCCGGAAGGAAATCAATCCTCTTTCGGAGCCCCCTCCCCGCCGATATCCGCGGCGTCCGGAACCGCCGAAGAATCCGATCCATTGCCGCCACCGCGGCGTCATGGACGGAATCGCATCAGATGTTTCGGGCAGCGGTCAAGGAGTCTCAGCAGGCCACATGGATGGGCAGCATCCGCGTCGCGCAACGGCCGGAGGCCGGCATCGTCGCGGCGATCGCGGTGGCGCTGGCGATCGCGCTGATCGCCTTCGCGCTGATTGGGCAGGTCTCGCGCAAGGCCCGCGTGCCGGGCCTGCTCATGCCGGTCGGCGGCCTGCTGCAGGTGGCCGCGCCCCTGGCGGGACAGGTCGAGGAGCTGCTCGTCGAGGAAGGCGACGCGGTGCGCCGCGGACAGCCCCTGGCGCGCGTGCGCAGCGAGCGCCTGGTCGACGGCGGCGACATGACGGCGCTCACCCTGCGCGCGGTCGAGGTCAGGCGCGACAGTCTGGCCACGGAGCGCCGGCTGCAGCAGCGCCAGGCGGACGAGCGTCGCGAGACCCTCGTCGGACGCCTGCGCAGCCTGCGCGTCGAGACGGATCAGGCCGCCGGGGAACTGGACCTGATCCGCCAGCGTGTCGACCTCGCGCAGCGCAGCCGCAAGCGTTACGCGGCACTGGCGGCGAGCGGCTACCTGTCCGAGGTCCAGATCCAGCAGAAGGACGAGGACCTGCTCGACCTGCGTGCGCGCGAGCACGGCGCGCAGCGGGCGATCGAGTCGCTCACGCGCGAGACGCGGACGCTGACCGCGGAGCTCGCCTCGATTCCGACAAGCCTGGCGACGGCGATGACGCAGCTCGACCGCGTCGTGGCGCAGCTGGAGCAGGAACGCGCCGAACTGCAGGCTCGCGCGAGCGTTGCCCTCACCGCGCCCCGCGACGGACGCGTCAGCGCCCTGCCCCTGCGCGCCGGTCAGGCGGTCCAGGCCGGGCAGACGCTGGTGACGCTCGTGCCGACGCCGACCCCAGCGCCGGAAGCTTCGAGCACGCCGATGTCGCCGATGTCGCCGATGTCGCCGATGTCACCGATGTCATCGATGTCATCGATGTCGCCGATGCCGATTCGCCCTCACCCGCCGCCGCGCCTGCTCGCGCAGCTCTATGCGCCGAGCCGGACGGTGGGGTTCGTCCAGCCCGGCCAGCCGGTGTGGCTGCGCTACGCCGCCTACCCGTACCAGAAGTTCGGCATGGCCAGAGGCGAGGTCGCGCGCGTGAGCACCACGCCCATCGCGCCGCAGGACCTCCCCGCCGGGCAGGCGCAGGCGCTGGTCAGCGCGGCGCAGGCGAACGAGCCGCTCTACCGCATCGATGTGCGCCTGGATCGCGAGGACATCGCCGCCTACGGCCGGGACCTGCCGCTGCGCGCGGGCATGGCGCTCGATGCCGACGTGACGCTCGAACACCGGCGCGTCTGGGAATGGGTGCTGGAGCCCTTGCTCGCGACCGCCCGACGGGTGCGGCCGTGACGGTCCGTCCCGCGCCCCTCCTCCAGTCCGAGATCGCCGAGTGCGGACTGGCCTGCCTGGCCATGATCGCCTCGGCGCACGGCAATGCGGTGACGCTGCCCGAGCTGCGCCGGCGCTTCCCCGCCGCGCTGAAGGGCATGCAGCTGCGCGACCTCATCGAGGTCGCCGCCGGCCTGGGTTTCTCCGGCCGGCCGTTGAAGCTGGACCTCGCGCTGCTCGGCAAGCTGTCGCTGCCCTGCATCCTGCACTGGGACCTGCGCCATTTTGTCGTGCTGACGAAGGTCCGCGGACGCGCCATCACCGTGCTCGATCCGGCGGTCGGCGAGCGGCGACTCACGCTCGCCGAGGTCTCCGCCCACTTCACCGGCGTCGCGCTCGAACTGACGCCGAATGCGGCGTTCCAGCCGGCCGCCGCCGCGCCGCGCGTGTCGCTCTCCGCGCTCACCGGCAAGGTGCTCGGCCTGCGCCGCTCGCTGCTGCAGATCGTGCTGGTCGCGGGGGTGCTGGAGCTCTTCGCGATCGTCGCGCCGCTGTGCAACCAGCTCATCGTCGACGACGTGCTCACTTCCGGCGACCGCGACCTGCTGAAGGTACTCGTCGCCGGATTCGGCCTGCTGCTGGCGACGCAGACGGCGCTGGGCGTCGCGCGCTCCTGGCTGCTGATCCTGCTCACGCAGACGTTGTCGCTGCAATGGCGTGCCAACGCCTTCGCCCATCTGCTCCGGCTGCCCGTCGCCTTTTTCGAGCGCCGCCATCTGGGCGACATCACCTCGCGCTTCGGCGCGGTCGAAGCGATCCAGAAGACGCTGACCGGCGCCGCGATCGAGGCCGTCCTCGACGGACTGATGGCCGCGGCGGCCCTGGTCATGATGCTGGTCTACGCCTGGCCGCTGGCGCTGGTGGTGCTGGGCGCGGTCGCGTTGTACGGGCTGCTGCGCTGGGTCGCCTACCGGCCGCTGAAGGAGGCCTCCGCCGAACGCCTGGTCGTCGCGGCGCGGGAGCACTCGCACTTCCTCGAGACCTTGCGCGCGATGACGCCGCTGAAGCTGTTCGGCCGCGAGCACGAGCGCCGCGCGCAGTGGCAGAACCTGATCGTCGAGGTGCAGAACCGGGACGTCCGCACGGCCAGGCTGGCGATGGCGACGGGCGCCGCCAACACCTTCCTGTTCGGGGTGGAGAACCTGCTGGTGCTGTTCCTCGGCGCGGGGCTGATCCTGGACGGCCAGCAGGCGGGCGCCGTGACGATGACGGTCGGCATGCTGTTCGCGTTCCTGAGCTACAAGATGCAGTTCACCGGACGCGTCTCCGCGCTGATCGACTACGCCGTCGAGTGGCGCATGCTGGGCCTGCATGCCGAGCGCCTGGCCGACATCGCCCTGGAGCCGCCCGAGCCGGACGAGGCGCCGGCCAGCGACCTCGCGCACCTCGACGCCAGCCTGGCGCTGTGCGACGTCAGCTTCCGCTACGGCCCGCACGAGCCGTGGATCCTCCGCCACGTGAACCTGGCGGTGCCGGCCGGCCAGAGCGTGGCGATCACCGGGCCCAGCGGCGCGGGCAAGACGACGCTGCTGAAGGTGATGCTGGGGCTGCTGGAGCCCGTCGAGGGCGAGGTCCGCTACGGCGGGGTGCCGCTGCGGCAGCTGGGGTTGAAGAACGTGCGCGGCCGCATCGGCACGGTGATGCAGGACGACGTGCTGCTGACGGGGTCGCTGGCGGAGAACATCGCGTTCTTCGACGCGCGGCCGGATCCGGAGCGGGTGCGGCTCTGCGCCGCGATGGCGCAGCTCCATGCGGACATCGCCGGCATGCCGATGGGGTATGAGACGCTGGTCGGCGATCTCGGCAGCGGGCTGTCGGGCGGGCAGAAGCAGCGCGTGCTGCTGGCGAGGGCGCTGTACCGCGGGCCGCGCATCCTCGCGCTGGACGAAGCGACCAGCCACCTGGACATCGCCTGCGAGCGCGCGGTCGCGGCGAATCTCGCGGATCTGCCGCTGACGCGGCTGATGATCGCGCACCGGCCGGACACGATCGCCGGCGCGCAGCGCGTGGTGGTGCTGGAGCGCGGCGCCCTGCGCGAGGGCGCACCGCTCCCCCCTTCGATGGCCCCCGTCGACGCCCTCTCGCGGGGGAGTGTCAGCGAGGACTCGGCGACCTAGAGTTGATCGCACCCCACCACCTGAACCTCAACCTGAAAGGCTGATGATGTTTGAAGAGCTGACGACGCAGGAAATCGCGCTGGTGAGCGGCGGCGACCGCTGGGCTGGCACGTCGGACGGACGCGCGCCCTGCCTGGCGACGCCCGCGCTCCTGACGGGAACGACGGGCGCGATCGGTTCGCCGGGAGCGATCGGCGGAGCGCAAGGCGATGGCGGGCTGGCTGGCGCGATGGCCATGGTGAAGACGCAGAACAAGAGCCGCTGATCGTGTCCCTGAGGCCCGGACGTCTGCGAGAGGCTTGCAGACGTCCAAGAGAAAAGGGCCGGCGCGAGGGCATCGCGCCGGCCCGTTCGATCGCTGATCTTTCGTCGATCGATGGCGGATCAGTTGCGGATCACTTGTTGTCGATCGGCTTGCTGACGTCGCGTTCGAACCACTTGGTGGAGATCTTGGCGTAGGTGCCGTCGGCCTGCAGGTCGGCGAGGGCCTTGTCGATCGCGGCCTGGAACTTGGGGCTGCCCTTGCGGAACGGGATGGCGTTGGTGGCGGGTTTGCCGATGGCGGCGCCGGCCTTGACGGGCAGCTTGGTCTTGTCCTTGAGGTAGGGGATCAGCAGCGAGTCGTTGAGGGCGGCGTCGATGCGGCCGGTGGCGAGGTCCTGGAGGTACTCGGTGGCGCCGGGATAGGTGCGCACTTCGGCGCCGTCCCAGGACTTGGCGAGTTCGGCGAAGTTGGAGCCCTGGCCGACGCCGATCTTCTTGCCCTTGAGGTCCGCGGCGGTGTTGAGCGGGCGGGTCTCGTTGGCGCGGATGATCAGCTGCGGGTACGAGGTGACGTACGGGGCGCTGAAGTCGAAGGTCTTGCGGCGCTCGTCGGTGGCGGCGACCTGGTTGACGATGACGTCGTACTTGCCGGCCTGGAGGCCGGCGAGGATGCCGCTCCACTCGGTGGTGGTGAATTCGGGCTTGACGCCGAGCTTCGCGGCGAGGGCCTTGGCGATGTCGACGTCGAAGCCGTCGAGCTGGCCCTTGGCGTCCTTGAAGTTGAACGGCGGGTAGGTGCCCTCGACGGCGACGCGCAGCGTGCCGCGGGACTTCACGTCGTCGAGCAGATCGGCGGCGTGGGCCGCGAGGGAAGCGCCGGCGAGCAGCGCGGCTGCGATCAGGGAAGTGCGGAGTGCTTTCATGGGGCCCCTCGTTGTTCGTAGGAAGGGCCGATGTTGCCACCAGTCGACCCCGTCATCGGGCATATGGATATGCCGCGCAGGACATGAGGGACAGCGGCAGCAGTCGGTGGCGGCCGGCACCGACCGGGCGCCGGTCGGCAGCGACGCGGCGATGGATCAGAACGCGTGCCGCATGCCCAGCGCGAAGACGGTGGGTTTCTCTCCCACGCCGACGCCCAGCGGATTGATGGCGAAGTCGTAGGCGGCGCGGGACTGGTTGTCGATGCGCGAGACATAGGCGTAGAAGCCGGTGCGCCTGGACAGCGTGTAGTCCGCGCCCAGGGTCCACTGGCGCGAGCCGGTGTCGTCGCCGGCCGAGACGAACCCGACGCGCGTGCCCGCCGGGCCCTTGCCTTCGCCGGCGTGGGTGAAGCTGGCGCGCAGGCTGGTCGCGCCGAGCTGCCAGGTCGCGGCGACGAAGACGCTGTCGCGCGTCAAGGCGCCGTTCGGCGTCTCGTAGCGCAGGCGTTCGATCGCGGTGGCGAGACGTCCCGGTCCGAACCGGTAGGCGGCACCGAGCTTGGTCGCGGCGTCGGTGAGATGCGGGCCTTGGTAGTCGCGATGCTGCTCGTGGGCGAGCGCGAGGTTCCAGGGGCCGCTGTCCCAGGTGACGGAGGCGGACAGCAGCTGCGGCCTGGCGCCGTTCGGGCCCACCTCACCGTCGTTGAAGGCGTAGGCGATGCGGCCGGTGAGGCCGCTGAGCCAGGATTGGCTGCTCCAGGCGGGCGTCCAGTACTGGACGATGTTCTGCTGCCGCCGGTCGAAGGATGCGGTGTTGGTGAGGTGGTTGGTGGTGGGTGCGGAGCCGTTGGCCATCAGCGCCATGTAGCCGGCGGTGGTGGGATACCAGGGGTCGAGGGTGTTGGTGGCCAGGAGGTAAGGCGTGCCCCAGTGGCCGGCGAACACCAGGCCGTACGGGGTCTGCAAGCCGACGCGCGTGTCGCGGTTGGCGAGCGACGGTCCGACGCCGGTGTCGAGGGCGAGCGAGCCCTCGATCTGGAACAGCGCCTGGACGCCGTCGCCCAGGTCCTCGACGCCGCGGAAGCCGATGACGGAGCGGTTGTTGGACTCGCGGTTGACGGCGCGGTCGCGCGGGGAGTGGCTGGCGTCGGCGTGCTCAAGCGAGACGTTGAGGCGGCCATAGACCGTGACGGTGGATTGGGCGTGGGCGGTGGTGGTCGCGATGAGCGCGAGACCGCCGAGCAGGAATGAGGAGAGAGGACGGGACTGCATCGGTGCGGGCGAGGTGGCGTCACAGCGATGTTGGCGCGCCAACGGCGCTCGCGATTCTCTCGTTCGGGGTAGATCGGAAGCGCCGCGCTCGGCCCTCCGCAGACATCCGCCAACACCATTCGAATCCTACGGCGAGCGCCAACACCAAGGCGCCGAGCATCGGCCGCACGGCCACCATGTCGTCCGCGGGAATGAAGAGCGCGAGGGTCAGTTTGCTGCCTGAGAGCATCGTCATGACGACGTTGAGCGTCACGTGCAGAACCGTGGTGCAGACGATGGATCGGGTCCGCATGAACACGATGGCGAAGAGCAGGCCGCCGGGGATGACGAACGCGACGCTCTCGGGCGGATGAAAGGCGGCGAAGTGCAGCGTGCTGCCGACGACGCCGGCCCATTCGCTGCGGAAGAGTCGAGTCACCAGCGGCTGAACGAGCGCACGGTGGATCACTTCCTCATGCAGCGCGGCCACGACCAGCGGAAGTACCGCGCCGAACCAGTAGTAGGGGCTGGTGGTGAACGGACTCAAGGGCGCGAACAGCCCGTCGCTGGCTGCGTCCGGCGAAGTGATGAACACGGCCAGGAATGGGACGAGTGCGGCCACGAACGCCAAGCCCAGGGTCGCCTTCGGACGGAGCGCCAAGAGCTCCCGCAACGTGGGTCCCCATCCCAACCAGGCCAGGGCGATCACCGGTACCGCAGCGTCAACCAACAGTTCGATGCGGGTGACGAATGTTCGCGTCATCCACTCGTTGCCGCTGTCGAGCAGCGCTTGCCACAGGGGATTGAGCGCCCGGCTGGTCAGCCTGTAGAGCACATAGGCGAAGACCATCAGCAACACAGCCTTGGCAGCGGCCTTGATCGATTGCAGCAGCCGCGGTGAGCGTCGATACCAGAGCTCGACGGCGAAAGCCAACAACAGGAATCCGACCATCGTCGGCAGCTTCACGCTTCGCATTTCGAGCGGTGACAGGAAGCTCGCCTCCATGAAGGTGCCGCCCTGCAGGATGCCCAACGCGACGTCGAGGACCACATGGATCGCCGTTGTGCAGACCACTGATTGCGTGCGGATGAATACGACGCCCAAGAAGACGGCGGTGCAGAAAGTCTCCAAGCGATGTCCGGACTGTTCGATCGTCAGCAGGACCACCGAGATGGCGAGGCCCAGCCAGCGATTTCCGAACATGCGCGTGAGCGCCGACTGAAGGATCGCGCGATTCCACAATTCCTGCTGGAACACGCCCAGCAGGAGCGCAGCGACCGAGATCGACCAACTTTGAAAATGCGTCTTCGGATCAATCGGGCGAAATTCCGAATGAATGACGCCCGGCACCTTCGCGAGCATGACCGCTACAAATAACGCAAGCGTCGCGACCATCAACACCGAACTCACGCAAGGCACGGGACTGAATAGCCGTCGCCAAGCGGGGCTCGCATTCCAGCGCACGAATGCCGTCAACAGCGCAAGCCCGGACACCACCAACTCAATATTGAGATAGAGACGGAATTCGCCCCGATGTCCGAAGTCGAGAAATGTCCAGAGATGTGGCCCCTCGAGGAATTCGGGCCAGTTTCTGAAAACCACGGCGAGGACCACGAGCGGAGTCCAGCGGACGATGCGCAGCAGCTTCCGGTAGAAATACTGCAGATGGACAAATCGCGGGGAATATCGAGGCATGTCGCTGAGCAGAAGCAATTCTGACCGAGCATGCTAAGCATGGAAATGGGCCACCGATTTACGCAACTTTGTGCTGGTGCTTATGAGGAATATTCAAGTTGTCATTACGCAGGTAGGGTAGCGACTGTGGATGTTTCGCATGCACTCGCGCCGAGCGAATCTCGGAACCTCGAAGGAGAGATATGCAAGTCTTGACAGATCAGGAGATCGATATGGTTTCCGGCGGCGATAGCTGGGCCGGTACACCGGAAGGCCGCGCGCCAGTTCCGATGCCCGAGAGTTTCATCGATTGCATCCAGCGCGTTGCAGGTATGCCAGGCGTCAGCGAAAATGGCGCCATCATCAGCTGCGGTATGAATTGGATCAGGGACAAGCTCGACGAGACCTGATATCTGACTGCTGAGGGATCCAATAACCAGAGGGGTGATTCAAACCCGCGTAGGTAACCACTCACAGGGCGCTTCGGCGCCCTTTTTTCATTCCGCGTGTGAGCCTCAACGCTTCCTTCACCAAGCGTTCAAGCATCGCGGGTAGCCTCGTGTGCCAAAGCCGGGCACACCGGCGAGCAAGAAAGCGATCGTGGCCATGCAGCGCGTCGAGGGAGCTGACCGGGGTGCGGACTGGAGAACTCACCGGTTCGTGTCGGCGCGCGGGAACAGCCTGGCGCCGCTGGTGCCGGTGCTGGATCAGGCGGTGAGGAGCAATCGGCGCGGGATCGGGCAGTTGCTGGCGGGGGAGGAGTGAGGGTCCCCGAAATTCAGCGCTCGTCGCTCACCCAGGCTTCGCGATCTATCGGCGGCGATACTCCCCGGACGTCTTCAGGGAGAGCGCCGAGATGGCCAGCACGAAGAAGGGATCCTCGGGAGAGGGCCGGTCGGGGTGGTTCGCGTCGATCGGCACGGCGGTGATGTCGGTGTTCCGGCCGGGCGCGGGACGGCGGCCGCCTGAGCCATCGGGGCGAGGCGGGAACGCCGCGGCCCTCGAGGGCATGACCTGGCACCAGTTCCAGCTGCGGATGGGCGAGGCGTTCCGGCTGAAGGGGTTCACCGTGGTCGGGATCGGCGACGGCGAGCCCGATGCCGGCGTGGACCTCGTGCTGCGCAAGCCGGCCAGGACCGGGAACGAGACCTACCTCGTCCAGTGCAAGCACTGGCAGGCGCGCAAGGTGGGCGTGGGCGCGGCGAGGGAGCTTTACGGCGTGATGGCGGCGCGCGGCGCCGCGGGTGGATTCGTGGTGACCGCGGGCGTGTTCACCAAGGAGGCGCTGGCGTTCGCGGAGGGACGGAACATGCGGCTCATCGACGGGCCGAAGCTGACGGGGCTGCTGGCGGCGTCCGCTCCCGCGCAGCCCGAGCCGCAGCGGTCCGCCGCTGAGGTCACGATGGTGGTCTGCCCGGCGTGCTCGCAGCCGATGGTGCTGCGCACGGCCAAGCGGGGACCGAATGCGGGCCAGCCGCTCTATGCGTGTTCGACGTATCCGGTGTGCAAGGGGACGAGGCCGGCCTGAGGTCGGGGGGTCACTTCAGCTCCGTGCAGATGCCGTAGCTGTTGATTTCCGGATGGGGTCCGGGTTCGTCCTTGAGGTCGCACACCAGGCGGATCGGCCGGTCGCCGAGTTCGCCGAGGTCTTCGTAGTTGTGCTTGCTGTGCCCCCAGCCCTTGAAGGTCTTGCCCTGGTGGACAAAGCGGATGTTCTGCTGGATGACCGGCTCGTGCGGCAGCAGGTTGGCGGTGATGGAGCGCCCAGTGATCGCGGGGAACTGGTAGCGCCCGTTGGCGTCGGTGTGGGTCACGGCGGTGGCTTCCTTGTCGCCCCAGTGCCAGAAGTAGTACTGCTGGACCTCGACGCCTTCCACCGGCCGGCCCTCCAGCAGGACGACGCCCTCCGTGGCGGAGAACAGGGTGAACGGTTTGAAGAAGGCCATGGCGGTTCCGAGCGAGAAGAGTCCGAGGGCGAGCACGGCCAGGCAGAGGGCGATGCGTTTCATGGGGCGGTTCATCGGGAGGGGCTCACGGTTGCACCGTGCAGATGCCGTAGCTCTGGATCTCAGGGCGGCCTGTCGGCTCGTCCTTGAGGTCGCAGACGAGGCGCATCGGCTGGCCGTCCAGCTCGCCCTGGTTCTCGTAGTTGTGCTTGGCCTGGAACCATCCGTGATGGGTCTTGCCCTGGTGGACGAAATGGATCTCCTGCACGATGACGGGCTCGTGAGGCAGCAGGCTGCCGGTGATCGATCGGCCGGTGATGACGGGGAAGTGGAAGCGTCCCTGGGCGTCGGTGCGGGTCGTGCGGGAGGCTTTCTTCTCGCCCCAGTGCCAGTTGTACTTCTGCTCGACCTCGACGCCCTCCACCGGGCGGCCGTCCAGCAGGACGACGCCGTTCACTTCCGAGAACAGATAGAAGGTTTTCGGAAAAGCCATGGCGTGTCCCTGAGTGAAAAGTCCGAGTGCGAGCACGGCCAGCCAGGCGGCGATGCGGTTCATGGGAGGTCCTTGTGGCGATGTCGTCGGGCGGCGGCACACGCCTCGGGCAAGGATGGACTGGCTTGGCGACCTAGGGAGATAGCTGCCTGCCAAAGGGTCAGGTCTTCACAGGAGTGACGGACGCTGGTCTGCCACTTTAAGTCGAGCCGAGAAGCTGAAAGTCACTTGCTTGGCTGAAGGTCTAAGCCTCGCGGAAGCGGGCTTACGGTTGCCCCTGCGCGGCTGCGCCCGCCTGACGGGCGAGCGCATTGAGGCGCGCCACCTGGGCGTCGAAGGTCGACAGCAAGGTATCGTCGAAGAATTCCAGGCGGCGATCCGGCGGCTTGCCGAGCCGGAAGCGCGTGGCGTTGTCGTCGAGGAACTTCAACAGCGCGAGGACCTCCGCATGCTGCGCCTGCTCGATGGCGGCGTACGCGACCACTCCGCGGCGCACTGGCTCGGTGATGTCACGCATCGCCGCGGCGGTCAGGCCGTAACGCTTCGGCGTCGACACGACGATGCCTTCGAACTGGAGGTCGGCTCGGCCCAGGATCAGATTGATCTCGCGTTCCAAGGTCTCGCGCGCTTGAGCGGCCCCTTCGATCCGCGCACGCGCTGCTGCGCGCCGTTCGGCAGTGGCGAGATTCTCAGGGAGCAGCATCGTCGCGAGGCTGAGTTCGACGTTGCTCAGGCGATGACGCGTCATGGCCGCGTTGAGCTGCTGTCGCAACTGGACCCGCACCAGCATCACGGGCTCAAGCGCGCCAGTGTGGGCGGCCTTCACCTGCGCCTCGGTGGGGGTCTCGCCGCGATTCAACGCATCGACGATCGGGACGATGTTCGCCCGCGCCTGTTCCACCTCGCGCATGCCCAGCAGCACGACGACGGACTGAGTAAGCACGATGCCGGCGAAGGCAATGGCGGCGGTGAGGGCCGCGATGCCGCGGCGGCCCAGTCCGACGAGCCGCAGCAGGCCGTACAGGAGCAGCGACCACAGAATGGCCTGACCGGTGAACCCGCCGATCAGGTCGACGCCCAGGCGCTTCTCGAGGCCGCGGACCATCCAGTTGCCGATGAGCACGCTGGCGATGATGAGGACCCACGCGATGAAAAGGTTGCGCTCGCGATCGGGATCGACGGGGGCCGGCGCGGGCGTGAGATCGGGCGTGGGATCGGGTGTGGAGTTCGTGGACATTCAATACCTCATCGGCTCGCTGGAGAAGGCCGACTGATCGGCCACCCTGGCGGCGGTGTAGAGCACGGCACCGGCGTAGACGAACTCTGGCAACGCATCGAGGACATCGTGGTTCCTGAAGTACTTGAGGTCGTTCAGTCCCAGTTGCTTCATCAGGCTGAGCGCTCGCATCTCCGCCTCGACCTTGACCCACAGTTCGCGCGACTCCTTCACCTTGAATTCCTCGGCGGTGTTCTTGTCGAGAGCGGCGGTGAGGCGTTGATGCGCGTTCTCGAAGGCCTCCCGCAGCTTGCGTTGCACTTCGCAGAACTTCTCGACACGGTCGATCGATTCGAGCATCAGCCGTCGTCCAGAATCGCTGTCCAGCCGGGAATCCAGATCGCCGTAGACACGGACGAATCCGTTCGATGACAGCAGGCGCTGTTCAGGCGGCTCGTCGCTCGACGGCACAGGTCCGAAGGTGAGGCGCGTGCGCAGGTGCGCGAACCATCCGGGGTCATCGGACGTGTCTTCGCCGCGCTTGCACGCGTCGCTCAGCTCGCGGAGTTTCCGCCTCACGCCGGCATACCGCATGAGCATGTGCTCGCCAGGCTGGAAGGACAGCTCCGGCGCGAGGGATTCGAAGATCCGCTCGCTCATCTCGTGGAAGAGGTGACGGCTGTAGCGCGGCTCCCTTGACGCCGCAATGTCGTCGACCAGATGGAGCAGGCTTCTCAGCACCTCGTCCGCGCTGTGGTGAATCTCCTGTTTCGCTGCCTTGGTGGCATCGCGCACTTCGGAGAGGAGCTCGCTGTACTTCTGAAGATGGACCGCCGCGGAGTTTCTCCGTTCCAAAGCGATGGTGACGACCGCAGCCTCAAGCTGCACCTGCTCGGTTCTCCTCGCCACCTTCAGCGACCACAGCGAAATGACGACGGTCGCGACGCTGACGACCGCGGGCAGCAGCTCCATCCCGGTCATTTGAATCTCTTGCATATGCATTCCTCCCTGTAGGAACCTTCGTTGGCTTCGACCTTCTATGAGATTCGCCAGTTGTAGTTGAAACGCGCAAACCTCCGGTGGTTGCAACGCGGAGGGAGTGTCGAGGACGGGCCGGGGTGGTCAGGCAATTTCTGCCGGGGTGACGTGAGAACGGTCACGTGGAAATTCGCGCTGACGGGACAGGACAACAGCCTCCAGCGTCTGGTACTTGGCACGGTTGTCGGGTGATGGCGATACTCCTTCCACTTTCAGGGAGAGAGCCAATATGGCCAGAAGAAAGAGAGGACCCTCGAGAGGGGGTCTGCTGAGTCTGTTCGCGTTGCTGCCGTGGTGGGTTTGCGTGGCGCTCGCGGTGGTCGTGTACTTCGGGCTGCATGCCCTCGCGGGACAGCCGCCGGCGATTCCGCAAATGGGGTCGTCGGGAGTTCAGTACCGCCCGCTCGCCATGGATGCGTTGGTGCGCGGCGCAGCCGGCGCTTTGCAGTACGCACTGCCGGCGATTCTGCTGGTGTCCGCAGTCATGTCGGCATTGCAACGGCATGCGAGAAAGAAATTACTGGAGGCGTCGACGCAGAGTCAAGACGCGTCTGCGATCGACGGCATGACCTGGCACCAGTTCGAGCTGCTGATCGGCGAAGCGTTCCGGCACAAGGGATTCACCGTGGTCGAGAGCGGCGGCAGCGGGCCCGATGGCGGCGTTGATCTCGTGCTTCGAAAGCAAACAACCAACGGGAACGAAACCTTCCTCGTCCAGTGCAAACACTGGAAGGCCTTCAAGGTGAGCGTGAACGTGGTGCGGGAGCTCTATGGGGTGATGGCTGCGCGCGGAGCTACAGGTGGCTTTGTGGTGACCTCGGGGAGGTTCACCTCTGAGGCCGTGGCATTTGCAGAGGGTCGAAACGTCGAGCTCATCGATGGAACGAGGCTGAAGGAATTGCTGGCGAACGCCAAGGTTGAACCGCATCTGCCACCAGCGCCGACCGCCTCGAAACCCTCAGACATCCCCACGGCGGTCGCTTGCCCGGTTTGCTCGCATCCAATGGTGCTGCGCATCGCGAAGCGCGGGCCGCAGGTGGGACAGGCGTTTTATGGGTGTTCGAATTATCCGGTGTGCAAAGGTACGAGGTCGGCGTGATCAGTCAGCCTGATCGACCGCAAGCGGCAAGGCTCGATATGACGACGGCACCAGATCGAGCACCTCGGTGACATCGCCCTTGAGGACATAAAAGCCCGCTTGATCCTCTTTGCCCCGGATCTGAAACACGCGGTAGATCCGAAACTCTTCAGGGAACTTCGCCGAGGCTCTCACCTCATTGGCTGAGATGAAAAACGCGGCTGACTTAGGGCCGGCCGTCGTCTTCACCTCAATCCGTAATTCGCGGCCATCGATCTCAAACGAACGGATGTCGTAGCCGGCTCGGCTGTCAACGAGCGCAACGTGCTCCACCTGCTCAGCCAGATCTTGTCTGCCCGCATCCACGAGCTTTGCGATCTCGTGTTGAAGGACGAGCTTCTCGCCACGAGTACCAAGGCTGCGGTTTCTCTCGTCGCGAAGTGCCCAGTCGGCCTCCTCTGAAGTTTGCTTATGCGGAGACCGCGCAACACCTTCGCCTCTCGGCTTTGCTAAGCGTCGCGGAGGCGCGACCTCTAGCAACTTGACGGGCGCAATCGGAAGACTCGATTGCATCGTCACCGGCATCAGCGGCGGCGAGAACGCCAGCCCCATCCGAGTTAGGTCGGAGCCTGAAAGCTCCCAGCGCGTCACGCGCCAGACGAACTCGCATGGGTTCTGCTTTTCGAGATCGTGCTCGACGTATTCGAGAAGGCCGAGATAGACGTACTCGCCCTGCCCTGCCGAGCGGATGAACAAGTGAATGTTGCTTTGCTCAGGGTCGTGGGCAATGAAGCGCTGGATCGAAGGCATGTCCAAGCGCTGCTGATCTTGGGATTTCCAGCGGAGGTAGCCGTCTTCGTACAGGACGTCTTCGTAGCGACCGCCATCGAGTGTCACCAAGAACGCGTAGTTCCCGCTGCCCTTCGGAGATTGGATGATGCCGCTCTGCCAAGGGCCGCCAAGATTGCCTTCTATCCATGGCTCAAAAATGCGCCGAATCGCTAGACGGCCGTAGACGTGATTTCGGTAAAGTCGCCCTCGCAAGCTTGCAGCAATCGTATCCACAGCGCTTCCAGATTAGCTGCGGAGGTCATCCAAGAATTCGGACGCCGGCTCTGTGCTCGTCACGAACAGTCTGTCGCGTGCCCGAGTACATGCTACATAGAGCAGGTTTCGCTCTGTGTTGTAGATCTCTTCCAGATCCGCATCGTCAGCCACGGCCGCGATGCGCTCTTGCAATGGAAGAACTTCATCGTCACACGCCATCACTGCGACCGCACGAAACTCCAGCCCTTTCGCGAGATGCATCGTGCAGACTGATGCCTGACCGCTGACCGTCTCAACTCGTGAGTCCAACACAATGAACGGAACATCTGCAGCTTCCACGGCCGCAACGGCCCGATCGAGTTGGTCTTCGCACCTCACAAAGATGCCAAGCTCGTGCGGCATTAAGCCATCCTTCAATCGATCAAGAATCCACGCACACACTGCATTGCATTCGTCGCTTACCGACTTGAATGAGCGCACCTCCGGACTCGGACCGTTGAAAACCGAAACCGTGCCGCGTCGATCCTCTGTATTGCCGTCCACGTCTGAGAAGTCTGGGCCGAGTAGCTTGTCGGCCTGAGCGCGGATCTGATGCGATGTTCGATAGTTGATGTGCAGCGTGCGCGCTCGTCCGCGGACGTCCACACCAAGAGATTTCCATGAGAAGGGTTGCTGAAATATCCGTTGGCCCAGGTCTCCAGCGAAGAACAGACTATTTGGACGAACTTGGCCCTGAGTGGCCCCCATTGCCGCCAGGAACTTGAGCTGAGCAACACTGACGTCCTGCGCTTCATCGACAACTACAAACTCGAATGGCGAGTGCCGCAGTGACTGCATCTTCTCAGACAGCCGGAAGAACATCGCGGCTGGTGTAATCAAGCCACGCTGTTGGAGGGTCGCCTGCACGCGTTCAAAGACAGTCCATAAAGCACTCCGTTGCGCCTCAGACAGCCGGGTTTTACGTCCCAATCGCTTCACATCGCGATAGTTCTCCCATGTCTTAAGCTGCCAGGCATCCACCAAATCGAGCCACTCACCAAGTATGAATCGCTGACTAAACTTCAAACTTGAATCCGCTCTCGCTGCATCCAGCAAGATTCCTTGGATGTCGGCCGGAGACGCGAGCTTGGGCTTTCCCCAATACGCAGCATACAACCGTCTGCCGATAGCTTCCATGGAATGGATCTCGAGTCGTTCTGCAAGTCTCGGCTGATTGCCGATCAGATTCTGCAGCTTCGTTCCCAAAGCACTCGCCAGAGTGTCGGAGAAAGTTGTTAGCAGCACACGGCTGTCTTGATTCTGACGAGTCAATTGCACTGCTCGATGTAGCGCAACAATGGTCTTACCGGTACCCGCAGACCCAGAGATTCGTGCAGGGCCACCGTAGTCGCGCTCAACCCATTGCCGCTGCGCTGGATGAAGGAAGACAGTCCAGCGCTCCCATGGGAAGTCGAGGGCCCGCTCCAATTCCTCCACGTCCTTCATGACGCGGAATCGACGCAGCGCATCCGGATGATTGAACGGATCCGCACCAAATCGCGCCTCCGCAATCGCGGCTGGTACGCCCCCCGTTGCCAACTCCAGCAAGGCCTCAGCAGCCTCAGCCGGAAGATGCTCGACGAGGCTCAGCAAACTATCCTCGTCTGCAGCAAGAACGTCAGCTAGCCACTCAGGCGGCACGCCGTAACCAAGAAGGTCCTCGGCTGTGCAGCGCGAAAAGATGCGCGGACCATTTTGAGGGGGACGATAGTCGCTGCGACCACCAGCAGAGCCCCACACACTCTCTGACCCCTGGCTTCTCGAGGAAGCACGTGGATCACTAATCTCCTGCACTCTCTCACGAATCTCAACCCACTGTGCCGCACCCGTCTTGGGATGGATCTCCAGCTTCCGTCTCTCAGCCCACTTGTACGCCTTATCGTGATGATCAACGTAGCAAAGCAAGAAGCTGGTCGCCGTCCTGTGCACGATGAGCCGAATGTCACTATTGACCCTGACGGACCAGAAGTTCTTATCCTTTGACTGCTCAATTTTGTGCAAGCTCATGCTCGGGTGAGCTGGCTTCAACTGCAAGTCGAAAGCCGTGGTCTTCACTGCCTTCTGCTCGTCGCCCGTGAGTCTGGCGAGACTCGCCGTGAACGTGTCGGAAATACGAAATTCCATCGCTTCACCTGCTAGATCAAACAGTCTTGGAAATGAATGATTGTCGGCCACTCGACGATCGCGGCAATGCGAGTGTCGCATCGTGAGCGAGAGGACTCAGTCCATTTGAACGCGCTGACCACACGTCGTCATCGCGCCGCAGCTGCCAAGCTCCCAATGTCGGGGCCGGAAATCGAGCACAGACCAAGAGTGCGAAAAAAATTGGCGAAAGAGCAGCACGGGCAACACAGTGCATGAGGTCAAGAGACCTTGAACACCTTCATCACTTCATCGCCAAGGTGGTTAATCACCTTCACCGCGATACGGCCTGATTTCGGCTTGTCGAAGGCGCGTGACGTGTCGCTGTTCAAGGTCGCCCAAGCGTCTTCATTGATCTCGGCCCTCAATGTGGTCTTAAGCGCCTTGTACGGATCGTTGGCACCGAGGAAATAAGCATGTCGGACGAAGAAGCTTTCCTCGTTGTAGTCTGTGTCAATGAACCAGCAGGCAATGCCTTCGGCACCGTCGCTGCGCACTTCGCCGGTATTGGGGTGGAACACATCCACGCCATTGACCTTCACACGCACTTGATCACCTTCGGCTGCCTGGATGTCGATGTCCGGCTCCCCAAAGATGACGAACAGGTTGCCCTTGCCCGTGTTCTTGAGATCTTCGGCCATGTGCAAATCGGCATTCATACGTGCCTTCAGCACCGGGATACGGCCCAGCTTTTCGAATTCGGAGGAGTGCGCGTCGTAATTGAAAGCGCATGCAATCAGCACGTCGAACCCTGCATCGCCAGCTTCACGTGCCGCTGAGACCAAGTCGGGACGAGACACCGTACCGAACTCCGGGCCAATGAATATGGCTGCTCGCTTTTCACCAGTACTGTCCTCGTATAGCCCTTCAGCGCATACAAGATCTCCAGGCCAAGGCAACAACGACGCAAAGGTGATCCTGTCTTCTTTGTGGGCTTGCTGAACACCCGCTGTCTTAAGATTCTCAAGAATGATCTGAACGAAGCTTCGAGCAGCGTGGTATTCATCCCGCTGCTCCGCAATCCTCGGATCGTTGGGGTCGATTAACTCGTCTTCGTCGTCAACGCCAAGCACACGATGGGGTGAGAGGCTCTCCACCGTAAACGGTCCTGCCACGCGGACCTTCTTCTTATCCTCATAAGGCCTATCGTATAGAAATTCGGATTCAGCTTTGGCGGCAATAGACGCATCAACCTCCTGTTGAAGAGCAATGCGTTGCCTCCACCAATCAGCATGCAACGTAACTGCCCTATCGGACCATTGGCCAATTCGCTCTCTGGGAATTTCCCAATCCGCCCAAGTCTTACTCAGTTCTTTGTTTAGTTGATCTCTTAGGGGCTCCAGCAGTGCCTGAAACCTCTCATAAATCACGTCGATCTCAGCGTTGTTTGCGATCGATTTCAACGTGATATGAGGGACTCGCTCATACACAAACCCCTGATGCACGCGCCCTCTTACAGGGGCGTTGGACGGCACACTTCGCGTAACCTCCGCTTCCTTAATTTGTCCTTCACGACTGTCGGCCAGCAAATAGTATGGATATCGCGCACCCATAATGCGTGCGCGGGCCAATGCCAAGGCTACGCGAGACGTATCAATGGTTATCCACCGGCGCCCCCATTGCTCTGCCACGTACGCAGTAGTGCCTGATCCGCAGGTTGGATCGAGAACCAGGTCGCCAGGATCCGTCGCCATCAATAAGCATCTCTCGACGATTTTTTGGGAGGTTTGGACCACATACGTTTTCTCCATCGCACTGCCTGATTGAGTGTCAACCCATAGGTCAGTTACGGGAAACACCGGAAAATCTCCGTGAAACCTTACGTAGGTAACAGAGGTACCCGACAATTCAAGCCGATGGGCAGCTTTCAAACGCGCCATGCCAGTTTCGTTTGTCTTCCACCTAGATGACATCGAAGGCCGGACCGTCTTACCACGCAGCGTTACAGGGAACCAACTTGCCGCCCCTTCCCCCTTTGCACGGCCCATTGACTGACTAGCCAGCGTTTGAAGCCGAAATATTCGATTGGCCGCCTCAGTGGGCGCGATGGTCGCAATTTCCGCCGCTTTTAATCTTCGCCGCTGCCCTGCTTCGTCCTGATGAAATGTGTAGGTCGCGTCGCCTTCGCTTCCAAGTTGTCGCCCCACATAAGCCTGCCTGTACTTCAGTCGCGAGATATCTTTAGCGTAGTAGAGAATAAAGTCGGTAGTACCGGCCAGGTTCTCGCCGGTAGCACCGCTGGTTTTCTTGACAGATATTTGGGAGACACAATTCTCGTCCCCAAACACTTCATCCATCAACACGCGCACGCGGTGCACGTTTTCATCGCCGATCTGGAGGAAAATAGAGCCAGATTCCGTCAATAGGTCGCGAGCGACCGTCAAACGGTCGCGCAAATAAGTCAAATATGAGTGAATGCCATCCCGCCAAGTGTCGCGAAAGGCTTTGACCTGCTCGGGCTCACGAGTGATGTGATCAGCATTGCCATCCCGAACATCGCGACTAGTCGTGCTCCATTGGAAGTTACTGTTGAATTTGATTCCATATGGCGGATCAAAATAGATGCACTGCACCTTGCCACGCAACCCTTCGCGTTCCTCCAACGATGCCATCACTGCCAAACTGTCGCCCAAGATCATGCGGTTGGCCCAGTGGGCATCGTGCGCATAAAATTCCGTTTTAGCGTCTTCGCTTGGTAGACCATTAAAGTCGGCAAACATATCGACTTGCGATGCATCTGGGTCCAAACCACGTTCTGTCAGACGCTTCAGGTCGTCGATCAGCACTTTGGGATGAACCTTCTCCTGGATATATAGCGGAGGTGCATGCACCACAAGGTCTGACCAATCTTGTTGGTCTTTACCACGCCAGATCAATTGCGGATCCAGGTCCCTGTTGCGCCCCTCGCGTTCACGCTGATACGACACGCGCACCGGACTCTGCTGCTCTTTCTTCATGACCGACTGATACTCGGCCGTAGGAATGTTCTTGCGCTTGACGTGTTCGTGCTTCAACGTCTCAACGGTTAGCGGTGCATTCTTCTTAGTAGCCATCTCAAACTGCACTTTCGAGGAATGATTCGTTACCCGGAGCAATGATCTCAATCATCTTGTTAAACTCCGCCTCGACTTTCTTGGCGAAGTCGCTTTGCATTTCGTACACATCTGCGAACTCGGCGAACGCCCACCGTCCGTAGGCGTCTATGTTGTTTACGCCAGGCACCCAGTAGGTGTCCATGGCAAGCTTCTTATCTTTCGCGTCCTCACCCCTGTAACCTTTGATCTCAACGATCAGATTGAGAGGGTCGTCAGGGCCGTTGCCGTCATCGACTTGCACAATAAAGTCGGGGCGATACTTGCGGGTCTCTGAACCGTAGCGATACGGTACTTCAAGTCCTAGGTTGTGGTTCTTGACGTACGCTACAACACGCCGATGCCGCTCTGCAACACGACAAAACTCTGCCTCCCAATCGCTATCTAGAATCACCCAATTGACGTGGCATTTCGGAGGTGGGCCACTTGTTTCCCAGCGATCGGTTTTCGACGTATTGAAGTTAACGAAGCGCGTGGACCCTGTCGCGTTGTAGGGATCCAACACAGCCTTAATGGGGCGCATATTAGCCTGCTCGGCCTTCGTGATAGCTGCAGTGATGCGGTTGCAGGCCTCATCCGCCAATTCCTGATACATCAATTGCGCGGGATAGGTATCACCTTTGCAAGTGAGACAGGTGTCGATCCACTCCTTAGTGATGCGCTTGAGCTGGCCAAACAAATGCAGTTTGGGCTCATCGCCAGGATCGCGCCAATGATTCATCAGCAGGCGCTTGGTGAGCTGCATCAGTAGAGTGGAATGCCGCATGTCAGCCAGGTGCTCAAGGCTGAGGTCAACAGTCTCCCCTATGATTCCGGCGTTCTGCGTGATTGATGGCCCGACCAAATCGGGCGTCAACACCATTTGCGAGTCAACAGTAAATTCTGCAGTTAACCGTTCTTCAGGCAACTCAACACGATAGCCCTGCACTCTCGGGAACTGAATCTCCAGCGCCGCACGATCGTGCATTGCGCGCACTTGCACCGTTTCGCGAGGAGGCTGTGGCTTTGAGATAACGGGTTTGGCAGTGAAGTCAAAAGGTATGCCAAGTACGTCGGCATATTCAACATTGAACAGGCCCTCCTCGTTCAAGTCATAGGATTGGCGCCGAAGAGCACGACCGATCACTTGCTCACAGAGCAACTGCGTGCCGAACGCGCGCACTCCGAGCACATGAGTGACGGTGTTTGCGTCCCAGCCCTCGGTTAGCATCGACACCGAAACAACGCAGCGAATGGAGTCGCCCAGCCGCCCAGCCTTGCCAACCGTGTTCATAACCTCGCGCAACAAGCGCGCGTCATCGAAGTCTCTACCTGATCGAAGTTCATCGGCCAGTGCGCCCCCGCGTTCAAAGACTTCCTGCTTGAACTGCTCAATCTCTGGGCCCGCGGCGACACGGAAGTTTTCATCCAGCGCCTCGCCAGACTCCAACTGTTCGCTGTCGATCAACAAAGTCCGCGGTCGCCCAAACGGATTTCCGTGCTCATCAGTATTTCGGAACAACTCCAGACGACCAGGCACTGGGGTGAGACTGCCATTCTCATTCTCTCGGCTGAAGCCAGAGATGAAGTCATACACGAGCTTAGACGTAGAAGTGTTGTTGCAGACGACGATGAAACAAGGTGGCACCTTGATTCCTGCTGACTGCCACAGGTCAAAGGTTTTTTGATAATGGCCATACAGGGCCTCCAGAGCAGTTTGCAACTCTACTGGCAAGCTCAGGGGGTCAAGCGCCTTAACCGCGCCGCGGCCCTTCTTAGGCATGCGTGTGCGAATGTGCTCCCAAAGGTTGCGGAACTTTGGCATGTCCCCGCCAGGAATGTTGTCAGCAACGGGCACGCGCGGTAGCTTCACGATCCCGCATTCGATGGCATCCATTAGCGAAAAATCGCTCATAGTCCAGGGAAAAAGAGTGCCTTCAACATAGCCAGAACCCGCCAAGAAGAATGGCGTGGCAGACAAATCGATCACCTTAGCAACGCCGAGCTTGCGGTTTACCGCCTCCAAGCCTGTAATCCACATGCGAGCCGCCTCGTTGTTATCCTCGGCTTCTTTCTTTTCTTCACCCTTTAATGGTTCAGCTTCAGCGCCTGGCTTCTCGCGATAGCAATGGTGTGCTTCGTCGTTAATGACCAAAATATTGGGCATACCCATCAGATCGGGCATGACACGCTGGAGCATTTGGCCTTCGGTCTCCAGGGTGTTTAGCTCCTCACCGCCGCGGCCCTGCAGCAGCAGGCGTCCACCTTTAGACAACTCGATGCGCTCTCTAAGTTTGAACGCGTGGTAATTCGTAATGACGATCTTCGCGCGGTTCAGATCGTCCAGCATGTCACTAGGAACCAACTCACGACTCGCGTAGTAGCTGTCTGGATCGTTAGGCTGCAAAACTCGCAGACGGTCCTTGATAGTGAGGCCTGGAGCGACCAGCAAGAAACCTCTCGTGAACTTCTTGCTACCTGGGCGGCGTACGGCATTTACGGTCTGCCAGGCGATGATCATCGCCATTACCGTCGTCTTGCCGGCGCCTGTAGCCAGCTTTAGCGCGAGGCGCATCAGCTCCGGATTGGCGTCGTCTTTAGCATTATCCAAATGATCGAGAAAGGCTTGACCAATCTTTCCGACCTGCGGCGCAACCTCAGTAAGCCAGATGATCGTCTCTGCCGCCTCCACCTGACAAAAGAAGGGACGAGTGCCGCTGAAAGCGTGATGCCGCCAATGCCGCAGTAAGCGGGCTGTTTCCGCCGTGACGCGCCAATCGGCTGGATTCTTAAGCGCACGCCATTTATCGACCTCACAACGGACTGCGTTGATGATGGCCGTGTGGTTGTAGGCTTGTGCCTGAGTCGAGAGTTCGTCGAACAGCAGGCTGTCCTGCCTCGCCCCCCTTTGCTTTTTCGCTTTTGGAATAGGCGTGATGAACTCTGCGCTGCGCCGAGCTTGGACAATCTGCTGCGTTGGCTGCCCTGTCGCGTCGAGTTCCCAATGGCGTCCGGGATACTCATACGGAGAATTGAGAATCGGCTTCTCAAAGAACTGATTTATCATTACAGGTCCATTATTTTCTTACCCCTGTAGCGCACGGCCCCAGCAATTGCGCTAGCTAGACTCCGGCAGCGCCCAGCGACCTGATTATCGAGCGCTCCTTCGGCGCGGGATATCCAATCTTTCCCGCCCCCGCTACCTATGTGCGAGGAACGCGCCCCGAGGTCGTTATGGCGGACCCAGCGTCCCTCAAGCGTAGACTCGACGATGGAGTTGCACTGCGATCGACGCTTTGTGCAACAGAGCCCGCAAGATTTTGACCTGCCGTCGCCTTAGATATTTGACCGACCTTAGATCGTCTACAAGTGATTGATATTGCAGGAAAATATTGGTAGGCCGTACAGGACTTGAACCTGTGACCAAAGGATTATGAGTCCTCTGCTCTAACCAACTGAGCTAACGGCCCCCGGGGTAATCGCATATACGAACCCTGGGTGGGTTCGTTGGCTCTGGCGTTGCACCAGAGGGGCGGATTGTAAGCATGCTTAAGCGCGCCGCTTAAGAGCCGGTAAGCATGCTCACTTCTGTGAAAGCGCGTTGCTCACCATCCTCGACGTGATGTCGACGATCTCGATCATGCGGTCGTAGGCCATGCGGGTGGGGCCGATGACGCCCAGCGTGCCGACGACTTCCCCGTCGACCTCATACGGCGCCGACACGATCGACAGCTCCTCCACCGGCACCACCTGGCTCTCCCCGCCGATGTAGATCCGCACGCCTTCCGCGCGCTCCGACACATCCAGCAGCCGCATCAGCTGCGTCTTCTGCTCGAACATGTCGAACATCCGCCGCAGGCTCCCCATGTCGTGGCTGAAGTCCTGCACCGTCAGCAGGTTCCTCTCCCCCGAGATGATCATCGGCTCGTGCTCCGTCACCCCCTGCTGCCCGACGTCCACCGCCGCGCTCATCAGCTTGGCGATCTCCCCGCGCAGCTGATCCACCTCCGACCTCAACCGGTCCCGCACCACATCGAGACTCAACCCCGAGTAGTGCGCGTTCAGCCGGTTGCTCGCCTCCACCAGATCCGCCTGGGTCAGGTCTTGCGCCGTGAACACCAGCCGGTTCTGAACATCCCCGTCCGGCGACACCATGATCACCAGCACCCGCCGGTCCCCCAGCTTCAGGAACTCGATGTGGTGGAACACCGCCGTCTTCCGCGGCGACGTCACCACCCCCACGAAACTCGACAGGCTGCTCAGCAACTGCGCCGCGCTCGCGATCACCTTCTGCGGTTGATCCGGCAACAACTGGCTCTCGAAGGGCCCGTCCCGGTGCCCCCCCGGCTTGGCCGTCAGCAAGGTGTCCACGAACAGCCGGTACCCCCGCGCCGTCGGAATCCGCCCCGCGCTGGTGTGCGGACTGGCGATCAGCCCCAGCTCCTCCAGGTCCGCCATGACGTTGCGGATCGTCGCCGGACTCAGCTCCAACCCCGACGCCTTCGACAACGTGCGCGACCCCACCGGCGAACCGTCGGCGATGTACCGCTCCACCAGAGCCTTCAGCAGTGTCTTCGCGCGATCGTCGAGCATGGTTTTCATTCTAAAGAACCCGGCAGCGGCACCCCCTCCGCACCCCCGGTCCCGGCACATCGCTGTGGTGTAATTCCCGCCATGTCCAAGCGCTTCCGCCACGTGGCCATCGTCGGGAAACCCCAGTCCAGGGGCATCCGGCCCATCCTGGAAGAGATTGCCGATTTTGTCGCCTCCCAGGGATTGGATGTTTCCCTCGAACAGGAAACCGCCGACAGCACCGGCATCACCGCCCTCCCCGGCCTCTCCCACGCCGAACTCGGCGCCCAGTGCGACCTCGCCATCGTCGTCGGCGGCGACGGCACCATGCTCGGCTTCGCCCGCCAGGTGGCCCGGTACAACCTCCCCCTCGTCGGCATCAACCAGGGACGCCTCGGCTTCATCACCGATATCTCCGCCGACCAGTTCAAGGACGCCCTCGCCCCCATCCTCGCCGGCGACTTCGAGATCGAGCACCGCTCCCTCCTCGAAGGCGCCGTGATCCGCGACGGCGAGCAGATCTTCTCCGGCGTGGCGCTGAACGACGTCGTCGTCTCCCGCGGCGCCACCGCCGCCATGGTCGAGCTGCGCGTCGACGTCGGCGACGAGTTCGTCGCCAACATGCGCGCCGACGGCGTCATCGTCGGCACCCCCACCGGCTCCACCGCCTACGCCCTCTCCGCCGGCGGCCCCATCCTCCACCCCGGCATCGGCGGATGGGTCCTCCTGCCCATCGCCTCCCACGCCCTCTCCAACCGCCCCATCGTGCTGCCCGACAACGGCGAGGTCCGCCTCACCATCGTCGCCGGCCGCGACGCCTCGGTGAACTTCGACATGCAATCCCTCGCCTCCCTCCTCCACGGCGACTGCATCACCGTGCGCCGCTCCCAGCACCGCGCCCCCTTCCTCCACCCCAGCGGCTGGTCCTACTACGCCACCCTGCGCCGCAAGCTCCGCTGGAACGAGGGCAACACCTGATGCTGCGCCGCCTCGAACTCAAGGACTTCGTCATCGTCCCGGCGCTCGAACTCGACTTCGCCGCCGGGTTCTCCGCCCTCACCGGTGAAACCGGCGCCGGCAAGTCCATCCTCATCGACGCCCTCCAGCTCGCCCTCGGCTCCCGCGGCGACGCCGCCGTGGTCCGCGAAGGCGCCTCCCGCGCCGAAATCTCCGCCGAGTTCGACCGCCCCCCCGCCCTCGCCCCCTGGCTCGAAGAAGCCGGCTTCGAATCGGGCGAGGAATCCCTCCTGCTCCGCCGCGTCATCGACGCCCAAGGCAAGAGCCGCGCTTGGATCAACGGCGGCACCGCCACCGTCGCTCAGCTGCGCGAACTGGCCGAGCACCTGCTCGACATCCACGGCCAGCACGCCTGGCAAGGCCTGACCCGCCCCGTCAGCGTGCGCGCGCTGCTCGACGACTTCGCCCAGATCGACGGCAAGCCCATGGCCGCCGCCTTCAGCGACTGGCGCCAGGCCACCGAAGCGCTCGCCGCCGCGCAATCGAAACAGGCCGACCTCGCCCGCGAGCATGAACGCCTGAGCTGGCAGATCGGCGAGCTCGGCCGCCTCGCCCCCGGCGCCGACGAGTGGGACGAGCTGAACGCCGAGCACCAGCGCCTGTCGCACGCGCAGTCGCTGATGGACGCCGCCCGCGGCGCGCTCGAACGCATCGCCGAAGCCGAGATCAACGCAGAGTCGCTGACCGACGAGGCGCTGTCCGCGCTCCAGGACGTGCTCGGCTACGACGCCGGCCTGCAGGACACCGTCACCGCGCTGCTCGGCGCGCAGGCGCAGCTGCAGGACGCGGCGCACAGCCTCAGCTCTTACCTGAACGCCGCCGACCTCGACCCCGACCGGCTCCAGCAGCTCGACGAACGCGTGTCCGCCTGGGTCACGCTCGCTCGCCGCTACCGCCGTCAGCCGGCCGAGATGGCCGCGCTGTTGCTCGAATGGAAGGCGGAGCTCGCGCAGCTCGACGCCGCCGCCGACCTCGACGCGCTGCAGGCCAAGGTGGCCGCCGCGCTGAAGCGTTATCAGAAGGAAGCCAAGTCCGTCAGCACCGCGCGCGCCAAGGCGGCGCCCACGCTGTCCGACGCCGTCTCGCAGGCGATGCAGCAGCTGGGCATGTCCGGCGGCCGCTTCGAGGTCGCGCTGCTGCCGCAGGACGAGCCGCAGAGCTTCGGCCTGGAATCCGCCGAGTTCCTCGTCGCCGGCCACGCCGGTTCCACCCCGCGCCCGCTGGCCAAGGTCGCCTCCGGCGGCGAGCTGTCCCGCATCGCGCTGGCCATCGCCGTCACGACCAGCCAGCAGAACAGCGGCGCCGGCACGCTGATCTTCGACGAGATCGACGCCGGCGTCGGCGGCGCCGTCGCGGAGACCGTCGGCCGGCTGATGAAGCAGCTCGGCCAGCG
This sequence comes from Rubrivivax sp., assembly GCA_004210455.1. Lineage (GTDB taxonomy): Bacteria > Pseudomonadota > Gammaproteobacteria > Burkholderiales > Burkholderiaceae_C > Roseateles. The sequence continues at coordinate 6,323 of SEFA01000042.1, read as the reverse complement.
CGCGCAGGTCCTCGCCGTCACCCACCTGCCGCAGGTCGCCGCCTGCGCGGATCACCACTTCCTCGTCGCCAAGGCGCTCAAGGACGGCAAGACCAACTCCGACGTCCGCCCCATCGCCGGCGAGGCCCGCACCGCCGAGATCGCCCGCATGCTCGGCGGCGAACGGCTGTCGTCGACCTCCCTCGCCCATGCGCAGGAAATGCTGGAACTCTCCGCCAAGGGCGCGCCGGTCGAGCCGTCGTCCAAGGCCTCGTCAAGCGCCTCCTCCAACACAGCGTCCAACAGAAAGGTGAAGCCGTGAGCGCTCCCCACACCGCTCCGGTTCCCCCGCCCCAGGCCACGCCCACCGTCTCCTCCCCGCGCGGCGAGGTCGTCCTCGTCACCGGCATGTCCGGCGGCGGCAAATCGATCGCGATGCACGCGCTCGAGGACGCCGGCTTCTTCTGCGTCGACAACCTGCCCCCCGAGCTGCTGCCGCAGTTCCTGGACCTCGAACGCGAGCGCGGCTGGCGCCGGGTCGCAATCGCGGTGGACGTGCGCAGCGCGGGCTCGCTGCCGCAGCTCCTGTTGCACATCAAGGAAATGCGCCAGGAAGGCGTCACGCTGCGCGCGATCTTCCTGGACGCCGACGACGACACACTGCTGCGCCGTTTCTCCGAAACCCGCCGCCCGCATCCGCTGCGGGTCGGCAACAGCGACGCGGACACCCACCGCGCGCTGCAGGAAGCCATCGCGCTGGAGCGCGAGCTGCTGACGCCGCTGCGCATGGAGTCCACCGTCATCGACAGCAGCCAGCTCCGCCCCGCGCAGCTGCGCCACTGGCTGCGCGACCTGGTGCAGGTCAGCGGATCGTCGCTGACCCTGGTGTTCGAATCCTTCGCCTTCAAGCACGGCGTGCCCAGCGACGCGGATTTCGTCTTCGACGTGCGCGTGCTGCCCAACCCGTATTACGACCGCGAACTGCGTCCGCTGACCGGCCGCGACGAGCCGGTCGCGTCCTATCTCGAAGGCCAGCCCGAGGTCCGGCTGATGCTCAGCCAGATCGGCGCCTTCATCGCGCAGTGGCTGCCGAACTTCGCCCAGGACCAGCGCAGCTACCTGACCGTCGCCATCGGCTGCACCGGCGGGCAGCATCGCTCGGTCTACCTCGTCGAAACGCTGGCCAAGCAGTTCGCCTTCCACGGCCAGGTGCTGAAGCGGCATCGGGAGCTGGACGCGCGCTGAACGTCGGACATGGCGCGCCGCACGTTGGCCTCCGCTCGTGGAAACCGGTGCCGTTCCTCCGGATCACCGTCGCACCGACCGCCACCCGCGCGGGACATAGCGGCTTTCACTCGACACGATCGATCCGCATGTCCTGCCTCCTTTTCACCGCTTCCCGCTGGTTGCCGTGCGTCCACGCCGACCTGGAACGCTCATCCGACGCGCAGGCCTCGCCCCGGTCCGAGCGCCCCGCAGCCGACTGCCCGTTGGAGGCCATCGGCCTGCTGGTCAAGCAGGCCGCTCAGTTGAAGGCGATGAGCGCACGTCATTCGTCGCATTTCCAGGACCTGCGTCAACAGCTGGACGCCGTCATCGGAGAACTCGACCGCATCGGCCGCGATGCCCATAAGCGTCGGGCCAGACCGGCCACCATCGCCGGGCTCGAAGCGCGGATCGCGACACTGGGAAAGTGCTTCGAACGACGCGCGGCGCGGGTGTGCGGCTGGGCAGACAGTGCCCACCACCTGCGAGTCAGCAGCGGCGCGGCGTTCAGCTTTGCTCAACCGCCTGGTGCTCGATCTCCTGCACCTGGTTGAACAGCAGGATGCCCAGCACCACCGATGCGAAGGGCATCAGCACCAGCATCAGGATCATCCACAGCGTGGGGCTGCGCTCCGCGCGCCTGGCCGCGATGGCCATGTAGACCAGGTGCGCGCACAACGCCGCGCCCAGTCCGATCGAGAACATCGTCAGCCTGGCCGGGTCGCCGTCGTCGGACGCCTGGGTCTCGCTGATCAGGAACCACAGGCACGCCCCGCTGGCCAGCAGCGCGATGAAGGCCGATTCCAGTGCGCTCTTGATGGCCGCGGCGCGACCCGGCTTGACGGCGTTCGACATGGTGTCCTCGAGGGTCTCGACAAGCCGCTGTGCGGCGACCGCGCGAGCATAGCGCGAGCCGCGGACACCTTGCCTGGAATTCGCCAACCCGCCACCCCGGATGAGGGCGCCCGCGTCCGCGCCCCACGCATCCGTGCGGCCGGCTCACGCGGCTCGACCGCAAGCCTCGCGCGACTGACGGCAGCCGGCACCCGCCGGTTCCCGTCCTGTCTTCCGATCGTCCATGCGCATCTTCCCCTCCAGCTTCCGCTCCGCATCTTCGTTTCCCATTCCCGACGCATCAGACGCGCCGCCCGCATCGCGCCTGGGCCGAGGCGCCGATCGCGGTCACTCCCTCAAAAACGCCGGAGGTGACCGGCCCCACGTCCTGCTGCGCAAGCCGATGCAGATGCTGGCGCTGATTCGCAGGCAGGCCGGCAAGCTGGTGCACCGGCCTCATCCCCCCCGGCTCTTGACGCCCTCCCAGGCGCTTCAAGCCCTCCGGGTCCTCCGACTCGATGACGACGACGAGGCGGCCATCGCCGAAGCGCAAAGGGAAGGCCAGATTCCCGCCATAGGCGTCGCTCGACTGCGGCGGGTCAAGGCCCTCCTGGCGGAGGTCAGGCGCGACCTGCCGATGCTGTCGCAGGACAGCCGCCTGATGCAGGAGTTGAATGAGCGTTTCGATCAATGCAGGCGCTTGTCGAATCGCTTCGGCATCAACCCGTTCGATCCCTTTGATGACATCGTCACGTTGGAGTCCGACTTCAAGGCGCTGGTGCAGGCCCATGTGCGTATGAAATCGGCCGAGACGTGCATCCGCACCGCCATCGCGGTGATTGCCACACCGCCGCCGGACGATGCGTCGCCGTCGAAGCGCCGCGACCGCGCGCTCACCCTCAGGCTGCTGCATTCTTGTCAGACCGATCTGGACGAGTGCCGGCCCTCCCTGAAAGCCGGTGATGTGGCGACGCTGAATGCAGGACTGCAAGCCGTGGAGCGAGGGTTGCGCACGTTGGAAGCGCTGTCGGAGGGGCACGGTTCGCTGTCGCCCATCGCAACGCTCGCGATGCCGGAGGACTGAACCCGCCGATGTGTCCGGCAACTCATCGTGCCCGATGACCACTGTTCAGGACGATCAACTTGACCTCTCCTTCTTCGATCCGCCCGCGCCCGCACGATCCGCGCATCGACGCCGCCATCAACGAGGCGCCGGCCGGGTTGGATGTCCAGGAAATCGTTGCCAATCACCGTTCCGCCCTCTGCGCGGAACAACGGGAACTCGACCGGCTCACCACGGCGCTCGCCGGCCTCGGACCATCCGCCCGCCTCTCCGGCCCTGAGGTCGCCGCCGCCCATGACTACGCCGACGGGGCACAGCTGCGCATCAACGCGGCCCGCGGCGATCTCGACGACGGTCGCCTCGATCGGATGGGCGAGCATGTGAATGAGATCCAGAAGCGGACCGCCTATGTCCGCCAGGTCCTGGCGCGCCAGGGGACCATCCCGCCCGTCGACCGGCCCCCTGCGGCCTTGCATCCCGCGACGACGTCGCCCCTGCACAGGCGGTCCGCGCCCCGCAAGGTCTCCCCGTCCACCTTGCTGCACAGTGCGCTCTCGCATCTGGCGCGAACCGCGAAGTCCGCGCGCAAGGCGCTGGTCCGCCACATGCCGTTCCCGGGGTCCCAGCAGGCCAAGGCCGCCGCCAGGCAGGATCGCGCGACCGCCCGGTCGCCGATGCGCGTCGAGTTGTCGCAGCTGTCTGACGACATCAAGTCCGCCGAGGAACGCCGGGACGAGCTGCTCGACAAGCCGGCGCCCGACGCCGTCGGGGGAGCGGGCGGGCGCGAGCGCTATGTCCGTCACACGTTGGGAATCCTGCTGGCCGAGGCACGGAAGGCCGAGGCCCACGCGCTTCGGGCGGCGGACCGGGGTGCCAAGGCTGACGCCGTCGCCAACCAGGCAATCACGACGATCCGTTCGAAGCTGGAGCGCTTCAATCAGTCCCTCCGTATCGCCGATCTGGACACGGTGAACTTCAAGTTCCTGCAGCGCGATTGGCCCGCCGGCACCGGCGCGCTGGGCTGATCAGTCCAGCAGTTTCTTCAACGGCGCCGGCAGCGCGTACGCCGCCAGCCGCTCGCGCGCGACCCACACGCCGTCGCCGGCCGGACGGGTCTCGCGCGGAAGCACCGCGCGGCGCGGGTGCAGCAGCCAGTCGAAATGCGTCAGCACGTGCTTCACCCGCGGCAGCATCTCCGGCGCCGCCACGCCCAGCGCCGCGCTCTGGGCCGTCAATGCGGCCTCGTCGTCGAACAGCGGCAGCGTCCACAGCCCGCCCCACACGCCCTCCGCCGGCCGCTGCTGCAGCCAGATGCGGCCCTCGTGCTCCAGCCACAGCCACCAGCTCTCCCGCTGGCCGCGCTTGAGCTTCTTCGTCTTGACGGGATACCGCGTCGGGTCGCCCTCCGCCAGCCCCGCGCACAGCGAGGCCACCGGGCACAGCAGGCACTGCGGGCTGCGCGTCGAACACAGGTTCGCGCCCAGATCCATCATCCCCTGCGTGTAGGCCGGCATGTCCGCGGGCGACACCGGGAGCAGCGTCTCCGCGCGGCGCCACAGCCGCTTCTCCTGCGCCGTCGAGGCGAGGTCGCCATCGAAGGCCAGCAGCCGGCCCAGCACGCGCTTGACGTTGCCGTCCAGGATGGCGACCCGCTCGTCGAAGCAGAACGACGAGATCGCCGCCGCCGTCGAGCGGCCGATGCCGGGCAGCTCCGCGAGCACCGCCGCGCTGCGCGGGAAGGCGCCGCCGTGGCGCTCGACGACCGCCTGCGCGCACTTGTGCAGGTTGCGCGCGCGGCTGTAGTAGCCGAGTCCGGCCCACGCGGCCATCACCTCGTCGTTGGGCGCGGCGGCCAGCGCGGCCACGTCGGGGAAACGCTCCAGGAAGCGCCGGTAGTAGCCCAGCACCGTCGTCACCTGCGTCTGCTGCAGCATGATCTCCGACAGCCACACGCGGTAGGGATCGCGCGTGTTCTGCCACGGCAGGTCGTGCCGGCCGTCGCGGCGCTGCCAGGCCAGCAGCCGCGACGCGAAATCGCCGCGCACGCCCTCGACGCGGGCGTCCAGTTCGTCGTCGGTCATCGGGGCTTTCGGCGCGGGATCCTGCGCAGGGGTCAGGTCTTTCAAGGCTGGCAACTCGGCTCGCGGATCGGACGTCATCGTTTCTGGCAGCTCGGGCAGAAGAAGGTCGACCGCTGCCCCTGCACGATGCGCCGGATCGGCGTGCCGCAGGTCCGGCAGGGCTCGCCCTCGCGGCCGTACACCCGCGCCTGCATCTGGAAGCTGCCCGCCACGCCGTGCGCGTCCTTGAAGTCGCGCAGCGTGCTGCCGCCGGCTTCCAGCGCTTCGCCCAGGACCTGCCGCAGCGCGCCGGCCAGCTTCGCCGCGCGCGGCCTGCTGAGCTTGCCCGCCGGCGCGCGCGGGTCGACGCCCGCCATGAACAGCGCCTCGCACGCATAGATGTTGCCCGCGCCCACGACCACGTCGCCGGCCAGGATCGCCTGCTTCACCGCGACGCGCCGGCCGCGGAAGCCGTCATGCAGGTAGGGGCCATGGAACTCGATGTCGAAAGGCTCCCGCCCGATGCGCCCCAGCAGCTTGGCGGCCGGTTCGACATCCAGTCCGTCCGACCACACCACCGCGCCGAAGCGCCGCGGATCGGTCAGCCGCAGCACGCCCCGGTCGGTCACCAGTTCGAAATGATCGTGCGGCCCCGCCGGCGGCTGCTGCTCGCGGAAGGCCAGCGACCCCGACATGCCCAGGTGCAGCAGCAGGCCCCCCTCTTCCTCGTCGGCATGGCCGGGCTGTTCGGCCGTCGCCCGCAGCGGCAGCCAGATGTACTTGCCGCGCCGCACTGCCTCGCCGACGCGCCGGCCGACCAGCCGGTCGGCCGCGACGCCCAGCGGCCAGCGCAGCGGCTTTCCCAGCCGCACGTCCAGCACGCGCGCCCCGGCAATGGCCGGCGCAAAACTTCGTCGTGTAACTTCAACTTCCGGTAACTCGGGCATCCCGGAATCATAGGCGCGCCCTCCTTCCCGGGTCCCTAGAATGGTCCGCGGCCCACGGTTTGCCCCGGGAGCCTTCCCGCCCAGTTCAGGAGTCACGACATGTCCGCCCTTGTGCGCCACCGCTGGTGGCTCTCCACCGCCCTCGCCCTGAGCTGCGCCGCCCACGCCCAGATC
>SEFA01000041.1 GCA_004210455.1 Rubrivivax sp. | reverse complement strand
CGGCTTGGAAAGCATCTCGGTGTCGAGTTCGGCCGCGCTGCGGATCTGTTCGTACCACTGGCTGTGCTGGATCAGCAGCAGGCCACCCAGCAGCAGCGCCAGCGGCAGCAGCGTGGCGGCCTTTCTCCAGCGCGGGGTCTTCTCGCCGCCGCCCAGTGCCAGGGTGCCGCCGCCGACGGCGAGAAGTCCGACGAAGCCAAATCGTCGCAGTGAGGCGGTGCGTGGTCAGTTCCTTCCGCCCGCTCCCGCTCGCAGCGGGAGATCCCATCGTTTTCCCTGATCGTGCCGCCTCGCGCGGCTGGGTGCGCCGCCTGAGCCTGGTGGCCGCCTGCGGCGCGCTGGCGTGGGGAGCCGCAACCGCCTCGGCGCAGGACACGTCCGCCTCCGCGCCGCTCGACGGCCGCCTCGCGACAGCCGCGCCGCACGCCTCGTCGCCCCCGAGACCGGTGGCGCCGACGACCACGCCGGGCGCGCTGACCAGCAGCCAGAACTGGGCTTCGCTCAGCGCGTCCCAGAAGGAAGCGCTGGCCCCGTTGTCCAAGGAATGGGACCAGCTCGACGGTGCCCGCAAGGGCAAGTGGCTGGAGATCGCCGCCCGTTACCCGACCCTGCCGGTGGAGCATCAGCAGCGCCTGCGAGAACGCATGGTCGAGTGGACGCGGATGTCGCCGGCGGAACGCCAGCGCGCCCGCATCGGCTACCAGCACGCGAACGAGCTCCGTGCGCCCGAGCAGGAAGCGCGCATGCGCGAGAAGTGGGACGCCTATCAGGCGCTGCCCCCGGAGAAGCGCCAGCGCCTGGTGGAGCGCGCAGCGGAAAAGGCCTCCGCCGCGGGTCGCGACGTGCCCGCCGCGCCCACGCGGGCGAAAGCGCCCATCCAACGCACACCGCTGACGGCAACGACCGGCCCCACCATTGTCCAGGCCCAACCGGGCGCGACCACGGTGCTGATGACGCAGCGCGCCCAGCCGCCGCTGGCCGGCGCCAGCGCCGCGCGCGGCCGGCCGATCCGCTCGCCGAGCGACGCGAAGCTCGACCCGGACACGCTGCTCCCCCGACGCGATGCCGCCAGCCGCTAAACTGGCCGGATGACCTCCGCACCCGTTGCCGGCGACATCCCTCCGCCGGGCCTGATGCGCCGCCTCGCCGCCTTCATCTATGAGGGCGTCGTCCTGTTCGGCGTCGTTTTCATCGCCGGCTGGCTCTACTCGACGCTCACCCAGCAGCGCAACGCGCTGGTCGGGCAACACGGCCTGCAGGCCTTCCTGTTCCTGGTGCTGGGCATCTATTTCATCTGGTTCTGGTCGCGTGGCGGCCAGACCGTGGCCATGCGGGCCTGGCACCTGCGCGTCGTCGACGCCCAGGGGCGGACGCTCACGCAGGCCCGGGCCACGGCACGTTATCTCGCCGCCTGGCTGTGGTTCCTGCCGGCCCTGGCCAGCGTGCATGCGCTGGGCCTGGACCACAGCACCGGGGCGATCTTCGGCACGATGTTCGCCGGCATCGCCGGCTACCTGCTGCTGGCACGGCTGCACCCGCAGCGGCAGTTCCTGCACGACGTGATCTGCGGCACCCGCCTGATCACGCAATTGCCGCCGCCCCGCGCGAAGAAGGCGACCGCGTTGCCGGCAGACTCCTGACCTCCCCTCTGCGCCGATTTCGACGATCTCGGCGATTGCGACGATTGCGACGATGAGCAACCCCCACAAGGGCCGCACCGGCCTGGATCGCATCCTGCACGCTGCTGGCTATTCCTGGGACGGCCTGCGCGCCGCCTACCGCGGCGAGAGCGCCTTCCGCCAGGAGACCTGGCTGACGATCATCGGCCTTCCGCTGGCCTTCTGGCTCGGACGGGACTGGGTGCAGGTCGCGCTGCTGGCCGGCTCGCTGATCCTGGTGCTGATCGTGGAGCTGCTGAACTCGGCGGTGGAGGCGGTCGTCGACCGCGTGTCGTTCGAGCTGCACGACCTCAGCAAGCGCGCCAAGGACATCGCGAGCGCCGCCGTGCTGCTGTCGCTGGTGCTGGCGGGCGGCATCTGGGCGGCGGCCCTCTGGCAACACCTGCGCTGACGCCGCGGCTGAAGCTTGAACGGGCGTCTGACTGAGCGCCTGAATGACAAAGGGCGCACGCCGACCGGCGCCCGCCCTTCCTTGTTTCTGGCCCCGTCGGGGCCGCGCGGTCAGACCGCGGCTTCGTCCTGTTCGCCGGTACGGATGCGGATGACCTGCTCCACGGCGGTGACGAAGATCTTGCCGTCGCCGATCTTGCCGGTCTTGGCGGCTTTCAGGATGGCGTCGATGGAGCGTTCCACCTCGTCGTCCTTCACGACGACCTCGACCTTCACCTTCGGCAGGAAGTCCACGACGTATTCGGCGCCGCGGTACAGCTCGGTATGACCCTTCTGGCGGCCGAAGCCCTTCACCTCCGTGACGGTCAGGCCGGAGGCGCCGACCTCGGCCAGCGCTTCGCGGACTTCGTCGAGCTTGAACGGTTTGATGATGGCGGTGATCTGTTTCATCACGGGGCTCCGAAAGGGGGATTGGCGGGCAGGACTGGCTGTGATTTAAGCACGGATCGTTTCAATTGAACGCCCGCCATCGGAGAAGGGAGGCATCGCCCGATCCGTCGCATCAATCCGGAATGCGGTCGAGCTCGGCCAGCCACACCGCCGGCTCGGAATCGCTGGGCGCGCGCCAGTCACCGCGCGGGGACAGCGACCCGCCGCTGCCCACCTTGGGCCCGTTGGGCACGCAGCTGCGCTTGAACTGGCTGCCGCGGAAGAAGCGGCTCACGAAGATCCGCAGCACGCGCTTGATCTCGGCGAGCGGGTACTCGTTGCGCTGGACGTGCTCGCCGTCCGGCCAGTCGCCGCGTGCCTTGTCGCCCCAGGCATGACGCGCGAGGAACGCGATCTTGGCCGGCGAGTAGCCATGGCGGATCGTGTAGAAGAGGTTGAAGTCCTGCAGCTCGTAGCGACCGATCTTGTCCTCGGTGCTCTGCAGTCCGGAGCCCTCCACGCGCGCGTCCTGCGGCACGAGTTCCGGACTGATCTCCGTGTTCAGGATGTCGAGCAGCACCTCCTGCCCCGCGTGTCCGAGCTGCGCCGTCTCCGCAACCCAGCGCACCAGATACTGGATCAGCGTCTTGGGCACCGAGGCGTTCACGTTGTAGTGCGACATGTGGTCGCCGACGCCGTAGGTGCACCAGCCCAGCGCGAGCTCGCTCAGGTCGCCGGTGCCGAGCACCAGCGCCCCGGTGTGATTGGCCAGGCGGAACAGGTGGCTGGTGCGCTCGCCGGCCTGGACGTTCTCAAAGGTCACGTCGTAGACGGGCTCGCCCGCCGCGTACGGATGCCCGAGGTCCTTGAGCATCTGTTCGCAGCTCGGCCGGATGTCGATCTCGCGGGCCTCGCAGCCGATCTCGCGCATCAGCCGCAAGGCCTGGTCGCGGGTACGCGTGCCGGTGGCAAAACCTGGCATCGTGACGCCGAGGATATGGGTGCGCGGCCACCCCATCTGGTCCATCGCGCGCGCGGCGACCAGCAGCGCGTGCGTCGAATCCAGGCCGCCCGAGATCCCCAGCACCAGCTTGTGGATGCCGCTGGACACGAGCCGCTGCACCAGCGCCTGGACCTGGATCTGGAAGACCTCATTGCAGCGTTCGTCGCGGCGCTGCCGGTCCGACGGCACGTACGGGAAACGCTCGACGCGACGTCGCAGCGGCAGCGGCAGCCCGCGATCGACACCCAGTTCGAACTCGACGGTGCGGAAGGTCTTCAGCAAGGGCGCGTGGTGCCGCACCGAATCGCCGAAGCTCGTCTGCCGCATGCGCTCGCGCGACACGCGCTCGAGGTCCACATCGGCCGACACGAGCTGCGAGCGCCGCTGGAAGCGCTCGCTCTCCGCGAGGAAGCTGCCGTTCTCGTAGACCAACGCCTGGCCGTCCCAGGCGAGGTCCGTGCTGGACTCGCCGGCGCCGGCGGAGGTGTAGACGTAGGCCGCCAGGCAGCGCGCCGACTGCTGTCCGACGAGCTGATGGCGATAGCCCGACTTGCCCACCGTGATGTTGGAGGCCGACAGGTTCACGAGCACGGTCGCGCCGGCCAGCGCGGCGTACGACGACGGCGGGATCGGCGTCCAGACGTCCTCGCAGATCTCGACATGCAGGCGCAGCAGCGGCTGGTCGCTCGCGGCGATCACCAGCCGCGTGCCGAAGGCCACGCGCTGGCCGAGCAGCGTGATCTCTTCGGAGATCGCCTCGTCGGCGGCGTTGAACTGGCGCGCCTCGTAGAACTCGCCGTAATTGGGCAGGTAGGTTTTGGGCAGCACGGCCAGCAGCCGGCCGCGCTGGAACACCACCGCGCAATTGAACAGCCGGTGCTCGATGCGCAGCGGCAGGCCGACGATCGCGACGGTAGGCAGGTCGCGCGACACCGTCAGCAGATGCGCCAGCGCTGCTTCGCAGCCGTCCAGCAGCGGGCGCTGGTGGAAGAGGTCGTCGCTCGTGTACGCGGCCAGTCCGAGCTCAGGGAAGGCGGCGACCGCGGCGCCGTCCGCGGCGGCCTCGCGCAGCAGCTGAGCGGTCTGCTCGCCGTTGAAGGCCGGATCGGCCACGCGGCACAGCGGGATGCCGACGGCGATGCGGGCGAAGTCGTGGGCGTAGAGGTTGTCGAATGACAGACCGGTCGGGGGGGAAGTCGTCGTCGCTTGCATGGCAAGCATCCTGCCATCAAAGCGAAGGGATTGAGCTTGCGCCTAAGATTTGCCGCGCATGACCGCCCCACCCTCGCCTTCCCCCGCCGCTGACGCGTCCGAGTTCGCACACGGGCGCGAGCCCGTGCATGACAGCGCCCAGCCGCTGATCCGCGTCGACGACGACCCCGCCGCGCTGCCCCGCGATCAATGGAACGCGCTGCTCGCCGCCTCGCCGCTGCCGTCGCCGTTCATGAAGCTCGAGTACCTGAGCGCGATGCACGCGTCGGGTTCCGCAGTGCCGAAGAAGGGCTGGCAGGCGCAGTTCCTCAGCGTGTGGGACGGCGACGAACTGATCGCCGCCTGTCCGGCCTACCTCAAGGGCCACTCGTATGGCGAGTACGTGTTCGACTGGGCCTGGGCCGATGCCTATCAGCGGCACGGGCTCGCGTACTACCCGAAGCTGCTGGTGGCCGTGCCGTTCACGCCGGTGCCCGGCAGCCGCCTGCTGGCGAAGGACGACGCCGCGCGCGCGTGGCTGGTGAAGGCCTTGCGGGCCCTGACGGCGCGCTCGGAGCTTTCCTCCGTGCATGTGCTGTTCGGCGACGACCAGGACCAGCGCGCGCTCACCGGCGACGACTGGCTCGCGCGGCAGCAGGTGCAGTTCCACTGGACCGGCGATGGCGTGCCGCGCCCTTTCGCCGACTACCTCGCGACGCTGCAGCGGGAGAAGCGCAAGAAGATCCAGCAGGAGCGGCGCAAGGTCGTCGAGGCGGGCATCCGCTTCGAGCCGCTGCGCGGCGCGGCGATCACCGCCGAGGACTGGGACTTCTTCTACGAGTGCTACACGCTGACCTACCTCGCGCACCGCAACAAGCCCTACCTGACGCGCGACTTCTTCGCACGGATGGCGGCGGACATGCCGGAACACTGGCTGATGTTCGTCGCGCGGGACGCGGCGGGCGAACGCGTGGCCGCCTCGCTGGTGGCGATCGACGAATCGCAGCGCGCGGCCTACGGGCGCTACTGGGGCTCGACGCGCTACATCCCCAACCTGCACTTCGACGCCTGCTATTACCAGCCGCTGGCGTGGTGCCTGGAGAACGGCTGGCGCCGCTTCGAAGGCGGCGCGCAAGGCGAGCACAAGATGGCGCGCGGGTTGATGCCGGTGGCGACCCACTCGGCGCACTGGCTCGCGCACCCGCAGTTCCGCGAGGCAGTGGCGGACTTCCTCACCCAGGAGGGCGAGGCGATGAACGAGTACATCGACGAACTGGAACGACACCAGCCGTTCAAGGCGATACCGCCGGATGACGCCGTCGTTTGAAGTTTGAAGACGGCGGCCCGGATGGCGCGGTGAGCGTATCGGAGCAAGAAACGACAAGGCGCCCCTCGGGGCGCCTTGTCCTTGTCCTTCAGACCTCCCTGGGAGGCCTCGTCGCTCAGCCTTGCTGCGCCTTCGCGTAGTTGGCCATGCCGTCGGTGATTTCCTTCTTGGCCTGTTCCGGGCCTTCCCAGCCCTTGACCTTCACCCACTTGCCCGCTTCGAGGTCCTTGTAGTGCTCGAAGAAGTGCTGAATCGCCTTCAGGCGCATCTGGTTGATGTCCTCGGGCTTGGTCCAGTGCTCGTAGATCGGCAGGATCTTGGTGGTGGGCACGGCCAGCAGCTTGGCATCGCCGCCGGCTTCGTCGTCCATCTGCAGCACGCCGATGGCGCGGCAGGTGACGACCACGCCGGGCGTCAGCGGGAAGGGCGTGATCACCAGCACGTCGACCGGATCGCCGTCGTCGGCCAGCGTCTGCGGCACGTAGCCGTAGTTGCACGGATAGTGCATCGCCGTCGTCATGAAGCGGTCGACGAACAGCGCGCCGCTTTCCTTGTCGACCTCGTACTTGATCGGGTCGGCGTTCATCGGGATCTCGATGACGACGTTGAACTGCTCGGGCGCCTTCGCGCCGGGGGTGACTTTGTGCAGGCTCATGGTGGTGGACAGCGGTGGATGCGGGGGAATTCCGGGGCAATCCGGAGGAATCCGGAGAAAACGCGATTCTAGAGGTTCCCCTGATACCGGCCTGACGACGGCCCTGCCCCCCCGCGTTCGCGGGGCCGACATCCCCCATCGGCCGGAGAGTTTCGCGGCGCCGCTCGTGCAGAATCCGGCCCGCCGCGATGTGCCAAATTCGTCACACGCGGGAAACAAACAAGACAGATTCGGCGCCGGATGCGCGCCTGCGAGGGAGTTGACCATGCTCGGGATGAATATCTTGCGCGCGCCCGCCTGGGCGGCGCGACTGCTGGCTGTCGTACTCATGATGGCGCTTGCCGCATGCGGTGGCGGTGGCGGCGGCGGTGGGTCCGACGCAGGCGCGAACGGCACACCGCCGCCGGTGCCGCTGGGCGTGACCATCTCCGGCGTGGCACCCGCCGCGACGGTGACCGGCGGCTCGATCAAGTTCACCAGCGCCGCCACCGGTGGCACGGCCCCCTACACCTACCAGTGGGCCTTCGGCGACGGCGTCACCCTCGGCGGCGCCGCGGCCGGCGCAGTCGTCGATCACGCCTTCGCCTCGGCGTCGCGCTACTCGGTGCTGCTCACGGTGACGGATGCTGCGGGCAAGCGCGCGGAGGCCTCGACCTTCGTCGTCGTGGAAAGCCCCGACGGCCTGAGCGTCCAGGCCGCCAATGCCGGCGTCTACTCCGTCGGGCAGCCCGTCACGGTGTGGGCGTCCAGCCTCTCGCTCACCCCCGTGCAGTTCGACTGGGACTTCGGCGACGGGCGTACCGCGCAAGGCGCCAATCCCCAGCTCGCCTACGCGGCCAAGGGGCAGTACACCATCTCGGTGGTCGCCACCTATGACAACGGCATCAAGCGCCGCGCCAGCACGACCGTCAACGTCTCCACCGACGCGCCGACGCTGAGCATCTCCGCACCGGCGCTGGTCTACCTGCAAAACGGCGCGCCGGTCACTGTCTCGCCCGCGCTCGAGGCCGGCGAGAGCGTCTCGCTGGAGGTGGACGGCCAAGCCTTCGCGTCGATTTCCCCCACGTACAACTACGTCTCGTTCAAGAAGACGGGCACCTACGAGGTGAAGGCCACCCGACGCAACACCACCGGCGCCACCGCGGTCGCGACCTTCTCGGTGACCGTGCAGGAGCCCACCGTGCCGTCGGGACTGACCTTGTCCGTCTCCCAGACATCGGTGAAGCCCGGCGAAGCCAGCGCGTCCGTCTACCTGTCCGGCAACGTGACCGGCGACAACACCAACCCGAGCAACGTCGTCTTCGATTACCGCTGGGATTTCGGGGACGGCTCCCCGGCCTCCACCACTTACGGCGGCGTGATCCACACCTTCCCGGCGACGGGCACCTACACGGTGACCCTGACGGTCAAGAACCAATACGGCCTCACCTCCAGCGCCACCGGCACGATCAGCGTCGGACCGCGCCAGGTACTCAAGCAACTGGCCGGGGAAAGCGTCAGCGAGACCCGCGTCGACGGTCCCGCGCTGCAGGCCCGGTTCAGATCGCCCAACCGCCTGGCGTTCGACGCCGCGGGCAACCTGTTCATCGGTGACGCGGGCAACTCCGCCGTGCGCAAGCTGACGCCGCAGGGCGTCGTCTCGACAGTCAAGCTGCGCTACGACAATTGCGGCGTCTGGGGGGACGACACCAGCGCCTACCTCGCGCCGTACGACAACGGCGCGCTCGATCTGTTCATGACCTGCGGCGGGCTGCAGCGCGTCTCTGCCGACGGCACCCTCCTGAACCCGACCAACTGGACCACGACGCCCGTCGGCGTCGACCTGGCGATCGGTGGCGTGGCGCGCGCGGCCGACGGCGCGCTGGCATTCGCGGGATCGAGCGTGATCCGCCGCCTCGAGACCGACGGCACCGTTACCTACCTTGCAGGCGTGCTCAACGCGTACGCCGGCAACGGCGCCGACGGCCAGGGCATCGCCGCCACCTTCAACGGGACGTACAGCATCGGCTACGACGCCGCCGGCGCGCTCTACGTCGCGGAATCGAACCGCATCCGCAAGGTCAGCGCCAACGGCACGGTCACCACCGTCGCCGGCCGGGTCTACAACGGGCTGCCGTACCAGACGACGGACGGCCAGGGCGCCGCCGCCGATTTCACCTGGATCCGCGACATCGCGGTCGCCGCGGACGGCACGGTCCTCGTGCTGCAGGACGACGGGAAAATCCGCAAGATCACGCCCGCGGGCCTGGTGAGCACCCTGCCGGTGCTGTCGGCCGGCCGCCTGCGCGCGATCGCGGTGGCGCCGGACGGCACGGTGGTCGTCGCCGACGCCTATCAGAACGTCATCCAGCGCATCAACGCCGACTTCTCGCTCACCACGATCGCCGGCACACCGCCCGCCTTCGCGCGGATCGACGGCGCCGCCAATGCGGCCGCGTTCTGGGGCACCTCGGGCATCGCGCAAGGTCCGAGCGGCGCGATCTACGTCGCCGACGGCATGAACCACGCGCTGCGCAAGATCTCGCCCAGCGGCCAGGTCACGACGCTGGCGGTGTTCTCCAGCAATTCGGTGCAGATCTACGGCACGACGCCCTACCTGCGGTCCATCCCGCGCCTGGGCGGCGTGGCGGTGGACGACCAGGAGAACGTGTACGTCGCCGACTCGTTCATGAACGTGATCCGCAAGGTCGCGCCCGACGGCACGCAGAGCGTGCTGGCCGGCGAGGAAGGCACGATGGGCTACGCCAACGGCCCGGCGGCGCAGGCGCGTTTCTACTCGCCGCTGGGCGTGGCGGTCGACGCCGCGCGCAACGTCTACGTGGCCGACTTCAACCACGCGATCCGCAAGATCACACCGGCGGGCGTCGTCTCGACGATCGCCGGCATCGGCGGCTATCCCAACTTCCAGGACGGCACGGGCAACGGCGCCTACTTCAACTTCCCGAGCCACCTGACCGCCGCGCCGGACGGCACCGTCTATGTCTCGGATTACGGCAACGCCAGGATCCGCAAGATCACGCCCGCCGGCGTTGTCACGACGATCGCCGGACGGGCCAACGGCTCCTACTGCGACGTGGACGGCCCCCTGGGCGCGAACTGCGCGTGGGCGCCAATGGGCCTGGCGCTGGATCCGGTCAGCGGCGAGCTCTACATCGCCGCCAACTATGGCGTGCTGCGCCTGCGCACCGACGGCTGGCTGGAGAAGGTGCTGGCCAGCGACAACAGCCGCCGCACGATGCCCGGCTGGCTGCCCGCCAACCTGAACACCGTGGAAGGCGTCGCCGTGCTGTCGAACGGCCAACTGGCCATGACCAGCGGCAACGCGGTGATGGTCACCGCCTTCCAGCCCTGAAGATCAAGTCGTCAGGCTGTGCGCCGGCCTTTGGCCGGCCAGCGCCTGCGCCAGGCTCTCCAGCACCATCCGGCCCATCGCGGCGCGGGTTTCCTCGGTCGCGCTGGCGCGATGCGCCTGCAGCACGACGTTGTCGAGGTCCAGCAGCGCCGGCGGCACGTTGGGCTCGTCGGCGAAGACGTCCAGTCCCGCGCCGGCGATGCGCTTCTCCTGCAGCGCCTTCACGAGGTCGGATTCCTTCACCAGGCGTCCGCGCGCGACGTTGATCAGGAAGCCGCGCGGCCCGATCGCGTCCAGCACCGGGGCGTCGATCAGGTCGCGGGCCCTGTCCGCGGCGGCGCAGACGATCAGCGCGTCGCTGTCGCGGGCCAACTGCACGAGATCGGACTCGAAGGCCCACGGCACGCCGGCGATCTCCTTCAGGTCGGTGTAGCGCACCGGGCAGCCGAAGGCCCCGACGCGTTCCGCCACCGCGCGCCCCACGCGCCCCAGACCCACGATGCCCACGCGCATCCCGCTCACGCGACGCGCCAGCGGGATCGCGTTCGGCTGCGGGAACTTGGGCCACAGGCCGCCGCGCACGAAGCGGTCCACCGAGGCGACATGGCGCGCCGTCGCCAGCAGCAGCGCCAGCGCCATGTCCGCGACGTCCTCGGTCAGCGCGCCGAAGGTGCCGGTCACCGGCAGCCCGCGCGAGCGGGCGTACGCGATGTCCACGGCGTCCGTGCCGACGCCGTTCACCGCGACGACCTCCAGCGCCGGCAGCCGTTCCATCATCGCGCGCGAGATGCCGGTGTGCCCGCCGGTGATCACGCCGCGCAGCGTCGCGCCGTGCGTCGCGAGATAGGCGTCCGGATCGGCCTGCTCGTAGAGCCGGTGCATCGTGTACAGCGCGTCCAGCTCCGCGTTGATCGCAGGCACGAGGATGGGGTTGAGTTGCAGGATGTTCGGCTTCATGGCGCTCTCTACTTCAGGAAGGATCGGAAAGGTGTCGCTCGAGCTCACCGAGTTCTTCGGACTCATCGGATGAGCTCATCGGGTGTCATTCAGGCTGGATGCCGGCCGTCTTGATGACGGCGCCCCAGCGCTTGTATTCGGCGGCCTGGAAGCTGGCGAGCTCCGCCGGCGTCGACGTGAAGGGCTCCATGCCGTTCTGCTCGACGAAGCGCTTCACCGGCTCCGCGGTCATCGCCTTCTGCATCAGCGCGTTGATGCGCTCGACCACGGGCGCCGGCGTGCCCGCGGGCGCGTAGACCGCGTTCCAGTAGCTGATCTCGTAGCCGGGCAGCCCCGCTTCGGCGATGGTCGGCAGGTCCGGCACCAGCGGCGAACGCTTGGGGCTGCTGACGCCCAGCGCCTTGAGCTTGCCGGCCTTCACCTGCGGCAGGCTGGTGGTCAGGTCCACGATCATCAGGTCGACCTGACCGCCGACCAGGTCGACCATCGCCTGCGGGTTGGCCTTGTACGGCACATAGGTCAGCTGCGTCTGCGTCATCTGCTGGAACAGTTCCGCCGCCACGCGGGCCGACGAACTGCCCGCGCCGAAAGTGAGCTGCTGCTTCTTCGCGATCGCGCTGAGCTCGGTCACGTTGCGTGCCGGGATGCGCGGATTCGTCACCAGCAGCAGGTAGCCCTTCACCAGCGCGCCGACGGGGGCGAAGTCCTTCACCGGGTCGTACGCGAGTTTGCGGAACAGGTGCGGGTTGGCGGCCTGCGTCGTGTTGGTCGTGATGAACAGCGTGTAGCCGTCGGCGGCCGAGCGGGCCACCGCCTGCGCGGCGATGCCACCGCTGGCGCCGGCCTTGTTCTCGACGATCACCGGCACCTTGGTCGCGGCGGTGATCTCCGCGCCGATGGCGCGCGCCAGGCCGTCGGTGGTGCTGCCGGGGCTGGAACCGACCACGATCGTGATCGCCTTGGACGGGAAAGCCTCGCCCTGTGCGAGCGCATCGGAGGCGGCGGAAGACCCGAGGAAGGCGAAGGCGGCGGCGCCGACAAGGGCGAGCGCGGTCCGGTGTCGGGCGGGCTGGAAGCGGTGGATGCGGTTCATGCGGTTGTCTCCATGAAGGGGCATGAGGGCCGGCATCGCGGAGGCTTCTGGTCGGACTCCGTCGATGTCGCGTGGGCTCATGCTGGCAGCGGCGACATGCAGGGTCAATATTGACGATCAATATCAATCTGAAGCATCGGCGACCGATTCATTGCCCGATTAGCCCAAATGAATCGGTAAACCTGGGGCGATGGTCGATGCATGGACAAGCTGAATGTTGACGAATACATTGACGCATCAATGACGCTGAGCGAGACGACGACCCGATGGCCGCCTGGATGACGCTGGATGAAGCACGCGACGCGCTCGGGGTGCGAGCGCAGACGATCTACGCCTACGTGAGTCGCGGGCGCATCGGCGTGGAGCCCGATCCGCAGGACTCGCGTCGCAGCCTGTACCGCGCCGAGGACGTGAAGGCGCTGGTGCGGCGCAAGGAGACGGGACGCTCGCGCGAGACGCTCGCCGCCACGACGCTCTTCGGCGCCGAACCCAGCATTCCGACGGCGGTCTCGACGTTCTCGGGCGGACGTCCGTTCTACCGCGGCGTCGACGTCGTCGAGCTGGCCGCAACCGCGACGCTGGAGGACGCGGCGCGGCTGTTGTGGAATGCCGAGACGACCCCGGCCTTTCCAAGTCCCGCGGTCGCATCGGGCTCGCCGTCGCGCGCGGCGCTGGAGGTCGTCGCCGCGCTGCCGGGCGGCCGCGTCCGCGCGTTCGCGGAACTGGCGGCGCTCACCGCCACCGGGCATTCGACGCGCGGCCGCATGCCTCGCGTGTTGATCGACGAAGCGTCGGCGCTGGTCGGCCGTCTGGCCGTCGCCTTCGGCGCCACCGACGAAGAGACCTTGCCGCTGCACGAGCGCCTCGCACGCGGCTGGGGTCAGCCGCGCGCGGTGGCCGCGCTGCTGCGCAAGACGCTGGTGCTGGCGGCTGACCATGAGATCACCAGCTCGGCCTTCTCCGCCCGCATCACCGCCTCCACCGGCGCCTCGCTGCCGGCCTGCCTGCTGGCGGGGTTGACCACTTTCTCCGGCCCGCTGCACGGCGACGCCTCGGGACGCGTGCGCACGTTGTTCGACGAGGTCGAGCGCGACGGTGCGGATGTCGTCGTCGACCGCTACCTGGCCTCCGCGATGCCGCTGCCCGGATTCGGCCATCACATCTATCCGGACGGCGATCCGCGCGCCGCGTCGCTGATGGCGGACTTCAAGCCGCCCGCTGCGATCGCACGCCTGATCGAGCGCGTCGTCGCGCTCACCGGCCTGCCGCCGTCGATGGACGTGGCGCTGGCCGCGCTCGTCGCGCGTTACAAGCTGCCGCCGGACGCGGGCTTCGCGATCTTCGCGATTGCGCGCAGCGTCGGTCTGCTGGCCCACAGCATGGAGCAGCTCGCCATCGATTCCGTGATCCGGCCGCGCGGCCGTTACATCGGCCCGAGCGCCGCACGGCCCATCGATCCTCGCAAGGAGCGTCGCAAGCGCTGACGGCGGTCCCCGGTCCGGAGAAGCCGGCGGAGCCGGTGCCCCTCGAAGCGAACCCTGAGCGAAGCGAAGACTGTGAGCGGCGAGGGGCACCGGCTCCGCCGGCTTCGGGCGCCGTGCTCCAGGCGCCTGTAAAGGCTACGGGGTGAGGCACACGACATGCCCGGGGCCAGTTGTTGCCCGCCCCTGCCGCTCGCCCCTGCAAAGCCTGACACCCGCCTTGCAAACCCCGTCGATCCGCTGGTAAACGCTCATGCCATGCACTATTCACGGGCTTAGCATCGTTCGACGGACTGTTGCTGTTGCGTGCGCGCAGGCCCGGCGCCCGCTGGATGGAACCGTCTCACGGATCAAAGAATCAGCGAGAGGAGACAACCTTATGTCGACGAGTTTGGCGCTGTACTTCGCGCTGGCCTGCGGGCTGGCGGCGGTGCTCTACGGCTTTATCCAACGCAGCTGGATCCTGAGCCAGGATCCCGGCAATCCCCGCATGCAGGAGATCGCCGGGGCGATCCAGCAAGGCGCCGCGGCCTACCTGGCGCGGCAGTACCGCACCATTGCGATCGTCGGCGTCGTGCTCGGTCTCCTGATCGGCTTCGCGCTGGACTGGAAGACGGCCATCGGCTTCTTCATCGGCGCGCTGCTGTCGGGCGCCTGCGGCTTCATCGGCATGAACGTCTCGGTGCGCGCCAACGTGCGCACCGCGCAGGCGGCGACGCAAGGCATGGCGCCGGCGCTCAACGTCGCGTTCAAGGGCGGCGCCATCACCGGCATGCTGGTCGTGGGCCTGGGCCTGCTCGGCGTCGGCCTGTTCTTCCTGTGGGTCAGCGAGAGCGGCACCCGCGCGGACAGCCAGACCCTCAAGCCGCTGCTGGGGCTGGCCTTCGGTTCCTCGCTCATCTCGATCTTCGCGCGGCTGGGCGGCGGCATCTTCACCAAGGGTGCCGACGTCGGCGCCGACCTCGTCGGCAAGGTCGAGGCGGGCATCCCCGAGGACGATCCGCGCAACCCCGCCGTGATTGCGGACAACGTCGGCGACAACGTCGGCGACTGCGCCGGCATGGCGGCCGACCTCTTCGAGACCTACGCCGTCACCCTGATCGCCACGATGGCGCTGGCGGCGCTGACCTTCGGCGGCATGTCGATCGCGGCCATCGTGTATCCGCTGGTGCTGGGCGGCGCGTCCATCATCGCGTCCATCATCGGCTGCAGCTTCGTCAAGGCCACCCCCGGCATGAAGAACGTGATGCCGGCGCTCTACAAGGGCCTGATCGTCGCCGGCGTGCTCTCGGCGATCGCCTTCTGGTTCATCACCCGCGCGCTGTTCCCGCAGGACCTGACCCTGCCGGGCGGGCAGACCATCGGCGCCACCGCCCTCTTCCTGTCCTGCCTGGTCGGCCTGCTGCTGACCGCGGCGATGGTGTGGATCACCGAGTACTACACCGGCACCAACTACAAGCCGGTGCAGCACGTGGCGCAGGCCTCGACCACCGGTCACGGCACCAACATCATCGCGGGGCTGGGCGTGTCCATGCGCTCCACGGCCTGGCCGGTGCTCTTCGTCTGCGTCGCCATCCTGGTGGCCTTCAAGCTCGCCGGGCTCTACGGCATCGCGATCGCGGCGACGGCCATGCTCAGCATGGCGGGCATCGTGGTGGCGCTCGACGCCTACGGCCCGATCACCGACAACGCCGGCGGCATCGCCGAGATGGCCGACCTGCCCGCCAGCGTGCGCGACATCACCGACCCGCTGGATGCCGTCGGCAACACCACCAAGGCCGTCACCAAGGGCTACGCCATCGGTTCCGCGGGCCTGGCGGCGCTGGTGCTCTTCGCCGACTACACCCACGCGCTCGAACAGCGCGGACTCTCGGTCAGCTTCGACCTGAGCAACCACATGGTGATCGTCGGGCTGTTCATCGGCGGGCTGATCCCCTACCTCTTCGGCGCGATGGCCATGGAGGCCGTGGGACGCGCGGCGGGCGCGGTCGTCGAGGAAGTGCGGCGCCAGTTCCGCGACATCAAGGGGATCATGGAAGGCACCGGCAAGCCCGAGTACGGCCGCGCGGTGGACATGCTCACCGCCGCCGCGATCAAGGAAATGATCGTGCCCTCGCTGCTGCCGGTGGTCGTGCCGGTCGTGGTCGGACTGGTGCTCGGACCGGCCGCGCTGGGCGGGCTGCTGATGGGCACCATCGTCACCGGTCTGTTCGTCGCCATCTCCATGTGCACGGGCGGCGGCGCCTGGGACAACGCCAAGAAGTACATCGAGGACGGGCACCACGGCGGCAAGGGCTCCGAGGCCCACAAGGCCGCCGTCACCGGCGACACCGTGGGCGACCCCTACAAGGACACGGCGGGTCCGGCCGTCAACCCGCTGATCAAGATCATCAACATCGTCGCCCTGCTGATCGTGCCGCTGCTGCCAGCCGTCGGCATCAGCGGTCCCGCGGCGGGGGCGCACACGCCGCCGGCCCTGACTGCGCCGGCGACCGACGCTTCCATGCCGGCCTCCGCGCCGATCGGCGTGCCGGACGCGGTGGCCAGCGGCCCGACGGAGGCGGCCAGCGCGGCATCCGCTCCCTGAACCGCGCTGAATGGCCCAGACCGGCAAGAGACGATCGCACCGACTGGGCGACGCTCGCCCGGTCCTCGGTGAAAACGCTGAGAAAAACAGCCCCGGGAGGGGCTGTTTGGGCTTTGAAGGGACATGCGCACACGGCAGAATCGGCAGTCAATAACAGAACATCCAGGGATTCCACTCAACATGCTCAGCCAGGCCATCACGCCGCGCGAATTCGAACGCCGCCGCGAGCAGTTGGCCGAGCTCCAGCGCTACCTGGCGTCGCAGGAAACCGAGTACGCGGACTGCCGCCAGCGCATGCAGCGTTTCGTCGACCGCTACGTTGCCGCGCTGGGCCCGCTGTACATGGAGCTGGACGCGCTGGAATCGCAGCTCTACTGCGCGATGCGCTACCTGCACGACGCGCTGGCGCGCAACGGCCTCGATGCCCGCGCGCCCGAGTCGCCCCGTGCCACGACGATGCCGCTTCTGCCCGTGCTGCCGGCCGGCGCGCCGCTGCCGGCCGAGCCTGAAGGCGGTCTGGTGCAGGTCGGTCCGCCGCCGCTGAAGACCCTCTACCGCCGCGCCGCGAAGCGGCTGCATCCGGACCTCGCGCCGGACGACGCCCAGCGGATGCACCGCGAACGCAAGATGGCCGAGGTCAACGAGGCCTACGAGGCCTGCGACCGCGATCGCCTCGAAGCCCTGCTGCTGGCCGCCGGCGAAAGCATGGTCAAGGTGCGCGGCGGCGACGCGGACGCGGTCATGGAATGGCTGCGCAGTGCGGAGCGCTCGGTGCAGGGACGGCTGCGCGTCGTCCAGGCCCACCTGGCGCTGCTGAAGAACCACACGATGCATGAGCTGGGCGAGTCGATCGAGCGCGCCGAGAAGCGCGGCCTGGATCCGCTCGGCATCATGGCCAACCGCTTGCGCGCGCAGATCACCGAGCGCCGTCAGGAGCTCTACATCGGGCAGCGCCTGCAGCCCGAATCCAGCATGGCCGAGGCCTTCCTGCGCCAGCGCCAGCAGCGCATGGGCGGCGGGATCGCGGCGTCGCACTGACGCCGCGCCGCCGCAGACGCTTCAACGTCGACCGCGCCCCGGCTGCGGCACTCGCGGCGACAAGGTGGCCGCCCACGCCGCGATCTCCGGCCCGAGCGCATCGACCGCCGCCGCCGTCGCCTTCACCGCGCCCTCGGCGCTCGCCCCGGCGGGCTCCGACCGGTCGAACGCACGCTGGGTGCCGTCCTCGGCGGTCGCCATCACCCTGACCTGAACGTCGCTGCGCGAGGCGCTGGAGAAGTTCTGGAGGCTCTCTTCGAGCTCCAGCGTCACGCCGATGACCACCTGGGGATCGGCGCCAGCGGCCACTGGTGCGCGGGCGATCTGCTGACGCATCCGCGACCCGACGAGCACCGGCAGCGGCGCGGCCCAGCGCGAGTCGCGGTAGACGCGCCGCGCATAGGGATCGGAATCGGCGAGGCGGTACGCGATGCCCGTGCCTTGCAGCGTCTCCGCCGCGGTGACCGCCTGGAGCTCGACACGCTTGGCCAGCGGCGCCTGCTGCGGCCACGCCGGAGCCGGGCCGAGGTCCATCTGCGTGGGTGGCGGCGGGCGGCTGCCGCAGGCGCTGAGCATCGCTGCGAGCGCCAGTCCGCCGAGCAGCGCCGCGCGGCGCCTGCCGCCGGTCCTTGGAAGTTCGATGTGGTCGTTCATTTCTTCGCTCCCGCCTCGAAGCCGGTTTCACCGGGGCCGGGCGCGCCGGGCGTGGGGCCGAGGATCAGGCTCTGCGGCTGGTCGCCGATGTTCTGCGCCGCGCGCTCGAGGGCGCGCGCCGCCGCCGACAGATCATCCAGCACCGCGCGCTGACGCGGCTTGTCGGCCGAACCGACGAGGGACAGTTCCACGCGCCGCAGCGTGCGCTGCATCTGCACCGCGGCGTCGCCCAACTGATCGATCGCGGCGGCCTTGCCCTTGTATTCGTCGACGAGTTCGCCGCCCTGCTTCGCCAGCGTGTCGACGTTGCCCAGCGTGTTCCGACCCGCGACCACGAGGCCGTCGGTGTGCTTCACCAGGCCCGGCAGCGCCTGCGCCGTGGGCCGGAGTTCCTTGACCAGTTCGTTCAATCCGGCGGAAGCCTCGTTCAACTGCGCCAGCGTCTGGCTCACCTGCTGCTGGTTGCTGTCGCTGAGGACCTTCTGGATGCGGTCCATCGTCGCCAGCGCGCCTGCGGCGAGTTTGGGCCCCGCGTCCTGCAACTGGTCGAGGAAGCCCGGCGAGAGCTGGATGCGCCGCGTCTCCAGCACGCTCAACTTCGGGTCCGCCGGATCCTGCCCGTCATACAGGTCGATGAACGACAGACCGGTGATGCCCTGGTAGCCCAGCTTGGCGACGGTACCGGGCGCGATCGGCGCCTCGGCGTCGACCTCGATCCCCACCAGGATCTGCTTGGGCTGTGCCGGATCGAAGCGGATGGTGTCGACCTTGCCGACCTGCACGCCGCGCAGCTTCACCGGGGCCTTGACGTTGAGGCCCGGCACACCCGAAGCGGTCACCACGGTGAAGGTCTGCGTGTCGCCGCGGTCGTCGCGGAACCACAGGATGACCGCCACCAGCGCCGCCCCGAGCAGCAGCACGAAGAGGCCCGTGGCCAATGCATGTGCCTTGTTTTCCATGTGCTCGCCCGAATCCTTGTTGTAGGTTGTCGTTGGTCGTCGTCTGCCGCCGGAACAGGCCGTCGACGGCGGCGCCCGCTCAGGCGGGCATCTCGTCGCGGTGCTGCAGCGCGTCGCGGTAGCTGCGCAAGTTGTCCGCCGCGCAGCGGTCCGCGTGGCCGAGGAAGAAGTTGCGGATGAACGGATGCTTCTGCTTCACCACCAGTTCCAGCGGCCCGTGCGCGATCAGGTGCTGGTCCGCCAGCACCGCCACGCGGTCCGCGATCGCGAACAGCGTGTCCACGTCGTGGGTGACCATCACCACCGTCAGCGCCATCTCGCGCCGGAGGCTCTCGATCAGCTGCACGAAATTCTTCGAACTCGCCGGATCGAGACCCGCCGTCGGCTCGTCCAGGAACAGCAGCTGCGGATCCATGATCAGCGAGCGCGCCAGCGACACGCGCTTGATCATGCCGCCCGACAGTTCCGCCGGCATCTTGATGCCGTCCTCGGCCTTGAGACCGACCTGCTGCAGCTTGGTCATGACCAGCTCGGCGATCAGATCCTTGGGCAGGCTCTTGAGCTCGCGCAGCGGCAGCGCGACGTTGTCGAACACCGACAGCGCCGAGAACAGCGCGCCCTGCTGGAACAGCACGCCCCAGCGGTGCCGCACCTGCGCGAGGTCGTTCGCCTCGCAGTTGCCGAGCTTGTGGCCGAAGACCAGCACCTCGCCTTCGGTGGGACGTTCCAGGCCGAGCATCAGGCGCAGCAGCGTCGTCTTGCCGCTGCCCGAGCCGCCGATGATGCCCACCACCTCGCCGGCAGTGACTTCCAGGCTCAGGTCCTTGTGGATGCGCACGCCGCCGAGCACCGTGCCGACGTGGCGCACCTCGATCACCGGATCACCCGGCTGGACGTTCAGTTCCCCGGTGGCTTCCGCCGAGGTCGGATCCATGCAACCGCTCATCCCTTGATCCCCAGGTCAGAGAACATCACCGCGAAGATCGCGTCCACGATGATGACCACGGTGATCGCGCTCACCACCGAATCGGTGGTGCCGGTCCCGAGGCTTTCGCTGTTCGGCTTGATCCGCAGCCCGAAATGGCAGGCCACGAACGCGATCATGAGCCCGAACACCGCCGATTTGGCCAGTCCCAGCCACAGGTTGGCCACCGGCACCGCGGCCGGCAGGCCCTGCAGGAACTGGATGTAGTCCAGCCCCAGCGTCGCCCGCGCGGCGAGCATGCCGCCCAGCAGCACCATGCTGCTGGTCCAGGTCATCACCAGGGGCAACGAGAGTGCCAGGGCCACCATCTTGGGCACTACCAGCCGGATGGTGTGGGAGATCCCCATCACCGACAGCGCGTCCAGTTCCTGCGTCACCCGCATCACGCCGAGCTGCGCCGTCATCGCCGAGCCGCTGCGTCCGGCCACCAGGATCGCCGCGAGCAACGGTCCCAGTTCGCGCCAGACGCTGATGCCGAGGATGTTGATGACGTAGATGTCGGCGCCGTAACTCTGGAGCTGCTTGGCGGTCAGGTAGGACAGCGTGATGCCGACCAGCACGCCCACCAGCGCCGTGATGCCCAGCGCCTGCGCGCCGCTGCGGTAGATGTGGGCCGAGATGTCCTTCCACGCGATCAGGTTGGGATGGCGGATCAGCGTGCCGAGGTCGCGCGTCACCTGCCCGAGCAGCGCGGTGGCGTCGAGCAGGTGGCTGGCCAGGTTGAGCAGGCCCTGGCCGAACTGGCGCACGTTCTGCCTGCGCGGCGGCTTGGCCGGCTTGCCCTGCTTGCTGCCCAGCCGGGCGAACAGCGCCTGGAACATGTCCGCCATCGGCGCCGGCGGCCAGCGCAGCTCTTCCGGCTGACGCCGGCCCCAGGCCTGCCACAACAGCAGCGCGCCGGTCGGGTCGAGGCGGCGCACGGCGCTCAGGTCCCAGGCCACGTTGGCGGTCGGCACGTCGCCGAGCTCGCCGCGCAGCGCCTCGACGCGCTCGCGCAGCGCCAGCAGCGTCCAGTCGCCCTCCAGCCGCGCCTGCAGGCGTCCGCCCTCCCCGGTCGAGCGCAGCAGGCGCGGTGACGGGTCTGACGGGTCGGCGACGTCGCGGGGTTCCAGAGGGGCGTCCATTGGGGTCAGAGCATAGCCGGGCGAAGACGCTCCGGTGAACCCGGCGGACAGGAGTTCGCCCCGTCAGACAAGACGCTGTCGCAGTCGCTCCAGATAGGTGCGACTGCAGGGCACCCGGCTGCCGTCGCGCAGTCGCAGGTGGGCATCGCCGGCCTCGGTCGGCTCGATGGCTTCGATCAGGCTCAGCCGTACGAGATAGCCGCGGTGCACGCGCACGAACGTGGCCGGATCCAGGCGTTGCTCGAAGGCGCCCAGGCTGCTGCGCAGCGGGTAGTCGTGCTGCTGGCGGCGCAGGTTGACGTAGTTGCCGCAGGCCTGCACCCACTCGATCTCGTCCACCGGCAGCAGGAATTCCTTGCCTAGCTTCTTCACGAGGAGCCGCTCGGGCAGCGCGGACGCGGGCGCCAGCGGCGCGGGCGAGGGCTCGGCCGGCGACGGCGACGGCGACGGCGAAGGCGAAGGCGAAGGCGCGGGCTCAGGCGGATCCGCCAGCAGGCTTGCCTCGCCCTGCCACCGCCACACGAAGAGCCGGTACGACCCGACGACCACCAGGATGAAGGCGTAGCTGCGGACGTCCTTCACCGCTTCATAGAACAACTCGACCGGCCAGTTCCCGAAGTCGTAGACCGCGTCCTGCATCGCATACGCCAGCTTGCGCAGCGCCACCATGCCCAGCACATGCGCCAGGCTGGTGAGGAGCGCGAACAGCACGTGCCAGGGCAGATGCCGCCTCAGCACGCCCCAGCGCAGCGGCTTGGCATCCGCCGCGCGGACGATCCACGGGATCAGCACCATCCAGACGAGCGCGCTGGAGAACTCCCAGACCGCCGGTTCCCAGGCGTCGAAGCGCAGTCCGGCGCGGCGGATGTCCAGGTTCGTCGTGATCGTGTTCGCCAGCGCCGAGCCGAGCAGCAGCGCGCTCCAGATCGCGCGCTCGACCCACCGCCGCCGCTTCAGATAGATCCCCAGCCACTTGTCCTCGGTCATGGCGGCGCAGTGTAGGCGCGTGTCCGCTCTCGCCGCGCTCTCGCTGCGCCCTCGCCGCGCTCTTGCCGCGCTCCGCCCCCGCGCGAGCGGCCCCTGGGACGGGGCGGGTCGCCACCGGGCGGGGGCGGTTCGTCACATTCCCTCGGCAGGAGCGCCGTTCGAGACGAAGCTGCGCGTCATGAACACCACTTCCCTCCCCCCGCGCGGCGCGACTCCGGCCTTCCGCCTGACCGAGCTGGACTGGCTCCGCGTGCTCGCCTTCGGCCTGCTGATCCTCTATCACTCGGGCATGTTCTATGTGAGCTGGGACTGGCACGTGAAGTCGCCGCGACTCATCCCCGCGCTCGAATCCTGGATGCTGTGGCTGAACCCTTGGCGCATGTCGCTGCTCTTCCTGATCTCCGGCGCGGCGACCGCGTTGATGGCGGCGCGCGTCGACGGGACCCAAGGACTGATCGCCATGCGCAGCAAACGGCTGCTGCTGCCGCTGCTGCTCGGCATGACGGTGATCGTCCCGCCCCAGGCTTATCTGGAGGTCGTCGAGAAGCTTCACTACGCCGGCAGCTACGGCGATTTCCTGAAGCTCTACTTCCAGGCCTATCACGGCTTCTGCCGCGGCGACGAGTGTCTCAAGCTCCCGACCTGGAATCACCTCTGGTTCCTGCCCTACCTCTGGACCTACACCCTGATCGTGCTGCTGGCGCTGCGATTGGGTCTCGTGCGCCACTTCTTCTCGCATCCGGGCTGGCGCGGCGTCGTGGGCGGCGGGCGCCTGTTGTGGGTGCCGTGGCTCGGGTTCGCGATCCTGCGCCAGCACCTGCTGGACCGCTTCCCCGCCACGCACGACCTGACCCACGACTGGTACCAGCATGGCGTCTACTTCGCGGTGTTCCTGCTGGGCTTCGCGCTCTATGGCGACCGCGAGGACCGTCACGGCGCGTGGGAAACCGCCCGGCGTCTGCGCTGGATCGCGCTCGTCGGCTTCGTGGTGGTGCAACTGCTCTCGCAGACGCTCACGGACCAGTGGCGCCTCGCCCAGGGCGATGACTTCCCCCAGTGGCTGTTGATGGCCTTGCGCGCGCTCAACGCGGGCAAGCAATGGCTGCCGATCGTGGCGGCGCTGGGATTCGGCCGCCAGTGGCTGGCCGATCGCGATTCGCCGCTGCTGCGCTGGCTGACGCTGGCCGTGTTCCCCTTCTACCTGGTCCACCAGACGGTGACGGTCATCGCGGGACATCTGCTCGCACCACGTCAGTGGCCGCTCGCCATCGAGGCCACCGCCGTGGTCGCCATCACCACGCTGGGCTGCCTGCTCGCCGCGTTGCTGGCGATGCGCATCAACGCGCTGCGTCCGTGGATGGGGCTCGGTCCACTCAGCCCGGAAAGCAAAAAGCCCGGCATCTTTCGATACCGGGCTTCCTGATTCTTCTTATAAATGGTCGGGGCGGCGGGATTCGAACTCGCGACCCCTTGCACCCCATGCAAGTGCGCTACCAGGCTGCGCTACGCCCCGACTAAGCCTGTGATTCTATACGCAATTTCTGCCCTCAGGCAAGAAGACTCTCTCGAATCGCCAGCAATTCGTCCCGGACCTGTTCCAGCGTGAGCTTCTCGAGCGACACCGTCGTGTGCGCCGCGCTGTATGCGACGTCCGCGGCCAGCGCGCGCGACGCTTCACGATGGTCTCCGGCATGGCGATAGACATCGAGCTGCGCGGACGCCAGCGCTTCCGCGCGGAACTCCTGCGCGTTGGTCGCCGTGTGCGTCGAATCGATCAACTGATTGCGCGCGCCGCTGATCGTGAAGCCCTGGTCGTAGAGCAGATCGCGGATGCGCCGGATCAGCAGCACTTCGTGGTGCTGGTAATAGCGTCGGTTGCCCCGCCGTTTCATCGGCTTGAGCTGCGTGAACTCCTGTTCCCAATAGCGGAGCACGTAGGGCTTCACGCCGCACAGCTCGCTCACCTCACCGATGGTGAAGTAGCGCTTGGCAGGGATGGCGGGAAGCTGGACGTCCATGGGAATCAGCGGCTCCGGCAGCGGCAGGGAGGGTCAGACTCTACTCGAAGTCACCTGTCGAAGGCGTGTTGCCTTGGACGGCTTCTTTCAATTTGTGACTGGCATGAAACGTCACGACGTTGCGGGCCGCAATCGGGATCGCTTCGCCGGTACGCGGGTTGCGGCCGGGTCTCGGCGCCTTGCGCCGGATGTTGAAGTTGCCGAAGCCCGAGAGCTTCACTTCGCGGCCGCTGGAGAGGCTCTGATGAATGATGTCGAAGAAGGCCTCGACCATGTCCTTGGACTCGCGCTTGTTCAGGCCGAGCTTGTCGAACAGCAGTTCCGCCAGCTCGGCCTTGGTCAGCGTGGGCGTCTCCAGGCTGCCGAGCAGCACGCGCGCCTGCTCCTTCAGATCGTCATCACTCATGGGTGTCCTCCCCTCCCTCAGCCTCGCAGGCGCGCGCCGAGACGTTCGCCCAGCTGCGCCACCACCTTCGCCACCGCCTGTTCGATGCGCTCGTCGGTCAGCGTGTTCTCGTCATCGAGCAGCGACAGGCGCACGGCCAGGCTGCGTTCGCCGGCCTTCAGTTCCGCCGTCGGCTGCGCCGGTTTGAAGACGTCGAACAAACGCGCAGAGCGTACCAGGGCTTCGCCGCTGGATTCGATCGCCCGGATGAGGGAGTCATAGGTGACCTGCTCATTGACGATCAGCGCCAGATCGCGTTGCACCGCCTGCAGGCGGGGCACGCCCTGACCCTGCGGCAGCGTTCGCGCCAGCACGGCGTCCAGCGACAGCTCGAACAGGATGGGCGCGCTGGGCAACTCGTAGCCCTGGCGCCACTTCGGGTGCAGCTCGCCGACCACGCCGATGGCCTGCCCGTCCAGCAGCACGCGGGCGCTGCGGCCCGGATGCAGCGCGGGGTGGTCGGCCGCCTCGAAGCTCAGCACGCGTGGCGCGAACAACGCCTCGAGGTCGCCCTTCACGTCGAAGAAGTCGACCGCGCGATCCTTCTGCGCCCATTGCTGCTGGTCCGCGGGGCCCCAGGCCAGGCCGGACAGCCGCATCGGCTGCGCGATGCCGGCGATGGTGGTGTCGCTTTCCTGCACCGATGCGTCGCGCAGGAAGACGCGGCCGATCTCGAACACGCGCACGCGCGGCGACTTGCGCGCCAGGTTGTTGCGCAGCGTCTGCACCAGCGAGCCCATCAGCGAGGTGCGCATCACCGCCAGCGGCGCGGCGATCGGATTCAGCAGCTGGATCGGGTTGGCGTTGCCGGCGAGCTCCTGCTCCCAGCGCGCCTCGACGAAGCTGAAGTTGATCGTCTCGAAGTAGCCGAGGCCGGCCATCGCATGGCGCAGGGCGTGCGTCGCGCGGCGCGATTCCGAGCCCACCTTGCCAACCACCGGCGCCAGCGGCGGCGTCGACGGCAGCTTCGGGTAGCCCAGCACGCGGATGACTTCCTCGATCAGGTCTTCCTCGATCTGGATGTCGAAGCGGAAGGTCGGCGGCGTCACCGTGATCACGCTGGGCGCCGAGGTGAATGCCAGGCCCAGGCGCTGGAACACGCCTTCGCAGTCGGCCTGCGTCACCGGCATGCCGATGACCTTGGCGGCGCGATCGACGCGCAATGCGACGGGCTGGCGCTCGGGCAACTGCGTGGTCTGGTCGTCCATCGGTCCGGCGTCACCGCCGCAGATCGACTGGATCAGTTGCGTGATGCGTTCGATGTGGTCGACGGTGCCGGCAGGATCCACGCCGCGCTCGAAGCGGTGGCCCGCGTCGGTCGAGAAGTTGAAGCGGCGCGAGCGTCCCATCACCGCCTTCGGCCACCAGAACGCGGCTTCGACGTAGATGTTCTTCGTGTCGTCGGACACGGCGGTGGCGTCGCCGCCCATGATGCCGGCCAGCGATTCGACCTGTTCGCGATCGGCGATCACGCCGACGTTCGCATCGACTTCGATCGTGTTGCCGTTCAGCAGCTTGAGCTGTTCACCCGGCTTGCCCCACCGGACGATCAGCTCGCCGTGGATCTTGTCGAGATCGAAGATGTGGGACGGGCGGCCCAGCTCGAACATGACGTAGTTCGAGATGTCCACCAGCGGCGACACCGAACGCTGGCCGCAGCGGGCCAGGCGGTCGACCATCCACTGCGGCGTCTTCGCGGTCGTGTCGACGTTGCGGATCACGCGTCCGGAGAAGCGGCCGCACAGGTCCGCGGCGTCGACGCGCACCGGCAGCCTTGCCTCGGTGGCGACGGCGGCCGGCTTGATCTCCGGCGCCAGCAGCGGTGCGCCGGTCAGCGCGGACACCTCACGCGCGACGCCGTAGACGCTCAGCGCATGCGCCAGGTTCGGCGTCAGCTTCAGCGTGAACAGCGTGTCGTCCAGGTTCAGGTGCTTGCGGATGTCCTCGCCGACGGGCGCGTCGGCGGCCAGCTCCAGTAGACCGCCGTGGTCTTCCGCCAGCTTCAGCTCGCGGGCCGAGCACAGCATGCCGAAGCTCTCGACGCCGCGCAGCTTGCCCTTGCCGATCTTGAACGGCTTGCCGTCCTCGCCCGGGGGCAGTTCGGCGCCGATGGTGGCCAGCGGCACGCGGATCCCGACGCGCGCGTTCGGCGCGCCGCAGACGATCTGCAGCAGCTCCGGACCACCGGCGTCGACCCTGCAGACGCGCAGGCGGTCGGCGTCCGGATGCTGCACGGCCTCGACGATCTCGGCCACGACGATGCCGTGGAACGGCGGCGCCACCGGGCGCAGCTCTTCCACTTCCAGGCCGGACATGGTCAGCAGCTCGGCCAGTTCTTGGGTGTTCAGCGCGGGGTTGCAGAAGGCCCGCAGCCAGGACTCAGGGAATTGCATGGGGTTCTCTCTTGCTCTCTAGGCGACCGGGGGCTCGAATTACTTGAACTGCGACAGGAAGCGCAGGTCGCCGTCGAAGAACAGACGCAGGTCGCTGACGCCGTAGCGCAGCATGGCCAGGCGGTCGATGCCGGAGCCGAAAGCGAAGCCGATGTAGCGCTCGGGATCGAGGCCCATGTTGCGGATCACCTGCGGATGCACCTGGCCGGAGCCGGACACTTCCAGCCAGCGGCCCTTCAGCGGTCCGGAGCCGAACATCATGTCGATCTCGGCGCTGGGCTCGGTGAACGGGAAATAGCTCGGACGGAAACGGATCTCCATGTCCGTCGTCTCGAAGAACTGCTGCATGAAGTTCACGTAGACGGACTTCAGGTCCTTGAAGCTGATGTTCTCTCCCACCCACAGGCCTTCGACCTGGTGGAACATCGGCGAATGCGTCGCGTCGCTGTCGACGCGGTAGGTGCGACCCGGCGCGATCACGCGGATCTCGGGCATCGGCTGGCCGGCATCGATGGCGGCGCGATGCTTCTTCACGTGCTGCACCGCGTAGCGTATCTGCATCGGGCTGGTGTGCGTGCGCAAGACATGACCCCCTTCGATGTAGAAGGTGTCGTGCATCGAACGCGCCGGGTGATCTTCCGGCGTGTTGAGCGCGGTGAAGTTGAACCAGTCGTTCTCGATCTCGGGGCCGTCGGCGACGTCGAAACCCATGGAGCCGAAGATCGCCTCGATGCGCTCCATCGCACGCGTGATCGGGTGCAGGCCGCCGGTGCCGCGCTGACGGCCGGGCAGCGTGACGTCCAGCGCCTCGGCCTTCAGCTGCAGTTCGAGTTCCGCGTCCGCCAGCGCCTGACGGCGCGCGGTCAGTGCCGCCTCGATGCCCTGCTTGAGCTGGTTGATCTGAGCGCCGCGGGTCTTCTTCTCCTCGACGGGCAGGCTGGCCATGCCCTTCATCAGCTCGGTGACCTGGCCGGTCTTGCCCAGGAAACGCGCCTTGGCGTTCTCCAGGTCGGCGGGAGTCGTGGCGGCGGCGAATTCGCCGGTCGCCTGGTGCAGCAATTGATCGAGGTCGTTCATCGCGGGGCGTCGACGGGGCGTCGGCGGCGTTGGCGGAAGTCGGATGGCGCAGCGGTGGGATGGCGAACATCGCACCATCACGCACCCTTGCGCCGGAATGAAAAAAGGCCGAACACCGGGGTGTCGGCCTTTGAAAAGGGCAGCCCCGGCAGGACCGGAGCGGCCAGTCCGCCCGCCGGCGAGCACCGGCGGGTGGACCATGGCTATCAAGCCAGAGCGGCCTTCACCTTGGCGAAGATGCTGGCGAAACCAGCAGGGTCGTTGACGGCGAGGTCGGCCAGGACCTTGCGGTCGATGTCGATCTCGGCCTTCTTCAGACCGGCCACGAACTTGCTGTAGCTCAGACCCAGGCCACGGCTTGCCGCGTTGATACGGGCAATCCACAGCTGGCGGAACACGCGCTTCTTGGCACGGCGGTCACGGTAGGCGTACTGGCCCGCCTTCATCACCGCCTGCTTGGCGATGCGGAAGACGTTCTTGCGACGACCACGGAAGCCCTTGGCCAGAGCCAGGACCTTCTTGTGACGAGCACGTGCGGTTACACCACGTTTGACGCGAGGCATGTTGTATCTCCTTGTCTACTGCTGGATTACAGACCAGCGAAGGGCAGCATCGAAGCGATGTGGCCCATGTTGGTCTCATGCACGGTCGTGGCGCCGCGGAGCTGGCGCTTGTTCTTCGTGGTCTTCTTGGTCAGGATGTGGCGCTTGAACGCCTGACCGCGCTTGACGGTACCACCCGGACGAACGCGAAAACGCTTTTTCGCGCTGCTCTTGGTCTTCATCTTGGGCATGACTGCTCCTTCTATGGGCGTCCCTCCAGGCGACCGCGGGTGACCGCGGTACTTGACCGGCCTGCAGGAGACTAATAAGCCCGCCGACGACCAGATCGACGGGCTGAAATTGAGACGGGGCCTCATCGGCCCCGCCGGCATTCTCTCAGATGCTCAGCGCTTCTTCGGCGCCAGCACCATGATCATCTGACGGCCTTCGAGCTTGGGCATGTGCTCGACCACCGCCACGTCGGACAACTCATCGCGGATGCGTTCCAGCATGCGCATGCCGATGTCCTGGTGGGTGATCTCGCGGCCGCGGTAGCGCAGCGTGACCTTGCCCTTGTCGCCGTCCTCCGCGATGAAGCGGCGCAGGTTGCGCATCTTGATCTGGTAGTCGCCTTCGTCCGTGCCCGGACGGAACTTGACTTCCTTGACCTCGATGACCTTCTGCTTGGACTTGGCTTCCGCGGCGCGCTTCTGCTCCTGGTACTTGAACTTGCCGTAGTCCATCAAGCGGCAGACCGGGGGGACTGCGGTGGCGGCAATTTCAACCAGGTCGACGTCCAGGTCACCGGCCATCCGGAGCGCTTCCTGGATCGAGACGATGCCGATCGGCTCGTTCTCGGGGCCATTGAGACGGACTTCAGAAGCGATGATTTCGCGATTCAGGCGGTGCTTGCGCTCCGGAATCGCACGACGGTCAGCAAAAGTAGCGATGGTGGTTACCTTTAGGCGGGCCTTGGCAAGGGTCCGTTAATGATCAGTACAACGCAAAAAGCGCCCGACTCAGGCCTTGTCCGCGATGGCGGTCGAGAGCTTCGAAACGAAGTCCTCCAGCGACATCACGCCCAGATCCTGGTTGCCTCGGGCGCGCACTGCGACGGCGCCGTTCGCCTTTTCCTTGTCGCCGACGACGAGGATGAACGGCACCTTTTGCAGCGAATGCTCGCGGATTTTATACGTGATTTTCTCGTTGCGCAAATCTGCCTGAACCCTAACCCCTTGTTTTTGCAGCGTTTTCACAATGCTGGAAACGTAGTCCGATTGGGCGTCGGTGATATTGGCGACAACCACCTGCGTCGGCGCCAGCCAGACCGGCAGCGCGCCGGCGTGCTGCTCGATCAAGATGCCGATGAAACGCTCCAGGCTGCCGACGATCGCGCGGTGCAGCATCACGGGCGTGTGGCGTTCGCCGTCCTCGCCGACGTACTCGGCGCCCAGGCGCGCGGGCATCGAGAAGTCGACCTGCATCGTGCCGCACTGCCACTGGCGGCCGATGGCGTCCTTGAGCGTGTATTCGATCTTCGGACCGTAGAAGGCGCCGTCGCCCGGGGCGATGATGAATTCGACGCCGGAGGCGCGCAGCGACTCCATCAGCGCGAACTCGGCCTTGTCCCACACCTCGTCGGAACCGATCCGGGCGTCGGGGCGCGTCGCGACCTTGTAGATGATGTTGTCGAAGCCGAAGTCCTTGTAGACCTTCTGCAACAGGGCCGTGTAGGCGACGCACTCGGCCAGGATCTGGTCTTCCGTGCAGAAGATGTGGCCGTCGTCCTGCGTGAAGCCGCGCACGCGCATGATCCCGTGCAGACCGCCGGTCGGCTCGTTGCGATGGCACTGGCCGAATTCGCCGAAGCGCAGCGGCAGGTCACGGTAGCTCTTGATGCCGTGCTTGAAGATCAGGATGTGGCCGGGACAGTTCATCGGCTTGAGCGCGTAATCACGCTTCTCCGACTCCGTCGTGAACATGTTGTCGCGGTACTTGTCCCAGTGGCCCGTGGCCTCCCACAGCGTCTTGTCCAGCAGCTGCGGGCCCTTCACCTCCTGGTAGCCGTTGTCGCGGTACACGCGGCGCATGTACTGCTCGACCTCCTGCCAGATCGTCCAGCCCTTGGGATGCCAGAACACGACGCCCGGCGCGTGCTCGTCGATGTGGAACAGCTCCAGGTCCTTGCCGAGCTTGCGGTGGTCGCGCTTCTCCGCTTCCTCCAGCATGCGCAGGTAGTTCGCGAGGTCGTCCTTGGTCGCCCAGGCCGTGCCGTAGATGCGCTGCAGCTGCTCGTTGCGATGGTCGCCGCGCCAGTACGCGCCGGCCACCTTCATCAGCTTGAAGAACTTCAGCTTGCCCGTCGACGGCACGTGCGGGCCGCGACACAGGTCGGTGAAGCCGCCCTCGGCGTACAGCGAGACGTCCTGGTCCGCCGGGATGCTGGCGATGATCTCGGCCTTGTAGGCCTCGCCGATGCCCTTGAAGTACTCGACGGCTTCATCGCGCGGCAGCACCGAGCGCGTGACCTTCTCGTCCTTCTTCGCGAGCTCGCCCATCTTGGCTTCGATCGCCGCCAGGTCTTCCGGCGTGAACGGACGCTTGTACGAGAAGTCGTAATAGAAGCCGTTCTCGATGACCGGGCCGATCGTGACCTGCGCATCGGGGAACAGTTCCTTGACGGCGTAGGCCAGCAGGTGGGCCGTCGAATGGCGGATGACGTCCAGCCCGTCCGGATCCTTGTCCGTGACGATGGCCAGCTGCGTGTCCTTGTCGATGAGGAAGCTGGTGTCGACGACCTTGGCGGCGTCGCCCGAGCCGACGCGGCCGGCGAGCGCCGCCTTCGCCAGGCCCGTGCCGATGGAGGCCGCGACTTCGGCGACGGTCACCGGCTGCGGAAACTCGCGCTTGGAGCCGTCGGGCAATTGGATGGAGATGTGGGACATGAGAGGGAACTCCAGAAAACAAAAAAGCGCGACCACGTGCCGCGCTTTTTCTGGGGTGCTGACTTTTTCCGGACAGCTGATGAAAGACGTGACGAGCCGCGGTCGCTCAAACCTTCGCAGTGGAGGGGGTAGTCCGCGGTGTCATAACCATGTCGCCTTTCCCGGTCCTTGTTGGAAAAAGAAAATGAGGCGTCCAGTGTAGCTCAGAGCGCCTGGATGTCGAGGGTGGGCCGGGCGCAGGCCTCGCGGAACTCGTCCCGCAGCCGCTCGCCCTCGCGGACGGCGCGCAGCCAGTCGCGGGCGCGGCCGGGGACGTCGTTCAGATAACGCTGGAAGTCGTTGCGATCGGGCAGCTTGCCGTTGGGCAGCGTCTTCACCCACTCGGGGTTGGGCGTGAGCAGCACGACGTTGTCGAGGAAGGCGCTGGTCCGATGCCGGTGCTTGAGCGCCTTGTCCAGCCAACCCGGCACGACGCTGGCCTGGAAGTGCGGATAGAGCGCGATGCCGTCGCCGACCATCGCGGCATAGTTCAGGTGCAGGTGGTAGTCGGTGATGCCGCCGTCCCAGTAGGCGCCGGCGGGGGCGCCTTCGATGTCGTGCACGGCCTGCAGCCAGAACGGAATGGAGCAACTGGCCAGGATGCTGGGCTTGAGATTGCCGGCGTCAAGCGCCACTTGCCGGCTGCGGTAGTCGGCCAGCGGCATCGGCAGCGGCGAACGCTTGTCGGAGAACACGACCCGCTCCAGCCAGGCGCCCATCGCGCGTCGCGACATGGCGTTGGTCGCGAACGCGCCGAGGTAGCCGAGCGGCGTGCGCAGGCGCCCTTCCCGCCCCAGCACATGCTTGCCGCGCGAGGTGAACACATGCAGGCGGAACTGCGGATGCGACAGCACCTCCGCCTCGCGTCCGCCGAAGATCTCACCGAGCTTCCCGGCGAACGCGCGCGAGACGGTGGCCGCGGTCGGCCGCTTGCCCGGCTCCGAGTCGTAGTCCTGATGGGCGTAATCGTGGGCAAGGCGCTGGAACTCGACGTCCGCCTGCGCGGCGTCGCGGGTCAGGCAGGCGGTGGCCATGCGCCAGGCGCCGATGGAGGCCCCCAGCAGATGGACCTCCTGGCCGCCCGACGGCAGGAACTCGCCGAAGAGATGCGCGTCGAGCGCGCTGAGCACCAGCCCTTTCGGGCCGCCGGCGGCGCCGGGCACGACGCGCACGTCGGCGGCGCGCAGGCCGTGGTCGCGCAGCCGTTGGCGCGCACGGGGTCCGGCGAGGATCTGCAAGGCCTGCATCGGGCGGGTCGTCCTTTCAAAACGGAGGCGCCCGACGCGGCCGATCCCTCGATTCCGACGGAGGGAATCAGAGCTTCATTTCCAGGTTCAACTGGAACCACGGCTTCAGACCGCGGCCGGTAGCGTAGAACTGGTCACCGGGCAACTGGGTCTCTGCCCGGGCGTCGAGCGGGAACAGATTATTGGCCGAGAAGCGCACCGAGGTCTTGGGGCTGACCATCCACTGGGCGAAAACGTCCAGCCCGCGGTTGCGCGAGTACTCGACGCTCTGCCGATCGGTCTGGCGGACCGTGTAGACCGGCGTGTAGTTGAGGTTGGCGCCGGTGGTGACCGGCACGCTGCTGAAGCGGTAGTCGAAGCCGAGGTTGGCGGTCCAGGGCTGCTGCTGGTCCAGCCGGTTGTCCGGCCCGTCCACGGCCTTCACGCGCGAGCGGTAGAAACTCACCGAGCTGCGCAGGTTCAACGGCAGCTTGGGCTCGAACAGCGAAGGGAACAGCTCGCCGGCGCGGCCCTTCAATTCCATCTCGATGCCGCTGGTGGTGGCGCTGGAGAAGTTCATTGGACGGATCACGTAGCGGGGGAACGGCACGAGCGCGGTGGGCGCGTCCAGCGTGACGACGTTGCGGATCAACTGGCTGATGTTGCGATGGAAGACGCCGAGGCTGAAGAGGCTGCCGCCGGTGAGGTACTTCTCGTAGGACACGTCCACGCCCGTGGCCAGCTCCGGCTTCAGCGACGGATTGCCGACGCGGTCCGGATTGAACTCGTCGTTGGTGCCGTCCGGCTTCTGGAACTTGCTGTTGAGCGTGTAG
The DNA here is from genome assembly GCA_004210455.1 of Rubrivivax sp. Lineage (GTDB taxonomy): Bacteria > Pseudomonadota > Gammaproteobacteria > Burkholderiales > Burkholderiaceae_C > Roseateles. The sequence goes on along the minus strand of SEFA01000041.1, from coordinate 21,645 downwards.
CGACCCAGCATCTGCGTCAACTCCGGCGCCTTGTAGCTGCGGGTGATGCTGGCGCGGATCATGTCGCGGCCCTTCGGATCCAGCTTGTAGGTCAGGTGCCAGAGCGGCGACAGCACGCTGGAGCTGTTGCGCGCGTCGGTGCCGACGCCTCGGCTCGTCGTCACGATCTGCTCGTGACGCAGACCGAAATAGGTCGACCACTGCGGCGTGATCTCCCACTCGTCCTGGATGAAGTAGGCCTGGCGGCGGATGCGCGCGCCGAAGTTCTCGCCGTTCAGGCCGGGGAGCTGCTCCTCGCCGCCGACCAGCGTGTTGCGGATCTCGTCGCGCTTGCGGAACTCGAAGTCCCACCCGACGGTCAAGGTGTGCTCCTCGCCGAGGATGTGGCTGTACTTGCCGGCCTGCGTCAGGCTGCGGTCGCGGCTGTCGAGCAGCGCCTCCACCGGATCGTCGACCGGACGCGTCCGGTTCTCGATGTGGTTCTTCGCGTCCTGCACACCGGCCTTGAGCTCCCACTTCTGCGTCTCGCTGAAGCGGTTGTTCCACGCCAGGTTGGCGCGCAGCATCTGCCAGGTGCCCTGGTTGTCGGCGTTGTCGTCCAGTCGCGTGCCGTCGCTGTAGACCGCGTCCTGGGTCAGCCGCACCGAGTTGTTCCAGTAACCCTTCTGCGCGAAGCCGATCAGCGACACCGTCTCGTCGTCGCTGAGCTTCCAGGTCGCGCGCGGCGCCGAGTTGAAGCCGTGGCCCCAGTTGCGCATCTTCCCGTGCTGCATGGCGACGACGGGATCGCCGTCCACATCGGTGGCGCTGCGCTCGGTCGTGGACTTCATCTCCTGCAGCCACTGGAACGCCGACAGCGGCACCGACACCGAGACCGGCCCGAAACGTTCGCCGTAGGTGAAGGTGGCGGACGGCACCGGGTGGTTGATGTTGTAGCCCGCCCCGACGCGCAGGTCGCGCTGGGACATCTTCGGCGCTTCCTTGAGGATGATGTTGATCGCGCCGGCGACGGCCTGCGCGCTCTGGTCGGCGCTGGGGCCCTTGGTGAGCTCGATGCGCTCGACCTGCGCCGGGTCCAGCTGGTCCAGCTTGAAGCCAGGAGGCGCAGGGTCACCGTTGATCAAAATCAGCGTGTAGCCCGACCCCAGACCGCGCATGCGGGGCGCACCGTCGGACACGTTGACGCCGGGCAGGCGCTTGAGCACGTCGGCCACGCTCGTATCGCCATACTTGTCGAGCTCGTCGCGGCCGTAGATCTGCTTGGCGACCGGCGCGCGACGACGCAGCTCCGAATCCGTATTGCGGCCACTGATCTCCACCCGATCCAGCCGCTTGCCCGACGTCGGCTCACCGCCCATCCCGGGCGGCGCCTCCTGCGCGAGAACGATCGTCGCAGGCGCGAACGCGGACAGACAGACGAGGGCGCAAGCCCTGGCGATGGCGTGGGTCTTCAAAGGGCACTCCCGAGGATTCGTGTCGACATGCGCTTGTCATGTCGACTTTTGTCTTGAACTGTGAACGGCGCGCAGCGTAGCCGCACGCCGACCGTCCTGACACCTCAGGTGCGACCAGCCGCGAAAAATGTGGGATCAAATGCGATCCGGTGCCGTGGACGGCGATGACCGAGCACGATCAGGTCGACCGCAGCCCCTTTTCTCCATGTCCCCCTTCGTTACCCTCCCGGGTAACGAATTCCTCCTAATACTTCCGAAAAGGGGCTGCGGTCGCCCCGATCCGAGGCATCGAGGCGCCCGCCAAGTCAGCGCTTGAGCTTGGCGAAGGCCGCCGCCATCGCGTTGCCGCCAGCCGGCTGGGCGTCACGCGCGCCGGACGGGCGAGCACCGCCCTGACGCTCGTTGCGGCCCGCAGGACGGAAGCTGTTGTCCGGCTTGGAGCCACCCCGCGGCGCCTGGGCGTCAAGCTTCATCGTCAGCGAGATGCGCTTGCGGGCCAGGTCGACCTCCAGCACCTTCACCTTGACGATGTCGCCGGTCTTGACGACCTCGCGGGCATCGTTGACGAACTTGTTCGCCAGCTGGCTGACGTGGATCAGGCCGTCCTGATGGACGCCCAGGTCGACGAAGGCACCGAACTGCGCGACGTTGGACACCGTGCCTTCCAGCACCATGCCCTCCTTCAGATCCTTGAGGTCCTCGACGCCTTCGTTGAAGCGCGCGACCTTGAAGTCCGGCCGCGGATCGCGGCCCGGCTTCTCCAGTTCGCCAAGGATGTCCTTGACGGTGATCGCACCGAAACGCTCGTCCGCGAAAGCCTCCGGCTTCAGCGCGCGGATCACGTCGGACTTGCCCATGACGTCGGCGATCGGCCGCTGGACCTGCGCCAGGATGCGCTCGATGACCGGATAGGTTTCCGGGTGGACGCCGCTGACGTCCAGCGGGTTGTCGCCGTCACGGATGCGCAGGAATCCCGCCGCCTGCTCGAAGGTCTTCGGGCCGAGGCCGGTGACGTCCAGCAATTGCTTGCGGTTGCGGAACGCGCCGTTGGCATCGCGCCAGCGGACGATGGCATTCGCGACGGTCGTCGACAGGCCCGACACGCGCGACAGCAGCGGCGCGGACGCGGTATTCAGGTCGACGCCGACCGAGTTCACGCAGTCCTCGACGACGGTGTCCAGCGTGCGGGCGAGCTCGCTCTGGTTGACGTCGTGCTGGTACTGGCCGACACCGATGGACTTGGGATCGATCTTCACCAGCTCCGCCAGCGGATCCTGGAGGCGACGGGCGATGGACACGGCGCCGCGCAGCGACACGTCCAGATCGGGCAGTTCCTTCGAGGCGAATTCGGACGCCGAGTACACCGAGGCGCCGGCTTCGCTGACGACGACCTTGTCGATGACGGTCTCCGGCGCCATCGCCTGGATGCGCTTGATGAGGTCGGCGGCGAGCTTGTCGGTCTCGCGCGAGGCCGTCCCGTTGCCGATGGCGATGAGGTTGACGCCGTGCGTGGCGCAGAGGCGGCCCAGCGTGTGGATCGAACCTTCCCAGTCGCGCTTGGGCTCATGCGGATAGACGGTCGAGGTGTCCAGCACGCGGCCGGTGTCGCTGACGACCGCCACCTTCACGCCGGTGCGGATGCCCGGATCCAGGCCCATGACGACGCGCTTGCCGGCCGGCGCGGCCAGCAGCAGGTCGCGCAGGTTCTCGGCGAAGACCTTGGTGGCGATCTTCTCGGCCTCTTCGCGCAGGCGCCCGAAAAGGTCGCGCTCCAGGCTGAGCGAGAGCTTGACCTTCCAGGTCCAGGCGACGGTCTTGCGGATCAGCTCGTCGCCGGCGCGCTTGCCGTGACTCCAGCCGAGGTGGCGCGCGATGCGGCCTTCGGCGAGCGAGGGCTGGCCGAGGACGACTTCCTCGTCGAGCGCCAACTTGGCGTCGAGGAACTCCTGGGTGCGACCGCGGAAGACGGCCAGCGCGCGGTGCGAGGGCACGGTGCGGATCGGTTCGGCGTAGTCGAAGTAGTCGCGGAACTTGGCAATGTCGGGATGGTTCTCGTCCTTGCCGTCCATCAGCTTGGACTTGAAGAGGCCCTCCTCCCACAGCCACTCGCGCAGCTTGCCGATGAGCAGGGCGTCTTCGGCCCAGCGCTCGGACAGCAGGTCGCGCACGCCGTCCAGCACCGCGAAGGCATCGGCGAAGCCGGCGTCGGGGTTGAGGAAGGCGCCGGCTTCCGCCATCGGATCGAGCGTCGGATCGGCGAACAGCTTGTCGGCGAGCGGCTCCAGGCCGGCCTCGCGGGCGATGAGGCCCTTGGTGCGGCGCTTCTGCTTGTACGGCAGGTAGAGGTCTTCCAGCTCCTGCTTGGTCGGCGCGGCGGCGATGGCGGCGGCGAGTTCGGGCGTGAGCTTGCCTTGCTCCTCGATGCTCTTGAGCACCGCCTCGCGCCGGTCCTCGAGCTCGCGCAGATAGCCCAGGCGGGCCTCGAGTTCGCGCAGCTGGATGTCATCGAGGCCGTCGGTGGCCTCCTTGCGGTAGCGGGCGATGAACGGGACGGTGGCACCGCCGTCGAGCAGCGTGACCGCGGCGTTGACCTGAGCCGGGCGAACCTTCAGTTCGGCGGCAATCTGAAGCAGGATCTTGTCCAAAACAGCGACGGGCCCAGGGCCCAGAGAGCAACGAAAGCGGGCAAGTTTAGGTCACGCGGGGAAGGCTCTCTGCAACAGGCTGTCGACGTCGAGGCCGCGCGTGTCGAGCGCCCCGGCGACGGCGCCCCATTGCGGATCGAACCGGCTGGCGATGAACGCCTCGGCGAGGGACCCGGGTGAATGCCGGCGCAGCAGCGCCGCCTGCGCGAGCAGCACCAACCGGCACGCCAGACGACGGCCGAGCGCTTCCTGCTGATCGGGCGGCGTCGAGAGCAGCCCGCGCAGCGCATCGAGTCCGGCACGCGACGCCCGGTCCTCGCCAAGGTCCCCCTCGAAGCCGTCCAGCAACGCCAGGAAGGCCTGCGGATCGCGTGCGACGGCGCGCATCACGTCCAGGCACATCACATTGCCCGAGCCTTCCCAGATCGAATTGACGGGGGCTTCGCGATACAGCCGGCCCATGATGCCGTCATCGATGTAGCCGTTGCCCCCCAGGACTTCCATGGCCTCGCCAGTGAGCTCCACCGCGCGCTTGCAGACCCAGAACTTCGCCACGGGCGTGACCAGCCGCATCCAGGTGCGCTCGCGCGGATCGTCCTGGTGCTCGAACGCGTGCGCCAGGCGAAGACTCAGCTGCATCGCGGCCTCGCTCTCAAGCGCGAGGTCGGCGAGCACCGCGCGCATCAGCGGCTGTTCCACGAGCCGCTTGCCGAAAGCCCGGCGATGCCGCGTGTAATGCAACGCCTGGACCAGCGCCTGCCGCAGCATCGCGGCGCTGCCGACGACGCAGTTCAGCCGCGTGTAGGTGGCCATCTCGATGATGGTCGGGATGCCTCGGCCCTCCTCCCCCATCAGCACGCCGTAGGCGTCCTGGAACTCGACCTCGGAGCTGCTGTTGCTGCGGTTCCCGACCTTGTCCTTCAGTCGCTGCACGTCGACGGCGTTCTTTGTCCCGTCGGGCCGCCAGCGCGGCACGAAGAAGCAGCCCGGCGCGCCGTCGGGCGTCTTGGCGACGACCAGGTGTGCGTCGCACATCGGCGCCGAGAAGAACCACTTGTGTCCCGTGATCCGGTACTCGCCGCCGCGACCGCCGCCGCTGCCACTGCCGGCGTGCGCGACCGGCTCGGCGCGGGTCGTGTTGGCGCGCACGTCGGAACCGCCCTGCTTCTCCGTCATCCCCATGCCGAGCCAGATCGAGCGCTTCTGCGCGAGGGGCAGGTCCCGCCCGTCGTACTCCGTGCTGAAGAGCTGTTCGCGCAGCGCATCCCATAACTGCGGCTCGCGGCGCAGGACGGGGATGCTCGCCTGCGTCATCGTCGCGGGGCAGAGCGTGCCGGCCTCGACCTGCCCGTGCAGGTAGAAGCCCGCGGCCCACGCGGTCCACCGGCCGGGGCGCTCGTCGCGGAACGGCATGGCGACCAGATCCGCCTGCCGGTACATCGTCAGCAGTTGATGCCAGCCGGCGTCGAACTCGACCCGATCGATGCGCCGGCCGCGCTTGTCGAAGCTGTCCAGCACCGGTGTGACGCGGTTGATGCGCTCGGCGACGGCGAAAGTCTCTGCGCGACCGAGCTCCTCGGCATACGCGCTCAGGCCGGGCATGAAGGCCTCGGCACCGACGCGCGCGAGCGCCTCCTGCAACGCTGGATCGGTCTCGAGCAGCGAGTAGTCGTTGAGTTCGTCGACCTGGTTGTCGACGTCATGCGTGCGCGGGCGACGGGTCTCCATGGCGGTCATGGTGTGTCTCTCCTGATACGTCACCGCTTTCCAGCATGTCCTCTGGATCAGGGTCGCGGCAATCCCGATCCTCGCCTATCGCGCGCCCGCCAGCCAGGGCCATGCCCGGGAAATCGGTTGCAAGGGTTACACCGGCTGTAAGGCCTGACAGGCCGGATGGGCCATCGATGCCCCTACATTCGCCCAGTCGTCCGGACCACCAACAACCGACCTCGGGACCTCCGAGGCACCCGGCGACACCTCGGGACGCGGCGCCAGCCGCACCTCCAAAAACATCTGACACGGCCCCACCACCGGGTCGCGAGCAGAGGGGGCCGTCCCGTTCCTACCTGAGCGCGTACGGCCATTTCATCGGGAGATCTGATCGATCCATCACGAATGAAAGAGGCTTATGTCCAACGTTTCCACACAGGCATTCATCCAGCGCGCGATTCGCGCCACCCTCGTCGCCGCCGCGGCCACCGCCGCCTGCCAGGCGATCGCCGCGGACCGCGTCCTGCTGGACGACACGTCCCCGGTGAACACCCAGATGCGCGCTTCCAGCGCCGCGCCGCAGTCCGCCGCGACGTCGCTCGGCCTCGCGGCCAACGACCTGCAGGCCGTGCGCAGCCAGACCTATGCCGGCGGCAAGGTCGTCACGCGCCACCAGCAGTACTACCAGGGCGTCCCCGTGTGGGGTGAAGGCGTGGTCGAGCAGCTCGACACCAACGCCGGCACCTCGCGCTTCTCCGGCAGCATGCTGGCCAACATCCAGCAGGACCTCGCCACCACGCAGGCCAGCCTGACCTCGCAAGGCGCGCTGGCGCAGGCCAAGGGGGCCATCAACGCCGCGATCACCGAGAACGAGCAGGTCAAGCTCTACGTCCGGCTGAACCAGAACAACAAGGCGCAGCTGTTCTACCTGGTGTCCTTCGTGCGCCATGACGCCAAGCAGCCGAGCCGCCCGCACTTCATGATCGACGCCACCACCGGCGCGGTGCTGGAGCGCTGGGAAGGCCTGGCCCACAAGGACGCGACCGGCCCCGGCGGCAACGCCAAGACCGGCCGCTACGAGTACGGCACCGACTACCCGGCGCTGAAGGTGACGGACACCTGCCAGATGAATTCCGGCAACGTCGTGACCGTCAACCTCAACGGCAGCACCGGCGCCAGCAACACGCCCTTCCAGTTCACCTGCTCGCGCAACGAGTACAAGCAGATCAACGGCGCCTACTCGCCGCTGAACGACGCGCACTACTTCGGCGAGATCATCTTCAAGATGTACGGCGACTGGTTCAACATCCGCCCGCTGACCGGCACGCTCTACATGCGCGTGCATTACGGCAGCAACTACGAGAACGCGTTCTGGGACGGCACGGCGATGAGCTTCGGCGACGGCCGCACCACCTTCTACCCGCTGGTGTCGCTGGACGTGTCGGCGCACGAGGTGAGCCACGGCTTCACCGAGCAGAACTCGGGCCTGACCTACTCCGGCCAGTCGGGCGGCATGAACGAAGCCTTCTCCGACATGGCCGGCGAAGCCGCCGAGTACTACCGCAACAACGGCAGCAACGACTGGCTGGTGGGCGCGCAGATCTTCAAGGGGTCGGGCGCGCTGCGCTACTTCGACGATCCGACCAAGGACGGCAGCTCCATCGGCAACGCGGCCGACTACCGCAGCGGCATGGACGTGCACTACTCGAGCGGCGTCTACAACAAGGCCTTCTACCTGCTGGCGACCAAGCCGGGATGGAACACGCGCAAGGCCTTCGAGGTGATGGTCGACGCCAACCGCCTGTACTGGACCGCCAACAGCACCTTCAACCAAGGCGCCTGCGGCGTGGAAACCGCGGCGACCAACCGCGGCTACGCCAAGGCCGACGTGACGGCCGCGTTCGCCAGCGTGGGCGTGAGCTGCTCGGGCACCACGCCGCCCCCGACCGCGACGCCGCTGACCTCCGGCGTGCCGGTGACCGGCATCTCGCTGGCCACGGGCGCGACGAAGCTCTACAGCATCACCGTCCCGTCGGGCCGCTCCACGCTGACGATCAAGCTGTCCGGCGGCACGGGCGACGGTGACGTCTACGTCAAGCGCGGCTCCGCGCCGACGACGTCGAGCTACGACAAGCGCTCGATCGGCTCGACCAACGCCGAGACGATCACCTTCTCGGCGCCGACGGCCGGCGTGTACTACGTGCTGGTCAGCGCGTACTCCAAGGTCACCAGCGCGACGCTGGTCGGGACCTACTGATCATCGGCTGACCCCCGTCTGATCGATCCGGCGCGCCGCCCCGCGCGGCGCGCCGGCTTCGCCATTCCTGGAACGATTCCGGAGAGAACACCCATGCGTTCATTCCTCACCATCACCGCGGTGTGCGTCGGCCTGGCCGCGCTCACCCCCGCCTACGCGGGCGACAAGGTCTGGATCAGCCTCGGCGACGCCGCGCTGACCCAGTTGCAGAAGCACCGTCCGGCCGCGCGCGCCGTGGCCAGCGTCAAGGCCGACGCCGCGCAGGACGCGTCGGCGCAGTCCTTCGCCGCCAGGCCAGAGGGCATCCATCTGGTCGAGGTCGACGAGGACGTGCTCGCCTCGCTGAGCCACTCGATCCACGAGGAGCTGCGCCGCTGCGGCGGCTACATGTACCACCCGAGCCGCGAAGCCGGCCTGGCCTCGCTGCAGCGTCACAGCACGCCGCTCGCCTCGCAGCAGCTGGCCGCCGCGCTGGTCGCGACGCGACCCAGCTACACGATCGACCAGCAGGCCGTCGTGACGCCCATCCTGTCGCAGATGCAGGCCAGCAACATCGGCCAGACCATCGTGGACCTGTCGGCCAACATCAACCGCTATTACACGAGCACGAGCGGCGTCGCCGCGTCCAACTGGCTCAAGCAGAAGTGGACGACGCTGGGCGCCGGACGCAGCGACATCACCGTCGAGCAGTTCACCCATTCGGGCTGGGCGCAGAAGTCGGTGATCGCGACGATCCAGGGCAGCGACAACGGCAGCGAAGTGGTCGTGATGGGCGCGCACCTGGATTCGATCAACCAGTCGGGCGGCTCGGGCGAGACCATGCGCGCACCGGGCGCCGACGACGACGCCTCCGGCGTGGCCAGCCTGACCGAGGTCCTGCGCGCGCTGGTGCAGGCGAACTACAAGCCGCGGCGGACCATCAAGCTGATGGCCTATGCGGCCGAGGAAGTCGGCCTGCGCGGCTCGCAGGAGATCGCCAACAGCTTCGCCGCGGCCAACACCAACGTGGTGGGCGTGCTGCAGCTGGACATGACCAACTACAAGGGCGCGGCCAACGACATCTACATCTTCACCGACTACACCGACAGCGCGCAGAACACCTTCCTGACGAACGTGATCGCGACCTACCTGCCGACGCTGCGCGTGGGGACGGACCGTTGCGGCTACGCCTGCTCGGACCATGCGTCGTGGAACGCCAAGGGCTTTTTCGCGAGCATGCCCTTCGAGTCGAGTTTCAGCGCGGACAACCCGTACATCCACACGGCCAACGACACCTACGCCAACATGGGCAGCCAGGCCGACCACGCGCTGAAGTTCGCGCGCATGGCCGCGGCGTATGCGGTGGAACTCGGCAGCGACGGCCCCGGCACGCCGCCGCCGACGGACAAGACGGAGAACTTCAGCGGCAGCCTGGCGCGCGGCGCGAGCAAGAGCTTCGGCCCGTTCAAGGTCGCCAACGGCGGCAGCCTCGCCGCGAGCACGACCGGCACCGGCGACATCGACCTCTACGTCCGCAAGAGCGCGGTGCCGACGACGTCGACCTACACCTGCCGCTCCAACGGCTCGTCGGCTGCCGAGACCTGCACCGTGGCCATGACGGCCAACGGCGACGTGTACGTGCTGGTGTACGGGTACTCGGCGGGGAACTATCAGCTGAAGGTCACTTACCGGCCGCAGTGAAGCAATCGCGCAGCCACTTCCCGCCGGCGTCGTTCTGCGATCGCGGGTGCCACGCCATCGCGAGCCGGAACGGCGCCAGCTCGAAGGGGAGTTCGAGCAGCTCGACGAAGGACTCGTAGCGCTGCAGCAGCTGTCGCGGCAGCGTCGTGACGAGGTCCGTCTGCGACAGCACCAGCGCGACCTGGTTGTAGCTGGGCACCGCCGCGGTGACGCGGCGGTGCCGGCCGAGCTTGGCCAGCACCTCGTCGACGGGCGATGAGAACTCGCCCCTCGCGGACACGATGACGTGGCCGAGATCGCAGTATTCATCGAGCTTCGGCGGTCTGCGCCCGCGCGGATGACCGCGGCGCTGCGCCAACGCGAAGTCGGCGCTCAGCAGGAACCTCGCCTTCAACGATTCCGGCACCTTGTCGATGTCGCCGAGGAACAGATCGACCTCGCCGCGCGCCATGCGCTCGACCAGCCCGGTGTCGTAGGCCGGCACGACGGCCATCTTCAGATCGGGATTGCCGTGGCGCATCACCTCGGCCATCACGTCCAGCGCCAGGATGGTGAACACACTGTCGTTGGCCGCCACGGTGAAGGTCCGCGCCGACGTCGCCGGATCGAAGTCGTGGGGCTGCGCGACCGCCTCGCGCAACTGCGAGAGCGCCTGCGCCAGCGCGGGCCGCAAGGCCAGCGCGCGCTCCGTCGCCACCATGCCGCGGCCGGTCTCCGACGGCACCAGCAGCGGGTCCTGGAACAGCTCGCGCAGCTTGGCCAGATGCCCCGACAAGGTCGGCTGGCTGATGTGCATGCGCTGCGCGGCCCGCGTCACGTTGAGCTCGTCGAGCAGCGTGTCCAGCGAGATCAGCAGATGCAGATCCGAACGTCTCATATCCACGATTCCGATACCTCCCATCGACTCTGACGACTCACACCCGAGGCCTCTCCGGTCCTACGCTTCGCTTCCCTTGAAGCCAGAACCACTCCGGAGTGTTCATGTCGTCCAGCATCGATTTCTACTACCACCCGACACCGAATCCGTCGAAGGTCGCATTATTCCTGGAGGAAAGCGGTCTTGACTACCGGCTTCTGCCCGTCGACATCGCCAGGGGCGAGCAGCACGGCGACGCCTTCCGCGCCGTCAATCCGAACGGCAAGGTGCCCGCCCTCGTGGATCAAGGCATCGCGATCTTTGATAGCTCGGCGATCCTGCTGCACCTCGCCCGCAGGACCGGGCGTTTCAACGGCGATCCGTCCGAGGCCGGCCAGGCGGAGCTGCTGTCCTGGCTGATGTTCATCGCCTCGGGCATCGGCCCGTTCACCGGTCAGGCGATCCACTTCACCCACTACGCTCCGGCCGACGAGGCCTACGGCGCGCATCGCTACCGCTTCGGGGCGGATCGGCACTGGGCCATCGTCGAGGCGCGCCTGGCCACGCGCCGCTACCTGACCGGCGCCGAGTACTCGATCGTGGACATGGCCCTGTGGGGCTGGTGCCGCGGGCTGCAGTACCTGCTCGGCCAGGACGCCTGGTCGCGGTATCCGAACGTCGCGCGGCTCTTCCACGAGATCAACGAGCGTCCCGCCGCGCAACGCGTCGCCGCGCTGCCGGCGCGCTTCGACTTCAAGCAGGACACCGACGCGCAGACGCGCGCCAGCCTGTTCACCCACGGTCTTCCGACCACCGCACCGTCCACACGGTCCTCACCGACCACATCGTCCACACCGTCCACACCCACCACGCAACCATGATGAATCGCTCTCTCCTCACCCTGACCCTGGCGATCGCCGCCGCCTTTGCCGCCGTGGCGCCGGCCGTCCATGCGGAGGGCGCCGCCGACGCCCCCAAGCTCAGCCACCTCCAGGCGGGCTACCAGCACTTCAAGATCGGCGCGTTCGAAGTGATCGCGCTGTCGGACGGCACGTTGCCCATCCCGGCGCAGCAGGTGTTGAAGGGCATCAGCGCCGACGAGGTCGCGTCGCGCCTCGCCAGCACCTACCAGGGCACCGAGGTCGAAGCCTCGATCAACGCCTTCCTGATCAAGGCCGGCGACCGGCTGGTGATGATCGACGCCGGCACCGGCGAGCTCTACGGCCCCAGGCTGAACAAGATCAGCGCGAGTCTCAAGGGCGCCGGCTACGCGCCTGAGCAGATCACCGACATCCTCATCACCCACATCCACACCGACCACACCGGCGGCCTGATGGACGGGTCGCGCCTGGTGTTCCCGAACGCGACGCTTCACCTGGAGCGCAAGGAGCTCGACTACTGGCTGGGCGCCGGCCAGCGGGACCGCGCGCCGCAGGCGCTGAAGGTCTACTTCGACCAGGCCGCGGCGAAGGTGCAGCCCTACGTCGATGCCGGCCGCGTGAAAACCTTCAGCGGCGGGACCGCGCTCTTTCCCGGCATCCGCTCGCTGCCGGCGCCCGGTCATACGCCGGGCCACAGCTTCTATGTGCTGGAGAGCCAGGGCGAAAAGCTGGTCTTCTGGGGCGACCTGCTCCACGTGGCCGATGTCCAACTCCCGAGACCCGACGTGACGGTCGCCTTCGACGTCGATCCGAAGGCGGCGGCGGCCACGCGCAAGCAGGCGTTCGCCGATGCGCTGAAGGGCCGCTACTGGGTCGCCGGCGACCACGTCGCCTTCCCGGGCGTGGGTCATCTGCAGGCCGACGGCAAGGGCTATCGCTGGATCCCGATGCCCTACGTCAACGACCACTTCAGCGAGCACGTCAGCGACCATCAAGCGTCGAAGTGAGAACACGGGCCCTCGGAGGGGCCCATTCGTGCTACATTAGCCGGATAGATTCGCACAAGACCTTTCTTCAGAGGTCTTCTACTGCAGCCGCCGCCGGCCTTCTCCGGGCCCCTCGCGCGAGCGGACTGCTTCAGCAACACCCCCCCGCTGCAAGTTCTTGAGTGTTTCTGTCCCGGCCCGCATCAGCGCGCCGGGTTCTCCTGTTCATTCATTCCAAAAGGAAACACCATGACGACTCAGACCGGCACCGTGAAGTGGTTCAGCGACGACAAGGGCTTCGGCTTCATCACCCCGACCGACGGCTCCAAGGACCTCTTCGCCCACCACAGCGAAATCAAGAACAACGGCGGCTTCCGCACCCTGGCCGAAGGCGCCAAGGTCGAGTTCGAAACCAAGGAAGGCCCGAAGGGCCTGCAGGCTTCGAACATCCGCACGATCTGATCGACGTCGCGCCGCCTCGGCGGCGCGCGGTCCTCGATGCCCGTCATCGATGACGACAAGACGGCGCCCTCGACGCAAGTCAGGGCGCCGTCTGCTTTTCCGGCGCGACCATCGGCAGGGTGATGCGGAACTCGGTGCCTGCCTCGCCGGTCTCGACGGCGATGCGTCCGCCGTGCGCCTCCACGAGGGTGCGGCACACGAAGAGCCCCAGGCCCATGTTGCTCGCAGCCGGCGCGTCGGTGGTCCGCTGGACCATCGGTTCGAAGAGGCTGCGCCGCACCTCGTCCGGGATCGCCCGGCCTTCGTTGCGGACCGACAGGGTCCGCAGGTCCGCGTGACCGCCCGTCCTCACGACGATCGGTCGACCTTCGGCGCCGTGCTGCACGGCGTTGCGCAGCAGGTTGGCGATGACGCGGGAGAGCCGTTCGCCGTCCCACAAGCCGTCCTCAGGAGACTGCCGCACCAGTTCGATCACCAGGCCGGGATTGGCGCCGCGCGCCTCGTCGATCGCCGCGGACGCCAGCGCCCCCAGGCGCTGCGGCGTGCGCCGCAGCAGCAGGTCGGCGCCGAGCCGGCTGCGGGCGTAGTCCTGGATGTCGTCGAGCATGTGCGTCATGCGTCGCGACGCCGCCGTGATGCGGGAGGTCAGCTTCTGCGTCAGATCGACGGACGGCGGCGCCTTGGCCAGCAACTGGCTGCTCATCGAGATCGCGTCCAGCGGATTGCGCAGGTCGTGACCGAGGATCGCGAGGAACAGGTCGCGCGCGCGTTCCTCGTCGAGCCGCTTCTGGTCCAGTTCGTCGGACAGCCCGCGCAGCACGTCGCGCCGCCGCAACAGCGCATGCAGGTTGGCGATCAGCACGTCCTCTTCGACCGGCCGCGTGAGGTAGGCGTCCGCGCCGCTTTCGAGCCCGTGGACCAGGTCCCGATCCGCGACATGGATGCCGGAGACATGGATGATGGGGACCGACGCGGTCGACGCCGACGCGCGCAACTGGCGGCAGACCTCGAAGCCGCTGATGTCGGGCAGCATGACGTCGAGGATGATCGCGTCGATGACCGCATCGCCGGCGTCGCCGGTCTCCCCGCCCGCCCCCGCCTGCCGGAGCGCCTCGGTGCCGTCCGGCGCCTCGATGACGGCGAATCCGGCCAGCTCAAGTCGGCGACGCAGCGCATAGCGATGCGCCGCCTCGTCGTCGACGAGCAGGATCGTGCGCCTCCCCTGTGCCTCCTGTGCGGCATCCATTCCGTTGTTCCTCGAGGGACTCTCTCGCGCCGCCACCGACCGTGGGCGACCTGGTCCGAAACCGAAGGGTAGCGCAACCCGCCGGTGATGCGACCCGGAGTTACTCGTGTCCGCTGATCGCGTGCGGCAGGTAGGGGGCTTCCAACGCGACGATCTCGTCGTCGGCCAACGCGAGCTCCAGCGCGCCGACGGCGTCGTCCAGCTGCTCGATCTTCGACGCGCCGATGATGGGCGCCGTGACCTCCGGCTTCGCGAGTACCCACGCCAGGGCGATCTGCGCCATCTTCGCGCCGCGTTTCGCCGCGAGGTCCTGCACCGCCTGGATGACCGGGCGGTCCTGATCGCCCGATTTGTCGTAAAGCCGCTTGCCGACGTCGTCGGTCCGCAGCCGTGGCGTGGCTTCGTCCGCCGGGCGGGTCAGACGGCCCCGTGCCATCGGGCTCCACGGGATCAACCCCACGCCCTGGTCCGCGCACAGCGGAATCATCTCGCGCTCTTCCTCGCGGTACAGCAGGTTGAGGTGGTTCTGCATGCTCACGAACGGCGTCCAGCCGTTGCGGCGCGCGACCTCCTGCGCCTTCGCGAACTGCCACGCATACATCGACGAAGCGCCGAGGTAACGCGCCCGGCCCGAGCGCACCACGTCGTTCAGCGCGCCCATGGTCTCCTCGATCGGCGTGCCGGGGTCCCAGCGGTGGATCTGCAGCAGGTCGACGTAGTCGGTGCCCAGGCGCGCCAGGCTCGCGTCGATCTCGGCGAGCACCTGCTTGCGCGACAGTCCGCGGCGATGCTTGACGCCCTCCGGCGTCTCGTAAGGGAAGTACATCTTGGTCGCGAGCACGACGTCCTCGCGCCGCGTCATCTCCTTGAGCAGCACGCCCACCATCTGCTCGGAGGTGCCGCCGGAATAGCTGTTGGCGGTGTCGAAGAAGGTGATGCCGTGCTCGACCGCGCGGCGGAAGATCGCACGGGAAGCGTCGAGGTCCAGCGTCCAGCTGTGATTGCCGACGTCCGCCGCCCCGAAGGTCATGCATCCCAGGCACAGCCGCGAGACCTCCAGTCCCGTGTTGCCCAGCTTGGTGGTCTTCATGCGAGCCGCTCCTGATTGAACAATGCCGGATCAGGATAGTCGACTGCCATGGATGGGAGACACTCGTCGACTGGATGACCCTCCCCGGGTTCGGCAAATGCTTCGGAGCATTCATGAGCGCAGCGCACTTCTATCCCATCGGCATTCCCGGCGTCCCCTGGGGTGACGCGGAACGCACCGCCTGGCGCGAGCGCCAAGTCGTGTCCCGGCGCTACCAGGACGACGTGGTCACGCGCGTCGAGGCGCTGGCCGACCGCTTCGACGTCGTCCGCTACGGACAGCTGACCTACGGCGACGATGTCTATCCGCTGCTCGCGTTGAAGAGCCGCGCGTGGGATCCGGCGCGCCCGGTGGCGCTGGTCACGGGCGGCGTCCACGGCTATGAGACCAGCGGGGTGCTGGGCGCGCTCCGTTTCGCGGAGGAACACGCGGTGTCCTTCGCCGATCGCGTGAACCTCCTGGTCGCGCCCTGCGTGAGCCCGTGGGCCTACGAGCGCGTGTGCCGCTGGAACTACCACGCGGTCGATCCCAACCGGAACTTCGGCGCGAGCCGCGAGGCTGCGGAGTCCTCGGCGCTGATCGAGCTGCTCGCGCCGTACGCGGGACGGTTCCTGCTGCACATCGACCTGCACGAGACGACGGACACCGACGTCACCGAATTCCGGCTGGCCAAGGCCTCGCGCGACGGCCAGCCGCTGGCGCCCGAATCGGTGCCCGACGGCTTCTACCTCGTCGGCGACAGCGAGACGACGCGGCTGGACTTCCAGGAAGCGATCATCCGCGCGGTCGAGCAGGTCACCCACATCGCGCCGCCCGATGCCGACGGCCGCATCATCGGCGCGCCGCTGAGCGCGCGCGGCGTCATCGAGTTCCCCGTTCGCAACTCCGGCCTGTGCGCGTGCGTGACGCGGGCGCCGTTCACGACGACCACCGAGGTGTATCCCGACAGTCCGCGGACGAATCCCGAGGAATGCGTGGAGGCACAGGTGGTCGCGGTGCGCGCGGCGTTGGACTTCGCCCTCGCTCACCGGCCCTGAACGACGGCGCCTCTCGCGGTGCCGGGCGTCGCCGTCCGGCACTGGCGCTGCTGCCAGAACTGGGCAGCCGCGCGTGGAGACTGGCCAGGTCGACCACCCGACCCGAGGCCACCCATGCACACGCCCTCCTCTTCAGGCGCCGATGACTTCGACTTCGAATTCGGCAGCTTCACCATCCATCACCGCCGGCTGAATCGCCGCCTCAGCGGCTGCGAGGACTGGACCACGTTCGAGGGCCGTTGCACCACGCGACCGATCCTCGGCGGCCTCGGCAACATCGAGGACAACGAACTGGATCTGCCGGAAGGCCGCTATCGCGCGGTGGCGCTGCGTTCTTTCGATCCGCAGAGCGGGCTGTGGGCGATCTGGTGGCTGGACGGCCGCGCGCCGCACGCGCTGGACGTGCCGGTGAAGGGCCGTTTCGACGGCCCGATCGGACTGTTCTTCGCCGACGACGTGCTGGACGGCCGCGACATCAAGGTCCGCTTCACCTGGGACAAGCGCCATCCGGACGAGCCGCGCTGGGAGCAGGCGTTCTCCGCGGACGGCGGGACGACGTGGGAAACCAATTGGGTGATGCGGTTCGAGCGAATGGCGGACGCGACCTAACCCCACACCGCCACCGGGCAGTCCACCTTCCCCTCGCCGTACGTCACGCCCGGCACGACGTCCTGCACCAGGATCGTCGGCCCGTCGAGGTCGACGATGTCGCACAGCTGGCCGACCAGCATCGCGGGCGCCATCGCCAGGCTGGTGCCGCCCATGTTGCCGACCATCACGCCGAGCTTGAGCACGCGTGCCCGGTGCGCCATCAGCAGCCCTTCGGTCAGTCCGCCGCATTTGTCGAGCTTGATGTTGAGCACGTCGAAGCGACCCGGCAAGGCTTCCAGTTCGTCGAGCGTCAGGCAGCTCTCGTCCGCCGCCGTCGGCATGGGGAAGTCGACGAGCGCCATGTCGGCCTCGCGGCCGCGCGCGAACGGCTGTTCGACGAGGCTGACGTCGCAGGCGACCAGCACCGGCAGCAAGGCTTCGATGGTGACCGGCGTGAAGCCCTGGTTGGCGTCGACGCTCAGCCAGACGTCGGGTCGCGCCGCGCGCACCGCCTGAACCCGCGCGATGTCGGCATCGGTATCGCCGGTGAGCTTCAGCTTGAGCGCCCTCATGCCGCTGAGCGCCAGTGCCCTCGTCGCCATTGCGCCGGGCTCGTCGGCGCCGAGCGTGATGGTCGTGGTCAGCGGGCGCGGCTCGCCGAGCTCGGCCATCTGCCACACGGCCTGGCCGGTGCGCCGGGCTTCGAGCGCCCACAGCGCGCAGTCGACCGCGTTGCGCGCGCCACCGGGCGGCAGCAGGTGCCGCAGCGCCTCGCGGCCGATGCCGCCCTCGATCGCGTCGCGGACCGCTTCGAGTTGCGCCGGCATGTCCGCCGGGCGATCGTTCAGGTAATAGACGCCGGCAGCCTCGCCGCGTCCTTCGAACGGGCCGTCCCGCAGGACGACGCGCATCGCAGGCATCTCGGTGAACCGGTAGCCGGAGATGACGAAGGGCTCGCGCAGCGCGAGCTGCTCGACATGGGTGGACAGTTGGAAGCGGGGCATGGGAGAGGAACTCGGCAGGAAGGGTCAGGCGTTGCGGAAACGCCGGGGGGAGAGGTCCCGGGCGTGGACGCCCGCGTCGGCGATGTCGTCGGGCAGGTCCTGGCCGAGCGCGAGCGCCGCGGCCGCCCGCGCCAGCGCGGGGGCGGTCTGGATGCCGTAGCCGCCCTGCCCCGCGCACCAGAAGAATCCCGGCGCCGTCGCATCGAAGCCCGCGACGGGCGTGCGGTCGGGACTGAACACGCGCAGCCCCGCCCAGCGATGCCGCACGCGCGCCACGCGCTGGCCGCTGAGCGTTTCGAAACGGTCGACGGCGATGGCCACGTCCAGTTCCTCGGGCTGCGCGTCGCAGGGCGGGCTCGGCGTCTCGTCCGCCGGGGAGATCAGCAGCAGGCCCGCATCGGGCTTGAAGTAGTGGCTCTCGTCGATGGCGATGACCGCCGGCCAGTCGGCGGCCTCCGCGGCGGTGACGCCGGCCGGCACGTCGATCAGCGCCGCCGTGCGCCGCAGCGGCTGCAGCGGCAAGGGCGCGACGCCGGCCATCTGCGCGACCGCATCCGCCCAGGCGCCGGCCGCGTTGATCACCAGCGGCGCGCGCAGGCAGAAGCTGTCGGTGCGGGCGAGCCAGCCCGCCTTCTCGCGCACCAGCTCGCGCAGCGACGCCCCCAGGTGCACCCGCACGCCGCCGGCGCGCGCCAGGCGCAGGAAACCCTGATGCAGCGCGTCGACATCGATGTCCGCGGACGTGTCGTCGAGCAAGGCGCCTTCGATCCGCTCGCGTCGCAGGATCCCGATGCGCCGGATCACCTCGTCCGGCTCCAGGCGCCGCGTGTGCGCGCGCACGTCCTCGTCCGCGGCGAAGCGGTCGGCGATGGCCTGCTGCCCGGCGCCGATCAGATAGAGCGTGTCACGCGCCCGCAGCAGCGGCACCTCGGCGAAACCGGCCGGCGGCCGGTCGAAGAACGGTCGGCTGGCCCGCGTCAGGGCGCGCACCGGCGCGTTCCCGTAGAGCGCCGAGTACAGCGCCGCGGAGCGGCCGGTGGTGTGATACCCGGCGTGCGCCTCCGCTTCGAGCACGGCCACCGTCAGGTGCGGCGCGAGGTTCGCCGCGATCGACGCCCCGGCGATGCCGGCCCCGATCACCAGGCAATCCACGCTGCGGGCGGTCGTCTCACTCATGGTTTTTAGCTACTTTCCAATTTGGAAAATAACTCTACCATCCGGACAACTCGATGCACAACCTTGTTTGACACGGGAAGACCCGCAGAACTTCCGCCGGAGGGACCGCGACGATGAGCGCCACCATGAACACCCCCAGCACCATCCCCGACACCGCCGATGCCGCCGCCCATGCCGGCGTCCACCCGTCCATGACGGCCTCGCGCGCCACGTGGTTCGGCCAGCCGCGCGGGCTCACCGTGCTGTTCCTGACCGAGATGTGGGAGCGCTTCTCCTTCTACGGGATGAGCGCGCTGCTGGTCTATTACATGACCAAGCAGCTGCACTTCACGCAGGCCGACGCCTCGCTGGTCTACGGGCTGTACACCGGCGGCGTCTTCCTGACGCCGATCGCCGGCGGCTATCTCGCCGACCGCTGGCTGGGGCGGCGACTCGCGATCGTGATCGGCGGCAGCCTGATGGCGGTCGGGCATTTCGCGCTCAGCTGGGAGGCGCTGTTCTATCCGAGCCTCGTGCTGATCGCGCTGGGCAACGGCCTGTTCCTGCCCAACCTGCCGAGCCAGGTCGGCGACCTTTACGCCGAGGACGATCCGCGCCGCGGCGGCGCCTACAACGTCTACTACGTCGGCGTGAACCTCGGCGGGCTGATCGCACCGCTGGTCTGCGGCACGCTCGGCGAGGTCTACGGCTGGCACTGGGGCTTCGGGGCCGCGGGCGTCGGCATGTGCGTGGGCCTCGGCATCTATCTGCTCGGAGGGCGACACCTGCCGCAAGACCGTCTGCGCGAAACCTCCGCGCGCGCCGCCAATGCCGCAAGCCCCGATGCGGCCGGCTTCGCCGGCTCGACGACCGCCATGGGGTCGGTCGACGGCAACGCGCGGCGCAAGCCCGGCGCCGCCGCGATCGTCGTGCCACTGCTGCTGGTGGCCTTGTCGGTGATGGTGTTCCGCAGTGCCTACGCGCACAGCGGCAACACGCTGGCGCTGTGGGCGGACACGAGCGTCGACCTGCACGCGTTCGGCTTCGCGATCCCGGTGACCTGGGTGCAGTCGCTCAACCCGCTGTTCGTCTTCCTGTTCACGCCGCTGCTGATCCGCGCGTGGCGGCGCGCCGCCGTGAAGGGGCGAGAACCCGCACCGGTCCGGAAGATGGCGATCGGCGCGGCCGGCGTCGCCACGGCTTATCTGCTGCTGGCGGCGATGGCCGCGATGTCCGATGGCAAGCCGGTCAGCGGGCTGTTGCTGGTGGTGTTCTTCGCGGTCTACACGATCGGCGAGCTGTACATCCTGCCGGTCGGCCTGGGGCTGTTCGCGCGGCTCGCGCCGTCGGGCATGGGCGCGACGGTCATCGCCGCTTGGTTCCTCGCGGCCTTCGCAGGGAATCTGCTGTCGGGGGTGGTCGGGCGCGCGTGGGAGTGGCTAGGACCGGCAGGGTTCTTCGTGCTGCTGGCGGCGCTCGCGACGACGTCGGCGCTCGCACTGCTGGCATTGACGCCGATGCTCAAGAAGTTGGAGGCTTGAGCACTTCCACCGCCTCTGGCCCTCACCCCTGCCCTCTCCCGCAAGCGGGAGAGGGAGTAAGAAAGGTTCAGCGCTTCGAACCGCGCGGCTTCGCGGCCGCAGCCTTCGGAGCCGAGGGCTTCGCGACCTTCCCCGAAGCCGCAGGCGCTGGTTCCTGCAGACGCCGCGAGACGTCGATGAAATGCTGGCTGAAGCCGTCCGGGGTGCCGCTGCTGCGCGGCGCGCAGGTCGCCAGGACGCGGCAGCGCGCGTCCGACGCCTTCAGGTAGGCGTGTCCCATCTCGCTGTCGAAGTAGATCGAATCGCCGGTCTTCAGCACCACCGGCGCATACAGCTCGCAGTGGAAGGCGATCTCGCCCTCGAGCACATACGCGAACTCCTCGCCGGGATGGCGGATGAGATCGCCGAACTCGGCCTTGAACTCCTCCAGCGTGCGCGCGTTGACCTCGGCGATCAGCGGCGTGACACGCTTGTTCAGCAGCTCCGTCGCGAGGTAGAGCTGCTGGTAGCTCTCCGTCACCACCTGCTGCCCTTCCCCGGCGCGCTCCACGATGCGACGCCCGCCGCCGCCCGGCGCGGCACGCGAGCCGGGCACGTCGGCCAGCAGCTCCGCCATGTCCACGCCCAGGCCTTTGCTCAGCAGCATCAGCTTGTCGTAGGACAGGGACATGTTGCCCTTTTCCAGTTTGGAAAGCGTCGACACCGCCAGGCCGGTCCGGCCGCTCACGTCGCTGAGCGTCAGGCCCAGGCGGCGTCGCACGCTGCGGATGTGGTCACCAGGAAGGTTCGAATCGATGGCCATGGTCGAGGGAAGCAGACAGTGCTTCGATCTTAGCAAGGCCTCCCCGGCGGACCACCGCGATCACCCTGAGTTGACGCTTTGCGCCATGGCATCTAAGGTTTCCACCAATGTGAAAGCTTTTTCCAAATTGGAAACTTGTGGCTCCACTTCGCCCGCCCCGCCAGGAGTCCACCCTGGCGGGGCGGGCGAAGTGGAGCCACAAGTTTCCAATTTGGAAAAAGCTTTCACATTGGTGGAAACCTTAGATG